>NZ_CP047117.1:0-659984 GCF_030440535.1 Corynebacterium capitovis DSM 44611 | reverse complement strand
CGTGACCGTGTCCCCCACGCGCGTCTCTCGCACGTCTTTCACGCCCGTGATGAGGTAGCCCACCTCGCCCGGGCCGAGCCCCGCGGTCTTCTTCATGGTCGGTGAGACCACCCCGATCTCGAGGATCTCGTGGCGCACACCCGTATTCATCATGGTGACCTGCTGGTTCGGCCGCAGCGTCCCGTCAATCATGCGAACGTAAGTGACCACGCCACGGTACGTGTCGTAGACGGAATCGAAAATCAGCGCCCGCGCCGGGGCGTCCGCCCCGTGCTCCGAGGTGGGCGGCGGAACGAGCTCGACCAACTTATCTAGCAGCTCCGGCACGCCCTGCCCCGTCTTGCCGGACACGCGCAGCACGTCCTCCGGCTCGACACCGATGATGTTCGCGATCTCGAGGGCGTACTTGTCCGGGTCCGCCGCTGGCAGGTCAATCTTGTTGAGGACCGGGATGATCTCCAGGTCGTTGTCCATCGCCATGTACAGGTTGGCCAGCGTTTGCGCCTCGATCCCCTGGGCTGCGTCGACAAGCAAAATGGCCCCCTCGCACGCCTCGAGGGCGCGCGACACCTCGTAGGAGAAGTCGACGTGCCCGGGCGTGTCGATCATTTGGAGCACGGTTTGCTGGCCCACGAAGGGGCCACTGGTGGGCGTCCACGGTAGGCGCACGTTCTGCGCTTTGATGGTGATGCCGCGCTCGCGCTCGATGTCCATGTTGTCGAGGAATTGCTCGCGCATGTCGCGTTCGCTGACCACTTTGGAGTACTGCAAAATGCGGTCCGCGAGGGTCGATTTCCCGTGGTCGATGTGGGCAATGATGCAGAAATTGCGGATGTGGGCGGGATCCGTGAAGGTCACTTCCGCGAAGTTGTCGATGTGCGCAGCCATGGTCCCGTCCACTTTACCGGCTCAAAATCGCAGGCAAAACACTGCCAAAACCGCTTGTCCACACGTCAACACGGACGTAGTCTGAATGCCATACCGCACGCCCGCTAAACCCACCTCTCCCCAAAGGTCGCCCATGTTATTTCGCAGGTCGAAGCGCCACCGCAGCAGCGCACTCGACCAAGGCCTCGCGCTCCTCAACGAACGTTTGGGCAGCACGCCGCGAGACCGCAGCCACAAGATCGCCTCCCAACTGCTGGTCAAACCGACCGCGAAGGTTGCGCGCAGCATCTATTACGCCCCCGACATGGATGGGCAGGCCGAACCCGGCGAGGTCGTGTGGGTCACCGTGCCGACCAACCCCCCGCAGGAGCGCTCCCTCGTCGTTGTCGGTCGGGAGCACCGCGACGTGCTGGGGCTTCTCATCTCCCCCGAGGAGGATCACCCGACGCGCGAGCACTGGTTGGGGATCGGTTCCGGGGAGTGGGAGTATAACGGCAATCCCTGCTGGGTGCGCCTGGACAAGACGGTGATGGTCCCCGAGTCGGAGCTCCACCGCCGCGGAACGTACATCCCTCCGCGCCGTTTCGAGCGCATCGCCAACCGCCTGCGCGACCATTTCGACTGGGTGTAGCCGTTTTGGCCCTCCCCCTTAACTCTGATAGCTTATAGGGGTTGTCCGCGCCCGGAGCGCCTCCAGGCATCCGGGACGCAGCGCGACGCGAGCAGGACCTTGGGCCCGCGTCTTTCCAGTTTCAACCGACGTCAAGAGGTATTTTAAACATGGCAAACATCAAGCAGCAGAAGAAGCGCATCCTCACCAATGAAAAGCGGCGCCTGCGCAACAAGGCGGTTCGCTCCGCCACCCGCACGGAGATCCGCAAATTCCAGGAAGCTGTCGAGTCCGGCGACAAGGCTGCCGCCGAGGAGCAGCTGCGCATCGCGTCCCGCAAGCTGGACAAGGCCGTGACCAAGGGCGTCTACCACCGCAACAACGCGGCGAACAAGAAGTCCAACATGGCCCGCGCCCTGAACAAGATGGCCTAAGCTAGCGCCACCTTGAACCCGCCTTTCCCCACGGGAAGGCGGGCTTTTGTTTCACCGCCGCGCCTCAGACGACGTCGCGGTAGACGGTCAGTGTCTCGCGGGCAACGGTATCCCAGCTCATCTCGGCCACGCGCTGCCCGGCGCGGCGGATGAGGTGGTCGCGCTGATCGGCGTCAAAAAGTGGGCCTTGCAGCGCACCGACCCACGCGTCAAAGCTCAACGTATCGACGAGAACCGCGCCCTCTCCCACCGCGTCCCTGATCCCCCCGACGTCGCTGGCAACGACAACCGCGCCACAGGCCATGGCCTCGAGAGGCGGTAAGCCGAAGCCCTCATAGGTCGATGCGTAGCACACGACGGTGGCCGCGCGGTAGAGCGCGGGGATGTCCTCCCGATCGACGTAGCCCAAGCCTCTGGCTGGGAAGCCGAGGTTGGGAGCATCCGTGCCCGCGCCCGCAAGCACCATGGGAACCCCCAGGCGCTGCGCGGCCGCGGCGACCACGTCTGGCTTCTTCCTGGGTTCGAGCGTCCCCAACTGGAACACAAAACTTTCCGGGAGGGCGTACTTGGCGCGGACGGCCTCAACTTCCTTCTCACCGGGCACCCTCACCCAGGATGCGGGCGCAAGCGGGATGACGCGAGCTACGCGGCCTGTCAATTCCTTGACGCGTTTCGCCGTGAACTCCGAGACCGCGATGAGCACGTCCGCCGCCCGAAGACTGCGGCGCAACAGCGCTTGCTCACCCCGGGCGCGGGCCTTGCTCATCGCCCAGGGAGTATCGAAAACGGACATGTCGTGGACCGTCGCCACTAACGTTCCGCGCTGCCCCACAGGCAAGTCCACGTCGAGCGAATGAAACACGTCCGCCTGTCCGGCTGGGAGGAGCCCGAACAGGGCGCGCTTCGCTCCGCTGCCGACGGGGCGGGTAATGGCTTTTACGCGAGAGGGCAGCTCCGCGACAGCGTCGGACTGCACGGTGGCCGCAAAGTCGACGTCGGGAGCATCGCAGCGACCGAGGGCGCGAATGAGCTCGCGCTCGTAGGTCTGGACTCCGCTGCCGCCCGGCCGCAGCGCCATGGCGCCAAGCACAACGCGTATGGGCTTTTCTGTACGCATTTAGGACCCGCTCCCCTTGAACACCGCGCCGATGGTGAGGACGAGGATCTTGAAGTCCAGCCAGAGGGACCAATTTTCGATGTAGAAGTTGTCAAATTGGACGCGTTCGCGAATACTCGTATCCCCGCGCAGCCCGTTCGCGGCGGCCCAGCCAGTCAGCCCGACGGGCACGCGGTGCCGCGCGCGGTAGCCGGCAAGTTCCTCGTTGAATTGCTGCACGAAAACAGGCCGCTCTGGGCGCGGCCCGACCAGCGCCATGTCCCCGCGAAAGACGTTGTAAATCTGCGGCAGCTCGTCGAGCGAGTACTTTCGCATGAAGGCACCCACACGGGTAATACGCGGATCGCCCGCAATGTTCCACGTCGTGTCGCTTTCCTGCACGTTCTTAGGTGTCATCGAGCGAAACTTGTACAACTCAAACGGCCTTTCGTCCACCCCGACTCGAATCTGGCGGAACAGCACCGGAGCGGACGGATCCCCCGCTTTGATCAGCAGCGCAAGGATAGCGAAAAGGGGCGAAAGCACGACCAGCGCCGCCCCGCTGAGCAGCATTCCGAGAGGTCGCTTAAGTCGCCAGGTCAGCGAGCGGTACGCGGCACGGCGAACCCGCGTAAGGGGGTAGGAACGGACGCGATCCATCGTGCCTTCGAGGCTGACGTAGTCGGCCAGCTCCGGAACAATAAAGATCTCGGTATCAAGCCGCGTGCACTCGCGCAGTAGATCCAGGATCTCCATTTTGTCATAGTTACTGTCCGCGACGAGGAGGGTCCGCACGCGCACGCGGGTTAGAAAGCGCTTGAGGCCGCCGCGTTCAATTCTCTTCACGGGCAACTCCGCAGGCCGCTCTCCCTCCCCAACGACGTTTTTATCCACGACGGCGACCGGGTACAGCCCCAGCTCCGGCTTGTCGCACAAGATCCTGCCGATGTCCCATCCCGTCGGACCGCTCCCCAGAATCACCGTGCGTTTTCGCTTGTCGACGTCACGCTTGCGGATCGTCCTGATGACCCCATTCGTCATGATGCGCCCAACAACCATAGACGCGACGACGAGCACGCAGTACGCGAGCGTGCCCCGCGACGTCCAGCCCTGATCGGTCAGTACCGCGGAGATGAACGCTACAGCTCCACCGGTGATGGCGATCCGGGGGAACTCGTCGATAGTCGACAGCGTGATGCGATTGCGATAGAAATTGGCAGCGAACTGTAGGCCGATGATCATCACCACGGCCAAGGCGATCGGGGAACGGCCATGGGAAACGAAGCTGGCGATGACGCAGATTAAGGCGTCGCAGAGGCGGTGGGCGGGGTCGAGATCGAACGCCACACGGGTCGGGCGGGACTGCTCAATCTCGCGGTTTTGCACGGACATGGCGGCAAGACACCTTCAGTTAATAAGCTACTAACCTAGCAGGGTGTCCACTGCTTTGTAGACTGAGTCGATCGTCCGGAACGTGTCACGGTTGAGCTGCTCATCCTCAAACTCGATGTCGAGCGCCTCCTCGATACCGAGCATCCACTGCACGATCTGATGGGAAGACATCCCGCGGGCGATCAAGTCGGTCTCAGCGTCGACGGTGGAGGCGTCGATGGATCCCCTGGTCGCTTCGTCGAGCGCGGACCGGATTTCGGTGAGGATGTCAGTCATGGAATCGCCTTTCGTAGTTGGAGTAGGTGACCGTGTCGGTACTGCGAGTCGCAACTTGCCACCGCCACGGCAATGGCGAAGCCCCCGTCGTGGGAAATCGACACGTCCCACGAGCGAATGCCGAGTTCCCCGGCGCGTTGCGCTGCCACCCCCGAAAGCGTCACGACTGGGCGGCCCGTGGCAGAGGTTGAGACAGCGATGTCGGCCGGAACTAGTCCATGGTGGCGGGCGTCGAGGACCTTGGACACGGCCTCCAGGGCCGCGAACCTCCCCGCAAGCGTCTCGGCCCGAAACTCGACAGCGTCGGACTCGTTGAGATCGAGTTGGAGGACGCGTTGCGCGTAGCGCGAGCCAAAGCGCGCGTAGGTTTCGCGGACCTCGCGTATCGACGCAATGTCGCATCCGACCCGGACGGAAGGATCCGCGCTACGGGCACACCTGCGCACGGGAGACGCAATGTGGTCTACCCATCTTGATAGCACACGAAGCACAACAGGACCTCCCGCCACTGCGCTGGTGTGGAAAATATTAAGCCTCCAGTAAGCGCTTTCCACGAACGTTCACAGTATATGATGACCTTTCGGGAACTTCCAATTGTCTACAGCCCGACCAGCAAGGAAACGGAATGGACCACTCCTCCCAGACCACGTCTATCCTCACTGCCTCCCCCACGCAGGACGCTTTGGAACGCGCCCGCGCTGAATTCACCGATAGTCTCATCGGAGCGGGGGTTCTCAGCCGGGCGGGTGCGCCCGGGCTCTACGACCGACATTCGGTCTACACGGGCGTACTCGAGGGTGTAAGCAAACTCATTTCGAAGACGCGGGACGAGACAACCGCGCTGTGCGGGCCGGACGGATGGGCAATTCACCGGTTCGGACCGATTTTTCCGGCCAGCATCTACGAAAAGACCGACTACATTGAGTCTTTCCCCCAGCTCACTGGGGTGATCAGTGTCTTTACCGGGGGCGATAAGGAGCACCGCGAGCTGCTCAAGACCCGCCGAGGTGGAAAAGCCTGGGAGCACTTCCTCGAGCCAGACGACATGTGCATGGTCTCCGCCGCCTGCCACCCGCTCTACCCGCAGCTGCCCCACGAGCTCCCCGCGGGCGGCATTACTTCCGACGTAGAGGGCTGGTGCTTCCGCAACGAACCGTCTACGGATCCGATGCGGCAGCGGGCCTTCCGCATGCGCGAGCTCGTCTACGCCGGGGACGCCACCACCGCAGCGCAGTTCCGGCTGGGCTGGGTCACGCGCGTTTCCGAGCTCCTTAGATCCCTCGGCCTGCCGGTGGAGGAGGTCATTGCCAACGACCCGTTCTTTGGCCGAGCCGGCAAACTCCTCGCCACGGGGCAGTTGAGCGGCGACTTGAAGACGGAATTTGTCGTGCCCGTTTACGGCCCCGACTTCGAACCGGTTGCCGTTGCCTCCTGTAACTACGCGGTAGATCACTTCGGGTCCCGTTTCGACCTTCTCGACGACACCGGCGCCGTTGCCCACACATCCTGCACTGCCTTCGGTCTCGAGCGCATCACGCTTGCCCTGTTCGCCGTGCACGGCGTCGAGGCATCGGCGTGGCCTGGCGCGGTTCGTTCGGCACTCGGCCTGTGATGCCCCGCACCACGCCCGGTTGCATGAACAACGTCGGGTTTTCGACGTACCCGCACTGGTTTGGCAGCAATGACGATCTTTTTGCCTGCCTGGATGTCCCCGACGTTGGGGCGACAACCAGCGTAGTCATCATCGTGGCACCATTTGGAGAGGAGAAGATCACGACCCACCGCGGGTTGCGCTACCTTTCCGGCCAGCTGGCCACGTACGGGTTGGCCTCGCTACGCTTCGATCTGCCCGGCACCGGTTCGTCCTTCGGTTCTAGAACCTGGGACGCATGGCTGATCTCCCTATCCTCGGCCCTCGCGCACGCCCGCTCGCTCAGTCTCACGGGCGTTTCGCTCGTCACCGTCGGCATGGGGGCGTTCCTTGTCGAATCCTGGCTCGCTCAAGCACGCGACGACGAAGTGAACGCGGTCGAGCGCGTCGTGCACTGGGAACCACCCGCAACGGGGAAACGATGGCTCCGCGAGCAGCAGGCCAAGTTTGTCGTCGCCGCCGGCCCCGCCCCTGATCCGAACCGTGTGACGGCGCTTGAGTTCTCCCCATCAGCGGAGCTAGCCGCCCAGTTGTCTTCACTCAGCTGGCAGAAGATGCCACTTCGCACAGGACCCGAGCGCATCATCGCCACACAGTCCGACACCGCGACCAAGCCTACGCTTGCCCCCCTGTGTGAACTCGCCAGCACCACCATCCGGGTCCGAGAGTCAGACCCCTTCTTCTCCCCACCCTCACTTGTTCACCATGTGCCCTACCGGGACATTGCCCAGCTTGTCGACGTCCTTTCGGCGTGTGCAGGACACAAAAAAGGCGCACACGGTCTCCAGGCGTCCTCGCCGAGGCTGAGGAATTTAGCGCGGGTCACACGGTTCACATCACCGGAGGGTGAGCTCCTTGAAGAACTAATCGAGCTTGCTACGGACCGTGCGCTGCTGACGTTTGTGACGCGGAGCGCGACAGAACCGCCGCGCGCAGCGGTGGTTTTCGAGTCCACGGCAAATGAGGCGTCATGGGGGCCGGGGCGCCTGTGGGTCGACTACGCGCGCAAAGAAGCGGGGCGCGGTCTCGAATTCGTACGCCACGATAAAGACAACTGTGGCGAATCCGGAATCATCGCCCCGGGGTCCATTCCGGTGCTGTACTCCCTGCAGTCTCGAAAGGATGCGGTAGCGGTTGCCTCATGGGTGGCCGACGGACTCGACACCTTACCAAGCGGTCAGCGGCCAATCTTGGTGGCCGGCTTGTGCTCGGGGGCATGGATGGCCTCCGAGGTGGCCATCGCTTTGCGAGCCCACTCAGCGGTGTTGGTGAATCTGACCCAGTGGTCGCGGAGTCGCAGGCCCGTCGATAAGAAATTTGTACGTCGACATGGGCTCGACCCCGACACGGGTAAGTTAACTCGCGCCGGTGACGAAGCGACATCGTGGCGCGCACGAATTAAGCCCGCTGCCGTTGTGATCGGGCGGTTTATCCCACTTGCCGTGTGGAAGGCCGGCGCGATAGTTGGGCTTGTCCAGAACCCTGGGCCGATGCTGCGGTGCCTCGCTGGGCGAGGTGTGTCCGTGGATCTCGTCTTCTCCCCCGTTGACTTCGAGCATTTCCTGCGGCACCGCGGTCCAGAAACGCTGGGTAGAGTGCGGAGACTCAAGGTCAGGGCCACGGCACTCAATGCTCCCGCGGGGGACCACAGCTTGCACCGCCCCGACTCGCTTGAGCAGACCGCGACACTCCTTGATGACGCCGTGCAGCAATTGCGGCGCTTTTCGGTGAGGGGGGCGAGGTGACAACGCAGGCGGATTCCCTTCACTCCCATGACGACCGGGAGGTTCTGACAAGCGGCAGTGCGATGATCGTCTCTCGGATCATCTCGGCTGTCTTCGGTTGGCTCGGGAGCGTTACCATCGCCCGCACCCTTTCCCCTATGGACTGGGGCATATACTCCTTCATTTTTGCACTTCTTGGCCTGATGGCCGTGGTGACCGACCTGGGGGTTGGGCGCGCGGTGCTGGGCAGGATCACTAGCGATGATGCTCGCAGCAACCAGCTTGCGGCGGGCTCGTTCATCGTGCTTCGTCTCGTGTTGGGAATGGCGGGCTATCTCTTCGCAGTGGGTTACGCGGTCATCAGCGGCCAGGGCCCGCGCGTCTCCGGACTCATCCTCTTTGCGGGGATCATCATCATTTTATCGACGCCCGCGAACGCACTGATGGTGCTCTACCAAAGCCGGCTCCAGCTGGGATTCATTGCGCGCTGGGACATCATCGCGCAGATGGCGCAGCTACTCGTCATTGCGTTCATTGCATGGGCCGCGCCTTCTGTTTTCGCGTTCATCATTGCCCCTTTAATCAGGGAGATTATTACGCTGGCCAGCCGTTGGTGGGGAATTCATTCGGGTAAGTTGCCCGATCTCATTCCCGCCTTCGACCACCCGATGCTCGGCTGGCGGGACACGCTTATAGAATCCATCCCAATCTCCATCGGGTACGCGCTCTTCCTCCTCCTCACCAAGGTTGACCAGCTCATGCTCGAGCGGTTGGTGGGGTTTGAGCCAGTGGGTGTCTACGCCATTTCCTACAAGTTCTCGGACGTCCTTGGGTTGTCCATTACCTCCCTCGCTCTGCCTTATACTACCGTGCTGGTCACCTCATACACCCGCGACCAGCAACGATTCGCGCAGCACACACGCCGCGCCATCATTACAGCTGCGACCCTAGGGGCACTGGCAGTCGTCGGGTTCACCCCGACGGCAGACAACCTCATTTCGCTCCTCTATGGTTCCGAGTTCATTTCCGCTGGGCTCTCGGCGCGCCTTCTGGTGGTTTCCGCTGGGTTCAGCGGGATCTCCACGGTCGCCCTGGCGGTTCTCCTCGCAGCGAAGCGCCTAGTGGGCTTTCCCATCGCCGCCTTGGCGGCCCTGGTTGTCAAAGTGTGCCTCAACCTTGTCCTCATCCCGCACTGGGGGATGAACGGCGCCGCGGTTGCCACAGTCATCACCGAGGGCGGGCTCATGGTCGTCACGTTAATGCTGGTGCGCGCCCAGGTCGGGGTGCCCAAGCTCCTTCCTCTCGGCGAACTCGCCCGACAGGTAGTCGCCGTCGCGGCCATCGGCTACCCGCTGATGGCCGTGACCCTTAGCAATCGCTTGCACTGGTTTCTGGCGGGGACGCTCGCTGTCTGCCTCTACGTGCTGTACCTGAAACTGTCCGCCAGTTGGCCCTTCAACCCGCCTTCCCGCTCTCGCGCCGTCTCGGTGGACGCACCAGCGAGAACCGGCGAGGTGAGTTAATTTAAGTAAAGCTGTCCCGAACTGAGCCGCCCGCGCCCGGCGCGGCCAGAATGAAGGAGGACTCCGATGCACGTTCTAACTGCTGTCACGCTGGCCGGCGTCTTTTTTGTCATCTCCGTCCGGCGCCCTCAAACAGCCGTGTTGTGTTTCCTATCGCTCGTACCTTTCCATGGGTTGTTGACCATTTTTCCCGTTACGTCCTCTTTTTGGAAGGAACTCGCGGTCCTCGCCATCCTGGCAGGTAGCTTCATCGCCCAGCCGGCCTCGGACGCTGGTCACTACCGCGCGTTTCTGCCGTGGGCGCGCCCGCTGGCGATACTGATCCCCTTCGGAGTGATGTCAGGCGTCATCGTTCACGGATTGTGGAGCTTTTTCCCCATCAAGATCGCGTTCTTCTACTTGCTCCTCGTCTTTATCATCTGGCGCTACCCCTTTACTCAGCGCGACAAAGACCGCCTCATTTCAGTTCTTCTTATCACTGGCACAATTACTGCCATCTACGGCCTCCTGCAGCAGATGGTGGGGGGCGAACGGCTCGTCGAAATGGGGTACACGTGGGGCGAGCAAGTACGCACGACAGGCCCGCTACTGCGTAGCTTCGGCACCTTCAACCAGCCATTTCCCTTTGGCCTCTACCTTATGGTCGCGCTTTTGGCGGGTACGTCGTCCGCGCTCCTCGAGCCCCGCCGGCTTCGTTCGCGCTTGTTTTGGCCCGCGTCACTCGTCATGGGTGCCGGACTGGTATTTTCCGTAGTCCGCGCAAGCTACATCGGCCTTTTTATCGGATTGATAGTCCTCGGTGTGACGCAGCACCGCCGCGTGTTCAAAGCCGTACAAATCGTGGCCGGCATCGGTATCGCGGCCCTCGTGGTTGTGCTCTCGGTGTTCAGTTCGAGCTCCTCAATCCAAGCGTTGTCCTCGTCGAGCAGTCTGCAGCAACGGATCACCCATTGGGCCGAGTCGTTCCAACTTGTCCTTTCCCACCCTCTGGGAACAGGTTTAGGTAACACGGGATCCGCAGCCCAAAAGACGGGGCCAGGTATCGACGTTCTGAATCCGCCATACCAACCAGATAGCCAGTACTTGAAAATACTGATCGAGCTGGGCCTTCCTGGCATGGCACTATACGTCGCGGTCGTCGCGTTCATGATCTGGTCAATGCGCCAGCTGCTCCGCCAACTGCCTACCAGCAGCATTGATTACGCGTTCGTGTGTATCGCTCTCGCCGCGACAACCGCGGCGTGCATCTCGGCGGTATTTGCCACGTACCTTGAAATTTTCCCGCTCGATATCTTGTTCTGGGTACTGCCCGCCATCGCGTGCTGTGCGCCCCAGACACGCTCGAGGAGCGCAGGAAAACCAGCGGCTGTCGCGCCAGAGGGGAGCGCTACAGCATCGCGTTGACGGCCTCACTCATCTTGCGCCTAAATTCCGCAGGAGAAAACGCCGCCGCGTGGGCAATAAGACGACCTCGTGGAAAGGCGTCGTCGCGAAATGCCCGCATAACGGCGGCGAAATTAGCGACAGTCTCGTCGTCGTTAATCCCCTGCGCGACGTGGACGCCCGTTTCACCGTCGACGACCGAGTCGAGTGCTCCTCCCTTGCCTAGCGCAATCACCGGGGTACCCGCGGCCATCGCCTCGACTGGAACGATCCCGAAGTCTTCCTCCCCCGGCATTAGCAGGGCCCGGGCACCCTGGACCAGGCTTCGGACCTCTTCCGTAGGCACGAAGCCCTTCAGTTCGACAATGTCCGGGGCCGTTGCCGCCAGTGCGCTGATGCGGGGCAAGTCGCGCCCCTCCCCAATGACGACAAGACGAGTCTTCGCCGCGATGGCGGCGCGCACGGCAATGTCGACTCGCTTATACGGGACCATTCGCCCCACGACGATGAAGTAGTCTCCGCGCGGGGTGGCGTCATTCGCCGGTGCAAAATAATCCACATTGACTGGGGGGTGGATCACGCGCGCATCTTTGCCCCACCACAAGCGGATGCGGTCACGAACGGCCGAGGAGTTAGCGACAATCTCCCGCAGCGCCGGAACGTGACGTAGTTCGTTGGAGCGCGCCCGATGCCCCAGCACCTGTAACGCCTTTTGCCCCAGCGGGGAGTCTGTCTCTCCTCTAAGAAACGTCGCATCCCAGGCCCATCGGGCCGGGGAGTGCACATACGCCAGCGATGGGATGTCCGGGCGAGCTGCCCCCACAGCAAATGCGTGGTGGCTGATGACCAAGGCGTCGAGGGGCGCGTCGGCAACCTCGCTCGCGATCGTGTGCTGCAGCGCACGCGGCACCGCAGGCAGTAGTGGAGCGTAGGAGAGCTTCTGCCCTGCAGAGTAAACGGGTTGCAGGAAGCTCGACCGTAGGCGCGATCGATCAATGTCTGGAATCCCTGATTCTCGGCAGAAGGGGACGAACACGGGCCCGGTGGGCCAGATGCGGGCTAGTTGCTCGACGACCTGTTCGCTTCCGGCAATGTCAGTAAACCGCTCGTGGACGAGACCCACCCGGGGCTGGGAGCTCATTTTTGGCTACCCCTCGGTCTTCGCCGCGAAAACAACCACTCGAACCGGGATGCCGAGGGAATCAAACACATCCAGGTTCTTCTCCACCAGCGCTGTGACGGGGGCTCCTTCATGGATCACGATTACCCCCAGCTCAACGTCATCGAGATCGAGGTCGCTCCACCAGGGTTGCGTCAGCTTCCGGACGAATTCGCTAGGAAGGCAGGGCATGGGGGCGTCGACAAGCGAGGTGCCTTCCTCCGTGATGAGGACGACGTTGCTGCCCGAGCGGCGGATGGCGGCGACAATCGCGTCCGTCTTGGGAGGAAACGACCTGCCGGGGTTTTCCGCCTCGGGGTCCCGGGTGGCGTCCACGGTGACACCCGCGCGAGCGTCGACGCGGCGTAACCACACCTGATTGACCGTGCGAGTCCGTGAAAGCTTGACCAACACAAGAGTGACAAGGGTAATCAGGCCGATCAAAACGCCGAGCACAGTACCGGTCAAGATGGGCCGAAGCGCTGCACTCTTAGAGGAATCGGTCTCTTGCGACAGCTGCGAAATGGCCACATGATTGAGCCGCGGCTCGTCGGCGGCAGCGCGCAACTGGTAAAGGCGCGTTTGAAACTCGGTGATATCCGCCATCGGGTCGACAGCCAAGACTGCCTTCTGCCGGGCTTCGATCTGGTCGATCTGCGCCTGGTAATTGGCCTCGAAGTCGGCAAGAGAGTCGTCGCGAACCGAGGCGGCGCGGCTTCGCATCTGCTCAATCACGGCATCTCCAAGCTTCTTGGCCGCCTCTGGAGAATGCGCCCGGGTCGAAATGGTCAACGTCCCTGGGGCGGACTCAGACGAAATGACCTTCACGTTTGGCGTCAAACCCGCCGTCGAGACCTCCAGGCCGGTAGATTCCTCGATTCCTCGTTTCGCCGAGTCGTCGTTAACTACTCCCCCGAATGCGCGCGACTGAACCGCGAGCTGGTCGGCGGTTTGCTCGTTGCGAGACGGTGTGGCCACAAGGACCACGGCTTCGGATTTGTACACCGGATCCCGCAGCCACAGCAACCCCGTGGCCGCGAGGGCAGCCAAAACAGTGACCAGAATGGTAAGCGGAAGGCTTTCCTTTATCGCGCGAAATCCGGCGCTGAGGTCGACACCAATACCGTCGCCGGAGGCGAGTGTCGTGCGCGGGGCGGGTCCTGCGTGTGTCAAAGCAACCGGGTCCTTCTGTCAGAAAATGGACGGCACATTGCGAGCCGGGCAACGCTCGTAGTCAGCTTTAGCCGGACAAAATTTTAACGTAGTTCCCAGCGTTTTTCATGCTACAATCCTGAATGGTTTACACGTTTTTAGACCCAATATTTACCGGTTCCACGTGTGATTAGTCACGCCCCAGCACGAGAAAGACGTCCATGACCACCGGGCTTTCCCCCATCCCCATGCTCCGACCCCAGGAGCCCTACTTGCTAGGCCAGTTGCGCAACCCCACATCCTCGGCATACGCGGTCGCTCATCTTATCTTCTACTCCGCGGACGGATTGACCGGCGACATGGTGTACGAGGGCACCGCGCAGGCAATCGAGGAGACGGACTCGATCCATTACTTCCTTGAACAGGGAGAAGACGGCGAGTGGCGCAATGTTCCGGGCACCAAGGACGAGAGATCCCACACGTACCTCGACCTCAGCGAGGAGGCCGACCCGGAGGTAGCGTTTCGCGCCCGCGTGCGAGAGTCATGGGAGGAACCGATTCCGATCACCGGGCCGACCGTGTCGTACCGCAGCTTCGTCGCGAAGCTAGGTCCCGAGCGGTACGCGTGGTTTGGCGGGTGCCATCACGCGGCACTGGACGGATACGGTGGCATGCTGCTGCGGCGCCGCGCTAGCGAGCTCATCGCGGCCGCCGTCGCAGGCGTGCCAGCGCCGGAGTGCCGGACCGGCACGCTTAAGCAGCTCGCAGCTGAGCCGCGCGTGCTGCGCGAAGAGTCGGTGCAGTACTGGCTGAGCCAGCTCGAAGGCGCACCCCGACACCTTTCGTTTACCGACCGCGTCGCTGCCCCGGCCAATCTCCCGCGCATCTCAGCAACGAGCCTCCCTAACACCGCGTTGGGGTCGCTGATCGCCGGAACGAAGCTATCCTGGCGCGACGTGGCAGCCGCCCTTGTTTTGTCCTACATCGCCGCGTTCACCCAGGTAGACACCGCCGTTGTCGGCTTCCCCGTCTCCGGGCGCCACACCGACGTAGCGAAGGTCGTGCACTCCGCCACCGCGACGACTCTTCCCCTCCAGCTTCGTTTCGAACACGGTGACACCCTCCTCGACGTCGCCGCCCGCTTCCGCGCCGCTCTAAAACAGAGCTACGCGCACCAGGACATATTGATCAGCGATATTTTCGACGCCAGCCCCGCGTTTTTCCGCAAACCCCGCATCTTCGGCCCTCTGCTCAACATCATCCCGTTCCATGACGACATCGCCTACGGGACACTCACCACCGAATACGAAGTGTGGAGCCACGGCCCGATCGACGACTTCTCATTCACGATGGAGCCCAAGACCCCAACCGCGCTCAGCGTCGAGCTGCTCGGCAACCCAGCCCTGTACTCACAAGAGGAATGCGACGCGCACGCCCAGCGTTTCACCCGGTGGTCCGAGCAGCTGTTATCCGACGCACACCTGCTTCTCGACGATGCCCAAGCGCTCACGGAGCAAGAAGCAGCGCTCCACAATCGCCTGGCCACCCTCGAGATGCAACCGAGCGAGGAGCGGGACGACGTGAAATGGGGTGACATCCTCACGCCCGAACAGCTTGCGGCCCGCGCCGCCCTGGCGCCCAGAACCAAAGGCCTGACCGGTCTGCGCCTGGTGGGCGCTAAAGGCCGACCCACCCCGCAGGGGGTAGCGGGTCGCGTCCTCGCCATCACCGCATCAGGCGAGGTGGACACGGGGTTTTTGGCCGCGATCTCTGGTGACAATTTCGTCTACCGGGGTCTCGCGTCGGAGCGCGTCCAGGTGGGCGAATACGACGTGGAAAAAGGCGCGATTGTTGAGGCAGTGCGCGCCTACGTCGAGCAGCACCACCCCGACACCCCTCTCGACACCGAATCCATTGCCGTGGAGGAAGCCAAGAGTTCGTTGACCGTGACACTGCCGTGGGCTGCCACCGAGGAGGACCTCCGCGCGCTGCGCGAGGAAATCGACACCCACACGCCGGCGCGGATCCGTCTCACCTAAGGAGAACTCCTAAGACACCGCCTGGGCTCGCAGTTCGTTTGCCGCAATTTTCGGCTTACCTTGGCTAGTGTAAAGACCAAAGTAGCTTTCTGGGTTCGTGAGCCCAAGCGGGTAGTCCTGCAGGGTATAGATGTAAAACCGCCCGATCCGCGGGTGCCGGGCAGCCTCACCAATCCCCCACTGGATGATTTCCCACTGCTCCGTCTGCGTCAGACCACCCAGCCCGCCCGACGGAGCGCCGTATTCAGTCACCCACATTTGCTTCGAGGTATCGCCGAACTCGTTCATAGTCCCCTCCAGCTCGTCGACATTCAGGAACCTGAGACGGTCCTCCGGCGGGTCATTCCACGTGTACGGGTGGATGCCCATCACATCGAAGTAGCGCTGCGCGCCCCGCTCATACAAACCACGGGTAAATTTCACAGGCGAGATAGAATTAGACGTGTCCGCCGTCGGCGCGAGGCCTGCGCTGACGACTGTCGCCGTGGAATCAGCGGCATGAATCCGCGGGTAGGTCGCTTGAAGCAGGGTTGCGTATTCATCGATACTGGGCGATGGCCAGAAGCGCGACACGTTGGGCTCGTTCCACACCTCGTAGGCGTTCACCACCTGCGCATATCGTGACGCAACCGCGGCGGCAAAGGAGCCGAAATCCGCCGCAAAGCCCTCGTTTGTAGACGACCCTCGTGACGGGTTACTCGACGACCCGGACGAACCCGACGGCGTGGCGTCGTGGGCCGCGAGCGCCCAGTCCGGGGCGGCGTAGAGTGCGAGCATGGGCTCGACTCCGGCGGCGGTGGCGCCGTTGATAAGTGCGTCCAGGTTTTCCCACGAGTAGGCTCCGCGCCGCGGCTCGATATCGGGCCAGGCCACGCTGATGCGCACGCCGCAGGCACCGACGCCGCGCGCCAGTGCGTAGGTCTGCTGCACCTCGTCGGTTGTTTTCCGGGCCCAGTCTGCGGAGGCCGCAATGCCGTACGAACCGCACGCTGTAGCCGTGGGTAAGTTATCCCCCACCGCCACTTTGGGCGTCATGGAAGTCACCATCGCGAGCGTCGCGATGGAACCGACGACCGCGTACGTCGCAGTCACCCACCATGCTTTTCCACGGCGTCTACTGAGCGCTTCCACGGATCGCCTCCCACATGCTCGGAATGGTTTGTCGTTTGTCGTAATACTTCTGCGCGGCGTCGAAGCCGGCATCGCTCAGGGCTTGTGCCTTATCGCTGTTGCTGAGTAATTCTCGTAGGGCTCGGGTGAGATCCGCGGTACGGTCGGGCGGAATCAAAATCCCTCTGTTGTCGCGAAGGTAGTCGAGGGTCCCCCCAAGCGCCGTAGCGATGACCGGCACTCTGTGGGCCAAGGCCTCAAGCACCCCGAGTGGCCCCGCCTCCGGAAGCCGAGAGGGCGAGACGAGCACGTCCCAGCGCGCGAGGACATCATCTGGGCTGACGTGGCCGAGAAAGTGAACTTTCTCCGCCATGCCGAGGTCGTTGACGAGTGCGCGGAGGGACGCGCCGTAGTTCTCGGAACCAGGAAACACAGCCCCCGCCAGCTCGACGCGGACGTCGACGCCTTCGGCCACCAGATCAGCGGCCGCCTGGACGAAGACGTCCTGTGCCTTCCACTCGGTGATCGCCGCTAGCATCCCGACGACCGGAGTGCCCTCATGGCTGGCCAGCTCCGCCTGCCTGCGCTGAAAGAACTCGGGGCCGGGGATGTCAACTCCGTTTGTTCGCACGACGACGTTGCGGAACCATGGCCGAACGGCCGCGGCTGTCGGTTCGGACACGGCCACGACGGTGTCAACGGCCGACGCGCCCATCCGGGCAGCAATCTTTTGCTTGGGTTTGACAACCGTATCGTGCGCAAGCCAGACAACGCGCGGCGGCTGGATGCGCCGCGCCCTCAGCAGTGCGGAGGCAAGAGCAACAGCGGGAAGCCCGAAGGTCGAATTGACCAAAACTAGGTCGGCGGAGCGGGCTGCCCGAGCCAGTGTCAGCGACGTCGCGATCCACGTGGCGGGAATTGTTGCCGTGCGCAGGACTTTAGCAATAGTACGAGCGCCCGGATCCGCGTTGGGAATTTGATGAGGGATGGCGAGGTGGGAGACGCCATCTGGTATCTGGCCAGTAATCGCGCCACGCGGGCAGGCCAACGTGATGGTTTTCCCCCGGGCTGTTTCGTGGCCCAGAAGGTCAAATAGGACGCGTTCTGCTCCCGAAACTGCGGAGCCCGCATTGACTGAAAGAATATTCACCTGTCTCCGATCGGTGAGTGGGCGCGTGGGACGCGGAGGCGGGTCTGGCTCTGCTGCAGAAGAACAACTGCTACATCAGAATATGCGCAAAGGCGCTTTCCGGAAAGGTTTAATTTTTTAAGGTTTTTTTCAACTATAGGGTATTAACGCTCTGCGGGCTGGCTTCACAACCGCTTCAGGTAAGGGTGGCAACCCCCGGGTTATAAGTAAAACGCCGACGACCGCGAAAAATACACCCGCACCCACGTCGATAAGCGGGCCCGCCCGCAGCAACCGGCGCCTGACTGAATGAGTGGATACGACTTGGGCGAGCAGCCCAAACAGAGCGAACGAGCTCGCCCACAGGGCCAGGATGACCACGACCGCTGTCCCGACCGACGGGTGCGCGGGCAGCAGCGGTGCGATCATCGCCGAGAGTGCGACGGCAATTTTCGGGTTGGCAAGGTTCGTGGACAAGCCCATGAAGAAGCTGCGCCGAACACTGCCGAGCCTTCCCGAACCCTCCGCGTCATCAACCGGCGGGTGACCCACGCTCGCGACGCCCTGGCGCACGTTCGCAACCCCCATCCAAACGAGGTACGCCCCGCCCACGAGCTGGATCGCCGCAAGAGTCCACGGAAAGGCAGTGAGCAGGGCCGCGGCCCCGAACACAGTGAGCGTGCACCACAGGATGACACCCGATTGAACGCCCAGCGTGGCCGCCCACGCGTGGCGACGCGACATCGTCGCCATCCGCGTGATCAAAATGATGTCTGGACCAGGGGTGGCCGCGCCCATGAGATTCAACCCAACGATGACCGCCAGACCGGTCGGACTAATCACCCGACAATTCCTCGGCGAGGTCGGCACGACCGAACATCTGCGCCGTCGCAATCGCATCGGGGTGCCCGGCCCTAGGGTCGGCCCCAGCGGCGCGCAGTTCGTCGATCACGGCATCTTCCTTCTTGAAAATCGCCCCCGCCAGCGGCGATTGTCCGCGCGCATTCAGCTTATCGACGTCCGCACCACGCCCCACAAGACCCCGAACCAGGTCCGCGTGGCCCGCGTAAGCAGCAAGCATGACAAAGGTATTGCCGTCCTGGTTTGACAGGTTCACGTCCACACCTTGGTCAACGTAGTCAAGCAGGGTGTTGTCGCCCGCGCGCGCGAAATCAAACAACTTACGGGCAAACTCCTGGACGTCCTCCGGCACCTGGGAAGTATCGTTCACGCGGTTAAACCTAGCACCGCCGCCAGAAGCGTTAGCGCGCCAACTCCGCGATGCGACGCACGGCGTTTTCAATCGCAAACCCGGGCTCGCCACCCTGCCCTTTGACCTCTGCGTCGAGGTCCGCAATCAGAATGACGGCCTCCGACACAGCGTCGCCCGACCAACCGCGCGCGACCTGCATGGCCTTCTTGGCGGCAAACGGGTGCATCCCCAGCGTGCGCGCTAGCTGGTCGGGGTTGCCCCGGGAGTTGTAGAGGCGAGCTATGTCACCAACTTTCATCGCCAACGCTGCTGCGATTGCCACCGGGCTCACGCCCAGCTGGAGTGCCCGGCGCGTCGACGCCAGCGCCTTGTCAGCTCGCCCCGCCACCGCCTGCTCCGCGATATCAAAGCCGGAGACCTCAGCAACACCCGAGTAATACGCGCGCACGCTCGCAACAGTGATGTCCCCATCCGTGTCCGACACCAGTTGTTCGGTGGCTGCGGCGAGTTCGCGCAGATCCGAGCCAACCGACTCCAACACCGCAGCGACGACATCGGGAGTCGGCCGCGCACCGTGGCGGCGGAACTCGTTGGCCAGCCACGTATGCCGGTCCCGATCGCGCAGGGAGTCAGCGGGGTGGACCTCCGCCACCTTGCGGAATTTCGTCACCGCGGCCTTTTGCCGCCCCCCGCCCGTGTGCTCGATGATGAGCGTCATCCCGGGGGCGGGAGACGCCGCGGCGCGCAGGAGGAGTTCCGTCGGCTCTTTCCCCGCTAGCTCTGCCTTCTTAACCAGCACGATGCGTTCTTCCGCGAACAATGACGGGCTGGTGGCCATGAGCAATTCACCTTCGGTCACCTCACCGGCGCGCAGCGTCGTCAGCTCGGCGTCCTCACCCACTTCGGCGACGATCGCGCGCGTGGCACGTTCGGCAAGGAACTCGTCCTCACCGAGGACGAGGTGAACAGGATTGACCATGCGGACCATCCTAGAGCTCCTCCTAGAACCCCGCCGTGACGGACCGCTGGGTGCCGTCGGGAAGGACGCGCACGCGGCCATCCCTGTTTGGGTACAAGACAGGGACGCCCCCTGCGGTGCGAACGGGCCGTGCATGCGGCGGGCCACGTTCAAGGACAACGACGAGCTGCGCGGACGTGGGAACTGGGTCGATCTCTTCTTCCGTGGCAACGACGTGCGCCGTCAACGTATCAAGGTCGACACCCCGCTGTCCTGCGGGCGCGAAAGCGATCACCGCGGCGGTTGTGATCGCGGCGAGCGTCAGACGAGGTCGCCCACCCACCACCCCAGTGAGGATCCAGCCGTAGATGACGGCCGCAGTCACGGGCCCGGTGGACACCGTGGCAGAGGGGGACGCTGACAAGACGTGTGCGACGCCGGCGATCCAGGCCGCAAGGGGTTCCGTGACCCACAGGACAAGGGTTTCCGCGCCGCCCGGTACGAGGGCGAGAAGCGCCGCCAGCAAGCCAAGAACGGTCACCGGTGCGACAACCGGAGTAACAAGGAGGTTAGCGGCGACGGCAACGAGAGAGACCCGTCCCGTCATGCACGCGACGACCGGTGCGGTGACGGCGTCGGCGGCAATGGCTACCGAGAGCGCGCCTATCAACGCGTCGGGGCACCGAGTCTCTTCGCCGAGGTGGCGCCGAATCGCAGCCCGGATTATCGGGCTGACCAGAACAATTCCTGCGGTTGCTGCAACGGACAGAGCGAAGCCGTAGCTCACGGCCACATTTGAATCCACCAGGACGAGCCCCACCACTGCCAGGCTCAGTGCGTGGATCGGCTGAGAGATCGATGAGGACAAGACAGCCACCAACGCCACCAGACCCATCACGGATGCTCGCAGCACACTTGGCTCTGGGCCCACCAGGACGGCGTAAACCATCAGCGAGACCCCGGCGACCCCCGTTTGTGCTCGTAGGCCGAGCCTCGCGAACGCTGCGCAAGACACGGCCGCGGCGGTGACCACAGCTACATTGCTGCCCGATACGGCGCTGAGGTGGCTCAACCCCGAGGCAATGTAGGTCTGCCGGTCGGCAACGGTTTGCAACGAGGTATCCCCCAGCGTCATACCAGGGATAAGGCCCCGCGCCGCGCCGTCGACATGTAAGGAAACCGCGTCCGCAAACGTGTCGCGCACATACTGAGCAACGCGTGCCATGCCGGTAGGCCCGGCTTCAACCGTCACCGCGCCATTCATCACTACCTGGGCGGTGCCGGGCTGGTCGGTAGCGGAGAAAGACCCCGTGGCGCTCACGCGGGCGCCACTAACTAAACCGTTCACTTCAGAACGGGTGACAACCGTGATAGGGCCCGGGTACCCCTCCAGCCTGACGCGAACAAGCACCGAGCCGTTGTCGAGCTCAACGGGCGCACCGGAAACCGTTCCCCGGATGCTCCCCGCGAACTGCCAGGCACGCGTCGTCGCAAGGCGAAACCATGCAATGAGCAGCGATGCGGTACCCAAGCACGCGCTAAGCACGGCCTGTCCCACATGACGCGCAATAAGGTGGCCCACGGCAATCGTGCCCACGCAGAGGGCGGCGGGAGCAGGGCCTGTAGTAAGCACGAGCGCAGCCGCCGCCCATACCGCCACCCCGGCGGGGACAAGGCGCAGCTCTCGGGTGCCGGCAGGCTCAGGGGACAACAAGGTCTTTCAGCGCTTCGAACTTGGCTGGGCCGATGCCTTTGACGTCCATCAGCTGGTCTACCGCCGTAAATGGCCCGGCTGTTTCACGGTGGGCAATGATCGCCGCGGCCGTTGCCTCCCCCACGCCGGGAAGCGCGACGAGTTGCTCGGAGGAAGCGGAATTGAGTGAGACTTTTCCCGGTGCTGCACCTACGGCGGTCGGTGCCACTCCAGCAGGCGGTGCAGCCCCAATGGCTTGGACCACGATCTGCTGCCCGTCGGCAACCGGCTGAGCCTGGTTTAAGGCCACTAGGTCCGCCGAGGGCAGCGGTTTCGCGCTCGCGAGGGCGTCGGCAACGCGGGCCCCGTTTTCTAAAGTGACGAGTGCCGGGCGTTCCACTTCGCCCACAACCGAGACAACAACGTCGCTCGGTGCCGTGCTGGTCGCCACGGCCGTTTCCCAGGTTGGCTCCAGCCGTGTCTGCGAGGCTGACCCGTAGACTCTCAAGCCCACCCACGCCAGGGCGGTAGCCAGAACTACCCCGCCTACCGCGACAGCCTGGCGCGGCTCGACACGGTAGCGCGAAACGGGGTATTCAACGGGCAGGATCTCTTCTTCACCGGTGGGACGAGTGAGCTCTTTGAGGCGATGCGTCACGCTCATGACGGCTACGCTAAATGGCCCCGCGAAGACAGTGAAGAGCGTGGAAGCGGCGCTGTGGATAACCGTGGTGACGCGTCACCGAGTCGCGGGATTTATCCCCAGCTACGACCTCGGCAGCGGATCATCGAACTCCGCGGGGAACACCACGGACAACCCCACGGCGCCCGGTCCCGTGTGCACAGCAATCACCTCGACGATGGGTTCCACTAGGACGCTTGAACGCTCGGGAAGAACGTGGCGCAGGGTATTCGCCAACACCTCCGCAGCCTCTTCCGCATCGGCCGCGTGTTGGACCGCAGCAAAGACGGGTTTGCCTTGCGCACGCTCAAGTACGAGCTCGGTGAGCTTGGAAAAGGCCTTGGTCTGCGTTCGGGTCTTTCCGGCCAGCTCCAATTTGCCTCCGCTGAGGCGGAGGATCGGTTTTGTGGCGAGGAGGGCAGCAGATAGGACCGCGGTGCCCGTCGATAAGCGGCCGCTTTTGCGCAGAGAATCGATCTGGCTGATGTAAAGCCAGGTCTCGGAGCGCTCCACGGTCGAGCGCGCGATGGCCTCGCAGGCGTCAAGGTCCGCTCCCTCGCGGGCGAGCGACGCTGCCGCCATGGCCGCGGCGCCGAGCGCCATGCCTGCGGTATCGGTGTCGATCACGCGGACGTTATCGGGAAAAACCGCAGAGGCCGAGACCGCCGCCGACCACGTCGACGAAAGGTGCTTGGACAGATGCAGCGCGACCACACCCGCGTCTTTTCCGCGCTCCAGCTGTCTCGCATAGGCGGCGGCAAGCTCGATGGCCGACAACCCGCTCGTTGAATCACCCTCTGCACCCTCTAACACGTGCAAGTCCACGACGGCGATGTCGAGCTCCTCCGCGATCTGCTGCGGCAACCCGGCCGACGAATCGACCACGACACGCACCGGCATTACTGCCCCGCCCCCTGGTTCCAAGCATCGAGGTACCACTGCACGTCGGTGGGATCTGAACGATCCGAGCCGTACCGCGGAAGCGCCGTCAGCTGCGACGTATTCGAATTTTTGAGGCCTTTGAGTAGCGGGTACTGCCTCTCCTCTAACCCCAGCAGGTTCGACGTGAGGGCAGAGATCGTCCCCCCGTGCGCGACGATCAGGACAGTGTTTCCTTCCCACCGCTCATAGGACTCAACGAGCTCATCGACGACGGGACGCGCCCGTCGAGCGACATCGAGCCTGCTCTCCCCCGCCGGCGGCGCCCACGCAGCATTGTTACGCCAGTGCGCGCGGATTCCTTGGTGCAACGAATCGACCTCTTCGTGGGTCCGTCCCTGCCATTGACCCAAGTGGGTCTCCCGAAGACGGGGGTCCAAGGAAATTTCCAGGCCGAGCTCGGAAGCGACGATCTCCGCCGTGCGGCGAGCCCGCATCAAATCGGAGGAGACGATTTTAGTCACCCGCGCCCCTACCAACGCGCGCGCGGCGGCGCGGGCTTGGTCCTCACCAAGCGCATTGAGCTCGGTATCTAGCTGACCCTGCATCCGCCTCACGGAGTTGTACCCCGTCTGCCCGTGACGCAGCAGGATTAGTCGTCGGCTCATCGGGACCAGTTCC
Source organism: Corynebacterium capitovis DSM 44611 (assembly GCF_030440535.1). Classification (NCBI taxonomy): domain Bacteria; kingdom Bacillati; phylum Actinomycetota; class Actinomycetes; order Mycobacteriales; family Corynebacteriaceae; genus Corynebacterium; species Corynebacterium capitovis. Next base: position 636,312 of record NZ_CP047117.1, on the reverse strand, counting down.
GCTACAGCGCGTATTCGTCGGGACGCTCGTCCGGGCCCTCGCCGGCCAAAGGCAGATCCTCGATCGCGCCCACAGAGCGGATATCGACGTCACCGTCGAAGGATGACGGGCGCTCGTAGGGCTCAAGACCGTCGATCTCCACGACGGGGCAATCGGCGTACAGCCGGTCCAGGCCGTAGAAATCGCGTTCGGCGTCGCGCTGGATGTGGACGACGATAGAACCGTAGTCCAACAACACCCAGCGCAACTCGCGGTTGCCCTCCCGACGCTTCGGCTCGAGCCCAGCGTTGGTCATCTCGGCTTCGACCTCTTCGGTGATAGCGCGGACCTGACGCTCGTTGTCAGCGGAAACGACGACGAAGAGGTCAGTGATGCCGAGGACATCGGAAACATCAATGACGCCGATGTTGCGGCCGAGTTTCTCATCCGCCGCGCGCGCTGCGATGGCGGCTTGGTCGCGCGAAGTCTGCAGAGCAGTCAAATGACACAGTTCCTTTTGCTCAGTTAGATACGTCAGACACTTCTGGGTGGGGCTTTTCTGACATTTTCCCTGCCATTGTCACATGTCGGGGGCCTTGTGTGCCACTTCGACCCCGCCGGACGTGGCATGGTACAGCTTGTTTTTGGCGATGTACTGCACCACCCCATCCGGCACAAGGTACCAAACGGGCCGGCCCTCAGCCGCGCGTTGCCGGCAATCCGTGGACGAAATCGCCATGGCCGGGATCTCGATGAGGTGCACTCTCTCCTGGTGCTCCGCTGGAAGCATGTCCTCCCGCAGGTCGTAACCCGGCCGGGTCACCCCGACAAACTGCGCGAGGCGGAACATTTTATCCCAGTCGTGCCACGACATTATTGAGCTCAGGGCGTCCGCACCCGTGATGAAAAACAACTCCGCACCCGGCCGGCGCTCCGCCAGATCACGCAGCGTGTCAATAGTGTAGGTCGCCCCACCACGGTCGATGTCAACGCGCGACACGCTAAAGCGGGGGTTCGACGCGGTCGCGATGACTGTCATGAGGTAGCGGTGCTCGGCGGGGCTGACCTGCCGGCCCGATTTTTGCCACGGCTCCCCCGTGGGCACAAACAAGACCTCATCAAGGTCGAATCGGTCCGCGACCTCGCTCGCCGCGACGAGGTGACCGTGGTGGATGGGGTCAAACGTGCCGCCCATGATGCCGATCCGTGACACAGTAGTCTTCTCCTCCGCGCTCACGGCCGGGTCTGCCCTGTCCCCTCAAGGATCCACTTCGTGCTGGTGAGCTCGGGCAGTCCCAGCGGGCCGCGGGCGTGCAACTTCTGCGTCGAGATTCCAATCTCCGCTCCCATGCCAAACTGCTCCCCGTCCGTGAACGCCGTAGACGCGTTAAGCATGACCGCGGCAGAATCGACTCGCTGGGCAAACTCCCGCAGCGCGAACGCGTCCCGCGCGGCAATTGCCTCCGTATGGCCCGTGGACCACCGCGCGATATGCTCAACCGCCCCGTCCACCCCCTCAACCACTGCGACAGCAATGTCCATCGATAGGTATTCCCCGGCCCAATCGGCCTCGTCAGCAGCGATAACGTCACGTGCGCCGAAAGCAGAAAGCTTGTCGACGTCACCATGCACCGCCACGCCCGCGCCCTGTAGGGCCTCGACGATGCGGAGTTTGTCGGGGTCGGGCAGCGCGGCGTCGAGAAGCGCCGTCTCAGTGGCGTTGCATACGGACACGCGCCGAGTCTTGCCGTTGAGCAGCATGGCAATGGCGCTGTCGAGGCTGGCCGAGGCGTCGATGTAGAAGTGACAGTTACCCGTGCCTGTTTCGATAGTGGGGACGGTTGCCGAGGACACGACCGCGTCGATCAAGCGCGCGCTGCCGCGAGGAATGACGACGTCGACGAAGCCACGCGCCGTGACAAGGTCCCGCACGGTTTCGTGGGTTTCGCAACCCAGGAGCTGGACGGTCTGCCGCGGCAGACCGTGGGCTTCGACGACGTCTTGCAGGATGCCCGTGAGCACCTCGTTTGTTTGCCGTGCAGACTTCGAACCGCGCAGCAACGCGGCGTTGCCCGATTTCAGCGTTAGGCCGAAGACGTCCACCGTGACGTTGGGGCGCGCCTCGTAGACCACCCCGACGACCCCGAGGGGGACACGGACCTGGCGCATCACTAGTCCGTTGTCCAGAGTGCGGCCCCGCACGATCTGCCCCACCGGATCTTCTCGGTCGGCTACGTGGCGCAAGCCAGCAGCCATCGACTCGATGCGCGCGGGGGTGAGCGAGAGCCGGTCGAGCAGCGCGTGGTTCCATCCTGCCGCACGTGCCGCCTCGAGGTCGGCGTCGTTGGCACGCTCGATGTCATCGCTGTGGCTGATCAGGGCCTCGGCGGCGGCGACAAGCACTGCGTTCTTGACAGGCGCGGGCAAGGTTGCAAGGTGAACGGCGGCGCCTTTGGCTGCCTTGGCCATCGCGACAACGTCGGTGGGAGCGTTCATGCGACTCACCTTAGCTGGGGCTAGAGCCGAGAGGCGTAGTTAGATAGGTAGTCCGCGTGAATGACGGGGCGACGCTGGCTCAGCTCCAGCTCGCTGGTCTGCTTCCCCAGCATGAATTGCAGCTCTCCTGCGTCGTAGGCAACCTCCCCGCGGCCGATCGCCTCTCCGCCGGGGCCCAGGATTTCCACGATGTCGCCTCGGTGAAAATCGCCCTCGGCCTCGGTGATCCCGACCGCGAGCAGCGACGTCCCGCCGCGGGTGACGGCCTCGACAGCGCCCGCGTCGAGGCGTAGCACTCCTTCGGCATCCGCCGCGTAGAGCGCCCAGAACTTCCAGGCGGACAGACGCGACTCCGGCCTCGTGTGGAAAACAGTGCCCACCTGGGCGTCAGCAAGCGCGCCACCGATCACGGCAGCGGAGGTCAACAGAACCGGCACGCCACCTCGCGCGGCAAGGCGTGCCGCGGAAACCTTCGCGGCCATGCCACCAGTTCCTAGCGCACCCCCGTCTCCGGCGGCGACTCGTGCGAGGTCGTGGCCCGAGCGCACCTCGGTGATGAGGTGGGCGCCGGGACTGTCGGGGTTGCGGTCGTAGAGGCCGTCGACGTCGGAAAGCAAATAAAGCGCATCGGCCGCGATGAGAGTGGAAACGATGGCGGACAGCCGGTCGTTGTCACCGAAGCGCATCTCGGACGTGGCCACCGTGTCGTTCTCGTTGACGATCGGCACCGCACCCATTTGCCGCAGGCGATCGATCGTGCGCTGAGCGTTGCGGGCCCGGTCGCGGCGGCCCGCGTCCGCTTGCGTCAACAGGACTTGCCCGATCGTGCGCCCGTACCGGGCAAAGGACGCCCCCCACGCTTGGGCCAAGTGCATCTGCCCCACCGCCGCCGCGGCCTGCTTCGTAGCCAGGTCGTTCGGGCGGGCGGTCAGGCCCAGCGGAGCCATCCCCGCGGCAATCGCTCCTGAGGACACAACGATGACGTCGCTGCCCGCGGCCATGCGTACTTCTAACGCGTCGACGATGGCGTCGATCTTTGCGGGGCTGACGGCGAAGGAGGCGTCGACAAGCGATGACGTGCCGATCTTCACCACGATCTTGCGCGCCCCGGCAATGTGTGCCCGCAGCTCGTCCTGCGTTAAGGAAGATGCCATGTCAGCCCTGCCAGCGCTCCCGCTCCGCAGCTTCGTCGGTACCGTAGTCGAACTCGTCGATAAGACCGCGACGAGCCTGTGAGGCACGCTTGCGCTCGGCGGCGGAGGCGCGGTCTGTACCGTTCAACCGCGCGTCGCGGCCGCGGCCAGCCATGGTCGGGTCGCCAGCAAGCGTGGGCTCCCATTCGAAGGAAATCTCCCCGATCGTGACGGTGTCGCCTTCCTGCGCGCCCAGTTTGCGCAACTGGTCTTCCACTCCCACCTTGTTCAGGCGGTCAGACAGGTAGCCCACCGCCTCGTCGTTTTCAAAGTCGGTCTGCTGAATCCAACGCTCCGCCTTGTCTCCGGTGACGATCCACCCCTCCGGGTATTCCGGGTCGCGCGAGACAACGACGCCCTCGTGAGGCGCGTCAACGGGACGGGGCCTGATGATCTCACCCGGAGCTCCCACAGCCTTTTGCGTCGACCGGGCACGTCGCGCGTCCTGCACGACGCGGAAGAGTGCCCACGTCAGCTCGTCCAGACCTTCGCGAGTGACCGCGGAGATCTTGTACATAGGCCACCCGAAACGCTCCCGCAGCTCATCTTCTACGAAGTCCGCCAACTCGCGGGCTTCCGGCACATCGAGCTTGTTTAGCACTATCATGCGGGGACGCTGCCGCAAATCCCCAAGCCCAGAATCGTGATCGAGTTCCGCGGCGTAGGCGTTGAGCTCCTTTTCCATCGCCTCAATGTCAGAAACTGGGTCGCGGCCCGGTTCTGACGTCGCTACGTCCACCACATGCGCGAGAACCGCCGTCCGCTCGATGTGACGGAGGAAGTCGTGGCCCAAACCTCTGCCCTGGCTCGCGCCCGGGATCAGACCGGGCACATCCGCGACGGTGAACGTGTCGTGCCCAACATTGACCACACCGAGATTGGGTTGAAGGGTGGTGAAGGGGTAATCGGCAATCTTGGGCTTCGCAGCTGAAAGCACTGAGATGAGCGAGGACTTGCCGGCCGAGGGGAACCCAACGAGTCCAACGTCCGCCATGGATTTGAGCTCGAGGATCAGCTCGTGCGCCTCCCCCGGCTCCCCCTTGAGCGCAAACCCCGGGGCCTTGCGTTTCGCGGTGGCCAGGGCCGCGTTGCCCAGCCCGCCGAAGCCACCCTGCGCCGCGACGAAGCGTGAGCCGGGCACAGTGAGGTCGGCGATAATTTCCCCCTCCGCGTCGCGCACCACGGTCCCCACCGGGACCTCGAGGATGAGGTCTTCGCCCCTCGCACCGTTGCGGTGGTCACCCTCGCCGTTGGCTCCCCGCTTCGCCTTCAGGTGGGGGCGGAACTGGAAATCCAGCAACGTGTGAACCTGCGGAGAAACAACGAAGACGATATCTCCCCCGTGCCCGCCGTTTCCACCGTCCGGCCCGCCCAGTGGCTTGAACTTCTCGCGGTGGACGGAGACACAACCGTGCCCACCGTCCCCTGCTTGGAGGTGCAGGAGCGCCCGGTCGACGAATTGCACTGGGTTCCACCTTTCGTGGTCGGGGTAATGGGGGCGATTCTACTGAGGGCGGGCGCGAAAGCACCCCGCCCGGTAATGCAAAAGTGGCACCACGGCCGGAGGCCACGGTGCCACTGTTGGGAACGTCTTAGGCGGTTGCGCCTTCGGGCACAACACCCGCAGCCTCAGCGGCCTCGAGGACCTCGGCTGCAACGCCCTCGCCATCGGCGGGGACGATGTTGACGACACGACGGTTCTTCTTGATGCCAAACTGCACGGCACCAGCGGACAGCGCAAACAGGGTGTCGTCGCCACCGCGGCCGACGTTGTCGCCCGGGTGGAACTTGGTGCCGCGCTGGCGGACGAGGATCTCGCCGGCCTTGACCTGCTGGCCACCGAAGCGCTTCACGCCGAGGCGCTTGGACTCAGAGTCACGACCGTTCGAGGAGCTTGATGCACCCTTCTTGTGTGCCATTGTTGTCTCTCCTTAGGTGGGAAGGCTTACTTGATGCCAGTGATCTTGACGGCGGTCAGCTTCTGGCGGTGGCCTTGGCGGACCTTGTAACCGGTCTTGTTTTTGTACTTCAGGATGTCGATCTTCTTGGCCTTGCCGTGCTCGACGATCTCGGCTTCGACACTGACCTTGGCCAGCTCATCCGCGCCGGAGGTCACGTTTGCTCCGTCGACGAGAAGAACCGGGGTGAGTGCAACCTTGTCGCCTGCTTCACCCTCGATCTTCTCGACCCGGACAACGTCGCCCTCGGCAACCTTGTACTGCTTGCCGCCGGTCTTGACGATCGCGTACATAGAGGGTTACCCCTTATCTAACTCGTACGCTTCCGGCATGCGGCGAAAGCGTGTGGACGGAAAAATTCTGAGCGCCTTGGGGGCGACACCTAGAGCCCGCCGTGCCCGCATGCGTGGGCATCAAGGCGGACGCGCCCCAAAGCAGCGACTGCCCAAGGCTACACCGGGGAGGTCTAGAAATCCAAACCGCTACCGGGCCGCTACCGGGCCGAGCTGCGCCGAGTCGCCCGACGCCTCCCCCGGCCCTGCGGCTTGCCCTCACCGCTGCGGGCCGAGCCGTCCGAACGGGCATCCGCACGGGCATCCGAACGGGCATCCGAACGGGCATCGTGCGCCGACGTACCCTGTGTCTCCTTAACCTGCACTGCCTGGCCCTGGATCGGCGCGGCGCTTCGTGCGGCACTGCGCCGAGTGGCGCGACGGCGCACCCGCCTCTCTCGGGGCACGGTGGCGCGCTCCTCGCTGCTTTCCGCGGCGCCCGTGTCCTCGCGAGAGTCACCGCCAGATTCAAACTCTTCCCTCCGCGGCGCGTGGTCGGAGCGGGAGTTTCCGCGGGTGCGGCGCTTGCGCCGCGGCGAGGCTTCGAATTCGGCAACCGCCTGCTCGTAGGCCTTCTCGGACTCCTCAACCGGGGCATCTTCGCTCGGGGCATTTTCGCTTGACGACGTCTCCGAGCCTGACTCCGGAGCCATACCCCCGCGTCCGCGCCCGCTGCCCCGGCGCCCGCGGCGGCGTCCGCGCTGGCCCTGGCGGCGTTCCTCTGTCTCTACCTCTTTTTCTGCCTCGCCTTCCTCGGGGCTGGGCCCCAGCACGGAATCTGCGAGGCGTCGGAGATCCTCCTCGTCCCGCTCGGCGGGGATGGCCGGGACCTCAGGCTCCTTCGTAGCCGGCGCGGAGCGCTGGGCCACGCGCTCAGCGGCCTTTTCAGCGGCCTTCTCAGCGGCATGATCCGCATCGACGGGGTCCTCGGCAAGGATGATGCCCCGCCCCCCGCAGCACTCGCATTCGGTGGAGAACGTCTCGAGCAAGCCCGTGCCCAACCGCTTGCGAGTCATCTGGACCAAGCCAAGCGAGGTGACTTCGGACACCTGGTGCCGCGTGCGGTCCCGGCCCAGGGCTTCTTTCAACCGGCGCAAGACCAAGTCGCGGTTCTCGGGCAGGATCATGTCGATGAAGTCGACGATGATCATGCCCCCCATGTCGCGCAACCGCATCTGGCGCACGATTTCCTCGGCCGCCTCAAGGTTGTTTCGCGTCACGGTCTCTTCCAGCGATCCACCCGACCCCGTGAATTTGCCCGTGTTGACGTCGATGACGGTCATAGCTTCCGTTTTGTCAATGACAAGCGTGCCACCGGAGGGCAGCCACACGGAACGCGCGAGCGCCTTCTGGATCTGCTCGTCCACGCGGTAAGTCTCAAACGCGTCCTTACCGCCGTGCTCGTCGCGGTCGTAGCGCTCGAGCCGGTCGACAAGGTCGGGGGCGACGGATTCCAGGTAGGCAGACACGACGTTGTAGGGGCGGGAGCCGTCGACAATCAGCGACGTGAAGTCCTCGTTGAACAGGTCGCGAACAACCTTGACCAGGAGGTTGGGTTCTTCGTAAAGGGTGACGGGTTTCGCCCCCTTGGAGTTCTTTTCCTTCTCCGCGCGCTCCTGGATCGCCTCCCACTGGCGATGCAGGCGCGTCACGTCGGCTGCGATCGCGTCCGCTGGGACACCCTCCGCGGCGGTGCGGATAATCGCCCCGCCCTTGGCGGGGACCACCTCGGCCAGGATGTCTTTCAAGCGCTTGCGCTCGGGCGCCGGCAGCTTCCGCGAAATCCCGGCGCTGCGGCCGCCCGGGACGTACACCAAGAACCGACCCGCGAGGGAGATTTGCGTGGTCAGGCGCGCTCCCTTGTGGCCGACGGGGTCCTTCGTAACCTGCACGACGATTTGGTCCCCGGACTTCAGCGCTTGTTCGATGCGCCGCGAGCGCCCGCCAAGGCCCGCCGACTTCCAGTCCACCTCGCTGGCGTAGAGCACACCGTTGCGCCCCTGCCCGATGTCGATGAATGCGGCCTCCATACTGGGCAGCACGTTTTGCACCCGGCCGAGGTAAATGTTGCCGATCATCGACGCGTTCTCCTCAGAGGTAACGAAGTGCTCGACGAGCAATCCGTCCTCGAGAACCCCCACTTGCGTGATCCGCCCCGGCCCGTCATGGCGGTTGCGCTCGCGAACGACCATGGTGCGCTCGACGGATTCGCGACGCGCCAAGAATTCCGCCTCCGAGACGATCTTGCTGCGCTTGCGCCCCTCCTCGCGCTGTTCGGAGCGCCGGCGTCGTTGTGCTTCAAGCCGAGCCGAACCTTTAATGGGCTTTGGTTCCGTAATCATGTCCGCGGCGTCGGCCGCGTCGAAATCTTCGCTGTCACCCTGACCGCGATCGAGCACTTCTTCTCGACGCCTCGAGCCAACCCTGGGCGGCCGCGCCTCAGCGGGCTCTGGTACGGACTCTGCTGAGGGCTCTTCCGAGGACTCCGCTGCGGTTGAGGCGCGGCGGGCGCGGCGCCGGTCGGCGCGGGAGGGTGCCTTAAAAATAGGTGCCTGGGTGAACCCCCCCGCGGGCGCCGGAGTCACGTCTGGCTCGACATCCTCTAGGAGCTCGTCGGAATCGTCGTCCGGCTCTTCGCCGCGAACCTCCTTCACTGTCGGCTCCGCCACCTCCACCGGCTCCGCTTCCGCGCTGAGCTGCGCTTCGACCTTCTCCTCGATCTGGTGGATCTCGTTTTCCACATCTTTGCGCACGCGGTGCCGGATCTTCTCGTCGGCGTCCACGTTGACCCCAGACGGCTCAGACGGCTCAAACGGCTCAGACGGCTCGAACGGCTCGAACGGCTCGGCCAGAGCGGGTGCGGACGTGACTGAGGCGTTTTCAAGGGCGTCGAGAAGCTGTTCGGCCTCCGCTCGAGTCAGCGTTGACTGGGCGACCTTGACGATTCCGAGCTCATTGAGGGCCACCACAAGATCTTTGGAGGGGCGGCCGAGCTGTTTGGCCAGCGCGAAGACGCGGATCTTCGCTCCCGCTTGGGCGAGAATCGAGCGGTCAATGGGCGCGGTCGCTCCGTTCCCACTCGTGTTCTTAGTTGTGGACTCGTCGCTTTGTGCCACGGACACTCTCCTAGTATGCAGCCCGCGACCTGGCCTACCGGGCGCTGGCGAGAAAGTCGTCGCCGCCGCCGCACAGTACACCCGCGGTCGCAGGGAAATGTATGGAAGTCTGCCAGCGCATCCCCCTTCGCAGTCCCCGATCAAGGAACGTGGTAGCTACAGGAATGATGCACCTGCTGACCATTGTGGCACAAGCAGGGCGAAAGGGTCGTTTCCCCGTTGGCTAGCGCAGGACGGCGATCACGGCGCGCTCCGAGGCGGCGACGGGATCGCGCTCAGCGTGGCTGAACAAAATAGTCGCCCCCACGAGCGCGGCCATCGCCTCGTGCGGGTCAGTGGAGGAAAACTCGGTTCCCCGAAGCAGCGCGAGAAGCAGCTCTGCGGTTCCGGCAATCTGCCTTTTCAATTGCGAGCTGGAGTCCGCACCCGTTTCACGGTAGGCGTCGACGCAGGCGGCGAAAAAGCCCATCAGCAACGACGGGTGACCGGCAGACACGATGTCAATGACCGCCCGAGCCACAGCCTGCGCGTCTGCAGGCGCGGGGGGATCGGCCATCACGTTCTCCGCACGCTCAACCCGTCGCGCGTGGATGGATTCGAAACAGGTTGTAATCAACGTGTCGCGATTGGAGTAGTAATACCCGACGGAGCCCACGGGAACCCCAGCCTTGGCCGCGACGTTGCGGTGAGTAACCCCCCGCAACCCCTCGCGGAGCATGAGCTGAGTAGCAGCCCGGAGGATTGCCTCGCGTTTACTCGCCGCCCGCGCCTGCTCGGTGCGTTGAACCACGTCCCACCTTTCTCCCGTCGCGACATCTCGTATGCACCTTAACTTATAACTAAGGGACGGGATAGCGGGTGGGTTCAAGGATGTTCGGCTAGACGTACCCGGCGCCGACCTTCCACAGGCGCGTCAGGGCGAGGTTGACGGGCGAGTCCGGCACCTCATAGTCGGCAACTCGGTAAAACTCCATCGCCACCTCGGTTGGGCGAATCCGGGCGACCGCGTAGCCGTGCGCGTCGAGGTCGACGTGATTGACGGCCGGATTGAGGCTATGAAGGAAATTCTCCGCGAGCAGCGAGACGGGGTTGTCCTCCGGGTAGTAGACCTTCGTGTACGTCGTTACCGTGTCTCCCACGTTCGCCGCGCTAATTGACGACGTCACGAGCTCGCACCCGATTTCGCGACCATTGTGGACGATCGAGTTTGCCCACTCGGTGTGAATATCGCCGGTGAGGAACAGGACGTTCGCATCATCGGCGGCCAGCTCCTCGAAGAGACGGTTGCGTGCCCATACAAAGCCATCCCACTGATCGGGGTTAATCGGAATACCCGACACGAGAGTGGAGAAATCATCGATGAGCCGGTTAACCAAGGCAGCCTCGGAACTTGTTTCGGTCAACATGCCGAGCGTTAACGGGGCGATCATCACTGAGTTCCCCATCACATTCCACGTAGTAGTGGAGTTGCGCACCACCGACGACAACCAATCAAACTGCTCGGGCCCGAGCATCTCCCGGCCCTCAGCAGTGGCGCGAAAGCGCGACGGGTCCGCGTCGCGATACGTGCGCAGATCCATCATCGTGAGGTTGACGAGCGTCCCGAACTGCAGGCTGCGGTAGAGATGACCCCCCTTCGAGGGCTGGGTGGCTCGCACCGGAAGCCATTCGAAGTAGGCCTGTTGCCCCGCGTTACGGCGCTCTTGCCACGGTCCCTCCGTTGCCTCCGTGTGGTTTTGTGCGCCCTCTCGCCAGGAGTCGTTCGCCGTTTCATGATCATCCCAAATCACAATCCAGGGCACGGCAGCGTGGGCACGCTGCAACTCGAGGTCCTGCCTGTAGCGACCATGTCGCACCCGGTAGTCGGTCAGCGTCACCGTCTCGTTTTGCGGCGAATGCACCCGGGAGACGCCGCTTTTACCGACAAACCCACCCGTGGCGTATTCGTAGATGTAGTCACCGAGGAAAACGACGGCGTCGAACTCGTCGTGCTCCGCCCGCTCGGCCATGTCCCGGTAGGCGGCGAAGTACCCAGCTTCCCAGTTCGCACAGGACGCGACTGCAAACGTGACCTCGTCGACGGCGGCGTGGTAGGCCGGAGCGGTCCTCGTCCGCCCAACCGTGGAGTACACATCGTTGTAGCGGAACCGGTAGTAATAAACTGTCCCGGGTTCTAACCCCTCCGGGTCCACATGGACGGTGTGATCCTCATTAGCCGTCGTGGTGGCGGTTCCAGAGCGGACGACATTGCCAAAGTCCGGAGTGGTGGAGACTTCCCAGTCCACTGTCGCGTCTGCGCCAAGACCGGAACCGGGGGTCGCCTCGGGGCTCACGGTCACTCGGGTCCACAGAATTACAGAGGCAGGAGTGGGATCACCTGATGCCACCCCGTGCATGAAATGAGAGTAAGTGGACTCGGGCGCGCCAGGCAGGTGGCGAGCGTTTGCGATTGAGGAACCTGTCACAGTGGACGAGAGTTCGGACGACTGTTGTGCGGATGCGTATGGGGCTACCGCCGCGGTTGCGGCGGCCAGACCGGAACCAACGATGAAAGAACGGCGGGGCAGAGAGTTGTCAGGCATGCGCTCAACCTAAGTCGCGTCCCCACCTGTCGCAACACGTGCGCGTACTGTTTACGCGACCGTCCCTGCTCGTTTACCCAGCGTTCATGCACGGCGCCGTGCGCTGTGGCCGCGTCGCTATGAAGCGTCGCTGAGTTTGACGCTACTTGCCAGGGAACCAGATGGCGATTTCGCGCTCGGCGGACTCGGCCGAATCCGAACCGTGCACAACGTTTTCTGCTACGGAGAGCGCGAAGTCCCCGCGAATGGTGCCTGGCTTCGCCTTCTCAACCGGGTGGGTCCCGCCGGCGAGTTGGCGCCACGCGGCGATAGCGGATTTCCCCTCCACAATCCCGGCCACGAGCGGGGCGGAGGTGATGAAGTCCACCAGCTCGCCAAAGAACGGCTTGTCCTTGTGCTCTGCGTAATGCTTCTCGGCGGTCTCGCGATCGGCGGTGCGCAGGTCCAGCTCGACGAGCTTGAGGCCCTTGCGCTCGATGCGGGCGATGATCTCGCCGACGTGGCCGTTGGCGACGCCGTCCGGCTTGATCAGGATGAGAGTGCGTTCAGTCATGGTTCCACACATTACTGAATGCGGGACCCGGGCGCGGCTGCCACGGGCGTCGGCAAGCGAAAGAATGCCTCGCCCGATATTGCGTGTGCTACACCTGTAAGAACAGTGCGACCCACATCACATACCGGGAGGTTCCGTTGATCTACCCCAGCCCCTACCCTAGCCTCGAGATCCCCGACACGGACGTCTTCGACCTCATCTTCGGCGGCCTGACCGAGGAGGACGCGGCACTGCCCGCCGTCACCGAGCTGTCCACGGGGACAACGGCGACCTACGCCGAGCTGAAGGCCTACGCCGAGTCGATCGCCGGTGAGCTCGCCTCCCGCGGCATCGGACCCGGCGACGTGGTCACCCTCCAAGTGCCCAACTCGATCAACTACGCGGCCGGCCTGCTCGGCATCATGCATGCCGGCGCCACCGTCAACCCCATCGGCATGCTGATGAATCAGGCGGACGTCGAGCACATCGTCTCCGCCTCGCGCTCCAAGCTGTTTATCGGCCCGACCGACCTCGAGCAGATCCCGCAGATCTTCTCCATGGAGCTGCAGTCCATCGCGCAGCACCGCCACCCGGCCCCGGAGCTGCGCATCGACCCCGCCTCCATGGCCGCCGTCCCCTTCTCCTCGGGCACGACCGGGCTACCGAAGGGGGTGCAGCTCTCGCACGGCAACCTGGTGTCCAACATCCTGCAGGTCGACGCCATGGTCGACCTCAGCGGCATCCGCCCCCAGGCGAACACCCTGAGCGTGCTGCCCTTCTCCCACATCTACGGGCTGACCGTGCTCCTCCTCGGCCCGCTGTACCGCCGCCACCACATCTTCACCATGCCCAAGTTCGACATCGGGCTCTTCCTAGGCGCCCACGCCAAGCACGGCATCGAGCTCACCTTCATCGCGCCCCCGATGGCCATCGCCATGGCGAAGGGCCCGGAGATCGACCCGACCTGGTTTGCCGACTCGAAGCTGATGGTCAGCGGTGCCGCGCCTATCGACGCCCCCATCATGCGCGCAGTCGAGGACCGGTTGGGCACGAAGGTGGTGCAGGGCTGGGGCATGACCGAGGCCTCTCCCCTCGTGGCGCTCAACCTGCACGGCGACGCCGACTACTCCAGCGTGGGCAAGCCCACTCCCAACACGGAGATCCGCCTCGTGGACATCGAGACGCTCGAGGACGTCGAGGAGGGCCAGGAGGGCGAGGTTCTCGTGCGCGGCCCGCAGGTCATGCAGGGCTACCTCGACAACCCGGAGGCAACCGGGAAGACCCTCGTGCAGGACGGCTGGCTGCGCACCGGCGACATCGCCCGCGTCGGCGAGGACGGCGGCCTGCGCATCATCGACCGGGCTAAGGAAGTGATCAAGTACAAGGGTTACCAGGTGGCCCCCGCCGAGTTGGAGGCCCTGCTGCTGACCCACCCGGACGTCAACGACGTCGGCGTGGTCGGCGCCGAGCGCGACGGCCTGGAGATCCCGCGCGCGTTCGTCGTCAAGCGTGAAGGCTCCGATCCCTCTGCCGAGGAGCTCATGGACTGGGTCGCGGAGCGCGTCACCCCCTACAAGAAGGTGCGCGCGGTGGAGTTCATCGACGCGATCCCAAAGAACCCGACCGGGAAGATCCTGCGCCGCGAGCTGCGCGAGGTGCCCTGGCCCGGGGAGTGAGGCGCCGGAAAAATTGTCGCTACGAATCCGTTGCATTTAGGTGCGAGGTGCGTCACAATACAATGAGAGAACGATCTACCTAACACGCTTGGAGGGCACTCATGGGTGACGCACCCGCATTCAAGGAGTTTCAGGACATCCCCCTGGATCCCCGCACCGATTACTACGCCTTGTTCGCCGATGTTGACGGCGCAGACCTCGAGTGGTGGAAGAAGGCCCGCGAATTCGCCGACTGGGCGCGCCCCGGCATCAACGAGGCTTGGGAAAAAGCTGAGTACAACATCCCCGGTGTCGAAGAAGCCGCCCGTCGAGGATTGATCCGTGACGGCATCAGCATTGAGGGTGAACCCGAGATGTCCATCCGCGCGAAGCGCCTCATCGGCTTCGAGCTCTCGCGCCTCGACGCGTCCACATCCACTGCCCTGGGTGTGCAAGCAGGACTAGCCATGCAGTCCATCAACATGCTTGGTTCCGAGGAACAGAAGGCGACATACCTAAAGCCCATGTCCAAGATGGAGATCCGCGGTGCCTTTGCGTTGACCGAGCCCGATCATGGCTCCGATTCCATCGGCTTGGAAACCTCCGCTGTGAAGGAGGGCGACGAGTGGGTTATTAACGGGGAAAAGAAATGGATCGGCCACGGTTCCGTCGGCCACATCGCGGTGGTGTACGCGCGCATGGAGGACGGCAATGTCGGAGCCTTCATCGTCGACCAGGACGCCCCCGGGTACGAGGCCGAGACCATCACCGGCAAGGCCGCCCTGCGCGGTATCCCTCAGGCACACATCAAGCTCAACAACGTCCGCGTCTCCGACGACCGCCGCCTGCCCGGTTGCCGCTCCTTCCGCGACGCGGCCAAGGTCCTCATGGCCACGCGTATCGGCGTCGCCTGGAGCGCTTTCGGTTTAGCGGTTGACTGCTACGAAAAGGCCTTGAAATACGCCTCGGAGCGTATCCAGTTTGGCCGTCCCCTGATCAAAAACCAGGTCATCCAACAGCGCCTGGCAGACATGCTGATGGACGTGACCACCCTCGGTTTATTCTGCAAGCGCTTGCTCGAGCTTGAGGAGGCCGGAACGATTACCGAGCAACAGGCCGCCCTAGCCAAGGTCAACAGCACCCGAGCTGCCCGCCGCGTAGCCGCCAACGCCCGGGATATGTTTGGCGGCGTGGGCATCCTGTTAGAAAACGACGTCATGCGGCACATGGCCGATGCCGAGACTTTGCACACCTACGAGGGAACCGACACCATGCAGTCACTCATCGTGGGCAAGTCCATCACCGGCGTCAGCGCGTTTACCGGTTAAGCAACTATGTCCGAGACCGCCCAGGACCTCATCCTGTGGTGGCGTAACGGGCGGTGGGAGCGCCGTAGGAGTCGGTCTTGCCCTGGGTGACGTAACCACGCACACGCCTAGCCATGGTCTGACGATCCCGCATCGAGGGCATCTCCGCTGCCCTGCCGTCGCCGCCTTCGCGCTGGGGGTGCTGTTGCAAAGTTGGGCCAGGGTCGAAAAGCCCAACCTCAAGACATTAGTTGTCCTTGCTCCGGGGTGCTTAAGCTGTCTCGAATATCCGGCTGACGATCACCGCGTCCGGGTTCGGGTGCCCGTAAGCAAACATCGTCCCCTGGCCTTTCCGTAATGAATGCATCGCTTCCATCCCTTTCAACGTCCGGTAGGCGGAAATTCGGTTTTTGAACGCTCCCTTCGGCCCCAGGATTCTTTTAAGTCGGCCATGATCTCCCTCGAGAACGTTGTTCAGGTATTTCACCTGCCGGTGCTCCACCGTCTGAGGGCAGATTCCCTCCGCCTTCAGCTCGGATATTGCCTTGGCCAGAGCTGGTGCCTTGTCGGTGTTGATGACCCGCGGGGACCCGGCTGTCGTATTCGATCGCAGCGTCTTGGCCAGGAAACGCTTGGCCGCCGCGACATTGCGCTTCGGAGAGAGATAAAAGTCCAGGGTCTGCCCACCGGCGGTGATAGCCCGGTAGAGATAGCACCACGTGCCGCCGACCCGAATATAGGTCTCATCCACCCGCCAGGACCGGGCCTGCCAGTCGGGTACCTGCCGGTACCACCGAGTGTGCTTATCCAGCTCAGGGGCGTATTTCTGCACCCATCGGTAGATCGTGGTGTGATCGACCGGCACACTCCGCTCGGTCATCATTTCTTCGAGATCGCGGTAGCTCACCCCGTAGCGGCAGTACCACCGCACCGCCCACAGGATGATGTCACGGGGGAAATGCCGACCGGAGAAGATGCCCATGGCTCTGATTATTTCACGCCGGTCTTTCTACTGCCCCAACTTTGCAACAGCACCGCTGGAAATCGATACAATATGGGGCAACCCACAAAAGCTAGTGGGTGTGACATGAGGGACCAGTAGCACTGAAGCCCTTTCCGTTTTCTTCCCACCCAAGGGTCGAATCTTGGACAGACGGTGAGGGTGCACAGTATTGGTTGCTAAATCCTTGCCAGTTACAGGAGAGGTGGCAACTCCGAAGACTATTTTTAAGGAGATAACAACATGTTCTTTCACAAGCAGACGTTGCAGTACCCAGCAAAACCAGAAAAACCAGACGCTGTCTACGCCCGCAAGCTCCAAGAGGTGATCGGTGGTCAATACGGTGAGATTACCGTGGCCATGCAGTACAGCTTCCAGGCCTGGAACTCTCACATCCCGGGTAAGTACCGTGATCTGCTCTTTGCCACGGCCTCCGAGGAATTCGGCCACATCGAGATGCTGGCGACTATGGTCGCCCAACTGCTGGAGAAAGCTCCGCTGGGCATCACCGAGAAAGCCATCCAGGAGGACCCAGCGGTGGCAGCCATCATCGGTGGCACCGATCTACAACAAGCCATTGTTTCCGGTGCCGGCGCCCGCCCAGTCGACAGCATGGGCAACCCGTGGAGTGGATCGTATGTCACCGCCAGTGGCAACCTGCTGGCGGATTTGACCTCTAATATCAACGCCGAGATGCAGGGGCGCCTGCAGGTCGCCCGTTTGTACCACATGACCGATGACCGCGGAGTTAAGGACTTACTTGGTTTCCTTCTAGCACGCGACACCATGCACCAAAACCAGTGGCTGGCCGCTGCTCGGGAGCTACAGGCGGAGGGCAATGAGACCCTGCCGGTCCCCAGCAACTTCCCCAAGGGCAAGGAGCACGAGGAGTTCTCCTACCAGGCCCTCAACTTCTCTGACGGCGCACATATGTCCGAGGGATCCTGGGCGTCAGGTGAAGCACCGGACGGCCTGGGTAAGTTCACCTACGTGGACACCCCACCAGAAGGCGTGCCGATGGCACCGCCGACTCACCCCGATGCGCGTTTCTACGGCACCACTGAGCTTCCTAACACCGTAGAAAAGATCGCAGGCAAGGTCCAGGAGAAGTTCAACAAGGAATAAGGCAATTTCCTTCATCACAGAAAGGTGCCATTATGACAACTAAGAATCAGTCCGATACACATACACCACCTGCTAAACGCACACCCATCCAAATCGCCGCCCTCCTCTACGGCATCGTTTTCCTTCTGGTCGGTATTGCCGGGTTCATCCCCGGTGTGACTCAGAACCTGGGTGATCTGCAGTTTGCTGGCCATGAAGGCCACGCGATGCTGCTGGGCGTTTTTCATGTCTCGATCCTGCACAACATTGTCCACCTTCTCTTCGGCGTAGCTGGCATAGCACTAGCACGTACCCCAGGTTCTGCTCGCCAATATTTGTTGTGGGGTGGCATCATCTACCTGGGACTGTTCCTCTACGGACTGTTCATCGACTATGACTCCGCAGCGAATTTCGTGCCACTCAGTGATGCCAACAACTGGCTGCACCTGGGTCTTGGTGCGACCATGGTGGGTTTGTCTTTCCTTCCCCGTCCTAAGCGCACTGCCCGCGAAACCTCGGGACCTGTTGTCACGGGGTAAGTTCTGTTTTTCACCACAATCGACTGACGGCCCCGGTCTCCCCGGGGCCGTCAGTTTTATGAGAGCTGCTTGAACAGATATCAGAGCGGTCGAGACGCTGGGGGGCAGGAGTAGTCACCGTCCCACCATATCCAGCAACGCCACACCCGGAGCCGAAATCCGCCAGCGGTCGCGGTTCGACGAGAAGCGGCTTGTTCTGCCGGGTGACGACTGCCCTCTAAGGGCGCCCCTTAGGCAACCGTCGACTCACCGAGCGGTTACCTAAGGAGATCGACGTATTTCGACCGCTCTATCATTGCGTGAATCAGCAATTCGTCCCCGTCGGAGGCGACAACCACGACAGTCTCCAAAAGTCGGGCGTGGGTGTCAAACCCGAGACGTAGTTCACGCCATTGCGCGGGATCATCGTCAAGGGGTGCGACCCATGTTGGAAATAAAGCGGCATGGATGCCGTCTTCCTCACTGATGCCGTGCTTGGTGGCAGAGGCCGCCACCCTCATGCCACGGTGAGAGCGGTGATCGCCTGGCGCATCATCTCTGAACGCGACAGATGCTTTTCGGCTGCGATCCTGTCGAGCGCCTCCAACTCCTCCGGGGTGAGACGAACCGTAACCACCTGGGAAGCTTCGGGGCCACGACCCGGACGCCCCCGCCCGCGCTTCTTCAGCGCATCGACGTTATAACCATCCTCCGCCTCGGCAACCCAGGCGTTCAGCTGCTTCTCTGTGATATTAACAGGCATGCAATTATCGTATTACGGAATTGGGGGCATGTCGAGCATCTCGCCCAATCGCTTTGAAGAAGTTACCGGCAGCACCCCTGTAACCCGTTACTGTCTCACCGAAAAAGAAAACAACATCACACTGCCCAAGGGGGCAGGGGAACCGTATATTGCTTACGGCTCCGCTATTTAAATTACTTCTTAGCGGGCCGCCCTCGCTTTCGAGAGATGCCTAGTTCTTTCCGTAGCTCATTGACTCTCCTCACTGAGAGGCCCAATTCGTTTGCTACCTCTACGCTCGCAGGGTCATAGCCTTCCCTCTTGCGTGAAGACACGTAAGCGAGAACACGGCCTTTGTTTTCGCCTGTACTAAAGCTTCGCTTCATATTGGCGGTTTTAAGTTCGGTTAGTGCGCCCTTCGCATAGTCACTTTCCCGATCCGACCATCGCTGCGCGGCTTTTTGGCCGCCTCTGCGGCCCATGGTGGCCAGGGCTTTGCGCTGGCTTGTGGTGGCGTAGCGGGCGGTGGGTGTGCCGTAAGAGTCGGTCTTGCCCTGGGTGGCGTAACCGCGCACACGCCGCGCCATGGTCTGGCGATCCCGCATCGGCGGCATCTCCGCTGCCCTGCCGTCGCCGCCTTCGCGCTGGGCGATGTTGTAGGCGCGCTCGTAGGCGTCGATGATCGCCGCGTCCGTCATCCGCTCCCCCGCCGCACGCAGGCGGTGCGCGGTCTTCAGGGCATGGCGGAAGGCTGTCTCGTCGCGGGCGGCGCGTCCCGGGTTGATCCAGCGCACCAGCACACCATCGATCAGATCCGGGTTGTAGCGATCCGTCTCCTCGCCCATCTCGACTTCGATCTCGTCGGCGATCGCGCGGAAAGCCTGGGCCTGCTCGCGGCGTGCCTTGACCGTCTCGATGAGTTCGCGCCCACTGGAGAACTCCTGGCGGGGGGAGACGTACTGGGGCTCGTCGGTCACCTCGCGCACCTCCCTGATGAAGTCGGACAGCCGGTCAATGCGGTGCTGCTGCCGGTACCAGATATAGCGATCGGGGCTATCCCCCATGTAGAAGGGGCTGCGGCTGAACCGGTGGGCGAAGTTCGGATCGTGGTCCAAAAACCCGCCCAGGGTCCGGCTCGTCGCCGCCAGAAGCGCCATGTTGGGCGATTTCCCATCCTTGTCGGCGTAGACGGGGTCAATTAGCCACAAGCACTGCGCCTTACCGCTCAAGTGGTTGATGCCCACCCAGGCCGGCCCGAGACCGCGGTCAACGAGCTGGAAGGGCCACGCACGACACCGGAGACATCGCGCTGCGGGCTCAGAAATGGGCGTGTGTCCAGACGGTTGAGTACGGGCCTAGTTGTGCAGCGGCTTGCGCGTCTTTGCCGTGTGCTCGGCGCGGTCGGCGTTTTCTTGACGTGCCAAAACGTCCGAGGCGGCGTCAACTTGGCGGTCGGCCAGTTCGGACTCCGTCGCGGTGCCCTCACCGGTGTACACCTTCGCCAACGCCGCACCGATTGCTTTGTCCGTGTCGGAGCCCTCGGTGTACTCGAGTCCCTCGGAGGTGAGAGGCAGCTCGGCATCCTCAGGAGCGATGTAGCTTGGCGCCAGCTCACGGGCCAGCTCCAAGGCCTGCTCGACGACGTGGTCCGGGCTCATGACCACGCGGTCCTCTGCGCGCCAGAAATCGACGGTTACGGCCGGAACCGGTTTGACGTTGAGCAGCGCGTTGTACGCAACCCGGTGGGCGTCCGGCACGCCTAGTTCAAGGAGGCGTTCGAGCAACCGAACGGGCCCCGACCAGGCCGGGAAGAGACCGACGGAGCGTTCTGGGAAGCCCACGCGCGTCTCTCCGTGGATGACGGAAGCGTCGGTGTGCAGCAGCAGCTCCATGCCACCGCCGAGGGCCACACCGCGCACCGCACCCACGACCGGATACGCGGCGCGGCGCAGCGCATGCAGTCCATTGATCCCTTGGCGGATCGTCGCCTTACGGGCGGCCTCGTCACCGTTCGGTCCGGAGACTTCAGCCAGTCGCGGCAGGCTTGCCCCCGCAGAAAACGCGCGTTCTTCGTCGTTGACAATAACCAGGGCCTTTAAGTCCCACTCGCCCGCGTGGGTAAACAACTCCGTGACGTCGTCCGTGGAGGAGTTCATTGGCGTCTTGTAAACAAAGACCCCGACGCCGTCTTGTAGCTTGTACACAGTCGCGCCGGCATTTTCGGCGACAACCTCGGCGTCAGCCACAAGTTCGGCAACCCGCACAACACCCTCTCGGCTCGCACGCTCAGTCAGCTTCCCATCGGTGTTCAGAACCTTGCCTTCAGCGTAGAACCCGCCGGCGGCGCGGGCCGCCTCGAGTAGTGCCGGGGAGGCGTCGAAAAGCGAGGCTACGTACTCGAGACCGATGGAGTCGGCGAGGGCGAATGGGCCCTTCTTCCAGCCGTAACCGAGCTCGATCGCGATGTCGATTTGATCGACGGTGTCCGCGATCTCGGCGGCGGTGTCGCAACAGTACTGCAGGGTGACGCGGAAGACCTCAGCAGCGTAATCACCCTCTGGCGTGCCCGATTCCATCAGCTCGCGGGCACTCTTCGGAACCTCGTAGCGCTGTTTAGGACGGTAATCATGGGAAGCAAAGTCGTAAACTTCGTCGCGACCCCGATAGAACCCGGATTCTGCCGTGCTGCCGGTAAAGCCTTTCTCCAACAGCTCCTTAAACTGAGCGGTGTCGGTCACCCCATAGTTCTGCATCGCGTCATCGGCCGGCAGGGCCGCGAGGAGCGAGCCCCAGATGTGGGGTGCGACCTGCAGGCCCACGTAATCGAAGAGACCGAAGACGCCCGTGCGGGGAACGCCGAAGGGACGCCCGAAAGCAACGTCCGCCTGCTCGGGGGCGATGCCAC
The DNA here is from genome assembly GCF_030440535.1 of Corynebacterium capitovis DSM 44611. Classification (NCBI taxonomy): domain Bacteria; kingdom Bacillati; phylum Actinomycetota; class Actinomycetes; order Mycobacteriales; family Corynebacteriaceae; genus Corynebacterium; species Corynebacterium capitovis. The sequence goes on along the minus strand of NZ_CP047117.1, from coordinate 614,893 downwards.
GGTCGAAGGCCACCTGGGCTCCCACGCCCATCCAAAACGATCCAATACGGTTCGCGATGAACCCCGGAGTGTCACGGCAATCAACGACAACCTTGCCCAAGTCACGCTCGAGAACCTGACGCAGCGTTTCTGCGACCTCAGGCCGGGTGTCGGGGCCTTGAACCAGTTCGACGAGGCGCATCACGCGTGGCGGGTTGAAGAAGTGGGTGATGGCAAAGTCAGCCTTGAACTCATCGCTGGCCTCTCCCAGCAGCGTCTCCAGCGGAATCGTCGACGTATTGGAGGTCACGGGGGTTCCGGGTCGTCGATGCGCGTCGACCTTGGCGTAGGTATCCCGCTTGACGGAAATGTCCTCGAAGACGGCCTCGATGATCCAGTCGGCTTCCGCGAGCCGGTCCAGGTGGTCCTCGGTATTCCCCGGGGTCACGCGCTCGGCGTACTCGGGCCGCGCGAAACCGTGTCGCTTAACCTGCGTTTCCACGCCTTTGCGGGCGCGCGCGTCGCGGTCCTCTCCGTCAGCCGGAAGGTCCAACAGGTGGACCTTGATTCCGCCGTTGGCCAAAAGGGCCGCAATGCCGGCACCCATGGAACCGGCGCCGAGAACTGCTGCTGTTGTGATCGGTGAAGACATGAGTCGTTTAAACCTCCAGAATGAGTGCAATACCTTGGCCGCCGCCGATGCAGGCAGTGACGAGGCCGTACCCGCCGCCGGCGTCCTTGAGCGAGTGGATGAGCTTCGTAATGAGGATGACCCCCGTCGCGCCGATCGGGTGGCCCAGTGCGATGGCCCCGCCGTTGATATTCGTCTTGTCATTGTCGAATCCAAGCTGGTCGCTGACCGCAATAGCTTGGGCTGCGAATGCCTCGTTCGACTCGATGAGCTTAATGTCGCCCAGGCTCAGACCGGCCTTCTCGAGCGCCTTCGGCACCGCCACGACGGGTCCGAGCCCCATGAACTTTGGGTCGCAACCCGCAACACCCCACGACACGATCCGCGCAAGTTTCTCGTGCCCGTACTCCCGCAGACCGTCCTCGGTGGTCAGCACCAGGGCGGCTGCGGCATCGTTGATGCCCGAGGAGTTCCCGGCCGTGACGGAGCCTTCCTTGCTAAACGACGGGCGCAGGCCCGCCAGCTTTTCCGCCGAAGTCTGGCGCGGGTGCTCATCGGTGGCGAAATCCCCCACAGCCACAATTTGTTCGTCGAAACGACCCTGCGCGATCGCCTCCGCGGCGCGCTGCTGCGACTGGAGCGCGAACTCGTCTTGGCGTTCGCGGCTGATGCCGTACTTCGCCGCGACGTTTTCGGCGGTGATACCCATGATCCCGTTGCCGAACGGGTCCGTTAGCGCCCCCGTGAGCCAGTCCACGAGGCGGCCGTCACCCATTTTGCGACCCTGGCGCATGCCCTCGACGGAGTACGGCGCCTGGCTCATCACCTCAACACCACCGACGAGGCTGAGTTTGGCGTCCCCAGTAGTGAGCTGCTGAGCCGCGCTGATGGCAGCCTGGATGCCCGACCCGCACAGACGGTTCACGCCAAAGGCATGAGAGCCCTGAGGTAGTCCTGCTGCAAGTGCCACCGCGCGAGAGACGTAAAGGTCTTGTGGCCCCGTGGTGACCACGTTGGCCCACACGGAGGAGTCGAATTGGTCCGCCGGAGTGCCTGATCCTTCGATGACGGCTTTCGCGATGTGCGCGCCCAAATCGATCGTCGAGAACTTCGAAAGCGAACCACCGAAGCTCCCCACCGGGGTCCTTTTCGCCTGTGTGATGTAGACCTGCTCTGACATGTGGCTCCTTAGCGTCCGGAAATGCGCGTTACAATTTCCGTCGAGTATAACGCCGCTCACACTTCCTGGGGGCGAAAGAGCTTATTGATTTAGGGCGGACTGATTAGAGAATACTAACTAGATCCGAGGGGTGCGGTCGCCGTCCGCCGTGCCGAGGTGCTGCGTGACCAGGTATCCGCCATGCAAGCGCTCAATCATCTCGGCACGAAGTTTGACGATGAAGTACCACACGATTGCGAACATGATGCCCACCGCGGATACAGACCAGTGGATAAAGAAACCGAACACAAGCGGGACTTGGAGGGCTAGGTCGGCCCACAACGCCCACGGCCGCTTCTGCATAAACGCGAATACCACGTGAGCCAGGCCGATCACTGCGATGTACGCCCAATTGAACGTGGTCCAGTGAGCGCCGCCATCGATTTTTAGCACGACTAGGAGAATCAACAGGATCGTGATGGCCTCCATGACGAGCGTTCCGGAGAGCACGCCCGTCAACCCTTGGAGCGGGTCTTTCACAGGCGTGCCCCCCATCCCAAGGGGGCTCACCGGATTATCGCGGCGGGGTTTCATTGGGGTTCCTTTCCAAACATGGTTCGCGCCTCGCCCGCGGTGACAACGGATCCGGTAATCAGCACACCGGACCCAGACTGGACACCGACCTCCGCCAGCGCGTCTTCTGCCAGCTCCACGGCGAGCTCGTAGGCGGCTACGAGGTTGCCGGCGATGTGCACTCGTTCATCACCGAAGACGTCTCGGGCGATGTCCGCAAGCTCGTAGGCATCGAGCGCCCGCGGGGACGTGTTCTGCGTAATGACCACCTCGGTCAGCACCGGCTCCAACGCGCGGAGGATGCCAGCTGCGTCTTTGTCACCCAAGACAGCGATGACACCGACGAGGCGGGCGAAGTTGAAGTCAGTGGAAAGCGCCAGCGCTAGGGCCCGAGCCCCGTGCGGGTTGTGGGTGGCGTCGATAAAGGTGGTCGGAGTGGCGCGCACGCGTTCGAGGCGCCCGGGCGATGTAACCGCCGCAAAACCGTCCCGAACCGCTGCCGCATCCAGTGGTCGCTGCGCACTGGCGCCCGAGAAGGCCTCGACAGCGGCGAGGGCTACCGCGGCGTTGTGTGCCTGGTGGGGACCGGACAGTGGGAGGAAGACCTCGCTGACCTCGCCGGACAGTCCCGCGAGCGTGAGCGACTGCCCCCCAACCGCTACCCCGGCTTCGACGACTGAAAACTCGCGGCCGAAGCGAGCTACGGCGGAACCGACCTCTACCGCACGTTCGAGGATGACGCGCTTGGCTTCGGGTTCCTGCTCGCCGATAATCGTCACCGAATCGGGGTTGGTGATAATTCCAGCCTTCTCCTCCGCAATGTCCTCGATCGTGTCACCGAGGTATTCCATGTGGTCGAGGCCGATCGGCATGATGACGCTGACGTCGGCACTGACGACGTTCGTGGCGTCCCATCGCCCGCCGAGCCCCACCTCGACGACGGCGACGTCCACGGGAGCGTCGGCAAACGCAGCAAACGCGATGCAGCTCAACGCTTCGAAGTAACTCAACGGCTGGCCGAAGTGAGCGTCCGCCATCTCGAAGTACGGGCTGATCTCCTCGTAAATGCGAACGAAATCCGCCGGGTGGATCGGCTCACCGTCGATGGCGATGCGCTCCGTTACCGTTTGCAGGTGAGGGCTGCTCGTGCGCCCCACGCGGTGCCCGAAGGAGCGAAGCAAGGAGTCGATCATCCGGACCGTCGAAGTCTTACCGTTCGTCCCCGCGACGTGAATGACCTTGTAGCTTCTTTGCGGCGAGCCAAGCAGGTCCATGACATAGTCGACGCGCTCCAGAGTCGGATCAATCTTGTTCTCAGGCCAGCGCGCCGCCAATTCCTCTTCCACCCGCGCTAGGGCCACGCGCTCGCGATCGCTGACAGGGCGTGCCGGACGGACTTCGTCCGAACCCCCGTCACCGTGCCCGCCGAGATTGAGGCGCAGTCCCGTCTCCTCGAGGGAGATGTCGAAGTGCTCGGGCAGCTCCGGCAGGTCGTGCCCCGTGTCCTCGCTCACTTTCCGGCCTCCGAGAGGGACTCAAGACGCGCCGCGAGGCGGGTGGCTTCTTCCTGCGCCATCTGCTGGCGCCGCCGGATCTTGTCCACCACCTCATCAGGTGCCTTGGCTAGGAACGACTCGTTGCCTAGCTTCTTGCCCGTCGTTTCCAGCTCCTTTCGCGCCGTAGCCAGCTCCTTTTCCAGCCGCTTGCGTTCAGCCACCACGTCCACGGTTCCGGAGGTATCGAGCCCGACGGCAATCGTCTCGATGCTAAGACGGACCTCGATGCTCGCGGACTCAGTAAAACCATCACCAGGCTTGTCGACGCGGGCGATACTGCGCACCAGCTCTTCCTGGTTTTCCAACCCCGCCGCGGCGAAGTCGAGGCGGGCGGGAACCTTCTGAGAGGGTTTGACACCCTGATCGGAGCGGAAACGTCGCAATTCGGTGATGAGCTTGATCGAATCTTCGATCCGGCTCCTACTGCCCGCATCGGCCTCGGCTCCGCCGTTTGTATCCGCTGCTGTGGGCCACGGTGCGCGACAAACGGTTTCCTCTCCGGTCAGCGCGGTCCATAGCTCTTCGGTGACAAACGGCATGGTCGGGTGCAGAAGCCGCAGGACCACGTCAAGAACCCTGCCGAGGACGATCTGGGTAGTGCGCCCCGTTCGGCTTTCACCCTCGCGGGGGATTTGGGTTTTGGCGATCTCCAGGTACCAATCACACAACTCGTCCCATGCGAAGTGGTAGAGGTCTTCGTTGGCCTTCGCAAACTGGTAGTCATCCAGGTAGGCGTCGACGTTGGCCCGGACTTCTTCGACACGGTCAAGAATCCAGCGGTCCGCGTCGGTCAGTTCTTCGCGCGGCGGTAACTCGCCGACAAAGGCGCCGTTCATGAGCGCGAACCGGGTGGCGTTGAACAGTTTCGTGGTGAAGTTGCGCGCGGATTGGGCGTTGTCCTCACCGATCGGCAGATCCACGCCCGGGTTCGCGCCCCGGGCGAGGGCGAAACGCAACGCGTCGGCGCCAAAGCGCTCCACCCAATCCATGGGGTCGATCCCGTTGCCCAGGGACTTGGACATCTTCCGCCCCTTTTCGTCCCGGACCAGGCCATGCAGGTACAGGTCGGTGAAGGGCACTTGGGGGCGGCCCTGGCCGGCGGTACCCAAAAGCTCCGGGGTCTGGGTTGCGGCGAACGTGCCAAACATCATCATGCGCGCGACCCAGAAAAATAGGATGTCGTACGCCGTAACCAGGACCGACGTGGGGTAGAACTTCGCCAGATCCGCGGACTTGTCCGGCCACCCCATCGTCGAGAAGGGCCATAACGCCGAAGAGAACCACGTGTCCAACACGTCTGGGTCTTGTGTGTACCCGGTAGGCGGCTCCTCATCGGGGCCGACGCAGACGACCTCGCCGTCCGGGCCGTACCAGATGGGAATCCGGTGGCCCCACCACAACTGGCGGGAAATCGTCCAGTCGTGCATGTTGTCCACCCAGTCGAAATAGCGCTTCTCCATCGACTGCGGGTGGATGGTGGTGTCGCCGTTGCGCACGGCGTCACCGGCCATCTGCGCTAGCTTGTCCACCTTCACAAACCACTGCAGGGACAAGCGCGGCTCAATCGGCTCGCCGGAACGCTCCGAATGGCCCACCGAGTGAACGTAGGGGCGGATCTCTTTGACAATGCGACCTTGCTCCGCCAGAGCCTCGCGCACGGCAACGCGAGCTTCCTCCCGGGTCAGGCCATCGAAACGGGTGCCCGTGTTCGCGATCCGTCCGGCCCCGTCCATGATGATGGGCATGTCCAGGTTGTGGCGCAGACCCATCTCGTAGTCGTTCGGGTCATGAGCGGGGGTGATCTTCACCGCGCCGGTGCCCAACTCCATGTCCACGTAATCGTCGGCGATAACCTCCAGCTCGAGGTCCGCGCGGAACGGGTGGGCGAACTTCTGCCCGATGAGGTGCGCGTAGCGCTCATCGTCGGGGTGGACCGCGATGGCCACGTCGCCCAGCATCGTCTCCACGCGGGTGGTTGCGACGACGAGGTGCGGCTCATCATCATGCAGCGAGCCGTACCGGATGGACACGAATTCGCCCTCGACGTCTTTGTAGACAACTTCGATGTCGGACACCGCGGTCTCCAGCACTGGGGACCAGTTCACCAGGCGGTAGTCGCGGTAAATCAAACCGGCGTCATAGAGCTGCTTGAATATCGTTTGAACGGCGCGGGACAACCCCTCGTCCAGCGTAAAGCGCTCACGCGACCAATCGACAGAGTCACCGATCGCCCGCATTTGGCCCCCGATCGTCCCGCCAAAACGCTCCTTCCAGTCCCACACGCGGCGGACAAACTCCTCGCGCCCGTACTGGTATCGGTCTTTACCCTCCTGCTCCTTGAGCTGGGCCTCGACCTTGGTTTGCGTTGCGATGCCAGCGTGGTCCATACCCGGCAACCAGAGCACCTCGAAACCCTGCATCCGCTTGCGGCGCACCACAACGTCCATCAGCGTGTGGTCGAGGGCGTGGCCCATGTGCAACTGACCTGTCACGTTGGGCGGCGGAAGTACGACAGAAAACGGTGGCTTGTCACTTGATGCCTCCGCACGGAAGTATCCCTTTTCCACCCAGCCGTCGTAGAGCGCCTGCTCCTGCTCCCGCGGCTCCCACGCTTTCGGGAGAGCGTCGAAACCGCGTGTGGCCTGTGTACCAGTTTGGTCTGTCGCGTCACTCACCCGGTTTATCTTAGCTGGCAGCTGCGACACGCCAGAACAGGCGGAGAGTGCTAGCGAAGGAGGCTGTCGGCCACCCCGGCCTCTTCCTTCAGCGCGGCGATGTTGGCTTGGATGCGCTCGCGCTGGAAGTCGTTGAGATCGAGTCCTTCGACAATGGTCCACCGCCCGTTAACCCCAACGGTGGGGAAACCGAAGACGAGACCCTCGTCGACGCCGTATTCACCCTTCGACGGTTGCGCGACGGTGACCCACCGCGCGCCGCTGCCACGGACCCAGTCGCGCATATGGTCAACCGCCGCCGAGGCCGCAGACGCCGCTGAGGAGGACCCGCGGACGTCGATAATCTCCGATCCCCGCTTGGCTACCCGGGGAATGAACTCGTCTTCGTACCACTTCCTATCGACGTCCCCCGCGACTTCTTGGCCGGCGACCCGAAGGAACTCAATGTCCGGGAACTGTGTGTCGGCGTGATTGCCCCACACCACGAGCCCATCGATGTGTGGCGTGGAAACACCCAGCTTCTCTGCGAGCAGGGAAAGCGCACGGTTGTGGTCGAGGCGCATAAGCGCGTTGAAGCGTTCCGGCTCGACATCTGGCGCGGCCTTGCTGGCGATATAGGCGTTTGTGTTGGCGGGGTTGCCCACAACGAGGACGCGGATGTCCTGCGCGGCGCCGTCGTTAATCGCCCTGCCCTGCTCGACGAAGATGCGGCCGTTGGCTTCGAGCATGTCCGCGCGAGACTCGCCCTTGCCACGGGGTTTGGCACCGACGAGGAAGGCGGCGTTTGTTCCGTCGAAACCCTCTCGCTGGTCCTCCGTTACTGTCACCTTTGCCACCAGGGGCAACGCGGAATCCGCGAGCTCCATGGCGACGCCCTCCGCCGCGCGGACACGGCCCGGTGTCTCCAGCAACCGGAGGTCCACCGGGCGGTCCGCGCCGAATACATCGCCTGAGGCGATGCGCCACAGCAGCGAGTAGGCGATGTTCCCAGCGGCCCCCGTCACGGTGACCTTGACCGGCGCCTCCGACTCGTTGCGGCCCGGCGCGGCGCTGGATGTGAATGGGTCGGTCATAGCGAATACCTCCAATTCGTGACCCGAGTGGTTCCTCACGGTTCCCAAAAGTCTGAATTCGCACCGTCAGTTCGCACCGCCAGTTGGCACCGTGAATTGTCACCGTCGGGTCGTTATTTATGGAATGCCCTGCAGCACTCTCCGAGTATATGTGCGCGTGAGAGTTGCGGGTGGGGGTGCAGAACCTCCCCCCGCCCGCCACGCAACCACGAGATTCGGACATCACCACCCCCACGCGCCCACAATTCGGACCCGTTTAGTGCACGATATGTAAAGACCCGTTAACGGATGTCCGACGGAAAGCCCGGCAGACACGGACTCATCACCATACGAATGAAGGAGCCACGGTGGCCCACTCTTTCCAGGACTCCGCCTCCAACGACGACGGCACCACCCCCGCAGTGTCCCCCGCCGTGTCCCCCGCAGTGTCCCCCGCACCACAGGCGAACAAGATCGCGGACGCCGCGATCTCCCTTTTCGCTCGGGGCGGGTTTTCGGGGGTAACTCTCAACGACGTGGCAGAGGAAGCGGGCACAACGAAGCGCGTTTTGGCCACTCACTTCCCCGACAAGGAAACCCTGTACCGCGAGGCGCTCGTGCGCGCCGCGGCGCGGCTGACGCCAACCCCGGAGATCCTGAACCGCTCCTACGCCGTCCCCGTCGAGGGCATGCGGCGGTTCGTTGACGCGCTTTTCCATCGCTTCCTCAACAACCCGGACGCCGTCCGCCTCACGCTGCGGGAGAATCTCGCCCCCGCCCTGCCCGCACGGGAGACACCAGAGCTGCGGGGCTACGCCGAGGTGGTCCTCCACGTGGAGCGACTCCTCCTCCTCGGCCAGGATTCGGGGGCCTTCCGCCCGGGCATCTCGGCCCACGACATCATCATCATGGTTGCGTCACTGTGCATGTTCCGGGTGAGCAATCACGCGACGACCCAGGCGATCGCACACGTCAACCTTGGCAACCAGCGCAACACCGAGGGGTTGAGGCGCATGGCCATCGATATGGTGCTGGCCTTCCTCACTTCGAACATCCCGGCGGCTGGATACAGCGGTTACGTCGAGCAAACCCCGGAAAGTGCGGCGTCGACACGCACGCGCGGCAACGACAACAACGACGCGGGGCTCGCGGAGGAGGTCTACCCGGAGGACTTTTCCGAGGTCTACGACATCGGAGGCGCGGAGTTCCTCTAGGCCCTCAGACGCAGGGCCGCCCGGTGACCCCACTGTTTTAGGCGGACTTCGCCTGCTCCTTGGCAACGTACTCCGGCTGGGCGTCACCGCTGACGACGGCGCCGGTGATGACTACCTCGCGGACGTCCTCGCGGTCCGGCAGGTCGTACATGATGGGAACCAGCAGTTCCTCCATGATGGCACGCAGGCCACGTGCACCCGTTTTACGCTCGGCGGCTTTGTCCGCGATGAGGCCCAGCGCCCCGTCCGTGATTGTGAGCTGCGCCCCGTCCATTGCGAACAGTCGCTCGTACTGCTTCACCAGGGAATTCTTCGGCTCCTTGAGCACCCGCACGAGCGAATCACGGTCAAGATCCTCCACGTTGGCCAGAATGGGCAAGCGGCCGATGAACTCGGGGATGAGGCCGAACTTCACCAGATCCCCGGGTAACACCTGGGACAAGAGGTTCGCCTCGTCGCGTTTGCTCCTGGAATCGATCTCCGCGCCGAAGCCAATCCCCTTCTTGCCCACGCGCTCCGCGATCACCTTGTCTAAGCCGGCGAAGGCGCCTGCAACAATGAACAAAATGTTAGTGGTATCGAGCTGGATGAACTCTTGGTTGGGGTGCTTCCGCCCGCCCTGCGGTGGAACGGAGGCGACCGTTCCCTCGAGGATCTTCAGCAACGCCTGCTGCACGCCCTCGCCCGAGACGTCGCGGGTGATAGACGGGTTTTCGGACTTGCGCGAGATCTTATCCACCTCGTCAACGTAGATGATCCCGTGCTGCGCCCGAGTGACGTCAAAGTCCGCGGCTTGCAAGAGCTTGAGCAAGATATTCTCGACGTCTTCCCCCACGTACCCGGCCTCAGTCAGGCTGGTGGCGTCTGCAATAGCAAAGGGGACGTTGAGCATCCGGGCTAGCGTTTGGGCGAGGTAGGTCTTGCCCGACCCGGTTGGGCCCAGAAGCAAGATGTTGGATTTCGCGATCTCGACGTCCTCGTCCTGCCGACGCCCCGTCCCCGACTGTTCTTCGGCCCGGATCCGCTTGTAGTGGTTGTACACGGCGACGGCAAGGGTCCGCTTCGCCGCGTCTTGGCCGATGACGTACTGGTCCAAGAAAGATACAATTTCCGACGGCCGGGGCAAACGGTTCGAATCTTCGCTGTGCGCGTTCTGCGCGTCGGCGAGTTCTTCTTCAATGATCTCGTTGCACAACTCAATGCACTCGTTGCAGATGTAAACCCCGCCCCCGGCGATGAGTTTACGGACCTGCTTCTGGCTCTTCCCGCAGAAAGAGCATTTGAGCAGGTCGGACGTGTCTTGAGTGGCTGCCATCTAAGTGTCGTACTCCAACTTCTACTTTCTCGGATACATCTCTGCCGTGCGCTCGGCCTGCTGGTCTTGTTCGGCGCGCGGGGTGTAGGACAAGGATACCGCGACAACTCCCGCATGCCTTTTCCAACGCCCGCGCGGCGCTGCGCATTTCGGGAACAATGGGAGCGGACGCCGCGACGTCCCTCACGGCCCCCGAACGTATTAAGGAGTATATGACATGCCGCCGACGATCCTCCACGCCGCCGAATTCGGCCCCGCAGACAGCGCGCAAACGGTTGTCCTACTCAGCTCGATCGCCACCACGCACGAGGCGTGGGCGAAACAGATCCCGGTGCTTGAGCGCGACTACCGCGTGATCGCCCTAGACCACCTCGGCCACGGGCAGTCCCCGCGCTCGGATGCGGAACCGGGGCAGACCACCATCGACGACCTCGCCGCGAATGTTTTAGCCACCCTCGACACCCTCGACGTGGACCGCTTCACGCTCGTCGGCCTCTCGCTGGGTGGCGCGATTGCGCTGTACCTTTCGGCGACATCCCCCCGCGTTGAGCGCGCGGTCTTCTGCTCCACCGCGACGTTTCTCGGCGGCGAGCAGCGCTGGCGTGAACGCACCACAATGGCCCGTAACGGGGGCATGAGCGAGCTTGCCGACGGCATGGTGACCAGCTGGTTCACCGATGGGTACCGCTACACCCACACCGACGCGGTCGACGCCGTGCGGGAGATGATCCTGGGGATCGACCCGGAGGGGTACGCCCAAAACGGCGACGCGCTCGCGCACTGGGACTTTGCCTCCCGCCTGGGCGACATCACCTGCCCGGTCCTCACCATCGCGGGCGAGAGCGATCGGACATCTGGGCCCGATAAGCTCGCTCAGATCGCGGATGGGGTCTCCGGCCGCGCCGAAAAAGTCGTCGTCAAGCCGGGCTCCCATCAATCCGCCTTGGAGAACCCGGACGACTTCAACGCCGCGTTGACCGCCTTCTTGGCGGGCTAGGAGTTCAGCTTGCGGTAGTCGAAGACCTGGTCAATGATGCCGTATTCGACTGCCTCTTCGGCGGTGAGGATCTTGTCGCGGTCGGTGTCAATGCGCACCTGCTCCGCCGTCCGCCCGGAGTGGTGAGCCAGCGTCTGCTCCATGAGGCGGCGCATGCGCTCGATTTCGGCGGCCTGAATCTCAAGGTCCGAAACCTGGCCTTGGGTGCCCTGGGTCGCGGGCTGGTGGATAAGCACGCGCGAGTTCGGCAGAGCGGCACGCTTCCCCGGCGCCCCCGCGGCGAGGATCACAGCCGCCGCGGACGCAGCCTGGCCCAGGCACACGGTCTGGACATCGGGCCGGACATACTGCATCGTGTCGTAGATAGCCATCAGCGAGGTGAATGAGCCACCCGGGGAGTTGATGTACATCGTGATGTCGCGGTCCGGGTCCTGGGACTCGAGCACGAGCAGCTGAGCCATGATGTCGTTGGCCGAGGTGTCGTCGACCTGCGTGCCGAGGAAGACGATGCGCTCCTCAAACAGTTTGCCGTACGGGTCGATCTGCTTCGTACCGAAGGAGGTCTCCTCCAGGAACTGCGGCAGGACGTAGCGGGCGCTGGGCGAAGTGTAAGGCATAGTGAAGTCTCCTTAAGACGGCTTAGTTTGAAATAGCGCCGTGCGCCTGTTCGATGACGTGGTCCACGATGCCGTAATCCTTGGCCTGCTGGGCGGTAAACCAGCGGTCGCGGTCGGAATCCTTGGTGATCTGCTCGAACGTCTGACCGGTGTGCTCTGCGATGAGCTCGGCCATCTCGCGCTTAGTCTGGGCAAATTGCTCGGCTTGGATGGCGATGTCCGCCGCGGTGCCGCCGACACCAGCGGACGGCTGGTGCATCATAATGCGCGCGTGGGGCAGCGCGTAACGCTTGCCCTTGGTTCCGCCCGAAAGGAGGAACTGGCCCATCGATGCCGCCAACCCCATGCCGTAGGTGGCGATGTCACATGGGGAGTACTTCATCGTGTCGTAAATCGCCATGCCGGCGGTGACGGAGCCGCCGGGCGAGTTGATGTACAGCGAAATATCCCGAGTCGGGTCTTCTGCGGAGAGCAGGAGAATCTGGGCGCACAGCTTGTTGGCGATCTCGTCGTCAACCTGCTGGCCCAGGAAGATGATGCGCTCCCTCAAAAGGCGTTCGTAGACAGAGTCGCCGAGATTGAGTCCTGGCTGCGGGGAAGTCATAACGTGCTCCTTTATCGTCTTTGTCGCTGGGGTGCCCCCGGGGACAACGACCCCACACTACCCGCGGCCCCGCCCCATTTGAACCCTGTTCGCTAGCGGCGTACGGAGCCCAATTGCTTATCGACGCCAACGCGCCGGCGCATACGAAAGGGGCCCTGCGACGCAGGACCCCTTAGTATGTGCGCGAGGAGGCGCTAGTCCTCGTTTGTCTCTTCCGCGAGATCGGCCTGGTCCGCATCCTCGTCGACATCGCCGAAGAACTCGTTCGGGTCGATGGACGCACCCTGGTCATCCTGCACCGTCGTGCGTGCAATAGCGGCCGCCAGCGCCTTGCCGCGGCGAACGTCAGCAAAGAGGTTTGCAATCTGACCGGACTGCTGCAGCTGCGCCACGAACTGGTTCGGATCCATGCCGTAGGACTGGGCCGTGAACAGGATGTGGTCGGTCAACTCCTGCTGAGAAACCTCAGGCTGCTCGGACTCGGCGACCGCGTCGAGGAAGAGCTGGGTGCGGACGGACTCCTCAGCGAGGTCGCGGGACTCCTTGTCAAAGTCCTCGCGGGTCGTCCCCTGGGCCTCAAGGAACTGCGCCAGGGCGTTTTCCTCGTGCGCCATGTGGCCCAGGACCTGGTGGAGGCGGTTGTGCACCTGCTCCTCCACGATGGACTCCGGCAGCGCGAACTCCGTCTGCTCGAGTGCAGCTTTGAGAACCTCATCACGAATGCTGGCAGCCTGCTGCGCCTTGAGGGACTCCTCCAAGCGGCCCTTCGTGGACTCGCGCAATTCCTCGACGGTATCGAACTCGGAGGCCAGCTGAGCAAAGTCGTCGTCAAGCTCCGGCAAGACCCGCTCTTTGGTCTGGGTGACCTCGACCTTGATCGCGGCTTCCTCGCCCTTGTGCTCACCGCGCTGGAGGGTGGCGGTGAACTCGGCGGTGTCACCCGTCTTCAGGCCGGTGAGAGCCGCGTCCAAACCCTCGATCAGATCGTCAGCACCGACCTTGTACGTGAGGCCGTCGGTCGAGGCGTCATCAATCTTCTCGCCCTCGACCTCTGCCGTGATGTTGATGACAGCGAACTGCCCGTCCTCCAGCGCCGCGTCAGTGTCCTTGAGCTCGCCGAAGCGGCCACGCAGCTCCTCCAGCGCGGAATCCACGGCCTCATCGTCGACGGAGATAGCGGGGACGGTGACGGAGATGGCGGAGAAATCCGGAACTTCAATCTCGGGGCGGACGTCAACCTCGGCGGTGAACTCGACGACGTCGTTGTCCTCGATCTTCGTCACTTCGATCTCAGGCTGACCGATCGGGTTGAGCTCGTTTTCCGTGATGGCCTGCTCGTAGCGCACCGGGAGCATGTCGTTGACGACCTGCTCGAGGATGGGGCCGCGGCCGAAGCGGGCGTCGATGAGCTTGTGCGGCGCCTTGCCGCGGCGGAAACCCGGGATGGACACCTGCTGCGCGATGGCGGTGTAAGCTTGGTCCATCTCACGACCCAGCTCGTCAAAGGGGACGCTGACGCTGAGTTTAACGCGGGTCTCGCCCAGCTTGTCGACGGAAGTCTTCACAGAATGCTCCTGTAGTGGTGAATAGAGGTTAAGTCGTGTTCGCTATGGCCCTCCCCCGCCGCTGCGGGCGGGGGTCGGCCTACGTCGGGGCGACAGGATTTGAACCTGCGACCCCCTGCTCCCAAAGCAGGTGCGCTACCAAGCTGCGCCACGCCCCGTAGTCGAGCGACCGAGCCGGTGCGACTCGTCGGAAAGCGATTGTAGCGTGCCCCGTTTATGGCGGTTTTCACCGGGGTCGAACGAGGCGCCCAGGCCCACTCAGTGGCCCGCCCGCAACCACTTCGTAGGCGTTCGTAGGCCTTTGTAGGCCTTTGTAGGCCTTCGTAGGCATAGGTGATGCGAACGAAAGAAACCCGTGCGGGCGGCAACCTGTCTTGTCAGGTCCCCGCCCGTACGGGCTGAGTAGTTCCGGTGGAGGGAATGACGGGAATCGAACCCGCGTCTTCAGCTTGGAAGGCTGAGGTATTAGCCACTATACGACATTCCCATTCACGTCCCATGCGGTTCGCGAATACGTGGATGGATTCTACCCCACCGGTCGGGGCGCGCCCAAATCCCACCACGCTCCAATAGCTCCTCCGGATTTGTTGAGGGGAACTTCTCAGTGGCGCCAGACGTTACACAGCACGTTGCCAGTCGTACACGATCCGCAGGAAGGCTCTCGCATGCTGTCCCTACTCCTCCTCCTCGCCGTCATTGGCGGGGCGGTATACCTTGCCGGCCAACGAAAAGACACGAACACCAACCGTCAGCTCGGGCAGCAGCAAGTCGACGATGCCTACGCCGACGCGAAGCGTTGGACGGACCGCCTCGGTTCCCAGGTCCTCAACTTGTCCGGCACCGACACCGCCTCGTCGCAGGCGATGGCCGACGCCAGCGAGCGTTTCAACGCTGCCTCCGCAGCTCTGTCTGAAGCGCGCACGGTGCGGCAGGCCCAGCTTGCACGCGAGTCTGCGCTGGAGGGCCTGCATTACGTCAACGCCGCGCGCGTGCTCATGGGCCTTCCCGCCGGACCCGCGCTTCCGGAGCTTGAAGGCCAGCGCAAGGCCGGCCGAGTAACCGAAGAGCGAACAATTACGCAGCAAGACGGCACCACGGTGACCGCGTCGCCCCGGGCATCCGAACAGACGCCGCACTACTACCCCGGTGGCGCAGTGGCGGGTCGCCCGGTTCCGGCCGGTTGGTACTCCGTGGCATGGTGGGCGCCGGCGATGATGACTGGTATGTGGGCGGCGAGCTCGATGATGCTCTACTCGGCGATGTTTGCGGGGATGGCCGGTACCCCCTCTCCGGCGGAGTTCGAGTCTGGCGACTTCGGTTCGGATGTCGACGCAGGCGATGCCGGGGACGCGGGAGATATGGGAGATAGTGGCGATATGGGCGACGGAGGTGACTTCGCCGCCGACGCGGGTGGCGACGGCTTCTTCGACGGTGGCTTTGATTTCGGCGGCGGCGATGGTTTCGATTTTGGGGGATTCGACTTTTAACACGAACCCGGTTGATGGCCTGGGCTGGTGGCGCGCCTAATCGTCGCAGGTATGACGAGTACAGGGCGTGGCCAGGAGAAAACCGACGTGGTACCCGTTTTCTCTGTACCGAGGAGGCCCCCGTTCACCGGAATGTGAAAGAGGAGATTGTCCGCCGCAGCGAGCTGGACACGGAGCTCATCTTGCGCACACCCTCAACAACACCTCTCGCGTGGCCACGAACGGGGTCTCACGTGAGGTCGTCGAGAAGCTCAATGCTGGGGCGCAGTTCCCCGACATCCGCGACCTCGTCGCCGGGGCGCGCGGCCGCACGGTGTACGAGACCGGTGACATCGAGGCCGGTGTGTGGACCGTGGGCCTGTGCCAGGGCTTGATCAACGACATCCCGACGTGCGCGGAGCTCGTCCCCCGCATTGTCGACGAAGCGGTGGACATCATTCAGTCGCGCCTGGCCTCTTTCGTCGCGCAATAACCCGCTGCTCGCTGCCTGTCTACGCCAGGCGGTACAATCTGGGCGTTCTGCCTCCCCGAATGAGCCCAGATGGAAAAGGAGCCGCGATGCGCATTGCCGTGTTGCTGAAAGAAGTGCCCGACACGTACGGCGACCGAGGGCTCAACCTCGAGACGGGGTTGACCGACCGCACCGGCGATGTAGTCGCCGACGAGGTCGGGGAACGCGCGGTCGAGGCAGCGCTGCGTGTCGCGGAGGCCCACCCCGACGGAGACGCGACAGTGGAGATTCTGAGCGTCGGGCCCGAGTCGACGGTCGGCAGCATTCGCAAGGGCATTGCCATGGGCGCGGCAGAGGCCTACCTCGTTACCGACGACGCGCTCGTGGGCGCGGACTACACCCTCACGGCCGAGGTGCTCGCCGCACTGATCACGAGGAACGGCTATGACCTCGTCGTCGCCGGTGCAAGCTCTTCGGACGGCGCGGGTGGAGTAGTTGCGTCTCTCCTCGCTGAGATGCTTGGCGTTCCCGCGCTGACCAACCTCACCGAGCTCGAGGTCGCCGGCGGTGTCGTTCGGGCGACCCAGGCGGGTGACGGCGCCGTCGTCAAGCTTGAGGCCGAGTTGCCCGCAGTGGTCGCTGTGTCCGACGAGTTCCCGGATGCGCGATTTGCCAACTTCAAGGGGCTGATGGCCGCGAAGAAGAAGGAGATTCACGCGGTGGGCCTGTCGGACCTAGGCATTGACCCGGAGGATTGGACGCCCGCGCGGGCCATCGTAATCGACGCCGCCAAGCGCCCCGCCCGCGGGCGGGGCGAGATCATCGACGGAAACTCCCAAGCGGCGGCTAAGCTCGCCGACTTCTTGGCCGAGAAGAACTTCATCTAAGGAGACGCCCGTGACCACGCCTGCACACGCACCCGTTCTCGTTGTACCCGACCCCGCGTACGGCGAAAGCGGCGAGCTCGATGCCTCCGCCGCAGAGCTAATCGGGGCCGCCAGCGCGATCGGCGTGCCGGTTGCGCTCACCCTCACCCCTGCTCACGCTGCGGAGCTCGGCCGCAGCGGCGCTTCTCGCGTCCTGAGCGCCGAGGGGGCTTCGCTTGTCGACGCCACCGCGGCCGCCTTCGAGGAGCTTCACCCTGCCGCCGTTGTTTTCTCACACTCCGTGCGTGGTCGCGACGCCGCGGCACGTTTCGCCGCACGTCGCGGGTTGGCCCTGCTCGCCGACGTGGTCGGTGTGCGACGGGACGCGGAGGGGGTCATCACGGACCACTCGAACTACGGCGGCGCCTTCACCACCGTGGCCGCGGCGACGCACTCCGCGCCTGTGATTACGGTGCGCCGCGGGGCCATCGAAACCCGCGCCACGGCAGCGGAGCCTGCTGTCGAAGAACTTTTGGTCATGGCATCGGGTGCCCGGGTGGCCAAAGTCACCGAGGTCGTTGACGTCGAGCGCACCTCGCCCCGCCCCGATCTCGTCACCGCGGACAAAGTCGTCGCAGGGGGCGTCTCTCTCGGGGACGCCGATAACTTCGAAGAGCTGGTTGGGGGACTCGCGGACACCCTCGGGGCGGCCGTCGGCGCTACCCGATCCGCCGTAGACGAGGGCCAAGTACCTTACGAAGCCCAGATCGGGCAGACCGGTGTGCTGGTCAGCCCCAAGCTCTACATCGGTGTCGGCATCTCGGGAGCGGTGCAACACGTAGTGGGTATGCAGACTGCGGACACCATCGTGGCGATCAACAACGACCCTGACGCCCCGATCTTCGAACTTGCGGACTTCGGCGTGGTGGGTGACATCTTCGACGTCGTCCCCGCCCTGATTTCCGAAATCACCAAGCGCGCCCACCAGAGCGTTAGAGAGCGATAGAGAGCGATAGAGGAGGACAAACGTGCAGGTCAATCTTCGCCGCGGTTTGCCGCGCGTCCCGGGTGGGACCCCCTGGCCACCGGAGGGCTCATTCGTAACGCTTCCGGACGCGCCGCTAGAGCCGGACCTCTCGCCGGTTCGCTCCCCCGAGCCGCACGCCTCCGAGCTGACCGCCGTCGCCCTGCGTCGCGGACTACCGCGTGTACCCGGCGGGGAGCCGTTCCCACCCGCGGCCCATGTCATGCTGCGCGTCCCCGACCGCGTCGTGCACGCGGAGGTACTCGAGGCGCCCGCGCAGCCCGAGACCGTGATCCCGCACCGCGAAGGAGCAACCGCCGAGGCGCCCGCGCCGGACGATGCGGCGGGGGCCGGCCGCGGTGGCGTCGAGAAGCGATGGCCCCGCATCCTTCTGAGCGCGCTCGCGGCCGTGGCCGTGTTCGCGGTCGCGGTTGGGGTGGCCCGCTGGTTCATCGGCACGGATACGGGGGCGTCGTTTACGTCGCGGTACACCGGGGAGCAGCCGCTTCCAGCCGGTGCCCCCGTCGGCCTGCCCGCGTGGTTGAACTGGGCGCACTTCTTCAACATGTTCTTGATGGCTCTCATCGTCAAGACGGGCCTGGGGGTCAGGTCCGAAGCCCGGCCCGAGGCGTTGTGGGCGCCGCGCAGCGACCCGAAGCGGAAGGTATCTCTGACCCTGTGGCTCCACCTCTGCCTCGACATCGCGTGGTTAGCGCTCGGAGCGGTGTTTTACGTGCTGCTGTTCGCCACCGGTCAGTGGATGCGCCTCGTCCCCACCAGCTGGGAGGTCGTCCCTCATGCTGTCTCGGCGGGGCTGCAGTACCTCTCTCTGCGGTGGCCGGTAGAAAACGGCTGGGTGACTTACAACGCTCTCCAAGAGCTCACGTACTGTGCGGTTGTATTCCTCGCGGCCCCCCTGGCCGCTCTTTCAGGGCTGCGGATGAGCCCGTGGTGGCCGCGGTCCTGGAGTGTCATTCCCGTGCGAATCGCCCGAAAAGCACACGTGTCAACGATGGTGTTCTTCCTTGTCTTCATCGTGGTGCACGTCCTTTTGGTCGTGCTCACCGGCCTGCGCAGAAACATGAACGCTATGTTCGCCGCGCGGGGTGACATCGACCCCTCGGTGTACTCCGCAGACTGGACCGGCACCGTCGTCTTCGTCGTCGCGGCCGCGTTGACTGGACTTGCCGTGTGGGCAGCACGGCCCGTTGTGATCGCCCCACTGGCGCGCCTGAGCGGGACGGTGACGAACAGGTAGAACGGCCCGCGGTTGGAATGGCGTTAAGGTTGTCCTACACTAACCCGGACCCCTTGTTCCGGGTTCCGCACCACTGTTGTCTAGGCGCTGGGGCGCGGAACCTTTCCGCACGTCGGAGGACAACCCGCAGCATGTTTATCGCCGCTTTTCTCGTCGGCATGCGCGAAGGCCTCGAGGCCTCGCTCATCGTCGGTATTCTCCTTGCCGCCATCCAGCGCCGGGGCGCCTCCAGCGCGCGGCACTCGGTCTGGCTCGGTGTGGCTCTCGCCGCAGCGTTGTGCACCAGCCTCGGAGCGCTACTCACGTTTGGTCGCTACGGGCTGAGTTTCAAGGCCCAGGAAGCGATCGGTGGCATCCTCTCGCTCGTCGCGGTGGCGATGATCACGGGGATGGTGCTGTCCATGTCAAACAAGCGCGGCACCATGCGCCGCGTCCTCGACGCCAAGGCCGGCACGGCGTTGAAAACCGGGTCACGTGCTGTGTTCTGGGTGGCGTTTATCGCCGTCGCCAGGGAGGGCCTGGAGCTGACCCTCTTGATGTGGGGGTGGGTGGTCAAACCCACCGCCGTGACGGGCGCGTTCCTGGGAATCGCCGTCGCAGTCGGGCTGGGATGGCTGATCTACCGCGGTGCTCTGACCATCCGCATGTCCGCCTTCTTGGCGGTCTCCTCGGCCCTGCTCATTGTGGTCGCCGCTGGGGTCTTGGCGTACGCCATCCACGACCTGCAGGAGGCCCAGCTTCTGCCCGGCCCCTTCTCCGGAGCGCCCATCGCGCCGACGCACCCGCGGACGGGCGAGGTTCTCACGGGTTTTGCCACCTACCCCTTCTGGATGGCGTCGTTCCCCTTTGGGTGGGCGTTCAACCTCGAAGGCTCGCTTGACCCCGCCGGTTTCACAGCGACGTTCCTCCAGGCCATCACGGGATTCGAGCCGAAGATGAGCTGGCTCCAAGTGGTCGCGTGGCTGACATACCTCGCGGTCGTCGTGCCGAAGTTCATCCGCCACCTTCGTGCCGAGGAGGACGCTCCCCGGCACGAGCCTGCCGTTGCCAGCCTGCGCACCCTCACTCATTCCCCTTCCTAATCCCTGCCGAAAGGACTTCTCCCCGTGAAGCGAATTGCTTCCCTCCTCGCCGTTGGCGCTGCCGCCCTCCCCCTCGCCTCGTGTGTCGAAAACTCCTCTGGCGGTGACCTCACCGTGACCGCCACTTCCGACAAGTGCGAGGTGTCGGCCACCTCCGCGGACAGTGGCGCACGAACGTTTTCCATTAAGAACGAGGGCAGCCAAATCACAGAGTTCTACCTCCTCGCTGACGACGGACTGCGTGTCGTCGCCGAGCGAGAAAACATCGCCCCAGGTGAGACGGCAAGCCTCACCGTTTCCTTGGCACCGGGAAACTACTACACGGCGTGCAAGCCGGGCCTGCGCGGCCCGAACGTCGGCCAAGCGGCCTTCACCGTGACCGGCGAGGCGATTGCCGTTGACGCTGACGATCAAGAGCGTTTTGACGCCGCCGTGACCTCCTACACCCAGTTCACCCAGAACGAGGTGGCCGCACTCGTCCCCGCGGTGCAGGAATTCGCAGCCGCTTACGCCGCGGGGCAGGACGACCGAGCGAGGGAACTCTACCCCGCCACCCGCGTCCACTACGAGCGCATCGAGCCTCTCGCTGAGGCCCTGGGCATCCTCGACGCGAAGATCGATTACCGCGAGATTGACTACATCGCGGAGGCCGATCACCTGGCAGCCGAGGACCCGTCCTTCACCGAGTGGCGCGGGTTCCACCGGATCGAAAAAGACCTGTGGGTTCCCGCCGAAGACGCGACCAACGCCGACGGGTCGCCGGCCCGCCTGGACTGGGCGCCGTCGACACGCGAGCAGCGCCAAAAGATCGCCGACCAGCTTGTGAGTGATGTCGAGACCCTGGAAAGTCTTGTGCGCGACGCGAACTTTGCGGAGAACAACGACGTCACCATCGACACCATCTCCAACGGCGCAATCGGCCTGCTCGAAGAGATCGCGACCAACAAGGTCACCGGGGAGGAAAACTGGTGGAGCCACAAGGACCTCTATGACTTCCAGTCGAACCTCGAGGGCGCGCGCATCGCGTTCGACCTTGTCGCACCCATCGCCGCCGACCGAGGTGAGGAGGGTACGAAGCTTGTCGACGACATCACCACGCGCTTCGACGCCGTCCAAGAACTGCTGAACAAGTACGGCTCCGCAGAACAGGGGGGGTTCCCCGACTACACCGAGGTCAATGCTGGCCAGCAGGCGGAGCTCACCCGCGCGATCGACGCGTTGCGCGAGCCGCTGAGCCAGCTCACCGGAACCGTCCTGGGCATTTAGGGAGGCATCCACCGATGAAGCTGAACCGCCGGCGCTTCCTCACGCTGGGTGGGGCCTCCGCCGTCGCGGCCGGGGCGGCAGGGTCCGGTTTGACCGCCTGCTCGCGGTCGGGCTCGACGCACGCAGCACAGACCTCCCCGGAAGAGCTGATCGTTGACTTCACGGGTGAGCACCAGGCGGGCATTGTCACCCCGATGCAGAACAACCTGCACTTCGCGGCCTATGACCTCGCCGCCGACGTGGACCGCGCGGACGTCATCGACCTGCTCATGCGGTGGACCGCCGCGGCTCGCCGTCTCGCCCTCGGTGGCGACGTGTCCGCCAAGGGCTCGTTTGGCGGTGGCGCGAATTTCCCACCAGACGACTCCGGGGAGGCGTCTGACCTAGGCCCAGCCGCCCTGACCCTCACTTTCGGCTTCGGGCGGTCGTTCTTCCGGGAGTCGCTGGGTCTTCGCCAGTCTCTCCCGGGGGAGTTTACGGCCATGCCCACCATGACCAACGACTTCCTCAACCAAGCCGCGTCCGAGGGCGATGTATGCGTCCAGGCGTGCGCCAACGACCCCCAGGTGGCCAGCCACGCCATCCGCAATCTGACCCGGCTCGCGGTGCCAACGGCCGCGCTGCGCTGGTCGCAGGTGGGGTTCGGCCGGGCAGGCACCACCTCCGGGGCCCAGTCCACACCCCGTAACCTCTTCGGTCAGAAGGATGGAACGCGCAACATCAAGGCTGAGGACACCGACGCCCTGGCCGAGCACGTGTGGATCCCCGCCGAATCCTCCCAGCCTTGGGCCGCAGGAGGCACCTACATGACGGTGCGCCGCATCCAGATGAACATTGAGATCTGGGACACTTTGCGCCTGTCCGAGCAAGAACGAGTCACCGGGCGCGACAAGCCGGAAGGCGCCCCCTTATCCGGAACGAGCGAGTTCGACGAGCCCGACTTCGCCGCCACGAACGCCCGCGGTGTGCCCGTCATCGACCACAAATCCCACCTCTACAACGTGCACCCGGACCAGAATGGCGGGATCCGCATGCTGCGCAGGCCTTTCAACTTTGTCGACGGCTCCTCGGAACAAGGCCGCCTCAACGCCGGGTTGTTCTTCGTCGCCTTTACCCGCACGCCCGATCGCTTTGCGACGGTCCACCGGTCCATGTCCCGCGACGAGATGTTCACCGAGTACCTGAAGACAACGAACACTGGCACCTACCTCATCCCCCCAGGAGTGGGTGCTGAGGGGTTCGTCGGCGAGGGGATGTTCGCTTAACCGGTGCGGACCCAGGCGCCGTCGACAAGCGAAATGGCCCCTGCCTCGGCGAACGCTTCTAGCCACCCCTCCATCGGCCAGCTCCCCCACTTGGTGTGGAAGTAGGCTGCGTTGGCGAGAATGTCGTCGAGGTGCTCCCACGGCGGGCTGGAGACGGGGTGCCACTGGTGGTAAGCGTGCGCCCCGCCCACCCACAGCAGCTCAAAACCGTGCTTTTCCAGGTTACGTGCGAAGTCGGTGTCCTCCCCGCCGTATCCCTGGAAGCGGGTGTCGAAACCGCCGAACGCGCCGAGGATGCGCTCCCAGGTTTGGGCCGTCACGGCGAAGGACAGAGACCAGAACAGGTTGTAATCTTCGGCGGGCAGCGTTTCCCCGCGCGGCGGGTTCGGGCGGGCGGGATGCGGGTCGGGGTTTGTCGTGCGCAGCTCCCCTGGGTTTAGGTAGGTCACCGGTCCGGCGAGGACGGCGTCGGGATGGCGGACGAGCTCGTCGGAGTAGCGCGAGACTAGGTCGTTGGAGGCTGCGCAGTCAGCGTCGAGGAAGATCAGGTGGTCGTTACCGCGCTCGATCGCGGCGCGCGCCCCCGCGTTGCGCGCCGCCGCGAGGTTTCGGCTGGGGGCGTCGATGACGTGGCTCTTCGGTACGGCCTTGACCAGTGCTTCACGGTCGGCGAGCGCCGAAGTGATATGGTCGGCCCCCTCCGGCAGGAGGTTGACCTGGTGAGTCAGGTGGGCGCTGCGGGAGCGATCCGCCAGGGTCACCACCGCCGTCGAGGCGTGCCGCGGGTCGTGGGCGACGTCCGCGATGACCTGCGCCGCCCGGCGCGCCGACCCTTCAGTCTCCCAGCGCGACCAATCCGCGGCGAGGTCCTCCGCCTGGCGGATGAGGCCTGGCCATTCCTCGGCTGGGGGGAAAGACTCTGCGACAACTGCCAAACCCTCCTCACCCAAGACACGCGCCGCCGCCTTTTGCTCGATGAAGGGCCGCGGCTGGGGCAAGACGATGGCGGGTGTGCGCGTGGCGGCGAGGTCCGCGACGGAGTTCTGGCCGCCTGCGGTGACAACGACACCGGCTCCGCAGAGAATGTCCGTCGGGTCGTCGACGCGGTTGTCCCCCATCAAGAAGATGAAGCTGTAGTCGGGGCAGGCTCGTTGCACCGCGCGCCAATCCTCCGGCTCCCACGTAGAGCCGCCCATCCCAGCCATCACGACGATGCGGCGTGGATCGCGTGACACGTCCGGGTTGGGGCGAAGCCGCGAGATCCCGCCGACGGGATGCAGACGCGACGCGTGTTGAGCAAGGTGGCGCGGGGTAGATACCCACGACGGCCAAGCGGCGACAATGGCGTCGGACTGAGCGTAGGCAAGCTCGTGGGGGGCGTCGTCGCGCAGACCCGGCATGGCCAGGGAAATGACGGGCACACCCGTCAGTCTTACGAATACGCCTACTTCGACGGAGACGTCGACGTAGAACGCATCCGGGTCGTTCTCCGCGATCCACTGGGCGATGATGGCATAGCGCTCCCGCAGGCCCCGGTTGTCATACGGCGCGTAGTGGAGGGAGCCGCCCGCTGTCATGGCCCGGCCGGACTGGCCGTGGCCCGCGTCATCGGGTAGGACGATGTCCGCGCTCGGTTGCGTCGAGAGGATGACGGCGGTGTGTCCGAGCTCGCGCAGCTCCCGTTGGATTTCGCGGCAGCGCTGGATGTGCCCGGACCCGTGGTGGTGGGCGTACATGCCGATGGTCAGGCTCATTGGACGGCAACCTCCTCGTAGAGTTGGGCGTATCGCAGCGCCGTGCGGCGCAGGCTGTGGTTGCGCACCACCCACTGGCGGACCGCCACGCGGTCGTGGGACAGCGCCCGCAAAGCGGCGGCGGCGAGGGAGGAGACGTCGTCGGGGGTAGCCAACTCCGCAGGCGAGTGCCGCAGCAGTTCACCCAGGCCACCCCGGTCGAAGGCGGCGACGGGGGTGCCACAGGCCATCGACTCAAACGCGACGAGTCCGAACGGCTCCTGCCAGCGGGGCGTCACCAGCGAGACAGCGCAGTTCCCCACCAGACGACGCAGCTCGGCATGGGACAACTCCCCGAGCCACCGCGCGTGGCCACCGGTTAGGCGGGGCGCGAGCTCGCGTTCGAAGTAACCGTGGTCGCCCTTGCGTCCCGCCAGCAAGATCGGCAGCCCGAGCATCGCGCAGGCGTCGATAGCGAGGTGAGGACCCTTTTCCGGGACAAGGCGCCCGAACCACACCGCGCAGGGCCCGCCCGGCCCCGGGATCCACCGCTCGACGTTCACGCCGTTGGGGATCACCGCGATCGGCTGCGGAATGCGCCAGTCAGATGCGGTGAGGCGGCTCACCGCGGTAAACCGCCCGGCTCGCGCACCCGCGGCGAGGATAGCGCCGCGCACCTCGGGCAGCTCCGGGGTGTGAAAGGTGGTGATCATGGGCAGGGGCTCGGGCGAGTGCTCACCGGGGAACATGAAGGGGTTCAGGCTGTTGTTATGCACGACGTCATACCCGCGCTGCACGAGCAACCGGCGCAGCTCGGCGAAAGCCGCGTCTTCGCGTTCCTTGCCCCCCTCGGGGTAGGTGGTGTCGGAGGCGTCGGCGGCACGGTCCCCCCAGTTCACCCCGGGCAGCTCGAATTCCTTCACGTTCCCGTCGGAGCCGCCGGCGGCGAAGAAATCCACCGTGTGCCCGAGGTCGCGCAACTCATTGACCGTAATGTGGCAAAACGCCTCGAGCCCTCCGGCAAAGGGTTCGCGCACCGGGTAGCGGGCCGGGCCGATAAACGCCACGCGGCGTCTCCTTATGCCGCGGGTTTTTACCCCGGCAGACAAGACTACGGTCATCGCATCACCGCGGAGTAAATCTGCGCGTGAGCCTCCACGATGTCACGGAGCTGGGCAGCGCGGTCTCCGGAGTACTCCGCGGTTCCAAGGGCAGAGAGCTTCTCGACGGCCCTCGCCGCCGCCTCCCCGTCACCCACGGGGTACACCGCCACGGCGGCCGGGGTGTCCGTTTGGTCGGCGTAGCACCCGCAGTCAGGCACCGCGACGGTGGTGGCCAAATCCCGGCACATCTCCAACCAGCCCGAGTGAGTGCCCCGGGTGTAGGGCAGCAGACACGTCGTCAGCGAGGCAACCTCGGCGTACAATTCGGCGTCGCTGAAGGGCTCGTGGACGCGCACGGTGATGTTGTGCTGCCCGGATAGTTCGGCGCGCAATTCGCGGGTGGCGGCGGTGTCGTGGACGTAGACGGTGAGGGGAACGCGCCGGGCGACCGCCAGGTAAAAGGCCGGGTCCGCGACCACGTTGGAGCGCAGCGATTTGAGAAATACGCCAACCCCCGAGCGCTGAGCAGGGTGCGGAGCCAAGGCTGGGTCAACCACTCGCGGATGAGGTATGACGTGGACGTCGCGGGCGCCGAAGTCCCGGGCGAGGCGATCCGCCGCGCACTGGGTCAGCGTGATGGTTGCCGCCGCGGCGTCGATCAGCGTGCACAGCCTGCGGTGATGATCCGCTTGCTGCTCGAGGTGCGGGTTATCCAGATCGTGGGCCGTGACGACGAGCGGAATGCCCCGCGTCGCGAGGGCGTCAACGAGCTCGGCGATTTGCTCGGGTGTGCGGTGTTCGTAGCCGAAGTGGATGTGTACTGCGTCGATACCGTCTATACCGTCAATACCGTCGATACCGTCGATACCGTCGAATTCCGTGGAGCGCCAGTACTCCGCCTCGAGCGCGGGGTGCGGCCACCAGTGGCCACCCATATCCGGGTCAGGCAGATAGCTCACCCACGCGGGTCGGACTGCCTGCGCGTATGGGTGCGCCGCTGGAATAGACAGCACCCTCGCGGCTCGTTCACGGATAAGCACCATTTCAATATAAGCGACCCCTCATTCGTTTGTACGGGGGGTTGATTCCGTTGTTAGATAAGGGCCATGCCAACCCTCACCGTCGTAGGAAATTGCCAGGCCGAGTCTCTCCGCCGCCTCCTTTCCAGCACCGGTGAATTCGACTCCCAGCGCATTGCGCCGGTTCACGAGCTCGAGAAATCCGACATGGCGTGGTTCACGGACCGTTTGAGGCACACCGACGTTCTTGTGACGCAGCCGATCCGCGACCGATACCGCGGCCTGCCCGTCGGTACCTCCGAGATGATCCGGCACCTTCCCCGCGGCGCGCGCCACGTCGTTGTGCCGGTGTTGCGTTACGACGGGTTGATGCCCTACCAAGCGATCATCCGTGACCCCGACGACCCGTCCCTCAACCCGCCGGTCGTCCCCTACCACGACCTGAGGATTCTGGTGGCCGCCGCGCGCGGGAGTGAAACCCCGGCCGGCGGCCCGGTCTCCGCGGAGCAGCTGCGGCGCGTCGCGGCCATGTCGGTTGAACAGATCCGCTCGCGGGAACGGCGTCACGGTTCGGTGGAGGTGTCGTCGTACCTGGACACCTCACCCGTGTGGCACACCGTCAACCACCCCGACAACGAGACCCTTGCCGTCCTCGCGAGTGGGGTCCTCGACGCGCTGGGGTGCATGGCGCCCGTCACACTCCCGGGCTACGAGATGCTCGACGAGCTCGACGCCCCGATCGATGCCGCCGCGGCGGCCGCGTTAGGGGTAGCGGACCCGGGCCGTCGATCGTGGACGCGGCGCGGCACCGGCGAGGTCGACAGCGCCGAGATCGAGGCAGAGCAGCTCGACTTCTACCACCAGCGGCCGCGGCTAGTTGCCCACGGCATGGTGCGCCACGCCGATCGCATCGCAGCGCTGGGGCTCGCCGCGTGAACCATCTCATCGTCGGCCCCTCCACCCACGGGGTCACCGCCTACGCGCTCGCGCTCGCCGAGGCCGTGAACGCCCCCGTCCTGCGCGAAGAGACGTTTAGCGACAACCCGCTTCCCAGCGGCCCCGTGCACGTCACGTTCACCGACCACCTCCTCGGCCCCTCCCCCGCAGATGCCGTTGACGCTCTCCTCGCACGCCTCGGCGATCGCCCCTTTTCCATCAGCCTGCATGACATTCCGCAACCGGAGGAAGGCGAGGACCGATTCTCCCGGCGCGCCGCCGCCTACCGGCGCGTGGCCGACGCGGCGACATTGGCCGTCGTCAATTCGCGCCACGAGGCCTCCTTCTTCGACGGCGACCCCACGGTCATCCGCCTGCCCATCCCGCGGATCGAGTCCACTTTTGACCCCGTACCCGGAACCGTCGGCGTCTTGGGTTACCTCTACCCCGGCAAGGGGCACGAGGATCTCATCTCCTCGCTCGGGGGCAGCCACACCCTGCGCTTTCTCGGGTCGGTCTCCCCTGGCCACGAGGATTGGGCCAAGCGCCTCGCCCCCTACGCGGAAATCACCGGCTGGATTGACGACGCCCAACTCGCCGTGGAAATGGGACGCACCGAAGTGCCCGTCTGCGCGCACCGGCACTTTTCCGCCTCCGGGTCCCTGATGACGTGGCTGGGCGCGGGCCGCACCGTGCTGGCCACCGATTCCGCCTACACCCGCGAGATCGACGAATGGTTGCCCGGGCGCGTCACGCTGGTCGCGGACGGGGATTGGGCCGCAGCAACGGAGGCCTTCGAGCCGCAGGTGGTGGAACCCCCCGTCTACGGTTGGGTAGAGGTCGCCGAGGAGTGGCGGAAGGCGTGGGCGGCGTGTGGCCTGACGTAAGCGTTGTCATCCCGCACTACAACAACCCGGCCGGCCTTGCTGAAGTCGTCGCCGGCGTTCGCGCCCAGGACTACCCGGGGCGGGTCGAGATCGTGGTGGCCGACGACGGGTCCGCGCAGCTACCACGTGTGCGGGACGCGGTCGTCGTGGCCCAGGAAGACCTCGGGTTCCGCGCCGCCGCAGCCCGCAATCTCGGGGCGCGACGCGCAACCGGTTCAGTGCTCGCCTTCCTCGACGGCGACACCGTCCCCTCCCCGGGCTACCTCTCCGCGGTCGTTGCCCACGTGCAGCGGGACGAGCGGGCCATCGTCGTGGGGACGCGCTTTACGGGCCCAGAGCGCGCCGAGCCCGGCTGGCTTGCCGACGCCTGGGCGCGCACGCACCACCTGAGCGACGCCGACGACACCTCATGGCGCTACATCATCTCCGCCGTGTTGACCTGCTCGCGACCCTTTTTCTCCGAGCTCGGCGGGTTCGACGACTCCTTCGTCGGCTACGGCGGGGAGGACTGGGAGTTCGGCTGGCGGGCATGGAACAGCGGCGCGACCTTCGCCCACGAGCCTGGCGCCACGGCGACGCACGCCGAGGTGGACTTCGGCAAGCGCCACCCCACCGCCAGCGAGGAGGCCCGCGTGAAGAACGTGGAGACGGCGGCCCTCGCCCGGCGCGTGACTCACCCGCTTGCCCGGCCCGCGGGCGTCGTCTTCGACACCGCGGACGTCGCTGTCGTCGTTCCAGATTTCCCCGTACCCGGGGTGTGCGAGGCCGTCATAGCGTCGTGGCTGCGCATCGACGCCCACGTCTACACCCCCGCCGTCCCCCCGCTCTTCGCCGCGGACCCGCGCGTATCTGCAGGCGTCCCCGCCGGTGAGCGGATCCGCGTGACCCTCCGCCGGCCCTGGTCTCTCACGGACCCGGTCGCGTTCTACCGCAGCGCCACTGACCGCTCCCGTTCCCTCCCGGATGGGACTTCGTCCGTCGCGGCGCGGGCCAGGGCGTTGGCGTCGACAAGCGAGGGCTCCCGCGGCGAGGAGATGGGCCTGACGCTTCTCGACGCCCCCCAGCGCCTCGAGCGCCTTTTCGCGGGCTGGTGAGGCCGGCTAGGCTTTCGGCACCTCGGGCGCGATCCCCGTCGCCTCGTAGTCGGCCACGATATCGAGGCGGCGCTGGTGGCGCTCCTCGTCGCTCCAGGGCTGGGCGACGAACGCGTCCACGATGCGCAGCGCCTCCTCCTCGGTGTGCATGCGCCCGCCGATACCGATGAGCTGGGCGTTGTTGTGCTCCCTGGCAAGCCGGGCCGTCTCCTCTGACCAAGCGAGAGCGCAGCGCGCGCCCGTGACCTTGTTGGCGGCGATCTGTTCGCCATTTCCCGAGCCGCCGAGGACGATGCCGAGGGACCCGGGGTCGCCCACGACCGCCTCCGCTGCGGCGATGCAAAAGGCCGGGTAGTCATCGGCGGCGTCGTATGCGAAGGCCCCGCAGTCGATCACGTCGTGGCCCTGCCCACGCAGGTGCTCGGCGATCTGGTTTTTCCGCTCGAAGCCGGCGTGGTCCGCTCCCAAGTAAATACGCATACGTCTAAACCTACTTCCTTAGAACTGGGGCGATTCGGTGCGGGATCGCTTCAGCTCGAAGAAGTAGGGGAAGCTGGACAGCTGCACGGTGGCGTCGAAAAGCGACCCTGCCTCCTCGCCGGTAGGGACGCGGGTGATGACGGGCCCAAAGAACGCGGTGTCACCCAGCTTGAGAACGGGGGTGCCAACCTCGTCTCCGACTGCCTCCATCGCGGTGGCGTGGTAACCGCGCAGCAGGTCGTCGGCGTCCGAGGTGTTGGCTACCTCCGCCAAGGTCGCGGGCAGCCCCTGGTTCCTCAGCGCCTCGGCGATGATGTCGTCGTAGGCGCCGGAGCCCTGCCGCCCGCCGTTGCCACCGGGGTGGATGGCGGTACCCATCTCGGTGTAGAGCGCGTCGACGGACTCGGGGTGGTCCTGCTTGACCCTGGCGAAGACGCGCGCGGGACCCCAGGCGGCTTCCATCGCCGCGGCGTAATCGGCGGGCAGGTCGCGACCATCATTAAGGACGCTGAGCGACATGGGCACCCAGTCGATCTCGACGTCGCGGACCTTTTCTACTTCCTTCATCCAGCGGGAGGTCTGCCAGCAGAAGGGGCAGGTTGCGTCGAACCAAAACGTTAGTTTCTCAGCCATGCTTCTACCCTAGCCATCTCTAGTGCTGTGAGTGCCCGAGTAGATTGGTCCGCATGAAGACGAACCTGACGCGTGCCCACGCGAACGAACGAGCGGCCTTGATCCGCGACATCCACTACGACATCGAGCTGGATATCACCGGCAGCGAGGTTTTCACGTCGCGTACGACAGTCCGCTTCACGTCGGGTGCCGGCGAGACCTTCTTTGACCTCCTCGCTGACAGCTTCACGGCCACCCTTGACGGCCACGAGGTCGAGGGGCGGGCACTTTCGCTTGTCGACGGCACGCACGAACTGGTCGTCGACGCCACCATCTCGTACAACCACACCGGGGAGGGCCTCCACCGCTTCGTCGACCCCGCAGACGGCAAGGAGTACCTCTACACCCAGTTCGAGCCCGCCTACGCGATGAAAGTGTTCGCCTGCTTCGATCAGCCAGACCTCAAGGGGACCTACTCTGTGAAGGTCACCGCGCCGGAGAAGTACGTCGTGGTGCTCAACGAGGAAGCTACCAGGGAGGGCAACACCTGGTCCTGCGAGATCACGTACCCGCTGTCGCCTTACCTCGTTGCAGTATGCGCTGGCGAGTACGAGCACGTCACGGACCTCTACACCGACGAGCAATCGCGGATCCCACTCGGCCTCTACGCCCGCGCTTCGCTCATGGAGCACCTGGACTATGAGCGCGTCTTCCAGCAGACGAAGGACGGTTTTGCCTACTACCACGCCAACTTTGGGCGCCCCTACCCCTTTGGCAAGTACGACCAGATCTTCTGCCCCGAGTACAACATGGGCGCGATGGAAAACGCCGGCGCGGTGACTTTCCGCGACGAGTACGTGTTCACCTCCGAGCCCACGCCCTACCGCATCGAGCGCCGCAATGACACCATCCTCCACGAAATGGCGCACATGTGGTTCGGCGACCTTGTCACCATGCAGTGGTGGGATGACCTGTGGCTCAACGAGTCCTTCGCCACCTGGTCTGCCGCAGTCGCGCAGACCGGAATCGGCGAGTACCCCAACGCGTGGGTGACCTTCGCCGCGGTGGAAAAGGCGTGGGCCTACGAGCAGGACCAGCTCCCCTCGACCCACCCCATCGCC
Source organism: Corynebacterium capitovis DSM 44611 (assembly GCF_030440535.1). Classification (NCBI taxonomy): domain Bacteria; kingdom Bacillati; phylum Actinomycetota; class Actinomycetes; order Mycobacteriales; family Corynebacteriaceae; genus Corynebacterium; species Corynebacterium capitovis. The sequence continues at coordinate 583,272 of NZ_CP047117.1, read as the reverse complement.
GCTGACGCCCCAGACATCGAAACCGCCGAGCAGAACTTTGACGGCATCACCTACGCCAAGGGCGCTTCGGTCCTCAAGCAGCTCCAGGCCTACGTGGGCCGCGACGCGTTTTTCGCCGGCGTGCGTGCCCACTTTGACGACCACGCCTTTGGCAACGCCACCTTCGCCGACCTACTCGGTGCCCTCGAGCGCGCCAGCGGACGCGACCTGTCTACCTGGTCGCAGCAATGGCTGCGAACGACGGGCGTCTCCCGCCTCACGCCCGAGATCACCGGCGATTCCTTCACCATCGTTCAGGACTCCGACGTGATGCGCACCCATAGGGTCGGCGTGGGCTTGTATTCGCTTGTCGACGGCCACGTTGTCCGCACCCACCACACCGAGGTGGACGTGACCGGGGATCGCACGGAGGTACCCGAGTTCGCCGGCGTGGCCCACGACCTCGCCTTGGTCAACGACGAGGACCTCACCTACTGCCTGATGGGCCTCACCCCTGAGCACATGACCTTCGTCCTTGCCCACCTGGGGGAGGTTGCCGACCCCCTCGCCCGCACGCTGTGCTGGTCAGCCGCGTGGGAGTCCGCGCGGGGCGGGACGCTCCCCGCGCGCGAGTTCGTCCGTCTGGTCGCGCGCTTCGCGGCCGGCGAAGACCAGCCGTCCGTGCAGGAACGCCTTTTGGCACAGGCGTCCGCCGCCGTTCGCCGCTACGTCGATCCCGCCTGGCGCGCGGAAGGCAGGGCGCTGCTGGGCGAGGCTTTCCGTGGCAAGGAGCCCGCCGTCATCTTCGACCGCGCGCTTGCCCGCCTGATCCCAGATGCCGAGTCACAGGCGCACCTCGCCCGCCTGGTGGAAAGCACCGACAACCGGGAGCTGCGGTGGCTGGCGCTGACCAGCCTGATCGCCGCCGGCGCTGCACCTGTGTCCGCAGCCGACGAGGTTGAGGACGCATCCTCGGAAGGAGCGGTGTCCCGCCTACGTGCGCGCGCGGTAACCGACAAGCGGTGGGCGTGGCAGGAGATCGTGGGCGGGAAGCGGTCCAACCTGGAGACGCGTTACCTCATGGATGGCCTCACCTTCGACGACGACGGCTTGCACGAGTTCACGGACGAGTACTTCGAGATCGCGCCTCGGTTGTGGGACGAGCTGACGAACGAGATGGCGCAGCGCACGCTCGAGGGAATCTACCCGGTGTGGGAGGTCAGCCAGGAGGGCGTCGATAAGGCTGCCGCGCTCCTCGCGCGCGAGGACCTTCCGGCCGGGCTGCGACGCATCCTCTTGGAAGGTCAAGACCGTGTCAAGCGGGCGCTGCGCAATCGCGCGGTGGACGCCCAGGCGGGTAGCTAAGCGGGCGGCGCTACACCGCGCAGACGACGCGCAGCTGGGCCGCGTCTGCGCGGACAACGAGAACAGAAAAACTGATAAGCTCGTCGCCCTCGAAGACACGGCGCGTAATGCGCTGAACTGGGGCGTTTACGGCCAGGCGCAAATCCTCCCGCTCCGCATCGGTGGCAACGCCGGGGTTGAGCGTGTCTTCGCGGCGTCGCTTCCCAGGCTGCGCTGCAGCGGCGAGCGTGCCGTCGCAGAGGGCCCCGCCTTGCTCCCCCTCGTCCACGGAGCAGCATCCCGGCCGGGCGTAGGTCGTTTCGGCAAACGCGGGAACATCATCCGCGTAGTGGAGCACGTGGCGCATGGATAACAGCTCGTGGGGGCCGAGCTGGAATTCGGCGGCGACGCGGCGGGGCGGGACTGCGAGCTCGCTGGCAATCGGTGCGGTATGGATACGCTTGCCCAGCCCGGTAAGTTGTCGAACGAGGCCCGAGTGCGCCCCGAGGTCGACGACGGGGGGAAGCGCCCGAACGAACGTGCCGCCGGTGCGCCCGCGGCGTCGCTCGATGATTCCCTCGAGCTGTAAGAGGTCCAAGGCGTGGCGGACCGTCATGCGCGCCACCCCGAACTCGTCGACAAGCTCGCGCTCTGCGGGTAACCGGCTGCCCGGGCGGAGGGCCTCGGAGGTAATACGCGTCCTCAGATTCTCGGCTATCGCCACATAAGCGGGCTTGCGCCCCATGGAAACTCCTTAGCGCTGTCGTGTCTTATCGCGGGCCGACGAGCATTTATAAACAATACCGCATACAAGCGCGGGGCGAAGAGACCGAAGGGACCTAGGCCCGCTTCCATAACAGATGGTTTAGTGTATAAGAGCGTAGATAAAACGTTCACACCTGGCCCGCTTAGGATGATAAGGAAGCCTGGGCCCCCTTAGCCCCGGCGGCGACGACCGCGAGAGCCTGCTCGAGGTCCGCGATAAGATCGGCTTCATCCTCGATACCGACGGAAATGCGCACCAGTTCGCGCGGCACGGCCAGCGCGGACCCTTCCACGGCGAGGTGCGTCATGGTGGCGGGGTGCTCCACCAAACTCTCCACCCCCCCGAGCGACTCGGCGAGACAGAAGAGCTTGGTCGAGCGACAGAAGGTAACAGCCTGCTCCTCGGTGTGGAAGACCACCGAGACCATTGCGCCGAACCGTTTCATCTGGCGCGCTGCCACCTCATGGCCGGGGTGGGACTCAAGCCCCGGGTAACAGACCCGCGCGACGGCGTCCTGGGCGTCCAGGAATGTGGCTACCGCTTCGGCGTTGTCGCAGTGGCGCTCCATGCGTACGGCAAGCGTTTTTAACCCGCGGCCGCTGAGGTAGGTATCAAAGGGAGAGGGGATCGCCCCGACCCAGCCAAAGAAGAAGCGCAGCTGCTCCTCCAGCTCAGGCGTGTTGCCACAGACCACGCCGCCCACAACGTCGGAGTGGCCGCCGATGTATTTCGTCGTGGAGTGCACGACGATATCTGCACCGAATTCACAGGGGCGCTGGAGGTAGGGGGAGGCGAACGTGTTGTCGACGACCAACGTCGCCTGGCCCTTGATGTCCGCAATGGCGGCGATGTCGACGATGTCGAGCGCGGGGTTGGTGGGGGTCTCCACCCAAATGGCTTTCGTGTTCGGGCGCAGAGCAGCCTGGACGGCTCCGACGTCCGTCATGTTCACCACCGAGTTTTCCACTCCCCACTGGGTGAAGATCTGCTGGATCAGGCGGTAGGTTCCGCCGTAGGCGTCGCTGCCGATGACGATGTGATCGCCGGGCTTCAACACGACGCGCAGCACCGTGTCGATGGCCGCCATTCCGGAGGCGAATGCCACTGCGTACGCGCTGCCCTCGAGCGCCGCGACAGCCTTTTCCAGCGCCGTAATGGTGGGGTTGCCCACCCGCGTGTATTCGTACCCGTTGCGCGTCACCGCCAGATCGTCCTGCGCAAACGTAGTCGAGGCGTAAATCGGGGGATTGATCGCGCCGTAGAGGCTGTCTGGTTCATATCCGGCGTGAATCGCGTTGGTGGAAAACCCGGGCATCAGCATCCTTTCGTCGAATGGCTTTGCGGAAATTGTAGACTAAGCGGTTCAGTATGGCCGCAATTAGATGCCGCGCGCGGAGGAAACCTAAGATGGGAGCAACCGGATTACCTCGAAAGAATGGCCCTGCCGATGGACATCCCCCTCACCCCCCGCAACGCTGTTCCCTCCGCCACCCACGCCGCCTCCCAGGCAACTCCGCAGACCACTCTGTATGACGTCGTGGGCGAGGACTTCTTCCGCACCCTGGTCCACCGGTTTTACAGCCGCGTCAAGGACGACGACCTCATCGGCCCCATGTACCCCGCCGATGACTGGGAAGGCGCGGAGGATCGGCTGCGTTGGTTCCTCGTCCAGTACTGGGGCGGGCCCCACACGTTCCAGCAGCGGCGGGGACGGCCGATGCTGCGGCGACGCCACATGCCGTTTTCCATCGGCGAGGCGGAGGCGCAGCGCTGGCTGGAGCTCATGGGCTCCGCCCTCGACCAATTCAGCGACGAGGAGCTAGCCCCCGCGTACCGCGCGCAACTGGTCGAGCACATGACGCGCGTGGCGTACATGATGATTAATTCCAATTCCTAAGAAAAAGGCGACCCGCCACTAGTTTCGCGACGCTAAGGTGTTGGCATGCCGACCGTGGACCCGACACCCTCCCCTCAGCTTCGCGCTACCATCTCCGCGCTCATCGACTCCGAACGTGTCGACGCCCCGTGCGCCGCCATCGACACCGCCGCCTTTGACCACAACGCGCGCAGGATGCGCACCCGCTCCCTCGGCCTTCCCATCCGCGTGGCTTCGAAGTCCCTACGCAGCGTGGCGGCTCTGCGCCGCGCACTGAGCCACGACGGTTTCCGCGGCATCCTCGCCTACACCCTGCCGGAGGCGCTCAACCTGGTACGCGAGGGATTTCGCGACATCGTCGTGGCCTACCCCAGCGTCAACCGGCGCGCGCTGCGGGAGCTCGCCTCGGACCCCACATCCCGCGGGGCCATCGCCGTGATGGTGGACTGCACCGAACACCTCGACCTCATCGACTCCGCCGCGGGGGGCGCCGGGCCGGTTCGGGTGGCCATCGACATTGACTGCGCCCTGCGCTTGCCCGGTGCCGTCATCGGTCCCCGCCGCTCCCCCGTCCGCTCGCCGGAGGACACTCGCGCGCTCGCGGTGGCCATTTCGCGGCGCCCGAGCCTGCGGCTTGTCGGCCTGATGGGTTACGAGGGCCAGGTCGCTTCCATCGCCGATGCCGAGTCCGGCGCGTCTGGTGCCATCAAGCGACAGATGCGAAGAGTTTCCATGGCCCAGCTCACGCCGCGTCGCGCCGCGTGCGTCGACACCGCGCGGGAGGTCGCCGACCTAGAGTTCGTCAACGGCGGGGGCACGGGTTCGCTCGAGCTCAGCGCTGGGGATTCCTCGCTTACGGAACTTGCGGCCGGCTCAGGCTTCTACACCCCCGCCCTCTTCGACCGTTTTGCCCACGTCGATCACGTCCCTGCCGCCTTCTTCGCCTGCCCCGTTTCCCGGCGCCCGAGCCCGGGCTGGGTCACCGTCAACTCCGGCGGCTGGATCGCTTCGGGCCCACCCGCTGCGGACCGTCCACCCGTGCCGGTGTACCCGGAGGGACTGCACTACACCTCCACCGAGGGGGCGGGCGAGGTACAGACACCGCTGCGCGGCTCCGCCTCGGACCACCTCTCGGTGGGCGACCTCGTCTGGTTCCGGCACGCGAAAGCGGGCGAGATGACCGAGCACGTTGACCGCCTGATCGCCGTCGGACCCGACGGCACCCACGAGACGTGGGACACCTACCGAGGGAAAGGATGGACCCTGCGATGATGCGGCGAGGCACAACCTTCCGCAACTGGGCCGGTTCCGTGGCGACGGCGCCGCGCTCCTTCCGCTACCCAGCAACGGTTGATGAGGTCAGCGACCTCGTTCGCACGCTTCCCACCGGCGGCAGCGTGCGCCCCGTCGGCGGCGGCCACTCGTTCACTCCCTGCGCCGCCGGCGACGACACGATGGTGAGCTTGGATAAGCTCTCGGGCATCGTGGGCGTCGATAAGGTGCGCAAACGCGTTCGCTTCCTTGCGGGCACGCGCCTCCACCTCGTGCCGCAGCTGCTCGCGCCCTTCGGCCTCGCCCTCGCGAACCAAGGCGACATCGATGTCCAGTCCGTCGCCGGTGCCATTTCCACCTCAACCCACGGTACCGGGATAGCGTGGACAGGCTTCGCGGGAACGGTCACGGGGCTCACGCTTATCGACACCACCGGCACCGCCCGGGACTACTCCATCGACGACGACCCCGACATGCTGCGGTTAATCACCGTCTCCCTCGGCGCCCTCGGCATCGTCGTAGAGGTGGAGATGCAGTGCGTTGATGCCTTCGACCTGCTCGCCGTGGAAGGAACCGACAGTATTGACGACGTGCTCGACACGTGGGAGGAACGCTCGCGCGCCGTTGACCACTTCGAAGCGTTTTGGTTCCCGCACACCGACCGAGCGATGGTGAAGAACAACACGCGGCTGGCACCGAGCGCACCGGCCCCGGGTGGGGAGCCGAAGGTGCGCACGTGGCTCACGCGCGCCATCGAGGACGAGGTGGTGGGCAACGGCGTCTTCGCCGCGTCCTTGCTGGTGGCGCGCGCGGCGCCGCGCACCGTTCCCTTTCTCAACGGCGTCGCGGTCGGGGCGATGGGCGCGAGCTCCTACCGCTCGCGCGCCCACGAAGTGTTTGCCACTCCGCGTCGGGTGCGCTTCCACGAGATGGAGTACGCCGTCCCGCTGGCCAGCGGCCCCGAGGCGGTGCGGGAGATCCGCGCCGAAATCGAGCGTCAGCGCTGGCTCATCCCCTTCCCGCTGGAACTGCGTTCTACCGCGGCCGACGACGTCGCTTTGTCCACCGCCTCGGGGCGGGAATCGATGTACATCGCTATCCACGTACCGAAGTTCATGGACCCCACCCGCTACTTTCCCGCTTTGGAGCCCATCGTGCGTGCCGCGGGAGGCCGCCCGCACTGGGGCAAGATGCACAACCTCGAGCGAGAAGACCTCGCCGAACTGTACCCGCGCTTTGAGGAGTTTTGCTCCCTGCGCGAGGCCATGGACCCGCTGGGCCGCTTCAGCTCCCCCTACCTGCGCCGGTTATTCGGCTAGAGGAACGGCCCGAGCTTCGTGGAACGGTAGACGCTGCCGAACGGCGCGTCGAGGCGCACCCACCTGCCCGCGGTGGAGACGCGCAGATGCCTGGGGACGTCGACGGGGGCGTCGAAACCCGGGATGAGGCCCAGGGAGGTGCAGGTGAAGATCATCCGCATGGGAATCTCGACTGGGTCGGCGGATTCCGTATCGGCGGTGAGCACTGTCTGGTTGAGCAGTGACGCGGGCGGGCCGAGCGGGCCGGAGAATTGTCGAGCAAGGGAGCGCCCCTCGTCTGCCAGCGAGCGCGCAACGCTGACCGGTACAAGGTCGCGCTGAATAAACCCGCCCTCGGGAGGCAGCGCCCCGGGCCAGTTCGGGTCTCGGGCGCGACCGACCTCGCTCGCGTTGGCGCGCAGCGCCGCGAGGAGGTCCGCCGCAGCGACGACGGCTCCGTCCCGGGACGCGCGCGCCTCCACCCGGCGCGCGGCGATGCACTCGAATGGCGTGGTGACGAAGACGTCAACGAACATGTCGTCGCGCTCGGAAAAGCGCGCCAGCGCTGAGGCGTCGAGCCCCGTGGCCCTGCTCAACAAGGCGCTGAGGCCCGCCGCCCCGCGGAAAACTCGAAGTGACTCCGTTGTCACTCCGTGGCCTCTGCCGGGCCCTGCGTGAGGATGCCCAACTCGCGGCTGGTGATTTCGCGCGGGGTGGACGTCTCTATGTCGACGGCGACGAGCACGCTGGTCACGGTGCAGCACACGCTGCCGTGCCGGTCGAGGATGTCTTGCTGGGTGGTAAACGACGTCGTGCCCACTCGCACAACGGACGTGCGCACGAGCACCTCGGTCGTGTCCGGCATGATCGGGCGCGCGTAATCAGCCTCGACGTGCCGCACAAACACGGGCAACCCCGCGCCGAAGTGTTTGGCACCAAACGCGAGACGGGCGTCCTGCGCGTACTCGATATACGTGGCGTTGTTCACGTGCCCGTATCGGTCGAAGTCGCTCCACCTCACGGGCAGGGTGACCTCGTCGGTGACGTAGGCGGTGTTCTCGGACTCTGTCATGGGTGGCCTTCCTATCGTGTCAGGCGGCGGTGGGTCACCCGCGACGGACGCGCAGCTTCCTCACCGAGGCGCTCGACCTTGTTCTTTTCGTAGTCCCCGAAGTTGCCCTCGAACCAGAACCACTTGCCCTCTTCGATATTGCCTTCCCACGCCAGAATGTGCGTGCAGGTCCGGTCGAGGAACCAGCGGTCGTGGGAGATGACCACCGCGCAGCCTGGGAACTTCTGCAGGGCGTTTTCCAGGGATCCGAGGGTTTCGACGTCGAGGTCGTTGGTCGGCTCGTCGAGAAGGATAAGGTTGCCACCCTGCTTTAGAGTCAGCGCCAGGTTCAGGCGGTTGCGCTCACCTCCCGAGAGCACCTTCGAGGGTTTCTGCTGGTCAGGGCCCTTAAAACCGAAGGCCGACAGGTACGCGCGCGAGGGCATTTCGTTCTGGCCCACGTGGATATAGTCGAGGCCGTCAGACACAACCTGCCACACCGTCTTCTCCGGGTCGATGTTGGCGCGGTTCTGGTCCACGTAGCTCAGCTGCACGGTGTCGCCCACGGACACGGTCCCGTCATCGGGCTGCTCCAGGCCGACAATGGTCTTGAAGAGCGTGGTCTTGCCCACACCGTTCGGACCGATCACGCCGACGATGCCGTTGCGCGGGAGGGTGAACGACAGATCCTTGATCAAGACTCGCTCGTCGAAACCCTTGTCAAGGTGGTCAACCTCGACAACCTTGTTGCCCAGACGCGGTGGGGTGGGAATCTGGATTTCCTCGAAGTCCAGCTTACGGTACTGCTCGGCCTCGGCCGCCATCTCCTCGTACCGCTCGAGGCGGGCTTTGTTCTTGGCCTGGCGCGCCTTTGGGGAGGACCGCACCCAGTCGAGTTCGTTCTTCAGGCGTTTCTGCAGCTTCTGGTCCTTCTTGCCCGCCACCTCGAGGCGCTCGGCCTTCTTCTCCAGGTAGGTGGAGTAGTTGCCCTCGTAGGGGTAGAGCTTGCCGCGATCGACCTCGCAAATCCACTCCGCAACGTTGTCTAGGAAGTAGCGGTCGTGGGTGATGGCGAGGACCGCGCCCTTGTAGGACTGCAGGTGCCGTTCAAGCCACAGCACGGATTCCGCATCGAGGTGGTTGGTCGGCTCGTCCAGCAGGAGCAAATCCGGCTCCTGGAGGAGCAGCCTGGCCAGCGCGACGCGGCGCCGCTCACCACCGGAGAGGTGGGTGACGGGCTCGTCCGCAGGCGGGCAACGCAGGGCGTCGAGGGCCTGCTCGATCTTCGAGTCGACCTCCCACGCGTCGGCGGCGTCCAGCTCCTCCTGCAGACGGCCCATTTCCTCCATGAGCTCGTCGGTGTAGTTGGTGGCCATCTCTTCGGCGATCTGCTCGAAGCGCTGCTTCTTCTCGAAGATGTCCCCCAGGCCCTCCTCGACGTTTTCCCGGACCGTCTTTTCCTCGTTGAGCGGCGGCTCCTGCAGCAGGATGCCCACGCTCGCGCCGGGATCGAGGAACGCGTCACCGTTGTTCGGCTGGTCGATGCCGGCCATGATCTTCAGCAGCGAGGATTTGCCGGCACCGTTCGGGCCGACGACACCGATCTTTGCGCCGGGGTAGAAAGCCATGGTGACGTTGTCCAAAATGACCTTGTCGCCGATGGCACGGCGCACGTTTTTCATCGTGTAGATGAACTCAGCCACGTAGTGTCCCCTTTGATTTTTCGATGGAATTCTCCCCACAGGGTACAGCAGAGTTTCGCGGCCGAGGCGTCTCGCCCAGTCCTACCCGCACGCGCTTAAAACGGGGGCGTGTCGCCTTCGCTTGTCGACGGCACCCCCGCACCGACAAGCGCCGGCTTGCGTGGCGGAGTGATGCTGTCTTCCGCACTCACGCGCGGCTCGCTGGCGCCGAGCTCGGTGGCTGTGCGCACCTCCACCGGCTCCATGCCGGTCGGCGTATTCCCGTTGCTCGACGTGCGCTGGGAAGACACCTGAAAATTGCTCAGCTCGAAAGCCACGCGGCCGGCCTTGAGCTTGGTGCTGTAACGGGTCAGCTTCTTCTCGCTTCCATCCTCCTCGGTCTTTACCTGCTCCCAGACATCGGTAACCAAGTACCCGGTAGCGATTACCGGGAACCCCTTACGTAGCGAAGCGGTCGCGTTGACGGCGAGCTGGCCCCAGCATTCGACGTCGATGTACAGGTGATCTGTGTCGTTCCAAATCGTGCGGCCGCTGTCATCTTTGTCCTCGGTTCGTACCCGGCGCGACGTTGCGACGCGCATCTTGCACAGTTGCGCTCCGCTCGACTCGAACTGACGGAACTCTGGGTCGGCGATGAGGTTGCCACTGATGGTTATGGGTAGTTGAGTCATGGCTGAAAGCCCCCCTCTTTCGGTGCGTACGTGTCCTGCCCCGGGCGGGCAGTGGGGCCAAGCATGCCTGAGGCCGCGCGCCAAAGAAAGGGGCTCCCCTCGCCCCTGTGGATAACCCACGCGCTATCCACATTCCGAGAATTGTTTCACTCGAAACCCTTGACGTACGAGGGTTGAAGAGGTAAGAGCGGGTGGGCGTCGAAAAGCGAAAGCCTAGTGCTGCGCGTAGCGCGCGAGCATGTCGTTGTACTGGCGCCACTCCTCGTCGTCGCTCTCCGCCGCGCGACGATCGGACTCGCGAGTCTCAGCGCGGTCCTCGGCGAGCCACAGACGGAACAACGTGCCGAATACGATGACCAGTGGGAAGGACCCGGATGCCCACGCGATGCCGCCGCCCACCTTCTGATCGGCGAGGAGGTCGGGGTGCCACGGCAGAGCGAGCGAATCGTAGAACTCCTCCCCCATGACCACGCCCAGCTGCATGAGGTAGACGCCCATGAAGAGGTGGATGGGCATCGACACCCACAACCACGCCAGGCGAACCTTGACACCCGCCCGGTGCTCGATGTGGTCGGGCCCGATGAGCTCCCAGAAGTAGAAGTACCCCGACAGGAGGAAAATGCCGTTCATGATGACGTGCCCGGCATGCTCGGAAATCATCAGGTTATACAGTGGGATGTCGACGTAGAGCAGGTAGAAAAAGAACACGAACTGGGCCAGGGATACCGGCGGCCACGTCACCACACGCAGGAATCGGGAGCGCTCGAAGGATTCGACCCACAGCCGGGGGTTGAACTCGCCGGCTGGGTACGCCCTCGTGATAAGCGTCAGGGGGGCCCCGAGGACGAGAGCGACGGGCGCCCCCATCGACAGTGTCATGTGCACCACCATGTGCGCGGAGTACTGCGCCGGCATATGCATGCCGATCCCGGACGACAGCGTCACCACAACCACGGCGCACCCGACGAGCCACCAGGCGGTTCGCGAGGCGCGCCACCCGTCAACGCGCCGGACCAGCCACAGATAATAGGCGGCCAGCAGGAGCGCGATGACGGAATACAGCAGCTCGGGGCGCCACTGGGTGATCCAGTTCCACGCCGTCAGTGGCTCGTGGAGGGTGTAGCCCATCTGCAGCTCCATCCGCGAGAGATCCGAGTACCGGGGAGGAGGCGGCGGGGTGCGCCCAAGCGTGACGGCCAGGCCCGTCACGACCGCCATGACGAAGACCTCGGCGCTGGCCAGCCGCATGAACGCGCGCGTATCGGTGGCCAGCACGGGGATCGTCCGTTGGCGGTGCGCGTAGCCCATCAGGCCCAGCACGAGCAACCCGACGGTTTTTGCCACCAGGACCCAGCCGTAGCTGTACTGCGTAAGGTCACCGATGCGCACGCGGATCGCGGCGTTCACCACGCCGGAAAGGAGCATGGCCACAAAGGCGAACAGCGCAACGGCGGAGTACCTACGCACGGCGGCCTCCAGGCCGGGCCCGAGCCGACGGCCGTGCGCGATCAGTGCCAGCAGTGCCCCCACCCACACCAGCAGGAAGGTGAGGTGCCAGAGGTAGGAGTTCGTCCCGAAGTCATGGTCACCGCCCGCCGCAGAATGTCCCGTCAGGCCCAACGGCACCATCGCGACGATCGCGCCCGCGAAGAGGCACACCTGCGACCACCACGAGTGGCTGACAAAGCCCACCGCGCCGACAACTCCCGCAATTGCGGCGACAACCAGCCACGTACGGGCGTCGGCAACCTGCTCGAGCGCGGTCGCCCACGAGCTGGGCTGCAGTGCGACAGAGGAAAATGGGGTGCCGGAGACGTCGGAAAGAACCAGCGGGATCATCACCACGGAGAGCAGGGCGACACCTATCGACGCCCACGCGCCCGCCCTCGCCGCCACCTCCCCGTCGACGGTCAACCGCACCCCGTTCAGGTCACCGGTGCCGCCGCGCCGCGGGTCAATCAGGAAGGCCGTGAATAGGAACGACCCCGCTGCGAGGGCGAGCAAGACCCAGATAGTCCCCCGCACCGCCGGCAGGCCGAAGGTGGTCACCGCCCCGGGGTCCGGAATGCCCAGCGCCGCAAGCGACTCGGTGAGGAAAGCCTCCGAGATCGTGCCCGCCACCAGCGCCGCGATCACCGCCGCCGCGAGGTAAACGGGCCACGCCGCCCGTGCCGAACGCTTCCGCACTGCCGACTCAGTCATGCCCCATACCCTACTTTCGGTCGATGACCTCCCTTAAATTCCGGGGGCCGGCGGTGCGCTACACTACAAGCGCCGTGTCACACGGCGTGCCTCCGTAGCTCAGTGGATTAGAGCATCCGGTTTCTACCCGGCTGGTCGCGGGTTCGAATCCTGCCGGGGGCGCTTTTACTGTCGCTCCTCGTGGCGAAGCGGCCTATTCGACCCCAAGCACGTGCGGGACGTGAAAGCCCAGGAGCGGAAGCCTTGGCGTCGAATAGCGGAGCTTATGCGGTGGCGGAAACCCACCGATGGTGTGCACTGCGCCTGGTTCCAGTGACACATGTACATCTCGTCCCCCGCAGTGCACAGCCGACTGCGACGGAGGGACGTCGCTAAGCTGGGGCCCACGAATTGTCCACTCTGAAGGAGGCCACGATGACCACTCCGAACAACGATTCCCCGACGAACGAGGACAGCATTGACCACCTCGGCGACCCAGACGCCGACGGCGACTTCCAGCGCGAGGTTTCCGAAGAGGAGGAAAAGTAGCGTGACCAGCCCCGATAACGAGCTCAATCGGCTTCTCGACGCGAGCGTGCACCGCATCGGCAACGAGTCGGGTAACCCCGAGTCCTTCGACGACATCGAGGACACCGTGGATAGCGACGCTCCGGAGGAGCCGAACGCTTAAGACTCCTAGGGCGCGCACGTCGGAAGGCGGGCGCGCCCCCCTTTATGCCCGGAGATTCCCACTGTGCAAGAATACCTTTCCACATATTGGAAAGGATTGACCAGTGACTACGACTCAGCAGCTGCGAACAACGACGCCAGAGGAGCGCCGGCGCGTGCGTTTCGCCTCCACAATCGGCACAACGATCGAGTTTTACGACTTCTACGCCTACGCCACCGCCGCCGTCGCGGTGTTCCCGTACTTGTTTTTCCCCAAGTCAGAAAGCTCGACCGTCGCGCTACTTCAGTCCTTTGCCACCTTTGGCCTGGCGTTCATCGCGCGTCCCCTCGGCTCCGTCGTCTTCGGACACTTCGGCGACCGGGTCGGGCGGAAGGCGACGCTTGTGGGCGCGCTGCTGACAATGGGCATTGCCACCTTCATCATCGGCCTGCTGCCCACCTACGCCACGGCGGGCCTCTGGGCGCCCGCGCTGCTCGCGCTGATGCGCTTCTGCCAGGGCCTCGGCCTGGGCGGCGAGTGGTCCGGGGCGGCGCTGCTGTCCACCGAGACCGCCGCGAAGGGCCGGCGCGCCTGGGCGGCGATGTGGCCCCAGCTCGGCGCCCCCTTCGGGTTCCTGCTGGCCAACGGGTTGTTCCTCATCCTGGTCACCTGGCTCGGCCACACGCGCGGTGACGTCGAGGGCGCGTTCATGACCTGGGGATGGCGCGTCCCGTTCCTCCTGTCGTCCGTCATGGTCGCGGTTGGGCTCTGGGTGCGCCTTCAAGTCGAGGAGACACCGGTCTTCCAAAAAGTGCTCAACGACAACGAGAAGGTCTCGTCCCCGGTCTCGGAGGTCCTCGCCAAGGCATGGAAGCCCCTGGTGCAGGGCACTCTCATCATGGTCGGGTGCTACACGTTGTTCTACATCGTGACCACCTGGTTCCTCTCCTACGGGATCGGTTCCGCCACCGAAGGAGTGGGGCTGGGCATCGAGTACGTCGACTTCCTCAAACTGCAGCTCGTCTGCATCTTTGGGTTCATCATCGGCATCCCTGTGGCCTGCCGACTCGCGGACACCTACGGGCGGCGCCCCGTGCTGGGGTGGACCTCGGCGGCGATCATCGCCTACGGCGCGGCCTTCCGCTGGCTCCTCAACCCGGACAGCTTCACGATGCTCTCACTCGGCATCTTCCTCTTCACCGGCATGGTCCTGATGGGTCTCATCTTCGGCCCCATGTCAGCCATTCTTCCTGAGCTGTTCCCCTCCAACGTTCGCTACACCGGCTCCGGCATCTCCTACAACGTTGCCTCCATCCTGGGTGCGGCGATTGCCCCCTTCATCGCGACGGCCCTCAACGCCGCGCACGGCCCGGCCGCAGTCGGTGTCTACCTCATTGTTGTCACCGCCGTGTCGCTGGCAGCAATCCTCTGGTCCCCCGAGACCCGCGATATGGAGATGCACGAGATTTAGATCTGTTCGGGTTTTCTCGGGGAGCGGGACTACGCCGGTAAAACGCTAGATCGCGGGCGGTCGGACGCCAGGTCCTGGGGCGCACACGGCCCACGAGCCGGTGTAAAACCGTCTAGCCATACAGCTTGAAATCGTATCGATCTACGATATTATCGATAATCGACAGCATCGGAATTCGATATGGATCGGAGTCGCAATGGAAACCCGAACGGGAAAACATATGAGAAGTGCCTTGCTCGGCGTGATCATCGCAACCGTGGTGTACTGCGCACCGGAAATCACCCTGATGGTGCAGAACAAAATCTTCATCACCCGCCTCTCCCCGGCACTTGAACATGGCATCCTTGCCAGCGAACTGAATCCAGTACTCGTGACCTACTACATCGTCGCCTTGTCCTTAAAGTACATTGCGCTCCTGGTCACGGGTGCGTTCCTTGTCACAGCGCTGATCCCGATGATGCGCGGGCGCATGTTCACCGCCGCTACCGCCCGCTCACTTCGGTTCGCCGGCTGGGGCGCAATCGCCTGGATCATATTCCGCCTCGGCGCGGAAGGGTTGGCCAATAACATGGCCGCATACCAGCTCGGCATCGAGTGGTGGTGGAATGCAGGTGCCGGGACCCCGTTGTCCGACATTGCCCCAGCCGTACTTTTGGCCACGACTCTGGGCGTTGTCGCCACCATCGTAAAGCGGGGTGCGAAACTGGAAGAGGAGGTCGAAGGGCTTGTCTAACAGGGTCGTCTGCCACCTTGATGAGCTCATTGAAGCGCGTGGTATAACCGGTACGGCACTCGCAGAGGAGGTGGGTATCACCCCCGTCAACCTGTCGGTATTACGCAACAACCGCGCGAAAGCGGTTCGCTTTTCGACGCTCACAGCACTGTGCCAGGCCCTCAACTGCCAGCCCGGCGACCTCTTCACTGTGGAGCCCGACTAGTACCCTAGAGCGCATGAGTTTCCCCTCCCCCTCCACCGACTCCTACGCGCTGATCACTGGCGCGTCGCAAGGTATCGGTGAGGCCATTGCCCGCGACCTCGCCTCGGCTGGGTACAACCTCATCGTCGTAGCCCGGCGTGAGGACGTCCTCATGCGCCTCGCCACTGAGTTGAGCACTCGGCACGGCGTTGACGTCGAGGTCTTCGCCGCGGACCTGTCCAAGGAGCGCGACGTCACCGCGCTGCTGGATTACATCGGCACCCGCACGATCTCCATCTGCATCAACTCGGCCGGCATCGCGTCCTTCGGCCCGTTCATGAAGCAGGACTGGGTCTACGAAACGAACCAGTACAACCTCAACGCCACCGCGGTGTTCCGCATTACCAAGGCGGCGTTGGACCAGATGGTGCCACGCGGGGAGGGCGCGTTGTGCAACGTCGGTTCGGCCGCGGGCAACATCCCGATCCCGAACAATGCCACCTATGTCTTCACCAAGGCAGGGGTCAACGCCTTCACCGAGGCCCTGCACTTCGAGCTCCAGGGCTCCGGCGTCCACGTCACCCTCCTCGCCCCCGGCCCGGTGCGCGAGGCGCACGTGCCCGAACAGGAGCAAACGATCGTCGACAAGGTTGTGCCCGATTTCCTCTGGACCACCTACGAATCCTGCTCCCGCGATACGCTCGCCGCTTTACGACGTAACAAGCGCCGCGTCGTCCCCGGCCCCCTCTCCAAGGCCATGGACGTCGTCTCAACCTACGGGCCGCGCGGTGTCATTGCGCCGCTGGTCGGCAAACTCTACGCAAAGATGGGAGACGCCTAATGTCAGCGGCGAAGAACGACCGGATCGTGTGGGTCGACCTGGAAATGACCGGCCTTGACCCGGCGCGCCACGTCATCGTCGAGGTCGCGGCCCTCGTCACCGACGCGAACCTCACCATCCTCGATGGCGGTGTCGACCTGGTTGTCCACGCCACGGACGCCGAGCTCGCCGAGATGGACGAGGTCGTAGAAAACATGCACCGTTCGAACGGCCTACTCGACGACATCGTCGCCTCCCCCCTCACTATCGCCGATGCCGAGCGCGCCGTGTTGGATCTCATCAGCACGCACTGCGACCCGAACCACCCGGCCCCCCTGGCCGGCAACTCGATTGCCACCGACCGCTCCTTCATCCGCGCGCACATGCCCGCCTTGGACGCCGCGCTGCACTACCGCATGATTGACGTCTCCACGATCAAGGAGCTGTCCCGCCGCTGGTACCCCAAGGCGTACTACCACCAGCCCGCGAAGGGGATGGCGCACCGCGCGCTCGCCGATATCGTGGAGTCCATCCGTGAGCTCGACTACTACCGACGCGCCGTGTTCGTTCCCACCCCCGGCCCCTACTCGGAAACCGCCGCCGCCTTCGCAGCCGAGTCAACGTCTGCCTACCAGCAGTTTTTGTAAACTCCGGGCTGCATACTAAGGTGTTATCCGCTGCTACATCAGCGGCGATGGTGGCTGTAGTTCAGCTGGTAGAGCACCAGGTTGTGATCCTGGGTGTCGCGGGTTCGAGCCCCGTCAGCCACCCCTGACGAACCCCGGTTCCGCTTTGTACGGGCCGGGGTTTTCTGCTGCCGTCTTCCGCCCCAACCCGGGCGGGTCAACCAGGCCGGACATGGTCCAATTGGCGGTGCGGACTTTCTAGCAGGTTTCTGTGCGGGTTGATCCGTCCGGGTTGAGGGGGAGCGACGTTAAAAGGCGGTGCTCACGTCGATGGCGTCCAGCGCGGCGTCGGCGAGCGCCACCTCCCTCGTGCCTGCGGCCACCAACCGCATCCCGGCAAAGCGGGTGCCTGTCATGGTGACGTCCACTCCCGGACGTATTCCCATCTCAGCTAGGTAACGCAACAGTTCAGCATCCGAGTCGTTGATACGCTCCACCACGGCGCTTGCCCCCTCGGCCAGGGAGGAAAGGCTCTGCACGCGCAGGGACTCGATCTCTCCGGCGGCGGTGGGAATAGGATCGCCGTGCGGGTCGCGGGTGGGGCGGCCCAGCAGGGAGTCGATGCGCGCGATGAATGTGTCGGATACGGCGTGTTCCAGGCGGTCGGCTTCCTCGTGTATCTCATCCCAGCGGTACCCGAGCTGCTCTACGAGGTAGGTCTCCAGCAAGCGGTGGCGCCGCACCATGACCATGGCCACGGCGCGGCCAGCGTCTGTGAGGGAAATCCCCGCGTAGCGCTCGTGCTCCACCAGGCCCTTTTCCGCCAGCCGCTTAACCCCCTCCGTCGTGGTGGACGCACGCTGCCCCATGCGCAGCGCTATCTCTCCCATTCCGGCCGGCCGGCCGGTGCGTTCGGTGAGGTCAAAGACAATTTTCAGGTAGTCCTGAGTCTTGGCTGGCCAGGCGGAAACATCCATAGCGGAGATCCTAGCGCCGGGTCCCGAGCCTGCTCGCGCAGTACGCCACGCCTGCCCAGATCGCGATCATCCCGCCAGACGACAGTCCCCACAGCTGCGCACTAGCCAGGCCCACGCCGCCCAGTACGACCCCCACCACGGGCGAGGCCAGGAGCAGGAGCGCGGGCGAGCGGACCCAGGGCCGGACAATCGCCGGTGGGGCGGCGAGGAGGGAAATTGAGACGATGGTTCCCACGGCGGGGATCGCCACCACGATAGCCAGGGTGACGAGGAGCAGGACGGTGGCGTCGTAAAGCGAGGGCTTAGCGCCAGAGGCGCGGAAGAGGTCGCGGGAGAAGGCCAGCGAGGTCAATGCGGGCGCGGCCCACCAGCAGGCAGCGGCCGCGAGACAAAGGACGATCGCGGCGGCGGTGACGTCCGTCGAGTTGACGGTCAGCACGGAACCCGTCAGGAATGAGTCCACCCGCAGAGGGAGGGGTTGAAACCAGGTGGCCGCGAAGTATCCGAGACCGAAGCCCGATGACAGGACAATCCCGGCCGCGGCCTGGCTGGATACCCCCGGCAGGCGAGAGACCAGGCCCATCACCCAGGACAATCCGACGCAGCCCACGAGCGCACCGGCGAAGAGCATGAGCGTGAGGTAACCCGGGGCAAATGCGGCCCCCGCGACGACGCCTAGGACGGCTCCCGGGAAGGCGGCGTGAGACACGGCCTCGGCGAAGAAGATGCGGCGGTGCATAAGGGCCAGCGCCCCGATGAGACCCGCCCCCGCGCCGACGAGGACCACCTCAAGTACCGCGAGATGGTTTAGCAGCCACCACTCAGTGACGACGCGCACGGTTCACCAGCCCCTTTCCCGCCACGGTGAGCACAAGCGCGACCAGTAGTGCCACCACGACGCACGCCTGCGGGGACACTGGGCGCGACGGCGGTGCCGCAGCAACGGCCATTCCGGCGTAGCTACTCACGGCCGCCACGCCGGTCGCCCAGCACGCCATGGACCGCGGGGAGCGCGCCACCAACCGTGCGCTCGCGGCCGGAACCACCAAGAACCCAACCACCAGCAGAACCCCCACCGCGGATGCACCGGCCACGACCGTTGCCGCGACGGCCACGTTGAACACGGCGTCGTAGCGTTGCACCCGTATACCCGACGCGCGGGCAAGCACGCGGTCATAGGCCACCGCCAGCTGGGCCGGCCACGTTGCGCACAGGAGGGCCACCGCGCAGGCGCAGGCCAACAGCGCCTGGCCGAGGCGTTCCGGGGAGACCTCCAGCAACCGTCCGAACATGAGCGCCTCGAGCTGACCCGACTTATCGGAATGCGCGAGAGAGAGGACCAGGCCCACCGCATAGAAAGTGGACAGAACAATGGCGGTTCCGGCTTCGTCCGCGGCTGCCGCGCGCTGGGCGGCCAGGGTCAATACCGTCGCCGCGACGACACCGACGACGGCACCACCTGGCACGATTCCGTCCAGACCCGCCACGATGAACCCGGCCACGATGCCGGGGAATACGGAGTGGGACACCGCCTCTGCGGTGAACTCGGCGCGGCGCAGATTGACAAGCGTCCCCGCGATGCCCGCGCTGACGGCCAGTGCAAGGAGCATGACGAAGGGACGGAACAGATACGGCGCGGACGCGACCGTGGCCAAGCCCGGCACGTACTGGGCTCCCGCTCGCGTGGCTTCTAGTAGCTCGGCGAAGGTCATGGGCGCGTGGTCCCTGAGGTGACGGTGAGGGTGTGGTCGCAGGTGTCGTCGGCAAGCCGTGCGTCGTGCGTGGACAGCATGATGCCCATCCCCTCCTTCTTGAGGCCAAGCAGAGTGGAGACGAGTCGGTCGCGGCTGTCGGCGTCGAGGCCGTTGAAAGGTTCGTCGAGAATGAGCACGGTCGGGTTTGCGACGAGCGCCCGAGCCAACAGCACCCTTTGGCGCTGGCCGCCGCTCAGGTCGTGGAAGCGGACCTCCGCGCGATCGAGCATTCCGACTCCCGCGAGTGCTTCTCGGCAGCGCTGCTTCCCCGCACGGCCGATTCGCTGGAACGGCCGGAGTTGCGCGACGAGTCCGAGGCCGACCACGTCGACGGCGGTGATGGGGAACTCGGGTTCTGCCTCGACCTGCTGCGGCACGTACCCGACGCTTCCCGGCGCGCGACGGCTGGGGGCAGCGCCGCAGACGGTCACCTTCCCGCCGACCACCTCGCTCAACCCCACCACGGCTTTGAGGATGGTCGACTTCCCCGCCCCGTTGCTCCCCACCAGCGCGATCGCCTCGCTTGGTCCGAGGTCGAACGTGACGTCGCTTAACACGGGTTGGCGGCCGTAACCCAGTTCGGCGCTGTCGAAGGACACGAGGGGCATTAGATCGTGTCTTTCGGTGCGAACTCGGCCAACGCATCCGGCACAGGCGCGGGCGTCCCACCCCAGGCGCGTACGAGGTTGGTCACGTTGTGCAGAATCGAACCCGCATAGGTCTCCCCGTCCGTGCCGGCCGGGCCGAGCGAATCGCCGTAGAGGGCGTCGTCGCCCGTGATGACCCGCACCCCAGCTGCGCGCCCCACCGCTTCGATCGACTTCGCGCTGTTGGAGTTCTCGGCGAAGATGACCTGCGCGTTCGCGTCTCGCACCTGCTGTACCCCGGTCCGAATGTGGTCGGCTGTCGCGTCCTGCTGGGCGTTGAAGTCGGAGAGCGCTGAACCGAAGAAGTTCACGCCGTAGTCGCGCGCGAAGTACCCGAACGCGTCGTGGGAGGTAAAAAGCACACGTCGAGTCTCGGGGACGGTTTCCAGGCTCTCGCGCACCCACTCGTCGAGCTCCCCCAGCTGGGCGGCGTAGGCATCCGCCCGTCGCGTCCATTCGCCATCGCTTTTCGACGCCTCATCCAAACTCGCCCCGATATTGCGTACCTGAATCTGCGCCCCCCGCGGGCTGGTCCAGACGTGCGGGTCAAACTCGAACTCCGCTTCTTCACCCGGCTCGGGGTCAAATGGCCAGTGAGCGGCGGTGACCTTGTCGCGGCCTTGGTCCACACTGTAGGGCGTGTCGGAGGCGGCAGGTCCGGAGCCCACAATCCCGGACGTGACGGCCATCGATCCGTGGAAGCCCGACGACTCAATCGCCTGGTCGAGGAAATGTTCGAGGTCTAACCCGTTGACGAAGAGGATGTCTGCCTTGCCCAATGCGGACATTTGCTGCGCGGTCATTTCGTGGTCGTGTGCAGAGGCGTTCGGGGCAAGGAGACAGGTCAGGTTGAGCTCCGTCTCACCGGATCCTGTTGTGGTCGTCTGACCCTGCGAATCGGTTTTGCTGAAATTCGTGCCCTGCGCAACGTGGGTGAGGTAATCACATATTTGGGTGGTCGTAGCAACAACGTTGAGTCCCTCCGGCGCTTTCTCCGGCGGTGAAGCCGAACACCCGCCGAGCAAAGCGAGGACTGCGGAAGCTGCAAGGATGCGACGGCACACGGGGAATGGGCTCCTCTCTGGGTCGGGCGATAGTGGGCCACACCCTAACACGAACTGCATATAAGCGAATAATAAAGTTCAGTTTATTGAACTTCGCCGCGCAGACGGCCCCCGGGGCCCGGAAGCACTAATCGAGGTAAGGGTTACCCGCCACCCACTGATCCCAGGGGACGTTCCAGTACCCCAACCCGTCGGAACCGTCGAGGGTTCCGCCGGAAGTGTTCACCACTTCGACTGGGTCGCCACGCTTGGAGTAGTTCAGGAACCACGCCGCATCGTCCGGGCTCGCATTGATGCACCCGTGCGACTGGTTTACAGAACCCAGCGCCCACGTCGCCCAGGGCGCCGAGTGCACGTAGATCCCTGAATAAGACAGCTGCGTCGCGGACTTGACGCTGGTGACGTACCCGCCAGCGTCAAGGGCGAGACCGTAGGTTCGGGAGTCCATCACCAGGTCCTCGTAGCGGTCCCCTACGACGTACGTGCCGTTAGGCGTGGCGTAGGTCCCGTCGCGGCCCATCGAGACGGGAAAGGAGTTGACCACCTCGCCGTTGCGATACACCGTCAAGGTCTTGGTCGAGTCGTCCACGCGCGTGACCACCGCGTCGCCGATGGTGAAGCTGACTTCGGAATCCCCCTCGCCGTAGACCCCGTCACCCAACTCCTTGCCGTAGATAGCGGCTTTGACGGTGACCGTCGTCCCCGGCTCCCAGTACGTCTCCGGCCGCCACAGCAGGTACGAGGAGTCCACCCAGTAGAACGCGCCGGCGGTGTTGTTCGAGGTCGTCACCGAGATCGCCTTCTCCGCCGCGTCACGGTCAGTCGGCGGGTAGCTAAAGCGCACCGTCACCGCCTGCGCGACGCCCACGGTGGAACCATCCAGCGGGCCAAGGTAGGCGCTGGTCTGAGCGTCGGGGGTAAGCGTTGTGAAGCTGGCGTCGATCGAGTTGCCGTCCCGGTCAGCTCCCGCGAGGGTGTAAGTGCGCGAGTAGCCCAGCGGCTCCGTCGTCGCCCACGAATGGCCGTCCTCGCTGAGGGTGGCTTCGACCTCGGAGCCGTTCTCGTTTGTCATCGTCAACTCGCTGATGCCAGCATCCGACTCCACCGTCACGGGCTCGAGCGGGTTGACACCAGTCGCGCCGTCCTCAACGGAGACGACGGGTTTGGCGGCCACAGTTGTCGTTTCAGCAGCCGTGCCGGCGTCTCCCGCGCCGACCTCGCCGATCGTGCATGCGACGAGAGCAACACCCGTCGCTAGAAGCGTCGCCGCTGCAGCTAGCCGGCGTCGAATACTCATCCCCATAAAGTGCTCACCCACCTGTTTCCTAGTCCTTGCCGGCACCAGAAGCTGTGCCGATTCCGCTCGCGGACCAATTCCTGAAACTCTATCCCCTCACAACGCGTACCAGGTAGCCGGGGTGCGGCTGCGCTCAACCCCACGAAACACGGCGCTGAACAGGCGATTTATTGTTCTTCGGGGCGGGTGCTATATTTTTCCTCGTTGCCGCAACGGAGGCCGACAGGCCCACCGAGACGACATTGCAGACAACACGGCGCTACTAGCTCAAGTGGTAGAGCAACTGACTCTTAATCAGTGGGTTCGGGGTTCGAGTCCCTGGTGGCGCACACCATCACCCCCGTCGGGTTCACCGGCTGGGGTGTTCTGCTCGCCTGATTTATCATAGGCGAGTATGACAACCGCCCTGCTCATCGTTGACGTCCAGCGCGATTTCTGCCCCGGCGGCTCGCTCGCCACGGAACGCGGCGCCGCCGTCGCGGAAGAAATAACCAGGCTCGCATCGACCGGCACCTACCCCTTTGTTCTCGGCACCCAGGATTGGCACGTCGACCCCGGTGCCCACTTCTCCACCTCCCCCGATTTCGTCGACTCGTGGCCCGTCCACTGCGTCGCGAACTCCGCGGGGGCCGAGTATCAGCCACCGCTAACGGCATCGCTCATCGACGCCTCATTCCGCAAAGGTGAGTATTCCGCCGCTTACTCCGGTTTCGAGGGCGCCGCCGACGGAGTACCGCTCGCCCAGTGGCTGCGCACGAACGACATCGACTCCCTCGACGTGTGCGGCATCGCCACCGACCATTGCGTGCGCGCGACGGTTCTCGACGCGCTGGAGGAAGGCTTCACGGTCACAGTGCTAGCCGAGCTGTGTTCCCCCGTTTCGGAGGAACGAGGCGCAGCGGCGCTCGCCGACATGGCGGACGCTGGGGCGAAGATCGCATAAGCAAACGCCCGCCCTTGCCGGAGGCAGGAGCGGGCGCGAAGACGCAACACTAGCGGCTAGCGAGAAGCTTTTGCAGCTCCTTGAGCTCCTTCTTCCGCTTGCGCCCGTTGAAGAAACGGACGGCGACAAGGGTGGCGATGCCAACGCCGATGCCCGCGAGAACCTTCTGCACTGCTTCGTCCTTCAGCCACCCGGCTGCCTGATCCTTGGCGGTGTCCGCCAAGTTGGACGGGTTGGCGCGCTGAGCGATCTCATCCAGCGTGCTGGCGAGCTGGCCGCGGGTGCGCTCGATGTCGCGCTCGATGTCGTTGGTGTCTCGTGCCACGGTGATGAACTCCTATTTCGTCATCTGTATCTCAGAAGTGTCCGTACCTACAGTAGTGTAAAACGGGTTGGCATGACCGAGAAT
Source organism: Corynebacterium capitovis DSM 44611 (assembly GCF_030440535.1). Taxonomy (NCBI): domain Bacteria; kingdom Bacillati; phylum Actinomycetota; class Actinomycetes; order Mycobacteriales; family Corynebacteriaceae; genus Corynebacterium; species Corynebacterium capitovis. Next base: position 559,536 of record NZ_CP047117.1, on the reverse strand, counting down.
CTGCGCCTCAACGCCGGCGACCAAGCCCCCGCTTTCTCCCTGCCCAACGACCGTGGCGAGACTGTGTCCTTAAGCGACTACGCCGGACGCCGCGTCATCGTCTACTTCTACCCGCGCGCTAACACCCCGGGGTGCACGACGGAGGCCTGCGACTTCAGCGAAAAGCTCGAGGAGCTTAACGACGCCGCCGTGGACGTCATCGGTATCAGCCCCGACTCTCCGGCGGATCTGGCGACCTTCCGCGCCGACCATGATCTGCGTATCGAGCTCCTAAGCGACGAATCGACGGAAGTTCTCAAGTCTTACGGGGCTTTCGGCGAGAAGAAGAATTACGGACGCGTCGTCGAGGGCGTCATCCGTTCGACGTTTTTGATCGGCCCGGACGGAGCCATCGAGCAGGCACAGTACAACGTGCGTGCCGCGGGGCACGTCGGCCGGGTTCTCCGTGACTGGCTGAGCTAAGCCCCCCCCCTTTAGGGGTGGAGAGTGCGGGCGAGGGTGAGCAAGGCGGCGTCGGAAAGCGTGATGCCCCCGAGGTGGATTCCGACCGGCGGCCCTCCCGCCACCTGCCAAGGCAGGCTGAGAGCCGGCAAGCGCGCCACGTTGAACAGCGAGCACCACGGCGACCACCGCGTCTGCGCGTTGAAGTTGTCCGGGTGGCTGAGCTTGCGGAACGCGCCTCGCGGCGGCGGGTCGGTGGTGAGGACGGGGCTGAGCAGAGCGTCGACCTGCCACTGGTGGGCGAGCAGCTCAGGCAGCGCCGCAGCATGGGCACGAGCACGCCCCAGGTCGCCTGCCTTAACCGCCCGCCCTTGGCGACGGACCCATTCGGGGTAGCCGCTCGTGGGGGCGAGCTCCGCGAACCCCGAGGTGAAAAGTGTACGAAAGGCCGCGAACGTGTCGGCCGCGCCCGGGTAGGGGCTCAGCGCGACCGTCTCGAAGCCCGCGCCCTCCAGCACCCTCGCGGCGTCGAGTACCGCGCGTCGCATGACTGGGGCAATTGGGGCGTCCGCGAAAAGCGGATCCACCAACACCCCCACGCGGGCCGGCTCCGGCCGCTGCGGAAGCCCGTGGAGAAATGCAGCGTCCGACACGGTCCGCGTGATGAAGCCCTGCACGCCTAGGTCGGTACCCGCGGGTTTGAACCCCACCACGCCGCAGGCCGCAGCGGGGACGCGGATGGACCCTCCCCCATCCGATGCGTGGGCGGCCCGCACCAGCCCCCGCGCGACCTGCACCGCCGCTCCTCCCGACGAACCGCCTGGGGTCGCGCCGGGATGGATGGGGTTGACGGGGTGAGGCAGGCCGACCGGCTCGGTGTCAACGGTTAGCCCGAGCTCCGGCGTCGCGGACTTGCCGACGATCAGCGCGCCCTCCCGCTCTAGCGAGGCGAGGAACGGGTCCGTCGTCGTCGCGGTGTATACCCGCTGGACGGAGCCGAGCGTGGTGGGCATACCCGTGACGTCGTGAAGATCTTTTGCCGAGATGACCCACCCGGTCAAGCGACCCGACGACGTCGGCCGGCGGGAAAGGTCGAGGTGGGTAAACGCGTGCTCCTCCGGGCCAAGCCCCTCCAGAGCGACCCGCAGCTCGTCTACCTCGTCCATGACTGTGCGCCCGGTGAGACTTGAACTCACACGCCCTAAGGCACTGGAACCTAAATCCAGCGCGTCTGCCAATTCCGCCACGGGCGCCTAACACTCGCAACTCAGCTGCGAAGCACCCAATACTCTACATGGGGCGCGCGAAGCCATGAAAACGGCGCCTCGTTGCTTCAGCACTGCCTCAGCGCAATCGCGGTTATCCACCTTTTGGAGGAGTTGGTAGAATTGGCCGACGTGAGCGAAGCCGTAGAATACGCGCGGGAACCCGGCGACGCGCCCAAACGAAACCGGATCCGGGTCCGGGCCTGGCACGTCGCTCTCCTTTTCCTCGCCGTCTGCACGTGTTTGCTCCTCGCCTGGTGGCAATGGACGCGTTTTAAGTCAGGCACCGGGACGTTCCAGAACCTCGGGTACGCGCTGCAATGGCCGTTCTTCGCGGGTTTCTTCGTCTACGCCTACCGCACCGGGATCAAAATGGAAAACGCGAAGATCGACGCCGTAAATCAGGGCGAGGCCTTGGACGATCTCTACGAAGCCGACGTAGCGCGCTTTGGAGCCGCCGGCGGAGCAACCGACGCCCAGCAGCCCACCTCCATCGACCCGGACTTCCTCCCCGAGCGCCCCCAGCTCGACGTCGAGGAGTACAACGAACTTCTCGCCCCGCGCCGCCAGCGCCGCATGGACACCAACCAGTAAGGAAACCTATGACTGATCAATCAGCTCACGCGCAGTCGACTGCTCCCCGGGCGCCAAAAGTTCACCCCGAGCGCCAGCGTCGTGTGACTCAGGCGCTGTCTTTCTTCTCTATCGCAGCGTGGACGACGGGTGCTCTCCTTCTCCTCCTCTGCGTGAGGATGGTGATGCAGTACGTCTTCCACATGGACGTGAGTTCGCTGGCGTGGGTGGCCCGCGTCCACGGGCTCGCCTTTATCGTGTTCCTCATGGCCTCGCTCAACTTGAGCACAAAGGCGCGGTGGTCCGCCGGCGAGTGGGTCGCCACCGCCATCTCCGGCGTGGTGCCGTTTATGTCGTTTGTGGTGGAGGCCCGCCGCCGCCGCCAGGTGCAGGACCTTTTCCAGCTCCGCTAGCTCAGACTACCGGCTACTTGCCCGACTTCGTCAACACCATCACGCCGACCTCTTCGGCGCGGTCGTTGTCCGGGGTGAGGGTAAGTGTCTCCTTGGTGACCTTGCCCGTGTATTCCAAGTCCCGGCCCGTCAGCGGGTCCGCGAGCTTAAACTTCTCGTCATCGCGCTCGCACCGGGCGTCGTTGGTCTTGCCATCGGGCTCGGTGAGCTGCCAGGAGCAATCCCCTCCGTCGATAGTGACGGAGGCGGCGGTGGCCCCCACCCCGCCCGCAGTCGGCGTGACGGAGCCGTCCCAGGTGCCGTTGAAGCCGTCGGATGAACCGCACGCGGCGAGCAGAGAGCCGGCGAGGAGAACGGTTCCAGTTGCAGCAGAAATGCGTGAGAGAGTCATGCGCCCCATCTTAACGGAGGGTGGCAATGTGCGGGGCGAGCTCGCGAAGCGCAGCGCCCCGGTGAGAGCGGGCGTTTTTCTCCTCCGAGCTTAACTCAGCCGCGGAACGTCCCGGCGTATCGGCGGGCTGGAACACCGGGTCGTAGCCGAACCCGCCCTCGCCCCGGGGTGCGGGCAGCAGTGTGCCTTCCCACCGCCCCGTCGCGGTGAACTCCTCCCCCTCCGGCGTGACCAGGGCGCAACAGGACACGAAGGCGGCGTCGCGCAGCGCGATATCCTTCATTTGAGCGAGGAGGATCTGGTAGTTCGCCCGGTCGTCGCCGTGTTTGCCCGACCACCGAGCAGAGAGGATCCCCGGCATCCCGTTTAGCGCTGTAACCGCCAGACCCGAGTCGTCCGCGACGCACGGCAAGCCCGTGTGTGCCACACCAGCGCGAGCTTTGATCAGGGCGTTGTCTTCAAAGGTCAACCCGTCTTCTACGGGTTCGGGATAGGCCTCCACCTCGCGCGAGCTAACCAGCTCTACCCCATTGATCCCCAGCTCACCCAGGATTACGTCCAGTTCGTGAAGCTTCTTGGCGTTATTCGACGCCACCAGGACGCACAGGTCGGCTCCCCGGTGCGTTAGCTCCACCCCAGCGCCTCCTTCTGCGCAGCGATGAGTTCCCGGCAGCCTTTCTCGGCGACGTCGAGCATGTCTCCCAGCTGGGCGCGCCCGAACAAACCGTGCTCTCCCGTGCCCTGAATTTCCACAAAGTTTCCGGTGTCGTTCATCACCACATTGAGGTCAACCTCGGCGCGAGAGTCCTCTTCGTAGGGAAGGTCGAGGACCACGTGGCCGTCGAGAAGACCCGCCGAGACGGCCGCGACCGGCGGCAGGAGAGGCTCACCCGGCACGACTCCGCGCTGCTTGAGCACGGTGACCGCATCGGCAAGAGCGACGTAGGCCCCAGTGATGGACGCGGTGCGCGTTCCACCGTCGGCCTGGAGCACATCACAGTCGAGCTGGATCGTGTTTTCGCCCAGCTGGCTCAGGTCCACCGCCGCGCGCAGTGAGCGGCCGACGAGGCGGGAGATCTCGTGCGTGCGGCCCTTGACCTTCCCGCGCATCGACTCGCGAGGCATGCGCTCGTGGGTGGCGCTCGGCAGCATGGAGTACTCGGCGGTCAGCCACCCCTCGCCGGAGTCTCTCTTGAACCTGGGCACACCGACCTCGACGGAAGCGGTACACATCACGCGGGTGTTTCCGAACTCCACGAGCACGCTGCCGGCGGGGTTCGAGGTAAAACCGCGGGTGATGCGCACTGGGCGCAACTCATCGAAACTGCGGCCATCGGCACGCGTGAACTGGCTGGTGGAAGAAGTCATGGGGCCAAGCCTAACCAGGCCTCACCTAGAGGTCGAACGTGTCCCCCGCCTGGCCTATGACGATGTCACCGGAAAACTCCTCGCGGGCGGCCTCGCGCGTCGCCTCCTTGTCGCACCAGGGCTGGATGTGCACGAGCACGAGCTTCTTCACACCCGCCTCCCGCGCGATGCGCCCTGCCTCGACACCCGAAAGGTGCATGCCCGGCGCGGGGTTCTCAGCCGCCGGGCCCCACGCCGCCTCACACAGGAAGATATCGGCGTCGCGGGCGGCGTCGACAAGCGTGGGCGTCATTCCGGAATCCCCCGAGAACGCGACCACCGCGCCGTTTGTCTGGGACGTCACGCGCAGGGCATGGGACTCTACCGCGGGGTGTTCGACGGGCACCGGTACGACAGTGACATCGTCGATGTCGACCGGCTCACCCGACACCCATGGCCGGAAGTCGAACGTGTCCGAGATGTCGTCAATCTCGCTCGGCCCGTCCGACGCCATCCGCCCGAAATGCTCCGGCGCGTAGCCGGGGCCGTACATAAGATGGCGTCGAGACGCGGGCGCCGTCGGGTGGAACCTGCGCCACACCAGCAGCGAGGGGACATCGGAGCAGTGGTCCGCGTGGAGGTGGCTGAAGATGACGTGGGCATCAGCCGGGTCGTGGACCCTTTGCATCGCGGCGAGGGCACCGGGCCCGAAATCCATCAGCAGCCCCGGGTTGCCGGGAGTTGTAATCAGGTACGACGATCCGGGGTTCCCTGGCGCGCCCAGGCTCCCGGAACACCCGAGGATGGTCAACCGCATGGGGTCACTCTGCCACGGATTGGCAGCAAAATCGAACCGAACCCGGCGGTCGTGACCCAGCTTTTTCACACGACGCCCGACGCGGGAGCACTCAGGGGTGGCTCGTAGCAGTCACGTGCGGGCCGAGGAAACGACCCGCTAGACGGTTGAACACCTCTGGGTCACCCGTCGACTCGAAAGAACGTACTGGCTGGTGGCCCTCCGGCGCCAGCATGTCTCGCTCCGTGAGCACGCGGAGCACGTCCTTCGCCGTCTCCTCCGCCGAGGAAACCAGCGTCACGCCGTCGCCAATTGCCAGCTGGATGACGCCACTGAGCAGCGGGTAATGCGTACAGCCAAGCACGAGCGTATCGACGCCCGCCGCCTGCAACGGGGCAAGATAGCCCTGCGCCACCCCGAGGATCTGCCGGCCCGCCGTGATGCCGCGCTCCACAAACTCGACGAAGGCCGGGCACGCCGCCGCGTGCACCTCCAGATCGGGACTCAGAGAAAATAGGTCCTGGTAGACACCGGATTTGATCGTGCCCCGCGTGCCGATGACACCAACTCGTCCGTTGCGGGTCGTCGCGATGGCCCGGCGCACCGCGGGCTGAATGACCTCGACAACGGGGACGGAGTAGCGCTCCCTGGCGTCGTGCAAGAACGCGGCGGACGCGGTGTTGCACGCGATGACGAGCATTTTGCACCCGCGCTCGACGAGCTCGTCGGCAATCCGCGTGGCGTGGGAGCGGACGTCGGCGATGGGCTGCGGCCCGTATGGCCCGTTGGCGGTGTCCCCGATGTAGATGATGGACTCGCCACCCAGCTGGTCTATCACAGCCCGCGCGACGGTGAGTCCCCCCACCCCTGAGTCAAAAAGCCCGATCGGCGCCGAATTACAGGGAGTTTCTTGCACGCTGCCGATGCTACCCCGCCCCCGCGGGCGCGCTACCCCCCGAGTGAGGCCCGTCGATACGCGTCGCGCCGCACCCGGCGGGCCGCCAGCTTCGGCGGGTCATCGGACGTGATCAGCATGCCCGCGAGGATGCCCCCAATTGCGCCGAACAGGTGCGCCTGCCAGCTCACGCCGGGCGTGCCCGGCAACACGCCCCAGATCAGGCCCGAGTAGAAGAAACCGAGAACGATGCCCAGCAGGATCTGACGCCCCGACCGGTTGAACACTCCCCGCACAACCAGGTACGCCAGCCACCCGTAAATCAGCCCCGACGCGCCGATGTGGTTTGTGCCAACTCCGCCGAAGAGCCACACCCCCAGCCCACCGATGAGGAGGGCGATGACCGTGACCTCCCAAAACACCCGACGTCCGGAGTAGCCGATGAGGAAACAGAAGATTGCGCCGGGCACGCTGTTCGAGGAGATGTGGTCGATGTTGGCGTGAAGGAGTGGCGACGTGAGAATGTGCCAGCCCGAGGTCACGTCGAGCGGGTGAATGCCGAGGTAGTTCAAGGTTCCACCAAAGAACACGGCGTTGACGATGAAGACGATCCAGATCACCGCCAGGAATCCGAACGCTGCGCGGAACCCCGAAGCGCGTTTCTGGCGCGCGGTTCTCCCCACCTGGCGCGGGCTCACCGGCCGCAGGCCCCCGTACCCGCTGGGGGTCGCACGGGGCTGGCCGGTAAACGCAGAGGGGTCACCAGCGGGGTTGCGAGGGGGATATGGGTAGTGGGACACCTTTCCGGAGTCTAATACGCAATCTCGGTCCAAGCCGTGATACCGAATCCGGGTTCTGCGGCAGCGACGGCGTCCACGATGGCCGAGGCGACGACCTCCGCCGCGGCCTCACAGAGGGCAGCATGCTTCTCGACGTCCCCCGCGCCCCACATCTCCACCCCGTCGGGTGCGGTGGACACGGCGAACAGGGTGTCACCGTCTAAGGGGGAATGCGCGGGGCGTACGGCGCGCCCGATGCCGTCGTGGCCCGCGATGGCGATGCGCTGCAGGTGCGCCACGCTCAGCGGCGCGTCTGTCGCAATCACACCGATCGTGGTGTTTAGAGCCGGCGTCGGCCGCTCGAGAGAGGAAAACGCGGCGGTATCCACCGCCGGACGGGACGGGTCCCCGTAGAAGCGGCCGGATGCTGGGTCAATCACGCTGCCCACGGGGTTAGCAACCACCCCGGCGGCGACGACGTGGTCTCCTACCCGGCACGACGCGGAACCGAACCCGCCTCGTAGAACCCCGGCGGTCGCACCACACCCGGCCCCGACGCTTCCGGAACCGGCCCCTAAGGGCCCGTCTAATGCCGCGCCGACAGCCGCGGCCCCGTCCGTGGGGTCGGGCCGGTGGTCGGGCGAGCCGACCACGAGATCGAAGATCACCGCCGCCGGAACGATGGGAACGCGCGGCCCCGGGCGGCCTTCCCCGAAAACGGGAAAGCCCAACCCGCGCGATTCCAACTCGCGCATCGCTCCGTCGGCGGCAGCCAGCCCGAAGGCGGAGCCACCCGTAAGCAGGATCGCGTGGACCCGCTCGACGGTGTTGTGGGGCGCAAGCAGGTCGGTTTCCCGGGTGCCCGGCCCGCCACCGCGGACGTCGACCGCGGCGCGCATGCCGGCGGGGTCCGCGGAGACGATGGCCGTAACACCCGTATCCCCGAGCGAGCGGTGTCCGAGGCGGATCCCGGGGACGTCGAGAAGCATGCTCTAGCTCACCAACGCCTCGAGCAGGGAATCCTGGCAGTAAGCCAACCACTCCATGAGGCGATCGCGGTCCTGCTGCTCCACCTCGCCGCCGCGAGTGTCTTCCGAAACGTACAGGCGCATGTCGTTGAGGGCCGCGACGAAGCGGTGCGCCTCGGGCTCCTCGATGGTCACCTCAACCCCTCCTGTGGGGCCGAGTGCCTCGTTGACAATCTGCAAGTTCTGCAGCTTTACCTTGATGATGTCGTTTTCGTGCAGGCTACGCAGCAACCCGTTGTCGCCGTCGAACTCCTCATCGCCGTCACGTTCGAAGTTGGGCAACAGACGCGCCAACCGCGGGTCCTCCGGCGCCTCAGTATGCCCCGTGGCGACACCCAGCATCTGGGCGAGGTCGTCTTTCGGCGCCGACTGCGCCCGCTGGATGAGCGCCTCGGACACCGTCGCCGTGAGGTCCCCAATCACCTCGCGTTCGAGCGGGTCAAAGCGCGTGCTGAACTTCACTGTGGAGCGCATCAGCCCCTTCTTGCGCTGCCAAGGTTGCATGGACAGTTACCCCGCCTGCTGCATTGTCGCCCAGAGGCCGGCGGTGTGCAGCTTCTTCACGTCGCCCTCAACTTTGTCCTTTTCTCCCGAGGACACCACGGCCTTGCCCTCAGTGTGCACCTGCATCATGAGCTCGTTGGCCCGCTTTCGGTCGTAGCCCAGCACGGTTTGGAACACGTAGCTGACGTAGCTCATGAGGTTGACGGGGTCATCCCACACAATGCACATCCACGGCAGGTTCTCGCTGACCGCCACGTCGACGTCGATCTGCTCATCCAGCTCTGGCGTAGCCATGGGCGATCCCAACCGCGGCGGCTGCACCGAAGCGACAGTTATGGACCGGTTCATGGCAACGACCTTACACAGGGTTTTCACCACCCTGCCCGACCCAGGCCCGACCCAGGCCCGACCCAGGCCCGCCACGGGCCTGCCACAGGCCCGCGCAGTGCACACCAAAGGCCCGCCAAAGGCCCACCGAAGGCGCGCCACACACCGACCCCGCGTGACGCCCACCCCGGGTAATCTTGTCCTCCATGACCGAACACGAGGCCCACCCGAACCACTCCACGGCCTTTCTCACCGACATGTACGAGCTGACCATGCTCGACGCGGCCATCAAAAGCGGCACGGCGGATCGGCAGTGCACTTTCGAGGTGTTTTCGCGCAAGCTCAGCAACGAGCGCCGCTATGGTGTGGTCGCAGGAACGGCTCGCGTTCTCGATGCTGTTTCGCGCTTCCGCTTCACGCAGCAGCAGCTGGAATCCGCGGGCTTTCTGTCTGACGCCGCCAAGGCCTACCTGTGCGATTACTCTTTCACCGGGCAGATCGACGGCTATCGCGAAGGCGAGCTCTACTTCCCCCACTCCCCCATCATGACGGTTCGCGGCACCTTCGCCGAGTGCGTCATCTTAGAAACAGTCATCCTGTCCATCCTGAACGCCGACTCCGCGATAGCGTCGGCGGCCTCTCGCATGGTCACCGCCGCTGGGGGCCGCACCTTGATGGAGATGGGGTCGCGTCGGACGCACGAGCGGGCGGCGGTCACCGCGGCGCGCGCCGCCTACCTCGCCGGCTTCGACACCACCTCCAACCTGGAGGCCGCCAAGGAGTACGGCATCCCCGCCACGGGCACTTCCGCCCATGCCTGGACCCTTTTGTACGTCGATGACAACGGGGAGCCCGACGAGGCCGCGGCGTTCCGCGCTCAGGTCGACTCCCTCGGCCCCGGCACGACCCTGCTGGTCGACACCTTCGACATCACCCGGGGCGTGGAAAACGCTCTCGCTGTCGCCGGCACCGAGCTCGGCGCAGTGCGTATCGACTCGGGTGACCTGGGGATCGTGTCGCACAGCGTGCGCGAGCAGCTGGATCGCGCCGGGGCCTTCAACACCCGCATCATCGTCTCCTCCGACCTCGACGAGTTTGTCATCGCCGGGTTGCGCGGCGATCCCATTGACGGGTTCGGCGTCGGCACGTCCCTCGTCACCGGCTCTGGCGTCCCCACGGCGGGAATGGTGTACAAGCTCGTTGAGGTGGAGGGGCACCCCGTCGCCAAGCGGTCAAGCGGCAAAACAACCTACGGGGGCTCGAAGAGCGCCATGCGCAGCTACCGCTCGTCCGGAGTGGCCGTCAGCGAGCTGGTCTACCCCTTCGAGCAAGAGATCAAGCTCAAGCCACGCCTCGACTATCGACGCATGGACGTCCCCCTCATGCGCGACGGCGCGATCGTCGACGACCTGGCCACACTTGAGGAAAGCCGCGCCCACCTCGCCGCGGCCCGCACCACCCTTCCCTGGGAGGGCCTCGCGCTGTCGCGCAACGAGCCCGCTATCCCCACCCACTTCATCGGCTTCCCCGAGCCTGCGGAGTAGCACCGGCGGTCTACACTAGCCCGTTGTGAGTGACCAGCCGCTGAGCCAGACGACGACCGACCTCCTCGCGGCCGCCGTCGCCTCGCTCGGTGGTGCCGAGCGGACCGGCCAGGTGGCGATGGCCAAGGCCGTGACCCGCGCCCTCGACAGCAAGCGCCACCTCGCCGTTCAAGCCGGGACTGGGACTGGCAAGTCCCTCGCCTACCTCGTGCCCGCTATCCGCCACGCGCAGGCCACCGGTAAGTCCGTCGTCGTATCTACCGCCACGATTGCCCTCCAGCGCCAGCTGGTCGAGCGGGATTTGCCCACGCTTGCCGACGCCTTAGCGCCCCACCTTGAGCGCCGCCCCACCTTCGCCATCCAAAAAGGGCGCAACAACTACGTCTGCCTGCAAAAAGTGTCCGTGCCGGAACCCGCGCCGGATGCGCTTCTGGCTGAAGACGAGCTGTCCTGGATGGGCCGCCACGTCAAGCGCGTGAGCGACTGGGCGCAGGACACCGACACGGGCGACCGCGATGACCTTAACCCGGGCGTTCCCGACCTCGCGTGGCGGCAAGTGTCTGTGACCTCCCGCGAGTGCCTCGGCGCGTCCCGTTGCCCCCACGGCGATCAGTGCTTCGCTGAGCTCGCGCGCCAGGCGACGCGCGATGTGGACATCATCGTGACCAACCACGCGCTGCTCGCCATCGACGCCCTGTCGGAGACGGACATTCTACCCGAGCACGACGCCGTCATCATCGACGAGGCCCACGAGCTCGACGGTCGCATTACCGCCGTGGCCACCAGCGAGATATCCGCCCGCGCGCTGACGCAGGCCTCGCGTCGCGCCGACAAGCTCGGCGGGAAGAAGGGTGAACTGGAAGGTGTGGTAGATGACGTCACGGCCGCGCTCGACGTGGAGCAGCCAGGGCGATGGGAAAACATTTCCGATCCCGCGCGCGGCGCGTTTGCGGCTATCCGCGATGCGTTGTGGCGTACCCGTGAGGCGATCGCCCGCGCTCCGGAGGGCGAGGAGGCGAATGACCCAGAGAAGTTCGCCGAACGCGGCAACCTGAAAAATCACCTTGGCGACCTCCACGACGCGGTTGTGCGAATCCTTGACGTCTTCGACGAGGATGACCCCGCCAAGCACAGCGACGTCGTGTGGTTGACGCGCTCGGAACGCCACGGAGACTCCGTGTCCGTCGCGCCCCTGTCCGTGGCGGGTCTGCTGCGGGAGCGCTTGTTCGCCGACCAAACCGTGATTCTCACCTCGGCGACGCTGACCGTCGGCGGCAACTTCAACGCAATGGCCGCGTCCTGGGGCCTTCCCTCTGGGTCCTGGGACAGCCTCGACGCTGGCACGCCGTTTTCGCCCCGTACTTCGGGCATCCTGTACACTGCCCGGCACCTTCCCACACCCGGGCGCGACGGGCTCTCCCCCGAAACGCTCGATGAACTAGCCCAGCTCATCACCGCCGCCGGCGGGCGGACCCTGGGCCTCTTCTCGTCGAAACGCGCGGCGGAGCAAGCCGCCGAGGCGATGCGCACCCGCCTCCCCTTCGACATTCTTGCGCAAGGTGAGGACTCCACGGGCGCGCTCGTGGAGAGATTCGCTGCCAGCGAAAACGTCTGCCTGTTCGGCACGCTGACCCTGTGGCAGGGAGTAGACGTTCCGGGGCGATCCTTGTCGCTGGTCACCATCGACAGGATCCCCTTTCCGCGCCCCGATGACCCTCTTTTGCAAGCGCGGGCAAAAGCGGCCGACGCGGCCGGGCGCTCCGGGTTCATGGAGGTCTCCGCCACGCATGCCGCCTTGCTCATGGCGCAGGGAGCGGGCCGGCTGCTTCGCTCGGTCACAGACAGGGGCGTCGTCGCGGTTCTGGATAACCGCTTAGTCACCAAGCGCTACGGCGCGTACGTGCGCCGCTCACTGCCGGACTTCTGGGAGACCACGGACCCGGCCGTCGTGCACGGCGCCCTGCAGCGTCTCGTTGCTACGCCAGCGCCACCCTCCCGCTGATACCCGCGGTCTCGTTGGCGAAGTCGATCTCCTCCCGGGGGATGCCCAGGATGTAGAGCACCTCGTCGAGGAAGGGGAAGTTCACACTCGCGTCCGCCACCTCTTTCAATGCGGGCTTGGCATTGAACGCGATTCCCAGCCCAGCCGAAGAAAGCATGCTGATGTCGTTCGCGCCGTCACCGACCGCGACCGTTTGCGCCATCGTCAGCCCCGAATCCGCCGCGAACTCCCCCAAAAGCTCGGCCTTTGCGTCGCGGTCCACAATCGTGCCGACGACACGCCCCGTCAGCTTCCCGTCCACAATCTCGAGCGTGTTGGCTCGCGCATAGTCCAACCCCAGCTCGTCCGCCAGACCACTCAGTACCTGGATGAACCCGCCCGAAACGACGGCCGTCCGGTATCCCATCGATTTAAGCGTGCGGATCGTCGTGCGAGCTCCCGGCGTCAATTGAATGGCCTGGGCCACCTCGGAGATGACGGATTCATCCAACCCCGCGAGCGTTGCAACGCGCTCGCGCAGCGACTGTTCAAAGTCAAGCTCGCCCCGCATCGCGCGCTCGGTGACACGAGCGACCACGTCCTCCTTGCCCGCGTGAGCGGCGAGCATCTCGATGACTTCGCCTGTGATGAGCGTCGAGTCACAGTCGAAGCACACCAGGCGCTTCGCGCGGCGATGCAGGCCGGCGTTCTCCATGGCGAGGTCGACCCGCAACTCAGCTGACAGCGCCGCAAGCTCCCGGCGGATTTCCCGGCCGTCACCGGGGGTGTAATTGGGCAGCGTCACGCGGAACTCCAACCCCGTGACCGGGTAGTCCGAAATTCCGTTGATCCGGTCGATGTTCGCGCCGAACCGCGCAAGCGTGGCGCCAAGGCGTGACACCTGCTCGGCGGTCACGGGATTGCCCAGCGCGACGACGACGTGAGTCGACCGCGGGCGAGAGACCGCGCGCACCTCCTGCCCCGTCTCGATGGTGACCCGTTGCGCGAAATCCCACAGGCTCGCGCGCAGCTCCCGCTCAATGTCGCTGAGTCGCAGCGGGTCCATTCCCACAAACGCGGCGAGGTTAAGCTGGCCGCGGAAGTCCGTCTGTGAGACGTCGAGAAGCTGTACCCCGTGCCGCGCAAGGACCTCGAAGAACACGCCGGAAACACCCGGCCGGTCAGGCCCTGCGGTGCTCACCACGGCATGCTTGAGACCATCTTGCAACTCCACTTCAAACGCGGGCACGACCCCTCCGATCTGGTCATGGATCTTTAGCGGTTGATGCTACCGCAGACGCAGAAAACCCCCACCGTTGCGGTAGGGGTTCCTGCTTGTCAGTCGTGGCTACGGCCGCCCAGCTTCGCGGGCGTCCTGCTTTGCCTCGCCCTCATTGGCGGACTGGTCGAACTCGTGCTGGGAGCCCTTCCAGGTCGCCGGAGAGTCGGAAGAGTGACCAGTGTGGGCCTCGCGGCGCAGGCGCTCCACCATGTGCGGGTGGTGAAGTTCGAACGCGGGGCGCTCGGAGCGGATGCGCGGCAGCGAGGTGAAGTTGTGGCGCGGCGGCGGGCACGACGTTGCCCACTCGAGGGAGTTGCCGTAACCCCACGGGTCGTCGACCGTGACGATCTCACCGTAGCGCCACGACTTGAACACGTTCCAGATGAAGAATAGCATGCCGACACCCAGGATGAGGGAGCCGATTGTCGACACCTGGTTGAGCATGGTGAACCCGTCCGTGTCCAGGTAATCGGCGTAGCGGCGGGGCATGCCCATGTTGCCCAGCCAGTGCTGGACCAAGAAGGTCATGTTGAAGCCGATGAACGTGAACCAGAAGTGGATCTTGCCCAGGCGCTCGTCCAGCATGCGGCCGGTCATCTTCGGGAACCAGAAGTACACGCCAGCGATGGCGGAAAACACCACGGTGCCGAACAGCGTGTAGTGGAAGTGCGCGACAACGAAGTACGAGTCGTGCAGGTGGAAGTCCAGCGGCGGGGAGGCCAGCATGATGCCGGTCAGGCCACCAAAGAGGAAGGTGAACAAGAAGCCCATCACCCAGAGCATCGGGGTGTCAAAGGTGATGTGGCCGTTCCACATCGTGCCTACCCAGTTGAAGAACTTCACGCCCGTCGGCACCGCGATGAGGAAGGTCATGAAGGAGAAGAACGGCAGCAAAATCGCACCGGTGGCGAACATGTGGTGCGCCCACACCGCCATGGAGAGGCCGGCAATGGCCAGGGTGGCGAAGACGAGGCCGATGTAACCGAAGATGGGCTTGCGCGAGAACACCGGGGTGATCTCTGAGATGATGCCGAAGAACGGCAGCGCGAGGACGTACACCTCCGGGTGGCCGAAGAACCAGAACAGGTGCTGCCACAAGATGGCGCCGCCATTAGCCGTGTCGTAAATGTGCCCGCCCAAAAGACGGTCGTAGAGGACGCCCATTGCCGCAGCGAGAAGCAACGGGAAGATCATCAGCGCGATGATCGACGTGACAAAGACGGTCCAGGTGAAGATCGGGAGGCGGAACATCGTCATGCCCGGCGCGCGCAGGGTGAGCACGGTGGTGAGCATGTTCACGGCGGAGGCGACGGTGCCCACGCCGGTCGCACCCACGCCGACGATCCAGAGGTTCGCGGACACCGAGGGGGTGTGGGTGGCGTCAGCCAGCGGCATGTACATGGTCCAGCCGAAGTCTGCCGCACCACCCGGGGTGAGGAAGCCCGCCAGCATCGCGAGGACACCGACCTGGGTGATCCAGAAACCGAAGGCGTTCAGGCGCGGGAACGACACGTCCGGCGCACCAATCTGAAGCGGCAGAACGTAGTTAGCAAAACCCCACACGATCGGCGTGCCGAAGGCGAGGAGCATCACCGTGCCGTGAAGGGTAAACAGCTGGTTGAACTGCTCGTTCGACAGGAACTGCAGGCCTGGGTGGAAAAGCTCGGCACGGATCAACAGTGCCATCAAACCGGCCACGAAGAACCAGATGAAGGACATGATGATGTAGTAGATGCCGAGGACCTTGTGGTCGGTCGTTGTCAGCAACGAGTAGAGCCTAGAGCCCTTCCGTGCGTTCCCCGTTGGCTTTGGACGGGTTGGCGGGACGTA
Source organism: Corynebacterium capitovis DSM 44611 (assembly GCF_030440535.1). Lineage (NCBI taxonomy): Bacteria > Bacillati > Actinomycetota > Actinomycetes > Mycobacteriales > Corynebacteriaceae > Corynebacterium > Corynebacterium capitovis. The sequence continues at coordinate 544,140 of NZ_CP047117.1, read as the reverse complement.
TTCGTCCAGCCTGGGCGCCACTGCGGTCATGCGATCCTCCTGAAATACGCAACGTGCTCCCCCGCCGGCGAACGCCGGTCAAGTCCCACGTGCCACAACTGATACTGAATCATCATAAGCGATTGCTTAAGCCATTTGCCAGCCATTACAGCCCCGCCCGAGCCTCCCCCGCAGCTCGGACGATTATCGACGCCCCCCGCCCCCTACCCACTCGCCCCCTAATGGAATCGAACTTTTGGATGATGCGACGGCCCTCTAAAAGTCCCAATCGTCATCGTGGGTGTCCTCGGCCTTGCCGATGACGTACGACGAACCCGAACCGGAGAAGAAATCGTGGTTCTCATCCGCGTTCGGTGACAGCGACGCGAGGATGGCGGGCGAAACACGGGTCTCATCCGCGGGGAACAACCCCTCATAGCCTAGATTGTTCAGGGCTTTGTTCGCGTTGTAGCGCAGGAAGCGCTTGACGTCCTCGGTCCACCCGAGGACGTCGTAAATGTCCTCGGTGTACTGGTTTTCGTTCTCATACAGGTCGTAGAGTAGGTCGAAGGTGTATTCCTTGAGCTCGTCCCGCTCGGCCTGGCTCAGCTGCACCTGGCCGCGCTGGTACTTGTACCCGATGTAATAACCGTGGACGGCCTCGTCGCGAATGATGAGGCGGATGATGTCCGCGGTGTTGGTCAGCTTCGAGTGGCTAGACCAGTACATCGGCAGGTAGAACCCCGAATAGAAGAGGAAGGATTCCAACAGAGTGGACGCGACCTTCTTCTTATGGGGGTTGTCACCCTCGTAGTAGCTCAGAACGATCTTCGCCTTGCGCTGGAGGTTGTCGTTTTCCTCCGACCAGCGGAAGGCGTCGTTAATCGACGGCGTGTCCGCTAGCGTCATGAAGATGTTTGAGTAGCTCTTCGCGTGAACCGACTCCATGAACGCAATGTTGGTGTAGACGGCCTCTTCGTGGGGAGTCACGGCGTCCGGCAGCAGCGAGACTGCCCCCACCGTTCCTTGGATGGTATCCAGCAGCGTCAGGCCGGTGAACACGCGCATGGTCGCGGTCTTCTCGTCGTCGTTAAGTGTGCGCCAGCTCTGGATGTCGTTGGATACCGGCACCTTCTCCGGCAACCAAAAATTGCCGGTCAGGCGGTCCCAGACCTCTTGGTCCTTGTCGTCCGGGATGCTGTTCCAGTTAATCGCCTTCACGGGCCTGTCATGGCCCGCAAGGTAGCTGTTGTACTCGTGCTCAGTCACGATAGCGAGCCTACGTCGATCCGACTCCGGCCAACAATTGAGCTCTGGTCGGGCGCCCACCCTACTAAAGCATGCATGAGACGCACCCCTCGATCTCAGTGCCCTCGAGGGCCATCTGCCGCAGACGGATGTAGTACAGCGACTTAATTCCCTTTCGCCACGCGTAGATCTGCGCGCGGTTGAGGTCGCGGGTGGTCACCGTGTCCTTGAAGAAGAGGGTCAGCGAGAGGCCCTGGTCGACGTACTTCGTGGCGACGGCGTAGGTGTCAATGATCTTCTCGTATCCGACCTCGTAGGCATCCTTGAAGTAGTCGAGGTTGTCGTTATCCATGTGCGGCGCGGGGTAGTACACCCGGCCGATCTTGCCCTCTTTGCGGATCTCGATCTTCGAGGCGATGGGGTGGATCGACGATGTCGAGTTGTTGATGTAGGAGATCGACCCAGTCGGCGGCACCGCCTGCAAGTACCGGTTGTAGATGCCGTCGCGCGCAACCGCTTCTTTCAGCTCCGCCCACTGCTCGGCGGTGGGGACCGCCGCCGAGGACGCCTCAAAAAGGGCTTTGACCTTAGCGGTTGTGGGCCGGAAGCCGGCAGGGTCGTAGCGGTCGAAGAACGCTCCCGTTGCGTACTCGGACTGCTCGAAGTCCGCGAAGGCGCGCCCGCGCTCCACAGCGATGCGGTGGGAGGCCTTGATCGCCTCGTACATCACGGCGGCGAAGTAGGCGTTTGTGAAGTCGAGGCCCTCCTCGGAGCCGTATTCGATGCGCTCGCGGCCGAGGAACCCGTGCAGGTTCATCTGGCCCAGCCCGATGGCGTGGGAGGCGTTATTGCCCTCGCGCACGGGGGGAACGGAGTCAATGGACGTCTTGTCGGCGACGGCGGTCAACCCGCGAATGGCGGTCTCTACGGTGCGGGAGAAGTTATCGGAGTCCATCGCCATGGCGATGTTCAGGGAGCCGAGGTTGCAGGAGATATCGTGGCCGACCTTTGAGTAGGTCAGGTCCTCGTTGAGTTCGGAGGCCGAGTTGACCTGCAGGATCTCGGAGCAGAGGTTGGACATGTTGATCCGGCCCGTCTTCACGGGGTTCGCCCGGTTCACCGTGTCCTCAAACATGATGTAGGGGTACCCGGACTCAAACTGGATCTCGGCGATCGTCTGGAAGAACTGGCGCGCGTTGATCTTGGTCTTGCGGATACGCGGGTCCTCCACCATTTCCTCGTACTTCTCGCTCACGGAGATATCCGCGAAGGCGACGCCGTACACGCGCTCGACGTCGTAGGGCGAGAAGAGGTACATGTCGTCGTTGCGCTTCGCCAGCTCGAAGGTGATATCGGGGATGACCACGCCCAGCGACAGCGTCTTGATGCGGATCTTCTCGTCCGCGTTTTCCCGCTTGGTGTCTAAGAACCGCAGGATGTCGGGGTGGTGGGCGTGAAGGTACACGGCGCCGGCCCCCTGGCGGGCGCCGAGCTGGTTGGCGTAGGAGAAGGAGTCCTCGAGGAGCTTCATCACGGGGATGACACCGGACGACTGGTTCTCGATGTGCTTGATCGGCGCACCGGACTCGCGGATGTTCGACAGCAGCAGCGCCACGCCACCGCCGCGCTTGGACAGCTGCAGGGAGGAGTTGATCGCACGGCCGATCGACTCCATGTTGTCTTCGATGCGCAGCAGGAAGCAGGACACCAGCTCACCGCGCTGCGCCTTGCCCGCGTTGAGGAACGTTGGGGTTGCGGGCTGGAAGCGCCCGGTCATGATCTCGTCGACCAAGGCGGATGCGACCTGCTCGTTGCCGTCGCCAAGAAACAGGGCGGTCATGGCGACCCGGTCCTCGAAACGCTCAAGGTAGCGGCGGCCGTCGAAAGTCTTGAGCGTGTAGGAGGTGTAGTACTTGTACGCGCCGAGGAAGGACTGGAAGCGGAAGCGGAAGGCGTAAGCGCGCTTGAAGGTGTCTTTGACAAACTGCCAGTCGTAGGCCTCGATCACCGCGGGCTCGTAGTAGTGGTTGTCAACCAGGTACTTCATCTTCTCTTCGAGGTCGTGGAAGTAGACGGTGTTCTGGTTGACATGCTGCAGGAAGAACTGGTTCGCCGCTTCCCGGTCTTTATCGAATTGGATGCGCCCGTCCGCGTCGTACAGATTGAGCAGCGCGTTAAGGGCGTGGTAGTCGAGCTGATCGGAGGGGCGAACGGGCTCCGGAACGTTCTTGCCAAGCTGGGTCGGGGTCGTGGTGGTCACTGGTCGAAACGCTCCTATGCAGTGGTTGTAGATTGTGCGCCATAGCGGGCTCGCAGGGCAGCAAGACGGTCGGCGCTTTCACGGCGCTTCGCCGCGCTGTGGGCACGCAGCTTGTCGACGATCCCCTGCCCCGCCGGCTCCAGCCCCAAGCGGGAAGCCTGCGCGAGCAGCTGTTCGCGCACCCTCTCCACGTCTGCTTCGGAGCCCATCAGCTCGAAGCAGTCTAGGTAGGGCACGCCACACTTGGCCGATATGACGTCGCCGGCGGTGCCGTAATCGGGGCCGAAGTTGGAGTTCCCGGCTGCGATGACGCCACGCAGCAGCGAGCGGTTGTGCTCGTTGTTGAGAAATTTGATGACTTGTTTGGGTACGGGCCGCGTCTGCTCCTGCGAGCGGGCGATGGACACTCCCCCGCCGTATGTAGGGCAGATCAGGACGTAGGGCTCCGTCACTGTCAGCTCGGGGTCGGCACGCCGGAGCGGGATGCGCGCTGCGGGCAATCCCACCTTCTCCACGAAGCGCCGGGTGTTTTCCGTTGCGGACGAGAAGTAAACGATGAGCATGTGTGTCCTTATTAACACGGTTAACGCGCGCCCGTGCGGGCTCCGCCCGAAAAAGCTACGCCGCAGCCTGGAGGCCGCGAATGCGATCCGGGCGGAAACCGGACCAGTGCTCGCCGTCAACCTCGACAACGGGGGCCTGCAGGTAGCCCAACGCCATGACGTAATCGCGAGCCTCGTCGTCCAGGGAGATGTCGACGAGCGTGTATTCCAAACCGGCCTTGTCAAGGGCCTTCTTGGTAGCGGTGCACTGCACGCAGGCGGGCTTGGTGTAGACGGTGATCGACATAACCAGATGCTCTCTTTCTTCCCTTTTCGGCGCGGTTTCCGGAGCCTTACCGCCCCGGCTTCTTATACCGCTCAACACTATACGTTGTGGGGTGATTCGGCAACTAATACCACATATAGTAGTTACAGCCGTGGTATTCCCAGGAAAGGTCGCGCAAATCACCCACATGTAGTTCGGTATAACCACCTGAGCGTTGAGACAAAGAAAAACCCGCCGCCCTCCAACGTGTGGAGGCGGCGGGCGCACGCGGAACAACCGCGAGACTTAACCCTGGCGGGCCTTGAAGCGCGGATCCTTCTTGTTGATCACAAAGACCTTGCCGTGGCGGCGCACAACCTGGGCGCCCGGCTTGTTCTTCAGCGACCGAAGCGACTTGCGGACCTTCATCGGGCGCTCCTTTCCTGGGTCGTGGTTACCTTTAACTTGTGACCTAGCCAGCTCTCACACCAGCTGGTCACGACACGGCGGATTACGTTACCCGATGCCATGGCGAAGTTCCAAACACTATCATGGCGCCCATGTCCCATAGCAGCGAAAACCTTCAACACGACATCATCGCCCAGTTGGGTTCCAAGCCCGCGATTGATCCCCAGGAGGAGATCGACGCGCGCGTCGAGTTCCTCGCCGATTACCTTGCCCGCAGCGGCGCCAAGGGGTTTGTGCTGGGCATTTCGGGGGGCCAGGATTCCACGCTGGCCGGGAAGTTCGCGCAGCTGGCCGTCGAAAAGCGAAGAGCCCAAGGAGCTGAGGCCGCGTTCGTTGCTGTTCGCCTGCCCCACGGCACCCAGGCCGACGAGGACGATGCCCAGGCCGCCCTGGAGTTCATCGGCCCCGACGAGCGCACGACCGTCAACATCGAACCGGCGACGACGGCCATCTCTGCTGCCGTTGCCGGTGCGCTGGGCTTGGGCGAGATTGGAGACTTCAACAAAGGCAACGTCAAGGCCCGCATGCGGATGATCGCGCAATACGCCATCGCCGGCGAACGCGGCCTGCTGGTTGTTGGCACCGACCACGCTGCTGAGAACATCACGGCCTTCTTTACCAAGTTCGGAGATGGCGCGGCGGATGTCCTGCCCCTCGCCGGGCTGAATAAGCGCCAGGGCGCGGCGCTGCTACGCCACCTCGGCGCCGAGCGCCGCCTGTGGGAGAAGGTCCCCACCGCTGACCTCGAGGAGGATCGCCCAGCTCTTGCCGACGAAGACGCCCTCGGTGTCACCTACCACGCCATCGACGACTACCTGGAGGGCAAAGACATCCCGGAGGCCTCCCGCGAGCGCCTCGCGCACCTGTGGGCGGCGGGCGCCCACAAGCGCCACCTGCCCGCCGGGCCCGCCGATACGTGGTGGCGCTAGCCTCCCTCCCGCTTCCCCCTCAACTCGACGCCGGTTCGGGGTGTCCGGGTTTAGGCTAAGCGCGAGGCCACGCGAACCAGCGCGTCGCCGTAGCTCGGCCCGTGCGTGAGGGCGTGCACGGCCAGCGGGTGAAGCTGGTGGATCGGGATCCGCTCGCGCCAGCCGGTCGAGAGCTCCCCAGTCTCCGCGTAGCCCGCGACAATGTCCTCGAACAGCGGCACCCCGAACAACTCCAGCATCGCGATGTCCGTCAGCGGGTGGCCGCCGTGCGCGGCCGGGTCGATAAACCGCGGACCCTGCGGCGAGAACAGGAGGTTGCCAGCCCAAAGATCGCCGTGGATACGCGCCAGCGGGGCGTCCTCGTCCTCCGCGAGGAGCGCATCGCACGCTCGCTTCACGGCGCCCCACCCCGCCCTCGACAGATTCCCCGCCGAGCGGGCCATGTCCGCGAACGGGAGCACCCGCTGGTGGACGTAAAAGTCCGCCCATCGACGCGTAGGCGTGCATTCCTGTTCGATGCGGCCGATGAAGTTCGGCCCGTCCCACCCGCTTGGCGGGGCGCCGAACGCCGGGGCGCCCGCCGCGTGGATGCGGGCGAGCTCGCGTCCCGCCGCTCGCGCTAAGCCACTGGTCGGGCGGGTGCTCCCGACCCTTTCGATCGACAGGGTATTGGCAGCGTCATTCACCCCGTACACCTCGACGACAGCGACGCTCCCCTCACGTAACCAGCGCAGGCCCGCCGCCTCGGCCGCCGCGGAGTGCGGGGCGCTGCCGCGCTTAACGTAGTGCATGACGGGCCTCCAGCTCCAGCAGGTATTTCTTCGCATCGACCCCGCCGGCATACCCTCCGAGGGTGCCGTCGCTTCGGGTGACTCGGTGGCACGGGACGACAACGGGCAGCGGGTTGCGCGCGCAACCAGTACCTACGGCCCGCGTCGCCCCGGGCCGGCCGATTCGCGTAGCCAGCTGCAGGTACGTTTCGGTGCCGCCGTAGGGGATGTCGAGGAGCGCCGCCTGAACCGTGCGGCGAAACCCGGTGCTTAGGCGCCAATCCAGGGGGAGCTCGAAGTCGCGGCGCTCCCCCGCGAAGTACTCCCCGAGCTGACGGGCCGCCTCGGGGTTGTCCGCGCGCGGTAGGTCCTCGCCTATCGAGACCCTCCCGAACGCCACACGCGCAAGACCTTCAGCGGAGCTGACCAGAACTAGTTCACCAATCGGGGTGTTTACAAACGTCCAAGTTAGGGTGCCCATTGCATACCAATCGTATCGAGCTTTGCTTACCGACGGCGTCGATACCGCCCTCGAGCTCGTAGGCACCCCTGCTCTTCCCGACACCCTGGCCGCAACGCGAGTGCATGGAACGGTGTGCTTTACTGGTGTGCTCTCCAGCGAGTGGAAAGAGGTGACGCACGGGGCAAACTTGGTGGTCGTACTCTCGTAGACCCCCCAAAAGCAACAAGACCCGAACCGCTTCCACCGACAGTGGAACAGTTCGAGCCTTGCGCGCGACGTGGAGCTAAGGGGATTCGAACCCCTGACCCCCACACTGCCAGTGTGGTGCGCTACCAGCTGCGCCATAGCCCCGTGCAAACAGTATGTAGTTGTTGGAGTGGAGCTAAGGGGATTCGAACCCCTGACCCCCACACTGCCAGTGTGGTGCGCTACCAGCTGCGCCATAGCCCCGTCGCCGTCCGGGTGCCCTGGGCGCCCGCGCAACTTCGCTCACTATACTCACCGCCCGCGGCGGGGAACAAATCCCCTGCCCGGCGGGCGATCAGCTAGCTCGCGGCAGCGACCTCGACCCAGTTGTTGATCTCGGAGGACTGCACCAGATCCGCTCCGTCGCGCATGACGCGAGGCGTGTAGGCCTGCCCGGTGGTCTCGTTCTGGTAAGTCAGGTTCTCGTCACCAATCTTCTCGGCCAGGTCGAGGTACGCGCCGTCGCGAATGTCTTGGACGGCCTGGCTGCTGGCTTGGAAGTCGCGAGCCTTGTCCGCGAGGCCGTTATTGTCCAGCTTGTTGTACACGCTCTGCTGGTTCCCTAAGAGGTACGCGCGCAGGTTCCACAGCGCCGCGACGTCCTGGTGAGCGACGAGCGCGAGCTCAGCCGCGAGCGCCCGGGTAGAGTGCCCCTGCTGGTACTTCTCGCCCTGCCCGTCGAGGAAGTTCATCGGGTGGATGTCTACGTTGAGGTCGCCCGCCTGAATTTTGTCCAACAGCTGCTGATCGGTTGCCTCGGCGAGGTCAGCGCAGTGGGGGCAAGAGAAATCCTCGAAAAGCGAAACGGTCGGCGCGCCGCTCCCAGCGTTGCCCGTGGAGGTCAGGGTGAAGTAGTTGTCCCCCTCCGAGTAAGCGATCTGCAGGTTGTCGGTGGGCACCATCTTCGCGGCGAGGGCCTCGTCGCGTTGGGCGCGGCCGTTGTAGACGATGAGTCCGATAACGATCGCGGCGATGGCGACGATCGCGAGCAGCGCCCAGATAAACCCGCTATTGCTCTTCGCGTTCGGGTTCTGCACCTTGCGCGTGGTCATAGAGTAATCCCTTTCTTCCCTTGTGCAACCGCACAGTCTTTACGGGTACACGGCCCACCTCGTGTACGGGCGGTAGATCATGAATAGCGTGATCGCTATGAAACCGATGTCGCGGGCGATCGTAACAAGAAGGTTTGTCCCCTCTTCCGACTGATCGGGGGTGAAGCACCCACAGTCCAACACGATTCCCCGCGACCAAGCGGATGCCAGCCCGATGATGAAAAGGCTGAGGATGACGATGGAGAGCCAGCCGGCCGGGCGCAACTTAACGCCGAGCAACAGCAATAACCCGCCCGCGATCTCCAGCGGACCGATGATCGTGGCTAGCATGTCCGACCAGTCCGCGGTGAAAATATCGTATGCCCGGATCGTCTGCGTCACGTCCATGTGCACACCGATTTTGGACACACCCGCGGAAATCCAGATATAGGCCATGAAGAATCGGGCGGCGGCGGACAGAATATCCATAACCACCGCCCGGCTCCCGGGCTCAACCGGTACACCTTTTGTTACCACCCCACCGACAATAGCCGAGGGGGTAGTGCGCTCCTAGCCCGTGCGGGCCAACAGACATCTTGACAGCCGAGGCACACTGCTTCCACAGGCTGGCACCAGGAACTACGCCCCCGCGAGAGCCTCCTTGACCAGGTCCTTCGCTTCCTCCTGCACCCGGCGGAGGTGTTCTTCGCCACGGAAGCTCTCGGCGTAAATCTTGTATTTGTCCTCGGTCCCAGACGGGCGGGCGGCAAACCAGGCGTTTTCGGTGGCCACCTTCAGGCCGCCAATGGCGGCGCCGTTGCCGGGGGCGTGCGTGAGTTTCGCCGTAATCGCCTCCCCCGCAAGAGTTTCGGCCGTGACCTGCTCGGGCGAGAGCTTCTTCAGTACCGCTTTCTGCTCGCGGTTGGCGGGTGCGTCGGTGCGAGCATAGGCGGGAGCGCCGAACTTCTCGGAGAGCTCGGCGTAACGTTGCGATGGCGTTGAACCGGTCACCGCGGTGATCTCGGCGGCTAGCAGGTCCATGATCAGCCCGTCTTTGTCTGTGGACCAGACCGTTCCGTCCGTGCGCAGGAAGGACGCACCGGCGGATTCTTCTCCACCGAAGCCGATGGTGCCGTCGATGAGACCCGGCACGAACCACTTGAATCCGACGGGCACCTCGACGAGCTCGCGACCAAGGGAGGCGACGACGTGGTCGATCATCGACGACGACACCAGTGTCTTTCCCACAGCGGTCCCCTCCGCCCAGCCGGCTCGGTGGGAAAAGAGGTATTCGATCGCGACAGCGAGGTAGTGGTTCGGGTTCATCAGGCCGGCGTCAGGGGTCACAATTCCGTGGCGGTCGGCGTCGGCATCATTGCCGGTCGCGATGTCGTACGTGTCCCGGTTGGCCACCAGCGAGGCCATGGAGTTCGGCGACGAGCAGTCCATGCGAATCTTGCCGTCGGTATCAAGCGTCATGAACCGCCACGTCGCGTCGACCTGCGGGTTGACCACCGTCAGGTTCAACTCGTGCGTCTCAGCGATCGCCCCCCAGTAATCAACACTCGCCCCGCCCATCGGGTCCGCACCGATGCTCAGCCCGCTGCCGCGGATCGCGTCAATATCGACGACGCTGGGCAGATCCGCCACGTACGAACCCAAAAAGTCGAACTTCTCGGCGCGCTCGTCGAGCACTCCGCTTACCGACGCCCTCTTCACGCCCCGAAGACCTTCAGCGATGTAGGAATTCGCCGCCGCGGCGATCCAATCCGTCGCGTCCGTGTCCGCGGGCCCGCCGCTGGGCGGGTTGTACTTGAAACCGCCGTCGCGCGGCGGGTTGTGGGAGGGGGTAATCACGATGCCGTCGGCACGCTGCGGGTCGCTGCCCCTCACGCCACCGGATAAGCGGGCGTTGTGCGCGAGGATGGCGTGCGAGACTGCCGGGGTGGGCGTGTAGCGCCCCGCGGCGTCGACAAGCACTGCCACCTCGTTGGCGATGAGAACCTCGAGCGCGGAGACCATCGCGGGCTCGGAGAGGGCGTGGGTGTCGCGCCCGATGTAGACCGGCCCGCCGATGCCCTGCTGACGCCGATAATCGACGATCGCCTGCGTCACGGCCCAGATATGCTGCTGGTTGAACGCGTTGTCCAGTGAAGATCCCCGGTGCCCCGAGGTACCGAACACGACCTGCTGGTTCGGGTCGGCCGGGTCGATGTCGCGGGTGTAGTAAGCGGTAACCAGCTCCGCTATGTCGATGAGATCGTCGGGGCGGGCGGGCTGGCCGGCTCGATCGTGGGCCATAGTGGGCACTCCTTGTTGCATAGACGGTGTTGGCGCGTAGCTACCATCTTCCCCGCCTTCGGCTCGGCGCGCTAGGAGCCGGCGCAGGGATAGGCTCGGTGGGGTGCGGAAGGAAGCTCTCACGGTGGGTACTGGCGCGGCCCTCGGCGCCCTGGTCAGGTTAGCGGTCGGGGCCTCGGGCGCGGTCGCCGTCACCCTCGCATTGAATTTCACTGGGTGCTTCCTGATGGGACTGCTCAACCCGGGCAAGTTCTGGGGAACGGGATTCCTCGGCGGCTTCACGACGTTTTCCGCGGTCTCCCTCGCTGCGACCCGCAACAGCGGAGCAATCGCGGCCTGGCTCATGGCCGCGGCCCTAACCGGCTGCGTACTGTCGTGGTTTGCCGGCGACGCCCTTCGGAGGCGCTACCCATGAACGCGGTAGTCGTCTCAGCCGCGGTCTTCGCCGGAGGTTTTGCGGGCGGGGTGACCCGGTGGGCTCTGTCCCTCTTCAACCGCGGCGCGCTCCACACTGGAACCCTCGCCGCAAACGTCGTAGGCTCGATGGTCCTGGGTGCCGCCGCAAGCCTGCCCGGCATCCTGCCGGTTCTGGTGGGTACCGGGTTCGCTGGCGCGCTCTCCACGCTATCCACGCTCGCCCGCGAGCTTGGCCACCTTATCCGCGACGGGCACTGGGCTCGCGCGGCAGCCTACGCCACCCTCACCGCCGTGCTCGGAGCCGCGGGCGCTTACCTGGGAACGAGGCTGGTCTAGCCTTATTCCGCGATGGCAGCAAGCGGAGGCGTCACGGCGGCGCGCTGCGCCGGCCACAGCGCAGCCAGGATCCCGGCGGCTACCGACCCGGCAAGGGTAATCCCCACCAAGGTCCAGGGCACGACGAGGGTATCCAGCCCTTGGCTGGACAGCACCGTGAGGAACGCCCACCCGAGGCCCAAGCCCAACGCGATACCGGACACGGCGCCGAACACGGCCATCTGCACAGACTCCAAAACGATCATGGTGCGCACCTGACCGCGTTGGGTGCCAACCGCGCGCAGCATTCCGATTTCCTGCCGGCGCTCGATAATGGAAAGCGTGAGGGTATTGACAATGCCCAGCACCGCAATGATCACGGCTAGGGACAGCAACGCGTAGAGGATGAACAGCATCTGATCGATCGTGCCGCTGAGCTCCCCGCTCATGTCCTCCGTGGAGCGAACCTGGATGACGATGTCTTGGCGCACCGCTTCCTCTAAGTTGGTGCGCAGCTGACCGGCACTGACGCTGCCGTCGCCGTCCACCCCCACCATGATGATGCTCACGGCACTGTGGGGCAGAACCTTCCCCGCAGCGCTGCTGCTCACCACGAGCCCTCCAAGGACCGTCGACGAGTCGTAGATGCCGCCAAGTGTCGCCTGCGCGGTCGACGCTGTGGCCGCGGGGGCGGAAATGGTCACGGGATCCCCGACGTTCCACCCCCGCGCCTGGGCGTAATCGGCGGATGCAATGACGGTGTCGCCCTCGAGCGAGGACGAACCCTGGGTAACAGTGAGCGACACCAACTGGGAGGGGTCGCCAGAGATAACGGGGGTGATCCCTCCTGCTGCCCCGAACTGCCGGCCGTACTCACCGTTTACCGCGACCGGTGCCTGGCCGTAGGCGACGACGCTGCCCACGCCGTCGACATTCTCTACCCGGCTGGGCAGATCGTTTTGCACGGGGAAGGACCCCGTATCAGGGCCAGAGAGGACGTAGTCGGCCTTAATTTCGCTTTGGGCGACGTCCGAAATGGACTGTTTCATCGTCGCCCCGAGCATGCCGATCGCCGTCATCAGCGCGATGCCCAGCACCAGCGCGAACGCTGTCGAGCTGGTGCGCCGCGGATTGCGGCGTGAGTTCGTTGATGCGAGGATGCCCACCATGCCGAAAGGCGCACCGATGAGGCGCCCCAGCGGCGGGACGATGGGGAGGGTGAGGGCGGGGCCGGCGAGGAAGAAGCCGACGATGATGGCCACAGCCGCGCCGCCGACCAGTGACGCCCGGTCGCCGGTGCCGCCGTCCTTCCACGCCACCGCGGCCACCGCGGCGGCGACGCCGGCCGCCAGCAGGATGAATCCGACAATCGAACGCCCGCGCAGCGGCTGCGGAGAGGCGGACTCGGAGGCACGCATCGCCTCAACCGGGCGCACCTGGCCCGCCCGCCGGGCGGGAGCCCACGCCGACAGCATCGTCACGATGACCCCGACGACAATCGGGATCACAACAGCCTGAGGGGACAGTCCCAGGCCGCCACCCGGCAGCTCCATCCCGTACCTGCTCATGACGACTCTGATGAGCGCGACGAGCCCCATCCCGCCGACAACGCCGGCCACTGACCCGAGCAGACCCACGACGAATGCCTCTATGGTGACGGAGCGGGTGATGTGGCGTCGAGAAGCACCAAGCGCCCTCAAAAGCGCGAACTCCTTCGTGCGTTGCGCGACGATCATGGAGAAGGTGTTGGCGATAAGGAACGTGCCCACAAGCAACCCGACCAAACCGAAAGCGACAAGGAAGTAGCTGACGAAGCTCAGGCCCTCCCGAACCGTTTTCGTAATCTCCTCGGCCATGGACGCGCCGGTCTCGACGCTGTACTGGGGGTAGGTGGCGCGGAGGCCGTCGACAAGGTGTTCGGAGCTCACACCATCTTTCGCGCTCACGGTCAACCCGGGCAGTGTCGTCCCGTCGGTGTAGTACTGGTTGTACGTCTCAGGGGTGAGCTTGAACGCCAGCGAGGAACTGTGCGCGCTCTCCTCCTCGTAGAACCCCACGATCGTGTACGTCTGCCGCGCGCTCGGATCGACGACGATCAGCTGGTCATCCAGACCGATGCCGTACTTTTCGGCGCCGTTGCGGTTAACGACGGCTTCGCCGGCCGCACTGGGGGCTCGCCCCTCGGTCACGGTCGTGCCCGCGCCCACCGCGTCCTCGGGGGCATAGAACAACCCGCTTGTCGACGTCCCCTGCCCCGTCTGAATCGCCGTCTCGTCTTCCTGAGCGGCGATCACGGTGGTCGAACCGGACTCGTTGACCCGCGAGACGTCCGGATTGTTCTGCAGCTCGGCGACGACGGCCGGTGTCACTGCCGTCCCATCTGAACCCGACTCGACAACAGCGTCGACACCGGCGAATTCGGTAGCAATCGCGTCGTCGAAGGAGCGCTCGAGCATGTTCGTAAACAACAAGGACCCTGTGATGAAAGCGGTGCCTAGCACGACCGCGAGAACGGTTAGGGCGAGCCGAAGCTTGTGGGCCGCGATGTTTCGCAACGACACCCGCGCCATTGGAGATGCCACTTAGTCCTCGATCCCTGCCATGACGTGGAGGATGGCTTCCATGGTGGGCTCCCGCAGCTCGTCGACGATTTCTCCGTCACGCAGGAAGATGACGCGGTCCGCGTAGGACGCCGCCCGGGCGTCGTGGGTAACGATGACCACCGTCTGGTTATCGTGGTCAACCGCGTGACGCAGAATCTCCAGCACCTCGCGGCTGGCGTTGGAGTCCAGGTTGCCGGTCGGCTCGTCGCCGAAGATGATGTCGGGCCGGCTCACCAGGGCTCGGGCGCAGGCGACGCGCTGCTGCTGGCCTCCCGAGAGCTCGCTGGGACGGTGGCTTAGCCGCTGGGCGAGGCCGAGCCGCCGAGTCACTTCCTCGAACCACTCCTTGTCGACCTTCTTGCCCGCGATATCCGTCGGCAGCGTGATGTTCTCCGCAGCCGTGAGCGTTGGGACCAGGTTAAAGGACTGGAAGATGAACCCGAGGCGGTCGCGGCGCAGCGCGGTAAGTTGCTTGTCACCCAGGTTGGCCAGGTCCGTTCCTCCGATGTAGGCAGCGCCCGAGGTGAAAGAGTCCAGACCCGCCATAGCGTGCATCAGCGTCGACTTGCCGGATCCCGACGGCCCCATGATCGCTGTGAACTCATTCGCACCGAAATCGACGCTCACCCCCGCAAGCGCGGTGACCTGCGTGTCGCCACGCCCATACGTCTTAACGAGGTCGACGGCACGAGCCGCAGCCACGGCTTCTTTGGTGTCTGCGGAGTGCAAGGAGTGATTACCCATCGTTGTTTGCAGCGGCCTTTCTCTTCCGGTGTGGACCGTAGACAAGGGTACCGTGTGAGAACAAACGGGAGCGAAAAGCACGAAACCCCCCTGTGGGCGTGTGCTTTGGGGGGGTTTGTGTTGTTGAGTTGTTGGTCGGCGGTAACTTACTCTCCCACCCCCTCCCGGGGGCAGTACCATCAGCGCGGGCGGGCTTAGCTTCCGGGTTCGGAATGGGTCCGGGCGTGTCCCCGCCGCTATTGACCACCGACACATTTTTTTGTTGTTGGGCGCCCCGTGGCCGGGGGGTGTGGTGTGTCAGATACTGCATAGTGGACGCGGGTACGACACCTTTGTGGTGTGTGTTTCGTGTGCGGGTGGTTTTGGTGTATTAGTACCAGTCGTCTTGGTGCACATTACTGTGTGTCCAACTCTGGCCTATCAACCCCATCGTCTGTGGGGAACCTCGAATGAAACCTCATCTTAAAACAGGCTTCCCGCTTAGATGCTTTCAGCGGTTATCCCTTCCGTACGTAGCCAACCAGCGGTGCTCCTGGCGGAACAACTGGCACACTAGAGGTACGTCCGTCCCGGTCCTCTCGTACTAGGGACAGCTTTTTTCAAGTTTCAACGCGCGCGGCGGATAGAGACCGAACTGTCTCACGACGTTCTGAACCCAGCTCGCGTGCCGCTTTAATGGGCGAACAGCCCAACCCTTGGGACCTACTCCAGCCCCAGGATGCGACGAGCCGACATCGAGGTGCCAAACCATCCCGTCGATATGGACTCTTGGGGAAGATCAGCCTGTTATCCCCGGGGTACCTTTTATCCGTTGAGCGACACCACTTCCACTCGTAGGTGCCGGATCACTAGTCCCGACTTTCGTCCCTGCTCGACATGTCCGTCTCACAGTCAAGCTCCCTTGTGCACTTACACTCTTAACACCTGATTGCCAACCAGGCTGAGGGAACCTTTGGGCGCCTCCGTTACTCTTTGGGAGGCAACCGCCCCAGTTAAACTACCCACCAGGCACTGTCCCCAACCCAGATCATGGGCCAAGGTTAAGGTATCCACTACGGTCAGAGTGGTATTTCACCAACGACTCGGCCACCACTAGCGTGATGGTGTCATAGTCTCCCACCTATCCTACACAAACCGCACCGAACACCAATACCAAGCTGTAGTGAAGGTCCCGGGGTCTTTTCGTCCTGCCGCGCGAAACGAGCATCTTTACTCGTACTGCAATTTCACCGGGCCTGTGGTTGAGACAGCAGGGGAGTCGTTACGCCATTCGTGCAGGTCGGAACTTACCCGACAAGGAATTTCGCTACCTTAGGATGGTTATAGTTACCACCGCCGTTTACTGGGGCTTAAATTCTCCGCTTCGACCCCCACAGGGGGGGTCTAACAGGTCCTCGTAACCTTCCAGCACCGGGCAGGCGTCAGTCCGTATACATCAACATCACGTCTTCGCACGGACCTGTGTTTTTGGTAAACAGTCGCTCCCCTCTCTTCTCTGCGACCCCACCACGCTCACACACGAACAGTGTGATCACCTCGTAGGGTCCCCCTTCTCCCGAAGTTACGGGGGTAATTTGCCGAGTTCCTTAACCACAGTTCACCCGACCGCCTTAGTATTCTCTACCTGACTACCTGTGTCGGTTTCGGGTACGGGCCGTACGCACACATCGCTAGAGGCTTTTCTCGACAGCATAGGATCACCACCATCACCCCTCTAGGGGGCTACGCATCACGCCTCACACAAAAGCGGGCTGCATTTCACACCCCACCGTGCCACACGCTTACACCGCGCAATCCATTCCGCGGCGTGGCTACCTTCCTGCGTCACCCCATCACTGACCTACTAAGGTTCAGGCCCTCCACCACACACCCACCACACCACCACCCCCCGAAGGGGAAGGCAGCACAATAATGAGCATGCGGGAAGTTAGTATCACCCGTTACGTCTTGGGCGCGTGCATACGGGTACGGGAATATCAACCCGTTGACCATCGACTACGCCTGTCGGCCTCGCCTTAGGACCCGACTCACCCTGGGAAGACGAACTTGACCCAGGAACCCTTAGTCATCCGGCGGGTAAGATTCTCACTTACCACTCGTTACTCATGCCTGCATTCTCACTCGCGTGCAGTCCACAACCCCTCACGGTCCTGCTTCACCCCACACGCGACGCTCCCCTACCCAACAACACCCCACAGGGATATCATTGCCGCGGTTTCGGCGGTGTACTTGAGCCCCACTACATTGTCGGCGCGGAACCACTCGACCAGTGAGCTATTACGCACTCTTTCAAGGGTGGCTGCTTCTAAGCCAACCTCCTGGCTGTCATCGCGATCCCACATCCTTTTCCACTTAGTACACCCTTAGGGGCCTTAACCGGCGATCTGGGCTGTTTCCCTCTCGACTATGAAGCTTATCCCCCACAGTCTCACTGCCATGCACCACTTAACCGGCATTCGGAGTTTGGCTGACATTGCTAAGATGATAGTCCCGCTCAACCAACCAGTAGCTCTACCTCCGGCAAGCTCACATAACGCTGCACCTAAATGCATTTCGGGGAGAACCAGCTATCACGGAGTTTGATTGGCCTTTCACCCCTACCCACAGCTCATCCCCTCAGTTTTCAACCTAAGTGGGTTCGCGCCTCCACAACCTCTTACAATTGCTTCACACTGGCCATGGGTAGATCACCCCGCTTCGGGTCCAGGACATGCCACTACACACCCTCTTCGGATTCGCTTTCGCTACGACTCCCCCACAACCGGGTTAACCTCGCGACATGCCGCTGACTCGCAGGCTCATTCTTCAAAAGGCACGCCATCACACACCAGCGGTGCTCTGACGGATTGTAAGCGCACGGTTTCAGGAACTCTTTCACTCCCCTCCCGGGGTACTTTTCACCATTCCCTCACGGTACTATCCACTATCGGTCACACTGAGTATTTAGGCTTACCGGGTGGTCCCGGCAGATTCACAGCAGATTCCACGAGCCCACTGCTACTCGGGACAACACGCACACCACAGCACACACGCAACCACGTACGGGACTCATCACCCACTACGGCGCACCATCCCAGATGCTTCCGCTCACGCGCACACCACAATGGCCCAGGTGGCAGCCCGAACACACGCATCATCCCACAACCCCACACACGCAACCCCTGCCAGGTCTCACACGCACATGGTTTAGCCTCATCCGCGTTCGCTCGCCACTACTAACGGAATCACACTTGTTTTCTCTTCCTACGGGTACTGAGATGTTTCACTTCCCCGCGTACACCCCCACACAGGCTATGAATTCACCTGCAGGTCACACCACACAACTGGTGCCAGGTTTCCCCATTCGGACATCCTCGGATCAACGCTCGGTTGGCAACTCCCCAAGGCATAACGCAGCCTCCCACGTCCTTCATCGGCTCAGCATGCCAAGGCATCCACCGTACGCCCTTCACAACACACCCAACACACACAATCAGGCACACAACACACAAAAAAGAAAGATACTCGCGTCCACTATACAGTTCTCACACACCACACACACCCCCCACAACCACACACACCGTGCACAATCATGACAGGCACGCCCACGAACACCACGCACACACACAACCACAACAGTCATGCGCACACACGCGAAGTGCCCCAGACACCCAACAGCATGCCAACCACCCGTTTGCAGGACACACGGTCATGACCACATACGCCCACCATCACACGAACAACACACCAGCATCATCCACACAACAGGGGGTGCGCGACCACCCGGCCAGATTTAAAAAAAAGATGGCAGTGCCACACACGGACACATCAACCACCACCCCCACCACACGACCACGCGCGCAGGGGGCACACAAAAAACTCCTTAGAAAGGAGGTGATCCAGCCGCACCTTCCGGTACGGCTACCTTGTTACGACTTCGTCCCAATCGCCGATCCCACCTTCGACAGCTCCCCACCCACACAGGGTTTAGGCCACCGGCTTCGGGTGTTACCAACTTTCATGACGTGACGGGCGGTGTGTACAAGGCCCGGGAACGTATTCACCGCAGCATTGCTGATCTGCGATTACTAGCGACTCCGACTTCATGGGGTCGAGTTGCAGACCCCAATCCGAACTACGACCGGCTTTCAGCGATTAGCTCACTCTCACAAGCTCGCACACGCGCTGTACCGACCATTGTAGCATGTGTGAAGCCCTGGACATAAGGGGCATGATGATTTGACGTCATCCCCACCTTCCTCCGAGTTAACCCCGGCAGTCTCTCATGAGTCCCCAACCGAATTGCTGGCAACATAAGACAAGGGTTGCGCTCGTTGCGGGACTTAACCCAACATCTCACGACACGAGCTGACGACAACCATGCACCACCTGCAAACAGACCACAAGGGAAACCACATCTCTGCGGCGATCCTGTTCATGTCAAGCCCAGGTAAGGTTCTTCGCGTTGCATCGAATTAATCCACATGCTCCGCCGCTTGTGCGGGCCCCCGTCAATTCCTTTGAGTTTTAGCCTTGCGGCCGTACTCCCCAGGCGGGGCGCTTAATGCGTTAGCTACGGCACAAACCCCGTGGAAGGGACTCACACCTAGCGCCCACCGTTTACGGCATGGACTACCAGGGTATCTAATCCTGTTCGCTACCCATGCTTTCGCTCCTCAGCGTCAGTAACTGCCCAGTAACCTGCCTTCGCCATCGGTGTTCCTCCTGATATCTGCGCATTTCACCGCTACACCAGGAATTCCAGTTACCCCTACAGCACTCAAGTTATGCCCGTATCGCCTGCAACCCCACAGTTAAGCCATGGACTTACACAAACGACGCGACAAACCACCTACGAGCTCTTTACGCCCAGTAATTCCGGACAACGCTCGCACCCTACGTATTACCGCGGCTGCTGGCACGTAGTTAGCCGGTGCTTCTTATCCAGGTACCGTCACAAAAGCTTCGTCCCTGGCGAAAGGAGTTTACAACCCGAAGGCCGTCATCCCCCACGCGGCGTCGCTGCATCAGGCTTGCGCCCATTGTGCAATATTCCCCACTGCTGCCTCCCGTAGGAGTCTGGGCCGTATCTCAGTCCCAATGTGGCCGTACACCCTCTCAGGCCGGCTACCCGTCGACGCCTTGGTAGGCCATTACCCCACCAACAAGCTGATAGGCCGCAAGCTCATCCCATACCGCAAAAGCTTTCCAACCACACACCAACATGCGATTCCTATCCGGTATTAGACCCAGTTTCCCAAGCTTATCCCGAAGTACAGGGCAGATCACCCACGTGTTACTCACCCGTTCGCCACTCGAGCACCCCAGCAAGCCAGGGCCTTTCCGTTCGACTTGCATGTGTTAAGCACGCCGCCAGCGTTCATCCTGAGCCAGGATCAAACTCTCCACAAAAACGTTTCAGCAGAAACAGGCCGTGAAAAGCCCAAACCCAACCAAAACACGCAACCACACACACCCCACACCAAAGCAGAGCGCACACAGCCACGCACAAAAAACAACCAACCCCCACACCACACCACAAAACACAGCAGTGCAGCACAAAAGGCCAGCCACAAAAAACACACCACGCGAATCAATCACGCACCATGCCACCAACCACACACACCACCACCACAACCAAGCAGCAGCAGCACATGCACGCCGGCACACACCCCACCACACCACCACAACCAAGCAGCAGCACAGCAAGACACACACAGCACACAACCAACCCACAAACAAAAGTACATTGGCACACTATCGAGTTCTCAAACACCACACGCACACCCCACCACACAACCTCTCGGCTGCAGTAAGAGCGGCAAAGGAGAAACTTACCTCGTTGCGTTCGCACCGTCAAATCAGGGCGTTTGCTATTCGGTTTGTCTTCCGTCTCCGTTTCACTCTCTCAAGCGCCCCGGCGACGGGTTGTTACTTTAGACAGATCCCTAAACGACTTACAAATTCGCAAGTCACGACGTTTTTTGGGCGCATGCGCTCACGTCAGTGGTAGCAGGCGACACGACCGTGCGGACCCTCGATGACCGTCACTTCGGTATCGAATATTTCTGTCAACGTGTCATCCCTGATGATGTCTTCGGGCCGGCCGAAGGCCACAATGTTCCCGTCTTTGGCTGCGCAGATGTAGTCCGCGTACCGCGCTGCGAAGTTGATGTCGTGCAAGACGACGATGATGGTTCTGCCGAGTACATGGGCGGCGTCGTAAAGATGCTTCATCATCTCGACGGAGTGGGAAATGTCGAGGTTGTTCAGTGGTTCGTCGAGAAGGACGTAGTCCGTTTCCTGGCACAGCACCATCGCTACGTAAGCGCGTTGGCGCTGCCCGCCAGAAAGTTCGTCGAGGAAACGGTTTTCCAGGGTGCTCAACCCAAGGAAGTTGATGTACTTCGACACGACTTCTTCATCTTGGGCGGTCAGCCTGCCTTGACTGTGCGGGAAGCGCCCGAAGCCGACGAGCTGGCGCACCGTCAGGCGCGTGACGAAGTGATTCTCTTGGCGCAGAATGGACACGATCTTTGCAAGGTCACGCGACTTCGAATGGGCGACGTCCATCTGGCCGATCTCGATCGTTCCCGCATCTACGTCGAGAAGGCGGCCCATCATGGTCAATAGCGTTGATTTGCCCGCCCCGTTCGGGCCGATAAGAGCGGTCATCCCTCCCTTGGGGATTTCAAGTGTTACGGGCCCAATAGCCACGTCCTCACCATAGGACTTGCATACCGCGTCGAGCTTGATCACAGGCGCCCCTTTCGAAGAACGACAACCAGGAATGTAATCCCGCCTACCAGCTCAATGATGATGGAGACGACTCCGTGGGCATAGAAAACGTGGCTCATCACAAAGTAGGCGCCCGCTAGTACCGCAAAACACAGAACAAATGCAAGGGGGAAAAGGTAGCGGTGATCGTAGGTTCCCGCGATCTGATACGTCAGAGTGGCCACGAGGAAACCGAGGAAGGTCATGGGCCCCACCAGCGCGGTTGAGACCGCCATGAGAACAGCGACGAGCACTAAGACATAGACGGAATGCGCCTTATGAGACACCCCAAGGTTGACCGCGACCGGTCTGCCAAGCGCAAGGACGTTAAGACGTCGCGAATTTAGGAACATGAGCGCCGTCGCCACGACGACGAGCGGGATTGCCACTGGGTAGTACTCAGCGTCCGCATTACTGACCGAACCGAAGAGGCGGGCAGTCAGCACATCAAACTCGCTGGGAGTGAGCATGCGCTGCATGAAGGTCGACACCGAGCCCAGCCCGCCGCCAATCACAATGCCGACTAGGAGCATGGCGTGCAAGTTTTGGGAGCTGCTGGAAAGCAGCCATGAGTAGAGCACGAGCGATGTCCCCACCATGACGGCCAGCTGAAACGCGTACATCCCCAGCGTGTGGCTGCTGTTTAGCCCCCCCGCCCCGAAGAAAAAGACCGTGGACGTGTGAATAGCGACGTAGAGCGCCTCAAACCCCATTATCGACGGGGTGAGAATGCGGTTATTCGTCACCGTTTGAAAGGCAACCGTAGCCACCGATTGGCATGCGGCCACGATCGCGATGGCAATGACGGCGTTGAGTCGCCGGCGGGTGATCAACCAGTATCCCCTAGTGCCAAACTCAACGGGGTTGTTGTAGGCGATTAACCCCGCCACGCATGCCAGACCCACGACGAGGAGCACGGCCAGCGCAACCCAGTAGCGACGCCGCGAAACGGCGGACTGGAAGGCCCCGACACGCGGCCGGGTGGGTGGTGATCCTCTAAGCACGACGCGTTTGCCTCACTATGAGTGCCACGAAAACTACCGCGCCGACGACACCAAGAATGACTGACACCGGCATCTCGAAAGGCGCAATGATGACCCGTCCAAGCAGGTCGCATGCAACAGTGACGCCGACTCCAAGGACGCAAACCCACGGGAGGTTAGTCCGCAAGTTATCCCCCCTCACCATGCTCACCAGGTTGGGCACGATGAGCCCGAGAAAGGGCAGGTTTCCGACGACAACCGTCACGATGCCCGAGGAGACAGCCACAAGGCCCGTCCCCACGAGAACGACGCGGTTGTAGTTCAAGCCCACACTCGTCGCGACGTCCTCACCCAGACCGGCCACGGTGAGCCGATCCGCGTAAAAGAACACCGCAGCGACAACCAGCAAGACAAACCACAGAACTTCATACTGGCCGACGATAACGCTAGTGAAAGAACCAGCAAACCAAATCCCCAGTGACTGCAGCATGTCCGTCTTGAGCGCGAAAAAGGTAGACACGGCGCTGACGACGGCCCCGAGCATGATGCCCACGATGGGGACGACGAGTGACGAGCGTAACGCGACACGGCGGAGGAACAGAAAGAAGATCATCGTGCCCGCGAATGCGAACCCGATGGCTGTGACCATCCGCGCGAGAATAGACGCCTGGGGGAACACTACTAAGGAAAAGAGCAGTCCAAGCCCCGCCCACTCCGTTGTGCCCGTCGTTGTCGGCTCCACAAATCGGTTCTGGGTGAGCATCTGCATGATGAGCCCGCTCATCGCGGTTGCCGCCCCGGCCAGCACGAGCGCGATCGTGCGGGGAATGCGGGTTGTGTGGAACATGCGCCAGCCGTCGGGGTCGCTCCAGATGTCAAACTGTCCTACCAACAGCGAGGCAGCCAGCAGGAGCGCAACTGAGACGCCACCGCCTACTAACCCCCACGCCGACGCTCGGGTCATTTACTTGGCGGCCTCAAAGGCGTCGGCAAGCTGGTTGAGGATCTCGGTATAGGTGATGATTGACTCGTTGGTGTAGGTGTCGGACGGGGCGACGTAGAGGTGCTTCTGCTGCACCGCGGTGACGTTTTGCAGTGGCGCCGAATCATTGATCACCGTCATCGCCGCCGGCGAGCCTTCGTCGGTCTTCGTGCCTGCATCCCGGTCCAAAATCAACATCCAATCGGGATTCGCCGCGGCGATGGCCTCGACGGAGATGTCGTCACCCTGGTGGTCGCTCGTCGCCCCCTCCACCTGGAGTGCCGGGGTGAGGTTGAGCATGTCGAAGATCGGTCCCCAGACTCGGCCAATGTGGGGGGCAACGTACCCGATCTTCCCGCCGGATACGTTGACGGCCATGACCTTCTGGTCACTGTTGTAGGCAGCCTTAGCGCGCTCCTGGGCGGCCATGAAATCGTCGACAAGCTTCTTGGCCTCGTCTTCTTTATCGAAGATGGTGCCGAGGGCTTCGACCTGGCGCACGAGCTCGGAGGCGAAGTCCTGCCCATCGCGGGGCTCGAAATCAACCACCGTGGCGTCGGGCACGAGAGCCGCGATGTCACTGTCGTAGCGCTGGAAGCGCTGGCCAGAGACGACGACGTCGGGATCTGCGGCCACAATCGCCTCGAGGTTGGGCTCGGAGTGGGTTCCGATGTCGACGATGTCATCGTTGTCACCGATGCCGGGGATCGTGACAGGGACGAGCTGCCGCGCGGCTGCGACGGGGGTAATTCCCCACCTTTCGAGGATCTCGAACGAGCGATTGTCCAGAGCAACTACGCGCTGCGGCGGGCTCGGAACTTCCTTCGTCCCGGTGTTGTCCTCCACCGTTACGGCACTGGGAGCAGCTGCGGAAGACGAGGCGCTGGTGGACCTGGCGGACGAAGTGGCGGTGTCGCCAGCGGAGCAGGCTCCGACGCTAAGGGTCGCGACCGCAGCGAGAGCTACGAGGGATGTCCGGGCGGCACGGTTGACCAAGGGGATCTCTCCTTCAAGTATTTTTAGGCTTGCCTAAACTAAAATAGCAAAGACATGAGGCGCGTGCCAAAACACCCAAATGACCTCGAATAGAGAAACCCCCGCCGATGTGGCGGGGGTTTCGCGGTGGAGATGCCGGGGATCGAACCCGGGTCCTCCATTACCGCGCCAGGGCTTCTCCGTGCGCAGTTCGCGCGTCGCCTTTGCTCGACCCTCCGGAACAGGCGAACGTGTCCGGATGGCGGGCCCAGTCAGCGTTGAAGTCCTACCCGGGTCCGCCGACGAGCCCGGATAGCAAGTCCCCTAAGTCGATGCCAGGTACCGGGGCGGGAACAAACCCGGCCTGACAGACACGCGGTCGCTAGCTCTTAGGCAGCGAGGGCGTAGTCACGCTGAGAGGTCTTCTCTGCGCTTATTGGTTGCTGCGACGCTCACGGTGGTCTCCAGCCTGCACCGGCACGCTTCCCCTGGCTTGATCAATGGAGTCGAAACCAAAATCATCCCCATTGCACTACGGCGGGACATGCACTAACCGTAGGAGAGACTAGCTTAGCTCCCTACGGGGCGATACGCAAGAACTCGACGGTGGCTTCTGCGTCCACTGCCAAACGCGCAGCCTTCGCGACGGCCGAGGCAGGCATCTTCGCCCGCTCGTCGCCAGCAGTCATGTCGGTGTCGGTGCGGCCGGGATGCAAGGAGGTCACTCGGATCCTCCCCTTCTCCTCGAGGCGGAGGGCCTCGCTAAACCCGCGCAGCGCGAACTTGGACGCGCAGTAGGCCGTACCGCCCTCGAAGCCGTGGAAACCGGCGCCAGAGTTGATGGTGATGAGGATGCCGCGGGAGCGTCGTAAAGCGGGCAAAAGAGCTCGGGTGAGCTCGATGCCGGCGAAGACATTAACCTCGAAAGCCTCGCGCCACTGTGCGTCGCTGATCTCCGCGAACTCCCCCTTCGGGAAAAGACCCGCGGCGTGGATAAGGACGTCTAGCCCGGAGATTTCGGCAGCCTTGGACCCGATGGCGGAGGGGTCGCGCAGGTCGACTTCGAAGGGTTCCGCCGAGGGGAGCGCGTCAACGATCTCACTAGCGTCCGAGCTCGCACCGGCCAAAATGTGGTGATCCCGGCCAAGCTCCTCGGCGATAGCACGGCCGATCCCGCGGGAGGCCCCGGTGATAAGAGCTGTTTTCACGCTTTAATCCCCTTGAATTTCCGGCCCAGGTCACGTGCGATCTCGCGGTCTTCAGTGCGTCGCTTGATTGCCTGGCGCTTGTCGTAATCTTGCCTGCCCTGCACGAGGCCGAGCTCAACCTTGACCTTTCCCTCTTTCAGATAGAGCGAGAGAGGAACCAACGTACGGTTGCCGTCCTTAACCTTGCCCTCCAGCGAGTCGATTTCACGCCGGTGGAGCAGGAGTTTCCGGGTGCGGCGCGGACTGTGGTTCGTCCACGAGCCGCGGGAATACTCGGGAATGTGCAGGTTGCGCAGCCACACCTCGCCGTTGTCGATCGTGGCGAAGGCTTCAACGAGGCTGGCATGGCCCTCTCTCAACGACTTGATCTCGGTGCCGACGAGCGCCACGCCGGCCTCGTAGGTGTCCAGCACGGTGTAGTCGTGCCGCGCCTTTCGGTTGCTGGCGATGACGGAACCGCTGACACCCTTTTTCTTCTTTTTGGCCATAACTCTGACCAGTCTAGCGCCGCACGTAACTGCGTAGCGCCACTTGAGCGGCGACGCCGCCGAGGACCACGGCAGCAAGCGCGACGAGGGGCATCACCGACCACACGGTCGAATCGGGTAGGCGCACGATGAGCTGGGAGGCGTAAAGATCGTGCAGCATCGGGTCGACGACGAAGCGTTTAGCCGCCCACGCGCCGAACGTCGCAACGATCCCGCCGATAAGAACCGAGATCACCGCCTCAAGGACAAACGGCGCTTGGGTAAACCAGCGGGAGGCGCCGACCATGCGCATAATGCCGATGTGCTCGCGCCGGTTGAACGCCGCGAGCTGGACCATGTTGGCTATAAGGAACACGGCGGCGAGCGCCTGAGCCCCGGCGACAAGGAACGCGACGTTGCGGAAGGTATCCATCGTGTTCGCCGCGCCACGCACCGTGTCCGCTTGGTCGGTCACCGTTCCGACGTGCTCCATGGAGCGGATATCGTCGATCGGCGAGGCATCGGTGGGGTCCACCAGACGAACGTGAAGGGCCGCGGGCAAGGCGTCCGGGCTGGTCTCGCGGACGAGCTCGGGCTCTGTGTCCTGGAAGAGCTCAACGAAGCGCTGGTAGGACTGCTCCCGGGAGCGGAACGTTACCTGCTCCACCCGGTCGTCGTTTTGGAGCGTATCGCGCACGCTCTTGCAGGCCGCGCTCGAGCAGTCGCTATCCGTCGCCGAGATTTCCTCGTCGAACTCGACCATCACCTCGACGCGGTCGAGGTAGAGGTCCTTCGTTTCCGCCGTCGCCTGAGAGATCATAATCCCGGCACCGACCAAGACGAGCGAGAGCGCGGTGGTGATGATCAGTGCGATCGTCATCGTGATGTTTCGACCTAGGCCGCGCAACCCCTCGCGGAAGATAAATCCCCAGTTCATCGCTAGCGGCCCTCCGTTCCGTACACGCCGTGCGCATCGTCGCGCACGAGCTTGCCCAAGTGCAACTCCATCACGCGTTGCCGCATGTCGTTGACGGCACGCGCGTTGTGGGTCGACATGACCACCGTCGATCCCAGGCGGTTGATGCGGGCCAGAAGGCCCATGATCTCGTCGGCTGTGGCGGGGTCGAGGTTGCCGGTGGGCTCGTCGGCAAGGACGAGCGGCGGCCTATCGACGAACGCGCGCGCGATGGCCACGCGCTGCTGCTCGCCGCCGGACAGCTCGTTGGGCATGCGCCGCGCCTTCGAATCGAGGCCGACAAGCTCAAGCGCTTCCGGCACGAGTTTGGCGATCTTCGACTTCGACTTGCCCGTCACCTCCAGCGCGAAGGCGACGTTGTCGTAGACGTTGAGCTTGGGAAGCAACCGGAAGTCCTGGAAGACGTACCCGATGGACTGGCGCAGCTTGTTGATGTCCTTGCCTTTTAGGGCGTTGACGCGGAAATCGTTGAACTGGATGTCACCCGACGTGACGTTTTCCTCACGAATCATCAACTGCAGGAAGGTCGACTTGCCGGAACCCGACGGCCCGATGAGGAAGACGAACTCGCCGTCGCCGATCTCGAAGGAGACGTCATCGAGTGCGGGACGCGTTGACGTCGGGTAGATCTTGGTGACGTTGGAAAAGGTGATCACCCGTCACACCCTACCTGGCTAGCTGTGGGCCATTCGCCACCGAATGCCAGACTCGAGAAAGCCGTCAATGTCACCGTCGAGAACCTTCTGGGGGTCGCCCACCTCGTAATTCGTGCGCAGATCCTTGACCATCTGATATGGGTGCAGCACGTAGGAGCGCATCTGGTTTCCCCACGAGGCGTTCCCACCCGCGCCGAGCGCGTCGAGCTCGGCTTTTTCTTCCCGACGCTTCACCTCCAGCAACTTGGATTGAAGCACGGCCAACGCTGACGCCTTGTTCTGGATTTGGGATTTCTCGTTCTGGCAGGTCACAACGATCCCCGTGGGCAGGTGCGTGATGCGCACCGCGGAATCCGTCGTGTTGACAGACTGTCCACCCGGACCAGAGGAACGGTAGACGTCGACGCGGATATCGGAATCGGGAATGTCGATGTGGTCGGTTTGCTCCACGACGGGCAGCACCTCAACCTCGGCGAACGACGTCTGTCGCCGGCCCTGGTTGTCAAAGGGCGAGATGCGCACTAACCGGTGCGCACCCTGCTCCACGGAAAGCTGGCCGTACATGTACTCGCCGTGCACGACGAAGGTCGCGGACTTAATGCCGGCCTCCTCGGCGTAGGAAACGTCGTAGACGTCCACCTTGTGGCCGTTCTTTTCCGCCCAGCGCACGTACATGCGCATGAGCATCTCGGCCCAGTCGGCGGCGTCTACTCCCCCGGCGCCGGAGCGGATGTTCACCACGGCCTCGCGGTCGTCATACTCCCCCGAGAGCATGGTCTGCACCTCGAGGGAACCGACCGCCGCCTCGAGCGCGTCGAGCTCCTCGGCCGCCAGCGAAGGGTCGCCCTCTTCCTCCGCCAGCTCGAACATCACGGGCAGGTCGTCCACCCGCCCCCTCAGGGACGTCACGCGGCGGATTTTCGCCTGGACCCCAGAGAGTTCCGTGGTCACGCGCTGCGCGTGCGCGGGGTCGTCCCACAGGGAGGGGTCGCCAGCCATCTGCTCGAGCTCGCGGGCCCGGGACTCGAGCGCGTCGACGTCCATCACCTTTTCAATGGTGGTGAGCGTGGAATCGAGGTCGTTGATACGCACTTGGGTGTCCGGCTGCATGGGCGATGATTCTACCGAGACATCGCCGACGATTATACCTCGCCCGGCGCGCGCAAGGTCCTCATCCCACCGTATGCTGGGCACCATGACCGAGCTGCAGCACTTCGTCGAAGCCCACCAGAGAAGCGATGACGCGGAGCTAGCCGCCGCCCTCGTCCGCCATGCTGGAGCATTAGCCCTACAGATGCGGACTACTGGACTAGACACCGACATCAAGACCTCCATCTCCGATGTCGTGACCGACGCGGACCGGACAGCGGAGGCGTTCGTCGCGAGCGCCCTCGCTATCCTTCGTCCCGACGACGGGCTCCTCGGTGAGGAAGGGGCCTCGCGCGAGTCACGCAGCGGACGCACGTGGGTTGTCGACCCCGTCGACGGCACCTACAACTTCTCCCGCGGGTTGGATTACTTTTGTTCTGCCCTCGCGTACGTCGAAGGTGAGGCCGTCTTAATTGGTGCGGTCAACCGCCCATCCACAGACACGACGTGGCTTGCTCACCGTGGCGTGCTCACCCGCGACGGCCAGCCAGTCCCTCCGCTCGCCGATGCTCCCCTGTCCGAAGTAGCGCTGGCTACTTACCTCCACCCCACGTCGATAAGGCGCGAGCACGTCCGCGCCGCCTGGCAGGAGGTGGCGCAGGACGCGGCGACCGTACGCATGCTCGGCGCGGGTTCGCTCGATCTTGCGGCGGTGGCCACCGGTGAGCTGGGCGGGTGGCTGCAGCACTCCGTCGCGGACTGGGATTGGTTCCCCGGCAAAGCCCTCGTCGAGGCGGCGGGCGGCGAGGCCATCAAGGTCGACGCGGGCGGCCGGACGTGGTGCGTAGCGGGCAACCGCCTGTTCGTTGCTGACGTCACAGCTAGGCTTGGAAAGCATGTCTCACTACGCTGACGACCTAGCTCTAGCACTCGAACTGGCAGAAACAGCAGACGCGATGACGCTCGATCGCTTCGAGGCAGCGGATCTTTCCGTTCAGTCCAAACCTGATATGACCCCGGTGTCTGACGCTGATCTCGCCGTCGAAAAGGCCCTTCGAGCGCGCCTTGACGAGGCCCGCCCCTCCGACGCCGTGCTGGGGGAAGAATTTGGGGGCGACGTGCAGTTAGAAGGCCGCCAGTGGGTCATCGACCCCATTGATGGAACGAAAAACTTCGTTCGCGGCGTGCCCGTCTGGGCCACGCTCATCGCGCTACTTGTCGACGGCACCCCTGTCGCCGGGGTCGTATCCGCACCTGCGCTGGCCCGTCGCTGGTACGCCTCCGCGGAGGCGGGCGCGTGGCGCACCTTCAACGGCGGGGCACTGAAACGGTTGAAGGTATCCGAAGTCGCGGATCTCTCCGATGCGTCCGTGTCCATGTCGTCCCTCGAGGGATGGACGAAGCGAGGTCTGCGCGACACCTTCCTCGAGTTGACGGACAAGGCGTGGCGCCTGAGGGGTTACGGCGACTTTCTCTCGTACTGCCTTGTCGCTGAAGGAGCCGTGGATATCGCCGCGGAGCCCGAAGTTTCGCTGTGGGACCTCGCCCCGCTGTCGCTGTTGGTGACGGAGGCGGGCGGGACGTTTACGTCGTTAAGCGGGGAAGCCGGGCCTCACGGCGGGGACGCCGTGGCGTCGAATGGCCTGCTGCACGACGTCGCGCTGCGAGAAATTACGGGAGCCTAAACCCGCTGCCCACTCCCCCGGCGGCGTTGAGCGAGGCGGTCACGGCATCGAAGCGGATAGCGCGGGTGGGGCCATGGGCCGCGCCCTGCAACGGGGTGTAGCAGGCGACGTTGACGTCAGCGGGCAGCGCGCTGCCAGCGATGATGCCCACTAACCGGTCGCCTGAGGTGAGGGGCGCACCCGAGTCGCCGGGCATGGCGCACACGTGGCTGACGTTGTCCAAGCCCCAGTCGTAGAGGGTAATACCGCAGGTTGTGCCGGAGGCCACGCCCGTTTTGCACACGACCGTGCCCGCGGACTGGGGCTGTGCTCCGAGTTCGTTGATGGTCAGGCCGTTATAGCTGCGGGTCACCTCGGCGTTGGGGCCGAGCTCGATGACGGCATAGTCGAGGCCCGCGCCGGATGCCACGACCGTGCCCGACTGGCCGATCTGGGGCGAGTCCGCCGAAACGACAGCCGTGCCCGGGGCGCCGCAGTGGCCAGCCGTGATGGCGAGCATGCGGCCGGCAGCGTCGTACCCGGCTACCGCGACGGTGCAGATGTTATTGCCCCCGTAGATGGGGGTGCCGGGGCCGAAGAGGGAGTGCCCCCGCGCCTGCGCTGCGGCGGATTCTGCTGGCGCGGCGGGCGCGTCGTGGAAGGACCCTGGAACGCGGTGCAGCACGTGGTCGACGAACGGTTTGCCAGCTAGGACCTTCGACGAGAGGTCCGACTGCCACACGTAGTTCGGGTCGGACGCGTCGTGGGCGTGGGCCGGGGCTCCGGCCAGCAGAGCGGCTGCGGTGGTAAGCGCCAGGAGCGTGGCGCGCGTGCGACGGAGCATGGCAATCCTTCAGCGTCGGGGTAGGTGGGACTACCTCGGAAACAAACGTCAGGCGTTAACTTTGCCAAACTTCCGTCACTTTGGTAACCCCGGGCATGCCGCCGCTACCCCCGGATACACTGGTCGCGTGACTCGCAAACAACCCCGACTCATCGTGCCCGACCTCGCCCGCGGCCTTGCGCTACTCGGGATCGCCGCGGCCAACTCCGCCCAAGCGTGGATGTGCAACTCGTGGGACGCCGAACGTGAGCCCGGGTGGACCCTCGGCGGGGTCCGCCCCGATAGCACCGTCGACCAGGTGCTCGCTGTCTTCGCAGCGATGTTCGTCCACGTGCGTGGCCTTCCCATGTTCTCTACACTGCTGGGCTTTGGAATCGGCCTCATCGCCGCGAGCCTCGTCCGCAAGGGCTACCCCCGTGGCGCGGCCCGGCGCGTGATCGCCCGCCGCTACTTCTTCCTCGCGGTCTTCGGCTTGGTCCATATGTTCCTTCTCTTCCACGGGGACATCATGGCTATCTACGGTGTGGTCGGCTTGATAATCTCGCTGCTCTTTGCCCTGTCCACCAAGGTCCTGCGCATCATTGCCTACGTCGTGATGGTTGGTTACGCCGCCTTCACGACCCTCGGCGCCGTGATGTCCTACGCGGTGAGCGCTGATTTCTTCGAAGCACCCGTCCTCACCCCCGACATGACGAGCCTGGGAACCTATTACCGGGTGAATACGGAAGAGGCGCTCTCCATGCTGGGCGCGCTCCCCTACGCGGCCGTTCAGCTGGGATCACTCGCTCTGCTCGGTTTCATCTGGGCGCGCGAGGGCTACCTCGCCGACGTGTCAGCTCACCGTCGCACCCTCATTACGTGGACCGTCATCGCGGCAGTCGTCGCCCTCGCAGTGGGTTTGCCTTGGGGCCTCGCCGCGACGGGGGTACTCAACCCCGACCTGGAATCGCCCTTGTACCTTCTCAACCAGGCGTTCGGCCCGTTCACCGGACCCGGCATCTTGGCCGCCACTGCGCTTGCCACGAGCGGGATCCAGCGGCGGATGTACGAACAGTACGCTGCCGGTGAGGATCCGACACCGCCGTCGTGGGTCTACCCCTTCGTCGCACTGGGCAAGCGCTCGATGTCTGGCTACCTCGCCCAATCGATTCTCTTCGTTGCACTCGTGATGCCGTTTACTCTGGGGATCGGCCAGGGGGCGTCGATAGGCGGAAAGATGGCCGTTGCGATCCTCGTGTGGGCCATCTCTCTCGCGTTGGCCACCGTGCTCGAGGCGCGCGGGATCCAAGGGCCGTTCGAGTGGCTGCACCGGCACCTGTCCTATGGCAAGACGGGCCAGCTCGAGCCCTTTCACACTCGTACAATCGGCGCCATGGCTGACAGCGACCCGATCAAGGACAGAGAACTCTACGAAAAGCTCCGCGAGGAGGGCAATTCCACATCGAAGTCGGCGGCGATCGCCAATGCAGCGGCGAAGACGTCGCGCTCGGACGTCGGTAAGAAGGGAGGCAAGGCGGGCTCCTACGAGGACTGGACGAAGGAGGAGCTCTACGACCGCGCCCAGGAACTCGACATCGAGGGCCGCTCCACGATGAGCAAGGAGGAACTGATCAAGGCCCTCCGGCATGGCTAGACCCCCACTTGACCTGCGCTGTTACTTCGTCACCGGGTCCGGCCCAGACGTCGTCGAGCGCGCACGAGCCGCGGCTCTCGGCGGAGCCGGCATCATCCAGGTGCGCAGCAAGCCCATCACCGCGCGCGACCTCTACACCCTCTCCCGTAACGTCGCCCGCGCGGTCCACGAGGTCAGGCCTTCGACGCAGGTGCTTGTCGACGACCGCGTCGATGTCGCGCTCGCCCTGCGCGAGGAGGGCGTCGCTGGTGTCCATGTAGGCCAAGACGACCTCGATGTCCGCGTCGCCCGAGACCTCCTCGGCCCGCACGCCATTATCGGTTTAACGACGGGCACCCGCGAACTAGTCGCCGCCGCGAACGGTGTAGCTGAAAGCATCGATTACATCGGCGCGGGACCATTTCGCGCGACCCCTACCAAGGAATCCGGACGCCCGCTGCTGGGTCTGAGCGGGTACCCGCCACTCGCGGAGCTCTCCCACGTTCCCGTCGTGGCCATTGGTGGCATCACCGCCGACGACGCATGTGATCTGGCACAGACCGGGGTAGCTGGTGTCGCCATCGTGCGCGGGGTCATGAACGCTTCTGATCCCCGCGCCTACGTGGAAAAGGTGATAACCGAGTTTGAACGGGGTTGCGCATGATCGAGTTCAAAACCCTCGCCGACCTGAGTGGCCTAGAGGCCTACCACCTCTTTCGCCTGCGCGTCGACGTGTTTGTGGCGGAGCAACAGTGCCCCTACAACGAACTTGACGACATCGATGTCGGCCCCGACACCCACCACGTCCTCGCGTGGGGTCCGTCTGGCGAGCTCCGGGGGTGCGCCCGCGTTTTTCCCGGCGCCGACGGCCCGCACCTCGGACGCTTCGTTGTGGCTCACAGCGCCCGCGGCACCGGTCTCGGCCGCGAGATCCTCACCCGGGCGATTGCGTACGCGCAGCGGTGGGACGGAGACCTTCTCATCGACGCTCAAGCCGGGCTGGTCAGCTACTACAACGCCTTCGGGTTCGTCGAAGAAGGCGAGGAATTTCTCGATACCGGCATACCCCACCGCAGAATGCGGTTACGGCGGGGTGGGGTCTGAGGGCCTTGGCGGGTGCGCAAGGCGCCGCTCTGCCGACACCGGGACCCACGCGTTGCGGTTGATGGAAGGCCCGGCACCCCCATATGCGGCCAACCCGTTCCTCGTTCGGGCCTAGACTGTGAGCATCATGGAAACGTTGCACGTAGCCGTCGTCGGTGCCGGTATCGTGGGCTTCGCCACTGCCTTAACGCTGGCCGACCGAGGCCATGCAGTCACCGTTTATGACCCAGCCCCATTATCGGGCGCGTCTCACCACGCTGGTGGCATGCTCGCACCTACGGCCGAGGTGGTGTACAAACAGGAGCCACTTTTCCCGCTGATGACGCACGCCGCACG
This sequence comes from Corynebacterium capitovis DSM 44611, assembly GCF_030440535.1. Taxonomy (NCBI): domain Bacteria; kingdom Bacillati; phylum Actinomycetota; class Actinomycetes; order Mycobacteriales; family Corynebacteriaceae; genus Corynebacterium; species Corynebacterium capitovis. The sequence continues at coordinate 509,907 of NZ_CP047117.1, read as the reverse complement.
GTGGTACCCCGAACTCATTGAGTTGACCGCGCGGTACTCGCAGTGCCCCACTGGTTACCGCACGGAGGGGACGCTCATCGTTGCGCGCGACCGCGCCGACCGTACGCACCTAGAGGAGCTACGCACCTACCAGCACGAACACGGACTCGAGACGGAAACGCTCACAACTCGCCAGGCTCGGGCCCTCGAACCCGCGTTATCTCCCGCGCTGGTGGGGGTGGTCAGCATCCCCGGCGACCATCAGGTGCAGCCGCGCCTTTTTACGCGCGCGCTTGCCGACGCCTGCCGCGCCGCCCAGGTCGAGTTCCACTCCGCGGCGGTAACGGACGTGTCGAGCATTGACGCCGATCAGGTAATTGTTTGCGCGGGTCTCGGTGCCGCGGAGATTGGCGGGTGGTGTGACGGCGACAACCCGCTGCAGCTGCGCCCCGTCTATGGCGACGTCGTGCAACTGCGGGTCCCCGCCAACCTCGCGCCGCTGTTGACGCGGGTGGTGCGCGGTTTCGTGGAAGACCGCCCGGTATATCTCATTCCCCGCCAGGATGGCACTGTCACGGTCGGTGCGACGAGCCGAGAGGATGGCCGCCCGGTTCCCGTGGCGGGAGGGGTACACCAGCTACTGCGTGACGCCATCGAGATCGTCCCCGGTATCGAGGACTGCGATTTCATCGAAGCTACTGCCGGCGCTCGCCCCGGTACACCCGATGACCTGCCTTATCTGGGTCGGGTGAGCGACCGTGTGGTCATTTCCACCGGGTATTTCCGCCACGGCATTCTGCTCGCCTCGCTGGCAGCGCGGTGCGGGGTGGAGCTGGTTGAGGGGCGGGCTCCCTCCGTAGACTTGGGCGCATGCGACCCGCTGCGACACAGGAGGAGCCGATGAAGATCACGCTGAACGACGAGGTGCGGGAGGTGCGGGCGGGAAGCGTCGAGAAGCTTCTTGCCGAGCTCGACATCGCTGACACGGGGACCGCCGTGGCGGTCGACGGTGAGGTCGTGCCCCGGTCCGAGTGGGCAACAACGAACGTCGCCGCCGGTGCCCGGGTGGATATCCTCAGCGCTGTCCAGGGGGGTTAGGCGTGCTTCGAATCGCCGGGACAGATTTCGACTCCCACCTCATCATGGGTACGGGCGGGTCCACGTCCATGGAGATGCTCGAGCGCGCGCTCGTGGCCAGCGGGACGCAGTTGACCACGGTCTCGATGCGTCGACACGCTGCGACCGCCGGCCCGTCCGTGTTCGAGGTGCTCACGAGGTTGAATATCGCGCCGCTGCCGAATACCGCGGGGTGCCGCACAACCCGGGACGCCGTGATCACCGCGAAGCTCGCGCGGGAGGCACTGGGAACCGAGTGGGTAAAGCTGGAGGTCATCGCCGACGACCGCACCCTACTCCCCGACACCGCCGAAACCCTCGACGCCTGCGAGACCCTGGTTGCCGAGGGGTTCACCGTCTTGGCGTACACCAGCGATGACCCCGTCGCTGCGAAGCGCTTGGAGGAGGCCGGCGCGGCGGCCGTGATGCCGCTGGGTTCCCCCATCGGCACGGGTCTGGGCATCCTCAACCCCCACAACATCGAGCTCATCTGCTCGCGCGCTGAGGTGCCCATCATCCTCGACGCCGGCATCGGCACCGCCTCCGACGCAGCCCGTGCCATGGAGCTCGGCTGCTCGGGCGTCCTGCTTGCTAGCGCCGTGAACCGCTGCCAGGACCCCGAGGCCATGGCCACGGCGATGAGGTACGCCGTTCAGGCGGGTCTTGCCGCCCGGCGCGCGGGGCGCATCCCCCGCCGCGAACACGCCGTGGCTTCCTCGACTTTCGAGGGGTTGGCCAGCTGGGCCGACCAGGTCCTATGACCCCACTCCCCCGGGCCGAAGAGCTGCGCACAGCGCGCCAAACGCGCCTGCCGGGGTTCGGACCCGCCCAGCAGCAATCACTTTTCGACGCCCACGTGCTGGTCATCGGCGCCGGCGGGCTCGGGTGCCCGCTCATGCAGTCGCTCGCGGCGACCGGGGTTGGCCACATCACGGTCATCGACGATGACGTGGTGAGCTTAAACAATATTCACCGGCAGATACTCTTCACCGCCGATGACGTGGGCCGGCGCAAGGTCGATGTAGTGGCGCAGCGCCTGGTGGGGCTTCAGCCCTCGCTGACGGTGACCACGATCGCGCAGCGCTTCGACGCGGACAACGCCGTCGACCTGTTGCGCGACGTCGATATCCTCGTCGACGGTTCCGATAACTTCGCGACGAAATTCCTCGCGGCGGACGCGGCTGAGGTAACCGGCACCCCGCTGGTGTGGGGCACCGTCTTGCAATACCGCGGTGATGTCGCCCTGTGGTGGACGGGCCCGGGGGCGCCAGCGGGGGGCGCCGGGTTGCGCGACCTCTTTCCCGCTGAACCCGACCCTTCCTCAGTACCCGATTGCGCCACCGCCGGCGTGTTGGGTGTCACTACCTCGGTCGTCGGAAGTCTGATGGCAACAGAGGTCGTCACCCATCTCACCGGCCTGAGCTCAACCGTGGGCGTGGTGCGCAGCTATGATGCCCTAGCCGGGACCGCGCGCGCATTCCGTGTCCGCCGCGACCCGCAGCGCGCGGTAGTCACCCGGGGCGACGAGCTGGTCAAAAACCGCGGCGGCGCGGAGCTTCTCGACACGATGCTGCGGGGTGAAGCGCTCGCGATCGACGTGCGCGAAGCCGACGAGAAGGCGGCCCGGGATCTTCCCCGCCCTGGCCGCAGCCTTCCGACATCTCAGTGGGAAGCAAACCCGCAGCTCGCCGAGGATGCGCTGCGCGAGGTGCCCGAGGGATCAGATGTCGTGGTCTATTGCGCTTCTGGGGCGCGATCTCGCAGGTTCGTGGAACGTTTTGCCGATTCTGCCCGCGCCCGGGGAGTCACCCTACACAGCTTGCCCGGCGGGGCCAACGCCCACGGTGTGATAAACTGCCGGCCCTGAAGGGGAGTAGGTCCTGCGCGCGGCGTCGCCCGCGCGGCTGTGACTGGTCGACATACTGGTGGCTGACCCACCCGGCCTGTCAGCTCCAGGCATGGAGTGAGCGAGACCTTCGCCCGCCCGCATCTGCGGCGCGGTTCGCCCGAGCCGGAGGTCTCCCCTATGCCTGGCCAGTCAGAGCAGCGTGTCCTTGAGCGTTTCATGTGGCTGTCTATCGCCGTGTCGCTTGCCACCATCGCCCTCAAACTCGTGGCCGCGTGGCTCACCGGCTCTGTGGGCTTTCTTTCCGACGCGATCGAGTCCGTTATCAACGTCGTCGCCGCTGTCGTTGGCCTCTGGGTTCTCAAAGTTGCCGCGAAACCGGCTGATGAGAATCACAACTACGGGCACGCCAAGGCCGAATACTTTTCCGCCCAGGTGGAAGGCGCGATGATCCTGGTGGCGTCTGTGGCCATCATATTCACCGCCGTGGAACGCTTACTGCGCCCCCAGCCAATTGAACAAGCTGGGATCGGCCTGCTCCTGTCCTCCCTGGCCACCCTGTTGAACCTTGGGGCGGGACTACTTCTCCTCCGCGCCGGGAAGCGCTACCGCTCGGCCACCTTGAGTGCGGACGGTCGACACTTGCTCACCGACGTGTGGACCACCGCAGGCGTACTCGCTGGAATCGCGCTCGTCGCTGTTACGGGGTGGGAGCCTCTCGATCCCCTCATAGCGTTGGCCGTCGGTGTCAACATCCTGTTCACCGGGTACGTGCTGCTGAAAAACTCGATTCTCAGCTTGCTCTCTCAGGCCCTCCCCGACGACGAGGTGGCGGCCATTCGCGCCTACCTCGAGGGTTTTGGCGCTAAGGAGGGTGTGACCTTTACCTCCCTGCGCACCGTCGCTTTCGGCCGTGACCGCTTTGTCAACGTGGTCATGCAGGTGCCAGGTGAATGGACGGTCGACGCATCCCACCACCTCGCAGACTTGATTGAGGAGGGCGTCGCCGCTGAGCTGGGGGGCGCGGAGACGGTTGTGCACATCGAGCCCTTAGGTACGCCGACCCGCGTGGGGGGACGGTGGGTGTAGGTTCGCGCGCAGGTTCCTTGCACTCACTTTCGTCCGGGGGTTTAATAGAAATGAAATGAAAACGCGCAGGCAGAGCGCTTATTTGCAGCCGTTTTCATCTACCGGTTCGACCCCAACGAGAGGAATTACCATGAGCGACCACATCACCCACGAGTCCCACGACCACACCCACGGCGAGGGGTGCGGCCACGAGTCCTTCCAGCACAACGACCACACCGACTACGCGCACGACGGCCACATCCACCGCGAGCACGACGGGCACTGGGACGAGTGCGAAACCCCTGAGCACACCCAGGCGGAGGACCACGCCGGCCACACCCACGGGGAGAACTGTGGCCACGCCGCCGTCCAGCACGGCGACCACGTTGACTACATGCACGACGGTCACCGCCACGCCGCTCACGGCGACCACTATGACGAGCACTAACAACGCTAGGGTTTCGGTCCGTGCGCGGGGGCGGGCCGAAGCCTAATGTGGAGAGCATGCGAATCGCTCTCTTCGCCACATGCATCGTGGACGCGATGTACCCCGAAACAGCCCAGGCCACAGTGCGGATCCTGGAGCGGCTGGGACATACGGTTACGTTCCCAGAACGCCAGGCGTGCTGTGGCCAAATGCACATCAATTCGGGCAAATTCCGCGACGCCTACCCCGTCGTGCGCAACCACGTTCGCGCGTTCGAGGAGGAGACCTGGGATTACGCGGTTGCACCAAGCGGCTCGTGCGTCGCTTCCCTCGGCCACCAACACCCGATGGTGGCCGAATACAACAACGACCCAGACCTCGGGGCTCGGGCGACCGAGGTCGCGGAGCGCACCTTCGAACTCTCCCAGTTCCTCACCGATATTTGTGGCGTGACCAACTCGGCCGAGCAGCTGGGTAGCTACTTTCCTCACGCCGTCGCCTACCACCCATCCTGCCACGGAATGCGTCTTCTACGCCTCGGTGACAGACAAGCCGAACTCCTGCGCTCCGTCGAGGGCCTCGACCTTCGCATGCCTTACGACGAGGACACGTGCTGTGGGTTCGGTGGCACCTTCTCAGTGAAGAACGCGCAGGTGTCGGGGGCGATGCTGGCCGACAAGGTGGAAGCGGTCATGTCGACCGGTGCCGACGTGTGTACCGGAGGCGATGCCTCCTGCCTCATGCACATCGGCGGCGGGATAGCGAGAACGCACAGGCTCGTCCCCGGCGACGGGATCGCCCCGCCGGTCGTACACTTCGCCCGCATCCTCGCCTCGACCAAAGAGGAGCCGCTGTTCCTGCCCGCGGAGGGCGCACCTGTTACTGGAGGGACGCTTCGATGACTACTCAGCTCGGTATTCCGACCGTTCGCGGTACGGGTAATTTGTTTGAAAACCATCCTTTCCCCGAGGTCGCGGCGCACGAGCTCGGCAACGTGCAGATGCGCTCGAACCTGCAGAAGGCGACACACACCATCCGTGGAAAGCGGGCCAAACGCGTCGCGGAGATGCCTGATTGGGAGCGTCTCCGAGACGCGGGCTCAGCGATCAAGGCGGACGTCATGGCGCGGCTGCCCGAGCTCCTCGAGCAGTTTGAAGAAAACGTCACTGCCCGCGGTGGGCACGTCCACTGGGCCCGGGACGCGGAAGAGGCGAACGCGATCGTCGAGAAGCTTATTGAGCACAACGCGCCTGTCAACGAGGACAGCCGGCGGGAGGTCATCAAGGTCAAGTCAATGGCCACGCAGGAAATCGGGCTCAACGAGTACCTTAGCAAGCGCGATATCGACGCCTTCGAGACCGACCTGGCGGAGCTCATCGTCCAGTTAGGGGGCGACCGCCCCTCCCACATCCTCGTCCCAGCGATCCACCGCAACCGCGAGGAGATTAGACGCATCTTCCTCGACGGCATCCCCGGCGTCGACCCCGACCTCAGCACCGACCCGCACAAGCTGGCAGAGGCGAGCAGAAAGTACCTGCGCCACAAATTCCTCACCACGAAAGTGGCCATCTCGGGAGCCAACTTCGGCATCGCGGAGACCGGCGGGCTGTCCATCGTCGAGTCCGAAGGCAACGGGCGCATGTGCGTCACGCTTCCTGAGACCCTGATCACGGTGATGGGCATTGAAAAGCTCATCCCCACCTTCCGCGACCTCGAAGTGTTTATGCAGCTCCTTCCCCGCTCCTCCACCGGTGAGCGGATGAACCCCTACAGTTCGTTCTGGGCAGGTCACCAGCAGGGTGACGGCCCCCACAACATGCACGTCGTGCTCCTGGATAACGGCCGCACGCGCGCTCTTGCCGACGATCACGGGCGCGAGGCACTCCATTGCATCCGCTGCTCGGCCTGCATGAACGTCTGCCCCGTCTACGAACGCACCGGCGGCCACGCCTACGGCTCCGTGTATCCCGGCCCCATCGGGGCGATCTTGACTCCCCTACTCACCGGGATAGACGCCGCGGAGAACGGCTCCCTCCCTTACGCGTCTTCCCTGTGTGGTGCGTGCTTCGACGCGTGCCCGGTGAAGATTAACATCCCAGAGATGCTCGTACGCCTGCGCAACGAGGACCAAGAGGTCAACCACGGCTCCCCCGTCCCGGCTACGCAACTCGACGTGGCACTCAAGGCGGCGAAGTGGGCGATGTCCGACGGACGGCGCATGGGTCTCGTCGAAAAGGGGCTGCCGGCCGCGCGCGGCGTATCCCCCGCCGGCGGCCTGCGGGATCTGCCGGGGTTCGCCGGGAAATGGACAAGCTCCCGCGACGTTCCGCAACCCCCGAAGCAGTCGTTCCGCAGCTGGTGGAAGAACAGAGAGAAGTGATGGACGCACGTGAAGAAATCCTGGGTCGCATTCGTCAGGCGCACACCGAACGCGAGGTCGACGTGCCGCGGGAGTACCGCCGCTTCTCCGACCTTGCCCGGGACGACCTCGTCGAGCTGCTGATCGACCGCCTCGAGGACTACGACGCCACCGTCCACCGCGCACGGCCCGAGCACGTAGCCGGAACGGTCGCGACGTGCCTCGCGGGCGCCGCCCGCATCGTCGTGCCCGAAACGGTGTCGCGGTCCGAGTGGCTGGGCTCAGTTGAATGCGAGATCCTCGTCGATTCCGCAACCCAGCCCTTGACTGTCGCCGACCTAGACGCCGTCGATGCCGTCGTCACCGGCTCCGAGCTGGCTGTAGCCGTGTCTGGGACAATCGTGCTGGTCGGCGAGGCGAGTGGGCGACGAGCCACGACACTCCTTCCCGACCACCATGTCTGCGTCGTGCGAGAAGAGGACATCGTCGAGATCCTCCCTGAGGCCGTAGACAGACTCATCGACCGCGGCCTGCATACCCGGCCGATCACGATGGTGTCGGGCCCCAGCGCCACCGTGGACATCGAGCTGATCCGCGTTCAGGGCGTGCACGGCCCGCGCAACTTGGACGTCATCATTGTCGGGCAGGGTCACGGCTAACCCGTCAAGTGCCCCTACAGTGCGTCCCCCACCCTCCAAAAAAATTGCATGTCACGGATGGGGGTGGACGAAAGTCTCCTCTTTCCAGCTTCCCTCCTCCTCGGTGCTTTCCCCATGTCTAACCTGAGTTCACGCTCGGGCTTTGGCGAACCGCACAAACGCCTCAGCCCGAAAGCCTGAGACCATCAAAGGAGGAATCTGCCCATGTGGCGCAACAGAAGTTACAAAAGCACCGCGATAAGCCTCGTTCTGGCCGCATTTTCCACCGCGGCCGCACCCGCGTACTCCGCTGCCCAGATGTCCTCCGTGCAGGGTCCCCACGAAGGCGCTCCCCTCGGCGGGTCCTCGATCGTTCACTCCGGCAGTGACTTCTTCTCACCCGCGGACAACCTCGCGGATTACAGCCCCGGTGAGGTCATCGACCAGCGCACCATCGCGTACCACATCGCCGGGCTGCCCCTTCTCACGGACGTGGTGCAGATCAAGTACCGCTCGACCGACCATGATGGCAACCCCACCTACAACCTCACGTCGGTGATTAAACCCCCGGCTCACTCGAGCGGGCGCTTAGTCTCCCTACATTCCGTCTACGACTCACTCGATCCCGCGCACAGCCCCTCACGCGCCATCGCCGGTGACGTCGCGCTCGGGCTTGTGAACTCCTACGGCGAAACCGTCTCCATTGCTCAGATGCTTTTCGACGGTTACACCGTCGCCGTCACCGACATAGAAGGCCAAGACGCTAATCTTTTCGACGGCCCCACGTACGCGCGGTTGACCCTCGACGGTATCCGTGCAGCCCTGCGCACCCCCGAAACGGGTCTCACGCCCTCCTCTCCCGTCGGTCTGACCGGTTACTCGGGCGGGGCAATTGCCTCGACGTGGGCCGCCCAGCTCGCCCCCACTTACGCCCCTGATGTCAACAGCCAGCTCGTGGGTACTGCCGCAGGAGGCATACCAACAAACCTCATGAACACCGTCCGCTACATCGACGGCGCCCCCTTCTGGGGACCGATGACGGTCATGGTGCTCATCGGAATGGCCCGCGCCTACGATTTTTCCTTGGATCAATACATGTCGGACTACGGCCAGCGGATGATGCGCGACCTGTCCCGCGCCACCCTGACGGAGGTGAACCTCTCGTTTGCGGGCATCAACTGGGCCGCTTTGTTCAAACCGGAGTACCAAGACCCCCGCTCAGTGCCCGAGTTCGTTGACGCTGCCAACCGCGCCAACCCGCTGCTCGCGCCCGATCCCACCATTGCGTCCTTCATCGGCCAGGCCAACAACGGCACGCTCACCGGCACACCAAACGGACCGGAGGGCGTGGGCCCGGGCGACGGCATCACGGTCACCGGAGACACCCGCGCTTTGGCCAACAAGTACTGCGGTGCAGGGACGCCCGTCACCTACAAGGAGTACCCAATCCTGGAGCACTCCACCGGCTTCCTCGCGTGGAATAATGATGCCTGGAGCTGGCTGAAGGGTCGCTTCGACGGCGTGCCGGCAGGTTCCAGCTGCGGTTCCATCCCCGCGGGCAACGCCATCGCCCCGGCCACCCCAGTTCCCCCAGCAGGCCCCGGCGCGCAGGAGCACCCCGGTGGTCTCGCAGGCCTGCGAGACGCGCTGACGGGCCACTCCTCGTCGGGATTGTCGTGACCCCGTAGACACGAAAAACCCCTCTCCCGAAGGAGAGGGGTTTCATTTAGTAGCGGGGGCAGGATTCGAACCTACGACCTCTGGGTTATGAGCCCAGCGAGCTACCGAGCTGCTCCACCCCGCGACGGGTGATATGTACTTCACCTGCTGCCGTTCCCGGCAACGAGAAGTAACTATATCCACCGTCCCCTCCAAGAACAAATCCCCTGGCTACTGGGCGTTTTGGTACTGAGCAACAGCGTCGTCAAGCGAATCGAGTGCGCGGCCATACTCCTCGAAGGAGCCACCCTTGGCGCTGTCTAAGTCGCGCAAGGCCTCGTCAATCTTCTTGAGTGCCCCATCCTTACTGGTGCTCGTCCCGCTCGCATCAGTGCCCGCAGGGGTGGCCACTGGGGCATCTGCTGCGATGCCGATTTCCTGGGCGGCATCCGAATTGATCCCCACCTGGCTCAGCGCCTGGGAAATGGTCGGCGCGTAACCCACCTGCCCACGGTAGAAGACGAGGACACGAAGCAGCTTGGGGAAGGCCGAGGCCTGGTCCTTTCGCTGGGAATAGATGGGCTCGATGTAGAGGATCTGGCCGCCGCCCACGGGGAGGGTGAGCAGGTTACCGTTCTTAAGATCGTTGGACCCCTGCCACAAGGTGCGGTCGCGTGCGACTTGGTCAGAGGACATGAGAGCGTCCTGCGCCTGCTTCGGACCCTGGGTCTGCGTACTTGTTGGTAGGACGCGAACCGTCATCTTCCCGTAGTTTTCCGGGTCCGAGGAGACGGAAACGTGGGCGGCGAGGAATTCGCGGTTCAGGCCACGGAAGGGCGTGATCAGCTGGAATGACGGTTTACCCGTCTCCGGGTCCGCCGCCACAACGTAGTACGGGGGCTGGTTCAGGGTTTGCCGCCCCTCGGGCGCCGTCGGGTCGTTCGGGACGGACCAGAAGGCGTCGTTGCTAAAGAACACGCCAGGGTCATCCACGTGGTAGCGGGCGAGCAAGAAGCGCTGCACCTTGAACAGGTCCTCTGGGTAGCGCAGGTGCTCACGCAGGCTGTCCGAGATCTCACTCGAAGGGCGAACCGTATCCGGGAACGCTCCCATCCACGCCCTGAGCACGGGATCGGACTCGTCGAAAGCGTAGAGGTCAACGGTGCCATCGAAGGCATCGACGGTTGCTTTAACCGAGTTGCGAATGTAGCCGACATTGTTGTTCACCAGACGTTGGGTGGTTCCGTCGGGGTTGAGCGCGTCCTGCGTGGTGTTCGTCAGCGAGGTCCGCGTGGAGTACGGCAAGTCTGCAAGCGTCGTGTAACCGTCAACGATCCATTTCACTCGGCCGTCGACAACCGCGGGGTACGTCTTCGAGTCCGTTGTCAACCACGGTGCAACCTTCTCGACGCGCTCGCGCGGGTCGCGGTCGTAGAGGATCTTCGAATCCGCTCCAACACGGTCGGAGAGGATCATGTTCAGCTCTTGGTACTTCACGGCGTAGGCGGCCCGGTTAAACCAGTTGCCGATGTTGACGCCGCCCTGGCCGGCGTACGTGTACGAGGAGGAGTCCGTGTCGTACTCGACGGCACCCTGCCCATTGTCTCCAACGATGGCGTAGTCCAGACCGTCCGAGGCGCCGGCGATGACGGGCCCGTAGTAGATGCGCGGCTCGTCGACGCGGATACCCAGCTCTTCCGCATCTTCCTTTTCGGCGGCATCGGCGTTGGCTTGGAGGTCGGAGACCGTGAAGATAGGCAGACCCCCGCGGGTCGAACCCGCATCCTGCGCGGCCTCGTCGACGGTATTCGCCTGCGCCGCGATGAAGCCGTTGCCGTGAGTGTACACCGTGTGCCTGTTAATCCAGTCGCGCTGGTTCTCGCTCAGGGCGTTGGGGTTGAGCTCTCGTGCGGCGACCACGAAATCACGCAGCTGACCGTCTACCTCGTAGCGGTCCATCGCGAGGGTCTCAGGGAAACCGTAGAAGTTGCGCAGCTGCTGGTTCTGGGTGAAGGTCGGCGAGATGATATCGGGATCGAGCAGGCGAATGTTGCCGATCGTGGCGGAGTCGCTGGCCACCTCGGTATTGGATGTCGCCCCGCTGCCCCAGTTGTTCTCGTACGTCACTGTGTCGTCGGTAAGGCCATAAGCTTGGCGCGTGGCCTCGATGTTGCGGCCAATGTACTCGTATTCTTTGGCCTGACGGTTGGGTTTGACCGAGAACTGTTCAAGCAGAGCGGGCCACACGTTGCCCACTACCACGGCCGACACGAGCATAAGGACCGTCGCGAGGACCGGAACCCGGAAGTCGCGGTAGACGATGGAGGTGAAGAACGCGGCGGCGACGATCACGGCGATGACGGTGAGGATGATCTTGGCCGGAAGCATCGCGTTGATCGACGTGTAGGACGCACCCGTGAAGATCTCGTTTTGCTGGTACAGCAGGCTGTAGCGCTCCAGCCAGTAGCCGGCGGCGCGGAGCAGCATCCAGACGCCCGCGGTGGCGGCGAGTTGCACGCGCGCGGCCATGGAGATGTGGCCTTTCACGCCTGCGACGTTGTTACCGATCTGCAGACCACCCAGCAAGTAGTGGGCGACAAGGCCGACGAAGAAGGCGACGACAGCCAGCATCGACAGCACGTCGACGACGAGGTTGAGTGCGGGCAGCGTGAAGGCGTAAAAACCCAGGTCCTTATGGAACTGGGGATCTTGCACCCCGAATGCAGTGCCGTTGAGCCACAGGAGGACCGTGCGCCACACCCGCTGCCCAACCAGCCCGGTGAACAACCCCACGATGACGGGAACCCACCTCAGCAGCGTGCCCACGCCCGACACGAAACTGGCACGGTACGTGCTCAGGGGCGAAAACGGGTCGTTTCCCGATACATCGTGGGGACGAGCCCGCCAAGCTGTCCACGCCGCTGCCCGCGCGGCGACTCCCCCAAGCAGCGAGAAAATGACGAAGAGGACGGCGCGGGTGAGAAGGACCTTGCTGAAGATGTCCCGGAACTGGAGCTCGCCGAACCACAGCCAATCTGTGTATAACCCGATGAGGATGGGCACGATCACAAGCAGCACGGCGATGGCGGCCACGCCCACTAAAAGGCCCTTGCTTGGGGTGGATGGACGGGGTCGAGGCTGGGTCAGGCGGGTAGCCAATCCTGCTCCTTCAGAAAAAGGTGTGTGGGTGCGTACTAAGGTCCTACTTTAGATGTCCAACGGAGCAGCGACCGGAAGGGTTCCCATGTCCAGCCCAGTCCTATCCCAGCAAGCCCTTAACAAGGCAATGCTGGAAGCCGTCGATTTCATCCACGCCGAGGGCTGGGACGCGGGTCCGACCCTCTTCGCGCTCGTTCCCACCGAACTTCTAGCCGACCAGCTCGACCCGGACCAGGCTAACTCTCCCCTCACCCTCGTGGTGCAAGACACGTTACCCGCCGGCATCCTGCCTGGGTCGGCGGAGTTAGACGAATACATCACCCGCCTCGCCTGGCCTAGTGACGTCGCGGGGGTCATCCTCGCCCAGGAGATCTCTTTCCGCGACGCATCGGCCCCCGAAGGCGACGTCGCCCGGCATGCGCGCCTATTCTCGGGCGTGCTGCGCTCCGACGGTATCGACCTCACCCTGCTCCAGCTGCGCCCAACGGAAGCCGAACTGGAAAGCAACGGCCCTTTTGCCGAGGACAATATCGAGCTGCGCGGCGGCCCGAACGTCGCCCCCCACGTCACTGAAGCCCTCCGTTTCGGGCTGGAGCAAGACCCGGACGAGCTCTAAGGAACCCGCAATGGACCGCTTTCCCCTCCCCCGCCTCGCCACCGTCCTGCTCGCCGCCGCACTGCCCCTCGCGGCCTGCTCGAAGGACAGTGAGCAGCCGGCGCAGACGGATACGCCAACAAGCGAAAGCCCTTCGAGAACACAGCTTGTCGACGAAGTCTCCCAACGCTTTTCCACATTGGCTCCGGCCTCGTTGTTTTCTCAGCTGGAACAGTGCAGCGTGACGGACAGGTCAGGGTCGTACGACTGTTCTGGCAGTGACGTGGGGCAGTTTCAATTCTTCGACTCGGATGCGAAGGCGGCGTCGACAACCCAGCTACTGACGGAGCTGCGCAGCTCGCGGGTCGTTGAGGACACCGGGGCGCGCGTTGTGGGCTGGTCGACGCTGGGAACCTCAGCGATTGTCACGGTCGTGGATAACGACCGCGGGCAGGTGCTGCAGCAGCTCGTTTCGATGGATCAGGACGACCCCCGAGAGGTGATCTACGAGCTAGGCCTAGCCGCCCGGCCGAGCTAGCGCGCGCTAGCGACAGGTCGTGACCTCGCGTCCGGCGTTGAAGTCGGCCATGGCGCCGACGGCATCGTCGAGAGTCGCGACCGAGGCGACGACCATGTCGCCGGCCTTCGAGCGCGCGACCTCTGCACAGTTTCCTTGGGGCGCTAGGAAGAGCTGGGCGCCCGCCTCACGGGCCGCCTCGATCTTGTGGCTGATGCCGCCGATTTCCCCGACGCTGCCATCTTCTTCGATCGTACCCGTCCCCGCAACGAACGCGCCACCGTTGAGCTCCCCCGGTGAGAGCTTGTCGATCACGGCGAGGGAGAACATCATGCCCGCGCTCGGACCGCCCACGTCGTTGAGGTTGTACGACACCGTCACGCCATCGGCTGGCTCCGACGTCATGTACACCCCGAGCTGCGGCACCGACGGATCGGACTCCGCGGTTCCGAGGGTGAGGCGAATGTCCTGCTCCGCGCCACCGCGCGCGACTCGAATCGTCACCTCATCGCCGGGGGCCAAGGCCCGCACCGCGTCTTGTACCTGGCTCGGGCGGGACACCTGGGTGCCGTTCACCGCGGAGATCAGGTCGTTGTCCCGAATCGATCCGTCGGCGGGAGAGCCGTGGACTGTTCCGGCCACCACAACCTGCGTCGGACGGCCGAGGTAGTTCATCGCCGCCACAGTGGCCGAGGCTTCCGACGCCGCGAATTCGGCGCGGTTTTGCTCCTCGACGTCGTCCTCGGACACGTCGGTGGGGAAAATCTGCTCGATCGGCACGAGGGTGTCGTCCGTGAAAACCCACCGCCCCAACGCCTGCACCAACGTCATGTTGGTACGCACCGACACCGTGGTCATAGTGAGCTCGCCTGTTGTGTCATCAGTGTCGGCGCCCTCAATCGCGACGACCGGGGAGCCGTCGACCTCGCCGAGGGTGTCGAAGGTGGGTCCGGGCCCTTCTGCGGCGTAGGGCACCGCCAGCGAAATGTCCGTGAACGGGACGTGATCGAGGGAGAGCGCTAACGCGAGAAGGACGAAGGGAGCAACTCCCCACGTCGCCGTGGACAAGCGACGCCGGGGTTGGTCCTGAGGCGCGGGATTCACGGCTTGCCATCTTAGACCCCAGCACGTTCGCTCTAAGCGTGCGCTACCACCTGCCCCGGCTCGCGCGCGCTCTGTAGGGTGGTTACCATGAATAACGGATTCGGTTTCTCTTTCCCCCGGGACGGTGGCGACGACGGGGATGACCGCGAGGGACAGGGGGGTCAGGGTGGTGCCTTTGGTTTCGGCGCCCAGGGTGGAAACCTCGGGGATCTACTGAACCAATTCGGGCAGATGCTCTCCGGCATGGGATCATCCATGAACCAGCGTTCGGAGGGGGACGCGGTTAACTTCGACATGTCTCTTCGCATGGCTCGGCAGCGCATCGGTTCGCCGGCCGCGGTGAGCGACAGCGACCAAACCGCTGTGTCGGATTCCCTCCGGCTCGCCGAGCTGTGGATCGACGGCGCGACAACTCTCCCCGCCTCCGGTTCTGCGCCGCAGGCCTGGAACGCCGAGACGTGGCTGAACAGCACGATGCCGGCGTGGAAGCGCCTTGTGAACCCCGTCGCGGAACACATGAACAGAGCCCAACTCGAGTCCATGCCCGAAGAGGCGCGGGAGATGCTCGGGCCGATGGCAGGCATGTTCGGCCAGATGAACGCGATGAATTTCGGTATGAAGCTAGGCCACGCCTTGGCTGACCTAGCCCAGCAGGCGCTGACCGGCACGGACTTCGGCTTGCCCGTCGCCCCGCAGGGGACGGCCGCGCTTCTTCCCGCCAACGCCACCAAGATGGCCAAGGAATTAAACGTCCCGGGTCAGGAAGTGCTCGTCTACCTCAGCGCGCGCGAGGCCGCGCGCCAGCGCCTTCTCACACACGTGCCGTGGTTGGTCGAGCGGCTCATTTCTTCCGTCGAGGAGTATGCGGCCGGTCTCGAGCTTGATACCTCCCGTCTGGAGGAGATCGCCCGCTCCCTCGACCTCGAATCCGGTGATCCGCAAGAGATTCAGCGCAAACTTGGCGAGCTGCAGGGCGAAGACCTCTCTCCCCGCGTCACCTCCCGCAACGCGTCAGCTACCGCGCGCCTGGAAACCCTTCTGGCGCTCCTTGAAGGGTGGGTCGATGTCGTCGTGGAGGACGCTCTGGCCGACAGAATCCCTTCCTCCGCCCGGCTCGCGGAGGCCTGGACGCGCCGACGCGCCACCGGCGGGTCCGCCGAGCAGGCCTTTTCCAGCATCGTCGGAATCGAGCTGTCCGCACCTAAGGTCCGGGAGGCGGCCGAGCTGTGGCGCCGCGTCGGTGTGGCCGTTGGCCAAGAACGGCGCGACAAAGTGTGGGACCACCCCGACTTTTTGCCCGAGGCCGCTGACCTCGACCATCCGGCGGCCTTCATCGACACTCTTCTCGACGACACCGTAGAGGCCGACCTCGACGAAGAGTTTGTGAAGCTGGAAGAGGAGCTGCGCAACGAAGACGAGGACGACAGCTAACCTCGCGGGGGCCGGGGGTTTGGGGGGATAGGGGTGCGTCTGACAAGCCAAACGGTAATCCGGTTCGCGCCGGGCGCGCAGGTCTTCGTGCGCGGGCCGGGGGTACTCCAGTTCGGTATGGACGCCACACGCAGCGGGATTATCGAAACGCCCCTGGCCAGCAGCCTCCTCCCAGCGTTGGAGACGCTGCACAACCCCACAACCTTGGAGGTCTTCGCTCAGCGCGCGGATCGCGACGCCGGGATCAGCCTCGAGGCGGCGCGCAGCCTCGTCGCCGACCTCTTGTCCTACCGCATCGTCGTGTCCGCTCCCCCGCGCACCCTCATCCTGCTCGGCAGCGGCCCTCTTGCCGACGCCCTTACACCCGCCCTCACCCACGCCCGCCTCCGCGTCCGCCGGCCCCTGCTCGGGGAGCCCCTCCCACACTTCCTTGCCTCGGCTGACCCCACCGCCGTGCTTGCGATAGTCGACGAGCTCGCCGCAGCCCCGCTTATCGCCGCCCGAAGCAGGCACCGCACCGGTCCCGTCGTCCCCATCTCCACCGTGGACTCGCGAGTGTTCATCGGCCCTGTCGGCATCGGTCGCAGCGGCCCGTGCCCACGCTGCTGCCACCTCTACCACCGAGACCGGGACAGCAGCTGGGATCGAGTTATCGGCCACGCCCCGACTGAGCCCGACCCGGTCGTTGTGCTCGCAGGAGCCGCCGCTGCGGGAAGGATCCTCCGCCGCCTCTGCGCCGTGCCGGATCCTCCCGGGGTCTCGGCCCCCGACGTGGCCCGCGGAACGCGGGTCATCGTCGACCCATACAGCCCGGTCCCCGAAACCCACGAGGTGCTCAGCCCCCACCCCAGCTGCCCCGTGTGCTACTAGCCCGAGCGGAACGGCGCGAGGGTCTCCAGCACACCGGGCCCGAAGGCCTCAACTTTCATCGGGCCCACTCCGGGGACGTCGAGAAGCTCGGCGGGCGTAGCGGGCATGGCCTCTGTGATGGCCATCAACGAGGCGTCCGAAAACACCATAAACGCGGGTCGTTGCGCCTCCCTCGCTGTCTCGAGGCGCCACGCTTTAAGGGCGAGGTAGGCATCTTCGTTGTAATCCGGTTCGCACGACTGGTGCCGGGCCAGCGCCTTGTCTGCCGGGGTTTCAAGTGGGGTTCCGCACACCCTGCATGTCCGCGCCCTCTTGAGTCGCTGCGGCGACGACTCGACCTCGAGGTCGGGGGCAATACCGTCGAGGAAGCGCGACCTGGAGCGGCTCTTGCGGCCGCCTTCCTGCCGCGCCAACGCCCACGAAAGGTGCAGGTGTTCACGCGCACGCGTGACCCCGACGTAAAACAGGCGGCGCTCTTCCTCTATCTCCTCCGTCCCCGCCTTCACCGCGTACGAGATGGGCAGCGTGTTCTCCACGAGTCCGACGAGGAACACCGCGTCCCACTCCAAACCCTTCGCCGCGTGCAAGCTGGCCAGCGTCACCCCGTCGACCGCGGGCGCTTGCTTCGCCTCGGCGCGTTGGCGGAGGGATCGCAAGACGTCGACAAGCGAGGCTGCCTCTTTTCCGGCGACGATGTCGCTAATGAGGTCTACCAGGGCGCTCAATGTTTGCCAGCGTTCGCGCGCCTGGGCGCCCTCCGGCACGTTCCGGGTCAAGCCGAGCGGGGCGAACGCCGCGCGAGCCACCGCGACGGGGTCCTCCGGCAGGTCATCGCGCCGCGCCGCCCGAACAAGCGCCGCGATCGCCTCTTTGATTTCGGGGCGGTGGAAAAACCCTTCCCCGCCGCGCACCTGGTAGACGATGCCCGCGTCCGCGAGAGCACTTTCCAAAGCTGCGGACTGGGCGTTAATGCGGTACAGCACTGCGATCTCGCGGGCTGGGACCCCGTCGGCGATCAGGCCCCGAATCGCGGCGGCGACCTCACGCGCCTCGGTTGGCTCATCGTCGTAGGAGTGATACGTCGGCGCCGGGCCCGCCGGTCTCATGCCTTCGAGGTGCAGGCGCGTGCCGGCGGCGCGGCCTACGGCTTTGCCGATCACGGTGTTGGCGAGTTCCGTAATTTGCGGGGTCGAGCGGTAATCGCGCTGCAGCTTGACGACGGTCGCGTGCTCGTACGTCCGCGAGAAGTTCAGCAAGTAATCCGGAGTCGCACCGGTGAAGGAGTAAATCGTCTGGTTCGCATCCCCCACCACGGTGAGGTCGTCGCGCTGACCCAGCCACCCCTCAAGGACCCGCTGCTGCAGCGGGGTCACGTCCTGGTATTCGTCGACGACGAAGCTGTGATACTGGGCGCGGAATTCCTCGGCAACCGCAGGGGCGTTTTCGAGGGCGCCGGCGATGTGAAGCAGGAGGTCGTCAAAGTCAAGGAGCATTCCGTCGGGGCTAGACTTCGACTCCTCGTACAGGCGATACGCCGCCGCGACTTTATCCGCATCCGCGGGAGGGGTTCGCCGCTGCTCAGCCACGCGCTGCGGGTACTCGTCCGCACCAATGACCGAGGACTTCGCCCATTCGATCTCCCCCAGCAGGTCCCGCACCATGTCCTTGCCCGTGCTCAACCCGGCCGCCCGCGCGGCGCGTGCGACGAGGGGAAACTTGTTATCCAGCAGACGCCAGGGAAGGTCACCGGCAACTTGGGGCCAGAAGTAACGCAGCTGGCGCATGGCGGCGGCGTGGAACGTGCACGCTTGCACCCCCACCGCGCCCATGGCTCGCAACCTGTCGCGCATCTCGCCGGCGGCACGCTGCGTAAACGTCACCGCCAGGACCTTGTTCGGGGATACCGCCCCCTGATCGATGAGGTGGGCGATTCGGTATGTGATGGTTCGGGTCTTTCCGGTCCCGGCTCCCGCTAGGATGCACACTGGCCCCCGCGGGGCGGTGGCGGCGATGCGTTGGTCATCGTCGAGAAGTGACAAATCAATTGGCACTTTGTTGCCTCCTGCTACTCGCCCAGCCGCGCTGAGTCGGACGAGCTCGAAGAATCCCGGGAGTGCTTGACGTAGAGAAGCCTGTCGCCGGGCTCGACGGTCTCCGCCTCAGGCGAGTCGATGCGGTAGAGCTCGCCAGAGCGCACAACCCCCAGCACGACATCGGCCAGATGGCGCGGGTTCGCCCCCACCTCGTCGTCCCCGATCGGACGCTCAGCCACAGTGAAACCCTCGTCTGGGCTGAGCAGGTCCTCCATCATCGCCACCACGGGAGGAGTGACCGTGGCCAGCCCCAGCAAACGCCCCGCGGTCTCGGAAGACACGACCACGGAGTCCGCCCCCGACTGCATGAGAAGGTGCTGGTTTTCGCTTTCGCGCACGCTAGCCACGATCATCGCACCGGGTGCAAGCTCACGCACCGACAACGTGACCAGCACTGCGGTGTCATCGGACGAGGGAGCCACCACGACCGAGCGGGCGCGGTTGATACCAGCGATGGTGAGCACATCCGACTTGGTCGCGTTGCCCTGCACGGTGACCAACCCGCGCTTCTCCGCGCGCGCCAGGACCGCCGGGTCCGTGTCGATGACGACGATGGTGGAGGGCGATGCGCCGTCGGCAAGCAACGCGTCAACCGCTGACCGCCCCTTGGTGCCGTAACCGATGATGACGGTGTGGTTGCGCACGGTTCTCCTCCACTGTTGGATCTGAAGCGTCTTACGGGAATCTTCGGTGAGCACGGACAAGGTGGTGCCGACGAGCAGCATCAGGAAGGCGATGCGCAGCGGCGTGATGAAAAGGATGTTGGTCAGACGCGCTCCCTGGGTCACCGGGGTGATGTCACCGTAGCCCGTGGTAGACAGCGACACGGCGGCGTAATAGACCGCGTCGATGAACGTGAGATCCTCGGTGTAGCCGTCCCGGTCGAAGTAGACGGCCACGGAGACGGCAACAACGAGCAGCGTGGCGTAGAGGAACCGGCGCGTGATCAGCGCCCACGGGGTTGCCCTCTCGGCCGTGGGGATGCGGACGATGTTGATCAGCGTGTGCATGGGGGTCTCGGTGAGGTCGGCATTCGCCTGAAACCTATTGCCCCACAGGGGGCCAGCGGACGAGCCCCGCCCCATACGTTTCACGGTGCCATTCCTCCCATGCCGTCACTTTCCTGACCCTTCAGGGAACTGTAACCCGTCTTGCGAGGATTCCCGAAGCAAGCGTTCGAGGCGCGCCCGGTCCGGCAAGTCAGTGGGGGCGTATTCCTGCGCGGTCCTGACGTAGAAGAAGACCGCCCGCACGTCCCGGCCATCCCCGGCGATACGCCGCCACGCCTCCCGATAGACCGCGAGCTGAAGCTTCGCTGCCTCCATCGCCGCAGCATCCGGGCGGGTCCCCGTCTTCCAGTCCACGACCGTCCAACCATCGCCGTCATCAAATACCGCATCCATTCTGCCCCGCACGACGGATTCACCCAGGGCGATCTCAAAGGGCTGCTCCACGAACGCCGGGACGCGCCCCGCCCAGCGGCTCGCCTCGAAGTTGCTCTTCAGCTGCTCCAATGTCTCCCGGTCCACGTCCGCTTCATCGGCCCCGGGCAGCTCGTCCTCGGTCAGCAGCGGGCGAGCTCCGTAAAACTGCTCCACCCATTCGTGGAAAGCCGTTCCCCTCTTCGCGTAGGAATTCGGCTTAAAGGGCACGGGCCGGCGGGCGCGGCGTGCAAACTGCTCCGGGTCAGCCTTGAGCGCGACCACGTCCGACGCCGTGAGTTCGCCGGGGAAGACGACCGGAACTTCGGCGCTCATCTCCGCCATGAACTCATCAATCAGCGCGGTCGCATCCATTTCCCACTGCTGGAAGCGCGTGCCCTCCTCTAGCGTCGGCGTGTTCCCGCGTGCGGCGGCAACAAGCTCCGCCGCACTGCGCTGTTCTTCCGACACATGAAGGTGCGGCCATACGCCTTCGCGCACGCGCGACGTCGCACTGTTCGGTGAGTCCCCCTCCCTTGCCTGCTTCTCATCGACATCATCCCACCGGACAACCCACTGAGGGGCGCGTTCTCGCATCGCCTCGAAGTGCACGTAGGGGCCAGTCGCCTTTTTCACCCCTGGGCGTCGGGCAGACCCCGTGACCAACAGCTTCCGCTTCGCGCGGGTGACAGCGACGTAGAAGAGGCGAGCTGCCTCTTCCTCGTAAATCTCCCGGCGCCGCTTCTTGTAGGCGTTACCGGCGTTGAAAAAGTCCTTGATATCGCCGGCCTCGTCGAATTCTGGGACTTCCTCGGGGAGGTACTTGGTGTAGCTGAGGAACGTGTCGGCTTTCGCGCTATACGTTTTTTTATCGGCATGGACGACCGCGACCGTATCCCACTCGAGGCCTTTCGCCTTATGCGCGGTGAGGACCTGCACGCGGTCTGCCCGCACCGCCACGTTCCCCGGCGCGAGACCATCCTCCTGCTCGCGCGCCAGGTCGAAATAATCAAGCAAGGATCCCATGCTGGTCCCCGGGTACGCGGCGACTTCCTCGAGCAGACGATCAAGGTGCACAGTGCCTGTCGACGACCCCCTGGCCAAGACCTCCGTACGAATACCGAAAACCTCGACGATGTCGGCGAAGATGTACGGCAGCCGTTTACCCAGACTGTGGGTGCGAAGCCACCGCAGGCGCGAGGCCAGCAGGTGAAGCCGACGCAGCCCCTCCTCCGAGTAGCGCTCCGCCTCCCCGAGGTCCGCGACGGCATCAGCCAACCCTTCCGACGGGTCACCCGCCGCCACAATGTCTGCAGCCTCCTCAACGAGTGCGGCAAGCTGCTCCTCAAACCTCGCGCTCGGGTCTGATTTCGCGTCCTCGGCGGGCGGCTCAGGCGCGCGCCCGCTGCCCTGGAGGTTTGTCGCCCTGTCAGCGAGTGCTTGGAGGTCAGCTAGGCCCAGGCCCACAGCCGGTCCGGCGAGCACGCGCAGTGCGGCAGCCGAGTCCCACGGCCGCACCAGCATGGTGGCGATTGCCACGGTGTCAGCGACCTCGGGGACATCAAGGAGTCCGGACAACCCCACGATCTCGTACGGTACCCCCCGCTCGTCCAGCGCCTCTGCCACCTCGGCCGATGACGCGTTCTTTCGCACCAAAACCGCCGCGGTGAACTTCTCCCCACTCTCGCAGGTATGCCGGTACTGCTCCGCGAGGTTTTCGGCAACGAAGGCGACCTCGTCCTCTTCGCGCTCGAAGAACGCGAGCGCCACATCGCCCGGCCCCGCCCCAGGCCGCGCCTCCAGCGGCGCGACCGCCCGCTCTTCACCCGTGCCAAGGACCGCGTCGGCGACCCCGTTGGCTAGTCCCAGCACCTCAGCCGGGTTACGCCACGACGTAGTGAGCTGTAGTTTTGGGGCGGGTTGGCCCCCTGTGGCCGGGAAGTCCTCTTGGAAGTTGGCCAGGTTGGCCACCGTCGCTCCGCGCCAGCCGTAGATGGCCTGCATCGGGTCTCCCACGGCGGTGACCGTCAGGGGGACGGCGTGAGCGTCCTCGCTGTCCCGCCCCTCCCCGAACAGGCTGCGCAAGAGGACCCGCTGAGCGTGGGAGGTGTCCTGGTACTCGTCGAGCATGACAACTCGGAACCTCCGTCGTTGGGCCACCCCGACGGCGGCGTGATCGCGGGCGAGCTTCGCGGCGGCCGACATTTGTTCGTTGAACGTCACCACCCCCAGCTCCCGCAGTTTCCGAGCGAGCTCCTCCGCCAGCGGAAGTAGATTGACCCGCAGCAGCTGTCTGTGGCTCCACTTCGCGGTCTCGGTCTCAGCGGTTTTCACCTTTCCTTCCCGCGGCAGCTCGCTGACCGTGGCGGTGAAAATCCCCGCGTGCTCGCGGATTGCGTCTGGCTCAAAAAGCTCGTTGCCAATCGAAGTAACAAGAGCCAACAGGTCTTCGACGACCGTGGATACCGCGGTATTCGAACCATCGTCCGGGATGATCGTCCCTCGATAGTTCACTACAACGTCGTGGGCGATTGCGTGCAGCTCCGCAGCGGTGATGAGACGCGCATCGGGCTCGACGGGAATGAGCAAGCCATACTCCCTGATGAGGTCGCCCGCGAACGCATCGTAAGTAGACACCGTGGGCGCGATGACGCTCAGGGCATCCGCGAGCCCCCCGCTTGGGTCAAGCCGGGCAATCAACTCCCGGTTTTCAGCCAGCTGCGCGAGCCGGTCATTGATCCGCCGGCCAAGCTCCTGGGCCGCTTTTCGAGTAAATGTCAGCCCTAGTATTTCTTCCGGCCTCACGTAGCCGTTTGCAACGAGCCACACGACTCGCGCGGCCATCGTCTCGGTCTTTCCGGCTCCGGCACCCGCGACGACGAGGAGCGGCCCCGGTTCAGCCCCGATCACAGCGGCCTGCTGAGGGGTTGGCGGGAACTCTTGCCCTAAGTAGCGGGACAGAACCACGGGCGGCATGGGTTGGTTCGACTTAGGCATGGAAGATGACCTGGCCTTCGGGCTGGACGGGACAGAGGGCACGGACGGCGCAGCGCTCGCAGTGCGTTCCGGTGCGGGCGGTGAGGAGAGGCCCGGAGGATAGCTGGGGCAGCGGGAGGATCGCTGCGGTGAACTCCTCGAGCTGTTCTTCGGTCTGGGGGGCCTGCTGGCGGTAGCACATGGTGGAGGTGTCGCGTTTAGGGTAAACGAGCTGCGCTCCGCCGACAGGCTCAATCTCGTCAAACGTGTCGGCCGTGACCACGCGCTCACCTCGAATCACCCCCCGCGCCAGCGCCAACTGATACGCCTTCAACTGCGGGTTATTCGCAGCTTCCGCGTCGGTCAGCACGGTGGAGCCAGTTTTGAAGTCGATTATGTGAAGCGCGCCGCTTTCTTCCCGCTCGATCCTGTCGACGCGCCCCCGAATGGACACCCCAGACGCGACCTCGACGTCGACCTCGGCCTCGACAGCCACCTGTTCGAAGGTTTCCCGGCGCGACGCGAGCCACGCGCTAGCTCGTTCGAGCATGGCCTCGAATTCCGCGATGTCGTGCTCGGCTTTCCATCGCGGGGCGGTGTCAGCCTCCGTTCTGGCGGCTACCGTCTTCCTGCGCGCCACCGCCTCGTCCACACCGCGGCCCACCGCCTCAAAGTACGCGTGAGCCATTGAACCCCAGATTGTCGGCAGAACCGCATCGAACCCCACCATGCGCTCGAGGACCGAGCGCAACGGGCACTGGAGCAGGCTTTCAATCCGGGAGGGCGAAATCTGAGTTCTAACGGGAAGCGCGGCAGCCGTGGACGGTTCCGTCATCGTCCACCACTGCGTTGGGTCTGCCCCGGGCACGCCGGCGTCCGCGAGGCGAGCCAACTGCCGCGCGGCTTGACGCCGTGACGAGGGGTCCACGTCGGTGGAGTTCACCACTCTGCGCAGCTGCGCGATGAAATGGTCGCGCGTCAAAACCGAGCTGCCGTCAGAACCCGCCCAATCGAAGGGAGCAGCTGAGAAACCCTCGACGAACTGAGAGGGAAGGACGGCTTCCTCCGCATCGGGGTCATTGACGGCGGTGACGAGGAGGTCTTCTGTCGCGCGGCCCGTCGCCAAGCGAAAAAGCCTCTCTTCCTCCTCTAACCGTTCGCGTTTGCGGGAAATGGGAACGGCAGGGTCCACCCCGCGGTCGATGAGATCCATCAGGTCTTCTTGGCCGAACATCGTGCCGGTTTCGCCCAGCGAGGGCCAAACGAGTTCCTGTACCCCGGCCACGATAACGCGCCGGAACTCCCGGCCGGCGGCACCGTGCGCGGTGAGGAGGACGACGGCGTCGGGAACCGCCGCCCGCCGGTCGCGAACCCCCGTGGGCAGCACTTGCTCTTCGATGTAGGCGACGAAAGAGTCAACGCCGGCGCGGGCCCTCCGCTCGGTGAAGTCGCCCGCAGCGTCGAACAACGCCATCACCGAGTCCAAATCGCGGTCCGCTTGGGAGCCCGTCGCCCCGCCGCGCAGCGCTGCAGCAAGCAACCGGTTGGACAACCCGGTCGCGTTCCACACCGCCCACAAGATCTCCTCGACGCTACCGCCGGATTCCGCTGACGCGCGGCCAGCTTCGAGAATGCCCCGGACATGCATGAGGAGGTCCAGCTCCCGTTCCGTGAGAAGGGGACCGAAATCGGGAAGCTCCGCGTGAGGCGCGAGTAGCCCCTGCAACGATTCTTCTGAACTGACACCGGGGTTCCAGCGGCGCAAGCCACGCAACAGCCGACGCAGCGTCACGGGATCCGTTCCCCCCACCGGCCCGAGGAGAAGGTCACGCCACTGGGTGGGGGCGAGCTCATCACCGAGCGCGCGCAGCGCCAGCATGAGAGAGACGACGATGCGTTCCTCGCTGAGGATGACATCCGTGGGGGCGAGTGCCACCGGGACCCCAGCCTGCAGAAGGGCTCGGCGCGTCGGTTCGATCAAACCCGCCGAGCGCACGATAACGGCCATCTCCCGATAGCTCACGCCCTCTTCAAAGTGGGCACGTCGCAACACGTCCGCCAGAAGGGCATCTTGCGCGGCTTGACTTGGCACCTTGGCCACGCGGCGCCTCGGCTCCCTCCGAGTCGGCCCGAGGTCGATCGTCTCGTGGTCGAGGCCACCGAGGGTGCGGAAGAAATCAGGCGAGGCACCGCGGAAGTGGAACACAGATTGGTCGATATTGCCCCCTACCAGCGCGAGGTGGGCCTGGGCGACCAACCGGCGCACCAGCTCACCCGACGCGGGGTCAAGGTGCTGCGCGTCGTCGACAACGACGGTGTGCCAGCGGTGCGGGAATTCCAGCTCTGCGGCTTGGGCCACGAGCTCAGAGGCGGACACCATCCGCGCGCCTGACAGTGCCATCACCTGCTGGTACTCGCGCAAGAAATCCCCCGCCGCCGCCCACATGGAACGGTTGCACTCCTCGCCAAGCCTCAGCAGATCGGCTGGGCCCAGCCGCCGTTCCACCGCGCGGAGGAGAAAGTCCCTCAGCTGGCGCGAGAAACCAACCATTGAGAGGGCGGGGCGCAGCTCCTCGGGCCACATTCCGCGCCCGTCGGCGGCGTGCCCCTGCAGCAGTTGGCGAATGGCAGCGTCTTGTTCCGCTCCCGAAATGAGCCTGATACCGGCGTCCTCCTGCGCGCGGAGCAGGGCAAACGCTAACGAGTGGATAGAGCGGACCAGGGGTTCACTGGACGCGAACCCGGACTGCGCCAGCCTATCCGAAAGCTCGGCGCGAACCCGTGCGCCAGATTCCTTCGACGTGGAAATGACTAGGACGCCGTCCGCCGGCGCGCCGGATTCGATGGCGTCAACCGTAGCGTCGATAAGAAAGCTGGTGACTCCGGAGCCAGCGTCACCGGTGACCTTCCACACTCCTTGCGTGGGGAAGTCGCGGTCCCACGAGCGGGGGCTGAGATCGCGCTGCCGGGCGACGAGGAAGGCGCGGGGGGTCGGGCTGGTCTGAACCATGCGCCTTATTCTGTCAGGTTAGTCAGACACCAGCAGCCGGCGGACCCGCGACAACTCCGAACCTATGTTCGAAGCGACTCTCTCCACCAAGGCTTGGCGGTAGTCCAATGCCCGCAGCGAGAGCTCTTGGATGTTGGGGACGTGCGCCCAGCGCGCGATGACGCGGTCGTCGACGCTGCGGGTGAGCAGGCCGTCGACGAGCGCGAGCGCCGCGGTGTACCCCACTGGACGTTCCTCGGCGGTGGGAACGATTTCCGTCAGGGTGGGTGGCAGAGATCCT
This sequence comes from Corynebacterium capitovis DSM 44611, assembly GCF_030440535.1. Taxonomy (NCBI): domain Bacteria; kingdom Bacillati; phylum Actinomycetota; class Actinomycetes; order Mycobacteriales; family Corynebacteriaceae; genus Corynebacterium; species Corynebacterium capitovis. Next base: position 483,359 of record NZ_CP047117.1, on the reverse strand, counting down.
GAGAAGATGCAGGTAAAGAGGAAATCCGCATGAGCGACCTGGGTCGGACCCGGCACCTGCGCACCCCTCCAGGCGGTGCGCTCCGCCTCTGCCCAGGCGTCAGTGCGCTCGACCCCGAGCGCGGGGGCGCCGGCCATCGCAGCGTCGAAAACTAGGGCTGCGGCGATGGCCTCATCTACGCGTGAGGCGGGCTTGCCCTCGGCGAACTCGCTCGCCCTGAACCCGCCGACGACGAACCGCCCGTCCGTTGCCCGAACAGGACGGGCGACGCGGAGACCCGTCATGGACAGGCCCTCACGAACCTTTGCCGCCCACGCCGACGTGGGGCCGGCTGGCGAGACAACGATGCGCCCGAAACGCGCCCCGTTATCCCATTGAGGGCCAGCCGGCGTGGGCACGAGGCCGCCCAGCTGAAAGGCGGACAACACGTGCTCGGGAACGGTCATTGCGGCTCTCCTCTCGCAGATTTCCTCGGGCGTTGCTCACAGCACTGCGGGACGCGGGTATGGCCACGGGTTCGCCGTACAGGTCTCGGGGGTGTCCGGGTACACCTCGGCGGGGTCCAAGGCGTGCAGCTGGGCGTTGTTCAGGCTCAGGGTTTGCTGCATCATGATTGGCGCGAGCGCGCCGTCCGTGGGGCAGGCCACGTGATCAGCGAACCCGATCGCGTGACCGACCTCGTGGTTGATCACGTACTGGCGGTATCTTCCTAGATCCCCCTCGTAGGGCGCGGCACCCCGCACCCACCGAGACTCGTTGACCACCACCGTGCTCTCCCCCGTGATCGTCGTGCGACAGCTGACTTCGAGGCCCAACTCGCCCCCGCAGAGTTCGCGTGTCGTCCCCACCGACGTCAGTTGGATGTGCAGATTCGGGTTGTCGTTGCCCGTCACACGTTCAAAGCGGAAACGCGGGTCATGGATCCACCCGCGCGGATCCGCAAAGGTCGCGTCTACCAGCGCGGCAAGGGCATCATCCCCGCCGTACGCCGACGCGTTGATACCGTTTTCCACCTCAACGACGTACCGGATCACGGTCTCCGACCCCGTGCCAGCCACCGCGCCCGGCCGGCCTACCTCGCGGTAGCTCCCCTCGCCTTGCTCTGTGTAGGCCCCTCCCGGGGGCAGCTCGAGCAGGCTCGGGTTGCCCTCGGGGAGAACAGCGGGTTCGCTTTCTCCGCTTCCCGACGTCTTTGCTTGCGTAACTTCCGCAGCACCGACCTGGACGGCTTGCTCTCCTGGGTTCCTCACCATGTCCACGATGACGAACAGCGTGACCACCGCGAGAACGGGAATGGCGTAGGCGCGCCAACCGTAGTCGCGGGCAAAACGGACGAGGAACGGTTCCGAACCGTGGCCGTGGTGATCCTGCGGGGGCGACGACGTCATGGGGGAATCTGGCCTAGCCGACGAAGCCGACGGCCCGAGCGGTGGAGTTACCCACCTCGACGTAGGAGATCCGCTCAGTACGGATGACGAACTTCCGGCCCTTGTCATCCACCAGAGTGACAGTCGGTCGCCCGGCCTCGATGGCCGCCGACACCTCAGCGACGATGTCTTCCTGCTTCTCGCCACTAGAGATAACGAGCTCGCGCGGGCTTTCGGCAAGGCCGATCTTGACGTCCATAAACACTGTCCTTAGCTGAACTTTTTCATTGAACCTGCAGTTTAAGCTGTAGTTGAACAGGGCACCGACGACGGTTACCACTGCCACCGAGCAGCGCTAGGCCCATTGTAACGACCGGTGGTTAAGATGGGCGCGTGCCCCATTCTGTCGACTCCGCCCCCACGTTCGCCGAGCTTGGTGTCGCCGCGGAAATCGTGGACGCGCTTGCCCAGGCCGGAATTACCCGGACTTTCGCGATCCAAGAGCTGGCTATCCCACTGGCGCTCAGCGGGAGGGACCTGATCGGCCAGGCTCGCACCGGGATGGGCAAAACGTTTGGCTTCGGAGTGCCCCTGCTGGACCGGGTCTTCGATGACGCCGACATCGCCGAACTCGACGGAACGCCCCGGGCGCTAGTTATTGTCCCCACCCGCGAGCTGGCGGTTCAGGTGGGTGACGACCTGACGATGGCAGCACGGCACACGCCGATCCGGGTGACAACGATTTACGGCGGGCGCCCCTATGAGGACCAGGTGGCGGCGCTGGGCGAGGGCGTCGACGTTGTCGTCGGCACCCCAGGCCGCCTCATTGACCTTTACGAGCGCGGGGATCTCACATTAAGTGCCGTTGCCATCCTCGTTCTCGACGAGGCCGACGAGATGCTGGACATGGGGTTCCTGCCGGACATTCAAAAGCTCTGGTCTGCTCTCCCCTCTTCGCCCGCTCCCCTCCAGTCCATGCTGTTTTCAGCGACGATGCCCGGGCCGATTCTCACCTTGGCGCGCACCCTCATGCGGCGCCCGGTCAACATCCGCGCCGAGTCGGGGGACGCAGCGGCAACCCACGCCACGACGAACCAAGTCGTGTTCCGCTCCCACAGAATGGACAAGCTTGAGGTCACCGCCCGCGTCCTCCAAGCGACGGGCCGCGGGCGCACTATCATCTTCGCCCGCACCAAACGGACCGCCGCCGACGTCGCACAAGACCTGGGTCAGCGCGGATTTTCAATCGGCTCGGTGCACGGCGACATGAGCCAAGAAGCGCGAGAGCGTTCGCTAGACGCTTTTCGACGCGGCGCGGTCGACATCCTCGTAGCGACCGACGTAGCCGCCCGCGGGATCGACGTCGACGACGTCACGCACGTTATCAATTTCCAGACGCCGGACGACCCCATGACCTACGTCCACCGCATCGGGCGCACCGGGCGCGCGGGACGGACGGGTACCGCCGTCACCCTGGTCGGGTTCGACGAAACCAGGAAGTGGGCGGCCATCAACGACGAGCTGGGCCTGGGGATGGCTGAACCCCCGGAGTGGTTTTCCACCTCGCCGGAGCTCTACGATGCCCTTTCGATCCCCACCGGCGCGTCGGGTTCTGTCGGCCCGGCCCGCGCGGTGCTCGGTTCGCCCGCCCGGAAGGCCCGGAAGCGGTAATGCCCCGAACGAGCTCCCTCGCGCCTTCCCGAGCACCCCGCACTGCGACTTCTCCCCTGCGCCGCACGCGTGGGGACATCATCGCGGCCTTTGTTCTCGCTGCCATCTCCGCCGTTGCTGTCGCATCCGCCATCGCCAGCGCGCCCATTCGCAGCGCGCACCTGGCTGCGGGGCCGGGTGTCGACGAGCCCGCCGCGAGCGCGACCGCCGCGGCGCCCGCCGCGTTGGCCGAGTCCTTCCGCCTGCCCGATACCTCCCCCTCCCTCGCCCCGGTCATCGCCGGCGGCAGGATTATCACTTACGCAGGTAAGACCCTCACCGCCACAACGCCGGAGGGAGACACCGCGTGGACCTACACCCGAGACGTCGAGTTATGTTCCCTGGGACAGGCCTGGGGCAAAGTGATCGCGGTGTACCGGAACAACGCCGGCTGCGGGGACGTGGTGGCCATTAATGCCTCCACCGGGGCGTATGCCGGAACCCGTTCCGCCGTCGCGCCCGATGACGTCGCAGCGTTAGCCTCTAACGACCGAGTGGGATATTCGAGCCCCTCTCGAGTGGAGGTGTGGCGCTCCGATCTCGTCCGGACGGTGGAATACGGTGCCGTTGAAGCCCCGCAGGAGGCGGGGATGCAGCCCAATCAGTGTGCGATCACCTCCGCCCTGACCCGCACGGACCTCCTCGCCGTGACCGAGACCTGCGACGACGGCGCCCATCTGCGCCTCCAGTCCACTACACCGGATGATTCCCGCAAGCCCGAGATCGAGGCCAGCGTCGACCTGTCCCCTTCCGCGTACCTCGTCGCTGTGGGCCAAGAGGCGGCGGCCGTCTACGACCCCGACTCCGGCATGGTGCTCTCCTTCGGTGAGGACGGAGCTTCCTTGGCGACGTCCCCAGTGCCCGACCTCGGCCCCCGCCCTGCGGCGACCGTCGCCCTGAACGTCGCCGATCTGCCCCACCACATGACGTACGAAGCCAATGGCCACCTCATACTTTTCAACCCCACCACCCTGGGCGTGGAGTCGGTCATGGACGGGGTGCGCGGCACCGGGTTCTCCGCAGAGGGCCAGCTTGTCGTGCCGGTCGACGGGGGCCTGTCGGTGGCAGACGAGGTCAACGTCGGAGCTGCGGCGACGCGTCTTATTCCGGTCGACCGTGGCGGATACAAGGGCCCAGTTAGCGCGCGCGGGCTGGGCGCGGTGGTCGTCGAAAAGCGAGGCGAAGACGTCGTTGTCCTTGCCCCGCTCTCTGCCCAGTAGTCACTCGCCCCTGCGGCCGTAGGTCGCTGCCGCGTAGCGGACGGACGCGGGGTGGAAGATGGTAAACAGGACGGCTGCGGCAGAGATCAAGGTGACCACGCCTAGGGCGATTGCTCCCCCGCTAAACATGTAAAACGCAACGCCGAGGAGGATCGCCTCGATCAGCACTACGGCCCCGCGCCCGGTGGGCCGGCCAGCCGCAGTGCGGGCGGAGACAAAGGCGATAAACCCGAACACGATGATGAGGAACGCTGCGGTCCCCGCACCGACGAACCCCGTCGCGGAAGATTCCGACTCGAGGCTGGCGTCCGAAACCCCCCGAACATCCGCCACGATGAGCGCTATCGCGTAGATGAACACGGCCGCGCATTGGGCGAGGGTCACCCAGGCGCCGACTTTGAGGAGGCCAGGCGGCGACGCGGGCGCAGGCGACGTGTGGTCTGGGGACGCGGAGGGGTCGTGTCGGGTAGTCACGCCGATTAGTTTATGTCCCGCCTGTCACGAGGGATTGTTTATCCTGTTGACGCGCGGGTTAACGTCGTTCAGTGACTGGAGCTCAGGTCAGGGCGAGCTGACATCTTCCTAGGGACGCGCAGGCGATTTGACCGATCGCCGTTCGGACCTCCTCACAGCGACCACACATTTACACAGGTCACAGAGCCGTGCAGGCTGAAAAACCACGAAAGACGGCACCATGGCCAGGATTAAATGCGCTCGTGGAGTATGAGATACATCACTTTTGATGGTCAACCCCTAGCGCCGTCGCGGCATACGTGCCATCATTCTCGGGTAGCAAAAAAGACGGTCTGGTAACACGGACCTTAACCCGCGGCCACCACAGGGTTAACAGCAGGAAACGGAAGCCGGATCCTCCACGGATCACCGCCCATCGCCTGTGCAACACACTTTGCGTTGTTCTTCACCTCGTTCCGGGGTGTTCTCTTGGTGCGCCAGCGCAACGAACGACTGAACCGATGAAGGAGAAGTGACCATGGATTGGCGCCACGAAGCTGTTTGCCGCGACGAAGACCCCGAACTGTTCTTTCCGGTCGGTAACTCCGGCCCCGCTCTTTCCCAGATTGCCCAGGCCAAGCTCGTGTGCAATCGCTGCCCTGTTACCTCCCAGTGCCTGAAGTGGGCGCTTGAAACCGGTCAGGATGCCGGCGTCTGGGGTGGCTTGTCTGAAGAGGAACGCCGCGCGCTGAAGCGCCGCACGAAGCAGCGCGCACGTCACCGCGCCCGCCTCTCCGCGTAGAGCCCGATTTCTTCGGCCCCGGCGCGGGCCATTACAGTGTCTGTGAGTGTCCGAGCTGCTGTCACGGCGCCCGGCGAGATCATCTCCACTCCACCGGCCTCCTGCCGGGGTGGGTGGCAGAAAACTATAAAGCCTTAAAACAAGGAGAACACCATGAGCAAGCGTGGACGCAAGCGCAAGGACCGTCGCAAGAAGGGCTCCAACCACGGAAAGCGGCCCAACGCTTAAGAGCCTGACTTAGGCCCCCCTCGCAGCCCGCGGGACATCGTCGCCGGGCGGAGGGGGGCTTTGCGCTTCCTACTGGCCGTAGCGCAACTCGGTGAGTGTCACGCGCGTGACCGTCGTGATCGACGCAATAATGCGTTGCCGCAGAGGCTCGGGGGCCTGCGCTTCGCCGCAGCACCTGCGCACGATCCCGCGCACCTCTTGCTCGGATCGAAACCGCTCGAAACACGCAGGACACGCCGCGATGACTGCGCGGATCTCAGCCGCGCGCTCGGGGCTCGTGTGAGAATCCAACAGCTCACACATCAGCTCTTGCGCGTCGTGACAGTCAGGGCAGCCCGGCATGCCGCCGGGGGTCTCTCCAGTGCCCATCGCTTAGCTCTCCTTGCTATCCGCCCGGTCGACGCCGATGCCTTGCTCGTTTGCCACGTCCTTCAACATCTCGCGGAGCTGTTTTCTTCCCCGGTGCAGCCTGGACATGACCGTGCCAAGCGGAATGTCCATCACTTCCGCGATTTCCTTGTACGCCAACCCTTCGACATCGGCGTAGTAGACAACCATCCGGTAGTCCTCGTTGAGCGCGTTGAGCGCATCGGAAATACGCGAGTTGGGAAGGTTTTTCAACGCCTCAACCTCGGCGGATTCCAGGCCCGTCGAATCGTGGGAGCTCGACGTATACAGCTGATAATCCGTAACACCTTCCGCGGAGGTCTCTACCGGGCGCCGCTGCTTCTTGCGGTACGTGTTGATGTAGGTGTTTGTCATGATCCGGTACAGCCACGCCTTGAGGTTCGTGCCCTGCTTGTAACTGCCGAAAGCGTTGAAGGCCTTGAGGTACGTCTCCTGCACAAGGTCTTCCGCGTCCTGAGGGTTGCGTGTCATCCGCAAAGCGCCGCCGTAGAGCTGGTCGAGCAGCGGCATCGCCTCCTCAGTGAAGCGCTCGCGCAGGTCTGTGTCGGCCATGTCACCATTCTAGGCCACGGCCGGGGACGGGTTTGGAAAGATAGGCACCATGGCACGCAGAACCCGGGCACTGGAGGCCCTCGCGGACACACCGCACGAGGTCCTCACCTACACCCCCAGTCAGGACCACTTCGGGGAGCATTCCACCCACGAGCTGCAGATCAGCCCCCATGAAGTACTAAAGACGCTCGTCGTCGCCGGGCCCGGCACCGAACTCGCCCTGTGTTGCGTGCCCGTGGCAACACGACTGAGTCTGAAGCACGCGGCGCAGGCCCTCGGATGGAAGCGGGCGGAAATGTCGGACCCGGCGCGCGCGCAACGCGCCACCGGGTACGTCGTGGGAGGGATCTCGCCGCTGGGCACCGCGACCCAGCTGCGCACGCTTCTCGACGCCTCAATCGCCGACCTCGACACCGTCACGGTCTCTGCGGGCCAACGCGGCCTCTCCGTACAACTCGCACCGGGCGACCTCGCTGCCCTCACCGGGGCTCAGTTCGCCGACATCAGCTCCGGGTAGTCGTTGCGTACGTTGCCCACCTCGGGTGCGGCGGGCCGGGCCACGAGGTCGGGGGCCACGCGCGAAGGGGCCACGAGCGCGAGCGCGTCCTCAGGGCTGCCGTGAACCCACTGCTCGACCTCGTCGGGGGCGAGGAACAGCGGCAGCCGGTGGTGTAGCCATTCCGTTGTCTCGGGCGCGGCTGTGGTGAGCATGGTCGTCGACAAGCAATCGAGCCCGGTATCCCACAAGGCCGCCGCGTACAACAACCCCTCGCTCAGCGCGACGTAGTACGGCTGCTTGGCCGCGCCCTCCCGCTTCCATTCGTAGTAGCCATCGAGGACCATGAGGCCCCGCCGGGACGCGAACGCCGACCGAAACGACGGCTTGTCCGCTACCGTCTCACTCCGAGCGTTAAACAGGGGCGGGCCGGAATCGTCCTTCTTCCATGTCGGCAGGAGCCCCCACCGGGCGGCATCGAGCTGCGCACCGGGGGCGGCGTCGGCGAAGCGGATCAGCGGCACCTGCTGGGTGGGTGCGATGTTGTAGCGGGCCGGCGGGGTGCCGTCGGGGGTCGCGAGCGGGGACGCGCCGGGCAGTCGACCGATCTCGTCGATAAGGTCCTGGCCCGAGGTAAACAACACGAATCGCCCGCACATAGGTCCATTATGATTGATTCCATGACTGACTGGTCGGCGCCATTTGCCTCCGCACCCATCACGCACACCCAGGTCGTGCCTGGGTCGAAGTCGATGACGAACCGCGCGTACATCCTCGCGGCTCTTGGCAACGGCCCCTCCACAGTCAGCGGCGCCTTGCGTTCGCGCGACACGGACCTGATGCGCGCCGCCCTGGAATCGATGGGCACTCAGTTCAGCGACGGTGCCGACGGCACCATCCACATCCGCCCCGCAGCTCTCCACTCCGCCGAGATCAACTGCGGGCTGGCGGGGACCGTCATGCGTTTCGTGCCGCCTGTCGCGGCCTTCGCGGAGGGCCCCGTGCTTTTCGACGGCGACGCGCAGGCCCGCACCCGACCCATGAGCACCATCCTCGATGCTCTGCGCGCGGTGGGCGTCGACGTGTCCGGAGATCGCCTTCCCTTTACCGTGCGCGGTGCGGGCCACGCCGAGGGTGGGCTCGTGGCGCTGGACGCCTCGGGGTCCTCCCAGTTTGTTTCCGGGCTCTTACTCGCCGCTCCCCGCTTCGCGCGCGGCCTGACGGTGCGACACACCGGGGCGACTTTGCCGTCCATGCCCCACATCGAGATGACGGTGGCCATGCTCGCCCACGCCGGGGTGAGCGTCACCGCTGGTGACAACACGTGGTCCGTCGACCCGCAACCGATCGGCGGGAGAGCGTGGGCGATCGAGCCGGACCTGTCGAATGCAACGCCGTTCCTCGCCGCCGCCGCTGTCACCGGCGGGTTCGTCCGCGTGCCCAACTGGCCAGTCGCGACGACCCAGCCCGGAGACGTCATCCGCGACATCCTGGGCCGGATGGGCTGCGAGGTCGTTCTGCGTGCCAGCGGTTCCACGCACGACCTCGAGGTACGCGGCGCACAGCGCGGGACGCTGCGCGGTATCCGCATCGACATGGGTGACATCGGCGAGCTCGCTCCGACAGTGGCGGCCCTTGCGACCCACGCGACAACGCCCTCCGAGCTGACGGGCATCGCCCACCTCCGCGGCCACGAGACCGACAGGCTGGGGGCGCTGACGGCGGAGATCAACCGGTTGGGCGGCAACTGCGAGGAGCTCCGCGACGGCCTGCGCATCCATCCCGCCCCGTTGCACGGGGGCACGTGGCGGACCTACGCCGACCACCGGATGGCCACAGCCGGCGCGATCATCGGCCTGACCACGCGCGACGTAAAGGTGGAAAACGTGGCCACGACAGCCAAGACCCTTCCCGGTTTCGCTGAGATGTGGGCCGACATGGTCGCTGACGGAACGGGGGCGTAGGACGCGTGGCGCGGCGGTTTAGTGACTACGACGAATCCGATGTTCGCGTCCGCCCCGGTAAGGGTTCGCGCCCGCGGAGCAAGGACCGCCCCAGCCACGAAGACGCGCTGCCGGGAATGGTGATCACTAAAGACCGCGGCAGGTGGGGGGTTGTTCTCGACGGCCCGGGAACCGTCGTCCCCTGCATGCGGGCCCGCGAGCTCAAACGCGTATCCGTCGAGGTCGGCGACCGCGTCGGGGTTGTCGGGGACACCTCGGGGCGGGAGGGCACGCTGGCGCGCATCGTCAAGCGCGAGGAACGCACGTCCGTCTTGCGGCGCACCGCCGACGACACGGACCCCTACGAGCGCATCCTCGTGGCTAATGCCGAGCTGCTTCTCATCGTTGTCGCCGTGGCTGACCCCCCGCCCCGCACCGGCTTTGTAGAACGCGCCCTCATCGCCGCCTTCGCAGGTGGGGTGACGCCCGTCGTGTGCCTGACCAAGTCCGACCTAGCCGACACGGCGGTCTTCCGCGCGGAGCTCGCCGACCTCGACGCCGAGGTCCTCGACGTCGGTATCGACGACCGCATCGAGGGCCTGGAAGACACGATCCGCGGCCGGCTGAGCGCGCTCATCGGGCACTCTGGGGTGGGCAAGTCGACGCTGGTCAACAGGCTAGTTCCAGACGCGAACCGGGAGACAGGCGAGGTATCTGGCGTCGGCAAGGGGCGCCACACCTCGACGCAGTCGGTCGCTTTCGCCATTCCAGGCGGCGGCTGGGTCATTGACACCCCCGGGATCCGCTCCTTCGGTCTTGCCCACGTGTCGACCGCCGAGGTTGTGCAGGCCTTCCCCGACCTCGAAGATGCTGCCGAGGACTGCCCACGGGGCTGCACCCACCTCGGGCCACCGGCCGACCCAGAGTGCGCGTGGGACCGGCTCGACCCAGACTCAGCGACCGGGCGCCGCGCCCGCGCCGTCCGCATCCTCCTCGAGTCGCTGAGCAGCAACAACGAGTGGGAGCTAAAGCATCTCGAGGACGAGCGCTAGCTCGCTCGGGTCGTAGAAGGCCATGTAGTTGTCCTGCGCATCACCGACCGCCAGCTCCGCGTCCTCATCTCCAAGCTCGGCCGCGTCGATGTTGTCAATCGCCCGCCTCGTCGCATCCTCGGCCTCGGCGACATCGACGTGGATCGCGGCGACGTCGTCAAGAGCGATGGGCCCAGCGAGCTTGACGACGGCCTCCCCCATGTCCGGGTGACCTACCGCTTCCTCGACATCCGCAGAGACGACCGCGCGGCGGTACGGAAAATCCTCCTCCCCACCGGCCGTGAGCAGGCGGATAGAGGTGCGCGACGCCTCGTCGAACGCAATGGCCTCGAGCTCCTCGGTGTCTCCGTCGGTGAAGAAAGCCTCCAGCTCGGGCGTGACGGCGAAGGCCCAGCCGTTTCGTGCGTGGAGCACCCCGCTGTCCCCCAGGGAGACGAGCATGCTGAAGGTGGCAGGGACGTACACCCGCACTAGAACTCGCCCTCGATATCAAACAGGGACTGGATTTCCACTGCGGTGCGTTCGAACGCGGTGTGCAGGATGCCGACCATTCCGAACTCGACGGCGGCGCGAACGTTAAAAATGTCATCGTCGATAACGACGCACTCCGCCAGCGGGGCGGCCACGGCATCCGCCGCGGCTTGGAAAGCTGCGCGGTCCGGCTTTTCCACCCCCGCTTCTCCGGACAGAACCACGGCATCGACATCGCCCCGGAACTCCCACTCGCGAATCTGCTCGGCTTCCTCCCCCTCGCCCGACGCATTGGACAAAATGGCCGTCGAAATACCCTGCTGCTTCACCGCCTGAATGAGGTTGCTCCAGCGCTGGCGCTCTTCCGGGTCGAGGTCGAGGACCCCCGCGTAGTCAATGATCAGTGCCTGCATGCGCTGTCGACTCCCTTTCTCGTGCCTACTAAAGTGTGCGCCGACGGAAGGGGGCGCAGCCTGCAATCGTGCCACAATACTACCTACCCCGCCCTCCGGCTTGTTGGCTCGCTGCCCGCATCTCGCCGCATTCAGAGAAAGAGGAGTCGTGTACTACCCCGTTCCCGGTTGCACCCACCTGAAGGTCGTGGTGCCTAGGCTCGCCCCGGAGGTCGCAGCCCCGCCTCGCCGGCCCCGCCCCGTGCACCGCGCGCCTCGGGTGTCCCCCCTCGTTCGGGCCGCGCTGGAGGCGTCATTCGGACTGCGGGAGGCCGCAACCCTCGACGGCGAGCTCTACGGAATGGGGGTACGCAGCCACGTGAGCGCGCGCCGCCGCGCCTCCCGCCCGTCAGCCAAAGAACCCGTACGTGTCCTGACGTGCCACGCGCGCGAGAGCGGGGAGATCTTCGGCTCCGTTCAAGCCGGTACTCGCCGCTTCGGCTACGCCGCCCGCATCAAGGACGGGAAACTCGTGTCCTTCAAAGTGCTTTAAGCGGGCTGCTGCTCAAACTGCTTGCGCACCAAGAAGAGCTGCCGCACCGTCTCCTCCTGGATCGCCTCGTTCATCGCGCGGAACATGTCTCCGCCCTCTTTCTGGTATTCGACCAGGGGATCGCGCTGCGCCATCGCACGCAAGCCGATGCCCTCCTTGAGGTAGTCCATCTCATAGAGGTGCTCGCGCCACTTCGTGTCGATGATCGGCAAAATCACCATCCGCTCGACGGTGCGCATCTGCTGCTCACCGCCAACCTCGACGACCTTTGCTTCGAGCGTGTCATACTGCTCCAACGCGTCGTCGATGAACGCTTGGCGCAGCTGGCCCGCGGAGATTTCGCCGGGCCGGCCGTACGTATCGCCGTCGACAAGTTCCTGCGGTGTCACCGACGGGCCGTAGAGCGAATCGAGCGCGGAGGACAGCTCGTCTAAGTCCCAGTCCTCGACGTAGCCCTCGCTGGTGGCACCGTCGACGTAGGCCCCGACGGTATCGGCGATCATGCGGCGGATCTGGTCCTTGATGTCTTTCGCGTCAAGGATCTCCTGGCGCTCGCGGTAGACCACCTTGCGCTGCTCGTTGAGCACCTCGTCGTACTTGAGCACGTTCTTGCGCATTTCGAAGTTCTGGTTCTCCACCTGCGTCTGCGCACCCTTGATCGCGTTGGACACCATCTTCGCCTCGATGGGTACATCGTCGGGGACGTTGAGCCGGTTCATCATGTTTTCCATGGTCTGGCCCACAAAACGAACCATGAGGTCATCGCGCATGGACAGATAGAAGCGGGTTTCCCCGGGGTCCCCCTGACGCCCGGATCGTCCGCGCAGCTGGTTGTCGATGCGACGCGACTCGTGGCGCTCCGTACCCAGGACGTAGAGGCCACCGCTGTCCCGGACTTGATCGCCCAGTTCCTTCGAGCGCTCCTTCGCCTTCGGCAGCTGCTCGTCCCACGCCTGTTGGTACCGCTCCTCGTCTTCGAAGGGGTCGAGCCCCTGCTCTTTCAGGCGAGCGTCAAGCAACACTTCGGGGTTGCCGCCGAGGACGATGTCGGTGCCGCGGCCCGCCATGTTGGTGGACACGGTGACCTTGCCCGGCAAGCCCGCCTCGGCGATGATACGACCCTCTTCTTCGTGGTGCTTCGCGTTGAGGACGTTGTGCTTGACACCCTTGCGCGTGAGCAGCTGGGAGAGGTATTCCGAACGCTCCACGGAGGTCGTGCCCACCAACACCGGCTGGCCGTTGGCCACGTGCTCTGCAATATCGTCCGCAACGGCGGCGAACTTCGCCTCTTGGGTCTTGTACACCAGGTCCTCACGGTCGGTGCGCTGGTTCGGCTTGTTCGGCGGGATAGCCACGACATCGAGGCCATAGATCTGGTGCAGCTCCGCGGCCTCGGTCTCGGCCGTGCCGGTCATGCCCGCTAACTTCTCGTAAAGGCGGAAGTAGTTTTGCAGCGTGACGGTGGCCAGCGTCTGGTTCTCGTTTTTGATTTCGACGTTTTCTTTCGCCTCGATCGCCTGGTGCATTCCCTCGTTGTACCGGCGGCCAGGCAGAACACGGCCCGTGAAAGAGTCGACGATGAGGACCTCACCCTGGCGGATGATGTAGTCCTTGTCGCGCTCGAACAGCTCCTTCGCCTTCAGGGCGTTGTTGAGGTAGCTCACCAACGGAGAGTGTTCCGAGGCGTACAGGTTGTCGATGCCGAGCTGGTCTTCGACGAACTCAACGCCCTCTTCGCTCACGCCGACCGTGCGCTTGCGCTTGTCCACCTCGTAGTGAATGCCCTCCCGCATCCGCGGCGCGAGCTGGGCGAAAACGGTGAAGAACTGGCTCGAACCGTCAACGGGGCCCGAGATAATAAGCGGGGTGCGCGCCTCGTCGATAAGAATGGAGTCAACCTCGTCCACGATGGCGTAATTGTGCCCGCGCTGCACCATCTCCTCGGTCGAGCGAGCCATGTTGTCGCGCAGGTAGTCAAAGCCGAACTCGTTGTTCGTACCGTACGTGATCGCGGCTGCGTAGGCCTTCTTTCGCTCCGGCGGGCGCATCTCCGAGAGGATGACTCCGACGTCGAGGCCGAGGAAGTGGTGCACGCGGCCCATCATTTCGGCGTCGCGCTTTGCCAAGTAGTCGTTGACCGTGACGATGTGCACGCCCTTGCCCGTCAACCCGTTGAGGTACGCGGGAAGGACCGACGTCAGCGTCTTGCCCTCGCCCGTCTTCATCTCCGCGACGGACCCGAAGTGTAAAGCAGCGGCACCCATAATCTGAACGCGGTAGTGCTTCTGGCCGAGCACTCGCCACGCTGCCTCGCGGGCGGTGGCGAAGGCGTCGATAAGCAGATCGTCCGGATGTGCCCCCTCATCGAGCTGCTGTATAAACTCCGCCGTTTTCGCCTTGAGCTCCGCGTCGCTCAAGGCCGCGTATTCGTCCTCGAGCTCCAGCACCTGGTCTGCGATCTTCCCCAGACGCTTGACGGTGCGACCTTCTCCGGCGCGAAGCAGCTTCGACAGTCCAAACACGTGAGTTTCGTCCTTCGTTCGGTCCAATTCAACGAGTACTAGCCGGCAGTGGACCAGCGCTAGTCACTATCAACCGGTCATTGTACGCAGGCAACGGCCGCCCGACGCACGCCGGGCGACCGTTGGAGTTCCTGTGAAAGCGACGGGCTTACTCGCCGTCGGCCAAAGAGATCAGACCGTAGTCAAACGCGTGCCGACGGTACACCACCGATGGGCGCGAGGTCTCCTCGTCGATAAAGAGGTAGAAATCGTGGCCCACCAGCTCCATCTCGGACAGGGCGTCGTCGACACTCATCGGGGTGGCAGGGTGCTCCTTGCGGCGCACGATCTGCCCGGGCTGTAGGTCGTCGAACTGGCCCGCGAACGGATCGACCTCAAAATCTCCGGCCGATGTCGAACGCGCCTCCCGCGCCTCCGCTTCCAGCTCGGCCGCCACCTGGCCGGTCGACTTCGGCGCGCGGTGCCCGGAGCGCGAGATCTCGCGGCGCACCTTCACCTTGCGCAGGGAGCGTTCCAACTTGCCTACGGCTGATTCCAACGCGGCGTAGAAGCTATCCTCCTTCGCCTCAGCGCGGGCGAGGTGTCCCTTACCGGTTGCGGTGATTTGCAGGCGCTGCGCCTGCGCTTCCCGGCGGGGGTTCGGCTCATGCTGCAGCTCAACGTGAAAGAAAGTTAGGGTGGGGTCGAGCTTTTCAATCTTCGCCAGCTTCGCGTTCACGCGCTCTTGGAAGTGCTCGGGGACCTCGACGTTTCGGCCAGTGATGGTCACCTGAGCGGCGGGGCTCAGGACGTCGTTATTCTCTGCAGAGGTCATCTGCTTCCTCCCTCGACTAGTGGAAATCGGTCCACCTCCACTATACAAGTGGTCATAACCAATAGGGGCGGATTGACCCTTCCTCAGGCCGCGCACAGGGCCACGCAAGCCGCCACTTCTCCCCCAGAGGCAAGAAGCTTCTCGACGCTCGCCTGCAACGTCGCCCCCGTAGTAACGACATCGTCGACGACCACGACGCAGCGTGTCGGCACCCCGCGTATCCGCACCGCGCCCGAGAGGTTTGCCCGCCGCTGCTCCGCACCAAGCTGGGCCTGGTCGGCCACGCGGTCGTCGAGGCTGAGCACGGAGTACGTCGGCCGCAACGTCGCCCGGCACACCGCCTCAACCGGGTCGCCGCCCCGGGCCCGTGCCGAGGCCGCGCGCGTCGGTGCGGGCACAAGCCCCGCGCCGGGGGGAAGCTCGCCCCGCGCCTCCAGGTAATCCAGACCCGCCGCAAGCACCGCCCCGACGTGGCGGCGCACCGCGAGGTTGCGCTTTTCCTTCATGGCCAGAACCACCCCCCGATGCGCCCCCGCATACGGACCGAAGGCAAAGACGGGAACGTGCGGGTTGGTGCCAGGAAACACGCGCGCGGGAGGAGTGGCTAACTCCTCCCGGCAGCGCGCACACAGCACGGCCCCCGCGGCTTTGCACCCCGCGCAGTGGCGGGGAAACAGTAGCTCGCCAACCCCCGCCTCCATGCTTCTTACCTTGCCACGATGAGCAGCGAGCGCACTCCCTGCAAGCCGGCAACCTCGCGCCAGTTGGGGTCGTCGGGGGCCCCCGACACCGGCCGCTGCAGGGCCGCGTTAGCGTCCGTAACGTAATATGTTTCGGAGGTAGACGCCACCGCAACCACCGGCGCCGCCAGGTTTCCGCTGGACAGCGTCGTGGTAAACGACCCGTCCTGCTCTACCCTCAGTACGGGTGCGACCGCACTGTTCGTGCCCACGAGCAGGGACCCGTCGGGATTCCAATCTGCCGCGATAACGGTGCCACCAAGGTCCGGAGCGTATTCCAGCACGTTGACGATGGAACGCTGTCCGGAGCTGCCCTGTTGCACCACACCCGTAAACAAACGCCCGTCGATGACCATGACAACCCTCGCCCCGGTCCGAGACAAACGCAGTACGGACACTGTCCCGTCGATGCCATCAGGCATGTCGAACGTGATGTCGCTCGTGCTCACTTCTCCTGTCGCCGGAGAGCGCACGGCGCGGATGACGCGTCGCCCGTCCGCGACAACCCATGCGGCGGCACCGTCGCTTTCAAATGTGGGTCGGGTGAAGTTGTCCGCCCGGGTGACCTCGCTGGGCTCGGCCTCAAGGGAACCGAGCTCGAAACGCTGGTCACCCTCGGATCCAACGACGAGGGCGACGCTGCCGCCTCGCGCGATGTCCGCCGACGCGATGTTGTCCGCCTTGCCCACCGCGCCCGACACAGCCTGAGCCTGGCCCCCGCTCACTTCGAAGAGACCGCCATTAGCGAGCGAATAGGTCGGGGCGCCCGCCGTTTGTCCCTGCAGCGGGTCGAGGTTGGCGAAGTCCGCGGTGGTGAACTCGTCGACCCACGACACGAGCGGGTCGCCGTCGGCGGTGATTGTCACTGGGCCAGTCATGCCCGCGTTGTTGAGCGTCCACACCACTTGGGCGGCGAACTGCAGGCGGTCGTCCTCCCCCATGGAGCTAAAACCGGTAAAGCGGTACTCCCCACCTTCGAAGCCCACGTAGGCCGCCCCCGCGGGGAGGTTGTAGCGCACGGCCGGCCGGAGGCGGGTTGCGGGGCCACTGACCAGCATGCTGAGCAACTCCCCGGCGAGCGATTCGCGGTCGCCGTACACCCACCGGCGGTCGGCGACGAGCTGGGAGTTGGCGGCGTCGAGGAAGTAGACGTTGTACGGCTGATAGTTGTTGCGCAGCTCGGCACGCTCGATGATCACGCCGTTGGGCAAAGAGGAGATGCGCCATTCCCCATTAACCTGCTCGAGTTCCATGGTTGCGTCGTAAAGAGCGCGGTTGGGCAAGAAGATCCCGCTCGGCTGGAGCTCGCCGATGACGTCGCCCTGGACGCTAAAGCTGCGGCGCTCACCCGACCCACCGGAAAGGGTGTTGAGGTTCAGGCGGTCAACCACGATGGTCGTCTCTGACGGTTGCCACACCTCGGCCGCGGCGGAGGTGAGGAAGCCGCGCGCTGCCTCGAAGTTCGTCGTGCGCAACGCCGAGGCGGAGAAGAAATCCCGCAGCAACAAATCAGGCTCCGAACCCGGGCGGGGGGACGCGACGGGCTCGGTGGCATCCCGCGGTTCGTAGCTGCGCACCACGTGCGGGTCGGTGTTGGAAGGTAGTGCCGCGCAGGACGACACGGCCCACGCAGTCGCCGCCGACAGCAGAATCGCGCAGGCGCGCTTCAACCCGTCTCTAGGTTGCATCGGTGTAGTCCTCCTCCGGCTGGTTCAGCGCCTCGGGGCTCCCCGGGCGCGGGGGCTGCAACGCGACCGGCGCGGTGGTGTACCCAGCAAGCGGGTCCCGGGGCAGAACGAGGCGAAACTGGGACCCAACGTTGGGGGTTCCGGCCGCGTCGAGCGTGCCTCGGTGGAGCTGCGCATCTTCGCGCGCAATGGCAAGGCCCAGCCCGGTGCCGCCGGAATGCCGCTTGCGAGCCTTGTCCGCGCGCCAGAACCGATTGAACACCAGGTCCTCTTGGCCCGGCTTCAACCCGACACCGTGGTCCGTCACCGTGATCGCCACCGCCTCGGCGTTCTGCGCAATCGCGACCGCGACAGGCTTGCCCTCGGAGTGGTCGATGGCGTTGGCCAGGAGGTTGCGCACGATGCGCTCGATCCGTCGCGCGTCGCCTTCGATCGGGACGGGCTCTTCCGGCAGGTCGAAGGAGACCTCGACCCCGACCTCTGACGCCAGGTATCGCGTCTGCTCCCAGGCCGACATGATGGGGGCGCGGACATCAATTGCCGACGCCGCTAGGTCCGCCACCCCCGCGTCGTGCCGCGAAATCTCCAGCAGGTCGCCGAGCAGCTCCTCGAAGCGATCGAGCTCGCGGGTCATGAGCTGGGATGCGCGCTTGGTGTACGGCTCGAAGGAGTCCTCATCCGCCGCGATCATGTCCGCGGCCATGCGGACCGTGGTCAGGGGGGTGCGCAGCTCATGGGACACGTCGGACGTGAACTGGCGCTGCAGGTCACCGTATTCCTCAAGCTGGTTGATCTGACGAGAGATCTTATCCGCCATGTTGTTAAACGACATCGCCAGCACGGCCATCTCGTCCTCACCGTCCACGGGCATCCGCTCGCGAAGGTGGCCCGCCGCGAAACGCTCCGCGGTTCTCGACGCCGACCGCACCGGGGCCACGATCTGCTGCGACGCGAGCCACGCGATGCCCACCAGCAACACCACCACCACAAGGGACGCCGTGGCAAGCAGGCCCTGCATCAGCGCGAGCGTGGCGGACTCGCTCTCCATGTCCATGACAAGGTAGAGCTGCAGGCCAGGAATGTCGGCGTTCGTGGGCGTGCCCACAATGAGCGCGTTGAAGGAGGAGCCACCGCTTCGAGCGACGGAGGTGAACTGGTAAGCCACGTTTTGCTCGGCAACGACAGACTGGAGGCGCTCCGGAATGGAGTAGCCCTCGGGCGACACCATCTGCTGGCCGTCGGCCCCGTACACCACAAGGACGGGCTCGTACCCCGCGATCGCGTCCGCATTCTGCTGCGATCTCTGTGTCAAGGCCGTGCGGGCCGAGTTGAGGCGGGTTTGGGTGGAGCCGGACGTACCCGAGGAGTTGATTTGTTCTTCGAGCACCGAGCGCGCGCGGTCGATCTCGCTCGTGGCCAGGTCGATCTTGGTCGCGGTGATCCGCTGCGTCACCACGGAGGCAAGCGCGAACCCCAACACGAGCATCACGATCGCGGACACGATCAGCACGGTTCCCACGAACCGCACTTGAAGGGAGGTGCGCCACGACTCGGACACTGCGTCGCGCGCGCGACGCAGGGAGATGCTCTTCAGAGGCTTACACCCCCGTCTTACCGGTCTTGTACCCCACCCCGCGCACGGTGAGGATGATTTCGGGGTTCTCCGGGTCGTGCTCGATCTTCGAGCGCAAGCGCTGGATATGCACGTTGACCAGACGGGTGTCCGAGGCGTTGCGGTAACCCCACACCGTCTCGAGCAACTCTTCGCGGGTGTGTGCCTGATGGGGTTTGCGCGCCATTTCGAGCAGCAGGTCAAA
Organism: Corynebacterium capitovis DSM 44611; assembly: GCF_030440535.1. Taxonomy (NCBI): domain Bacteria; kingdom Bacillati; phylum Actinomycetota; class Actinomycetes; order Mycobacteriales; family Corynebacteriaceae; genus Corynebacterium; species Corynebacterium capitovis. The sequence goes on along the minus strand of NZ_CP047117.1, from coordinate 464,131 downwards.
CTCCAGGGGGGTCAGGGCGATTTCCGTGTTGCCGCGCGTGACCATGTGCTGCGGGACGTCAATGGTCAGGTCCCCGATTGTGAGAACCTCCGCCGGCGCCGTTTCCGTGCGACGGAGCCGCGCGCGGATGCGCGCTACGAGCTCTTTGGGCTTGAACGGCTTGGTGATGTAGTCGTCCGCCCCCGACTCAAGACCGAGGACGACGTCTACCGTGTCCGTCTTCGCCGTTAGCATGACAATCGGCACGGAGGACTCCTTGCGGATTTCCTTGCAGATGTCCACACCATTCATGCCCGGCAGCATCAGGTCAAGCAGAATCAGGTCCGGGCCGTAGCTGCGAAACGCCCGCACGGCCTCGGCGCCGTCCGTCACCGGCAAGGCGTCGAACCCCTCAGCCTCGAGGACGATGGTGAGCATCTCGTTGATTGCAGGATCGTCGTCTACGACCAGGATCTTCGGCACCGTCGATTCTCCTTACTTCACGGCTTGAACTGCTTGGATAATAGTCTGCGCGTCCGCCGCCCGCACCCACGGGCTAACCCACTGCGCCTCCGCCAGCTCCGCGTAGGCGCGGTAGGTCGCCTCCTGCAGATCGAGGTCTCGCTCGTAGCGGTCGCGGGCGCGCGAGGCATCACTTGCTTCTCGACGCTGCGCACGCTCCCGGGCCTGCTCCGGGGGTGTGTCCACGAGGATCTGGAGATCGGGCGTGGGAAGACCGAGGGTGGAAAACTCCAGCTCGGCAACCCACCTCACTGCCGCATCGTCCCCAGTGCGGGCTGAGGTGTACGCCGCGTTGGAGGCCACGTACCTGTCGAGGATGAGGAGGGTGTCGGGGGCATCGACGTACGCGTCGAGAAGCGACTTGGCCCCCGCCCTGTCGAGCGCGAAAAGCGAGGCCATGCCGTACGCCGAATCCGCGAGGTCGCCCATCATCCCGTTGAGCGCGGCGCGCGCCAGCTGGGCGGGGGCAGAGACTTCGTAACGGGGGAAGGCCAGCGTCTCCGCCGCGAGCCGCTCCGCCACGGCCCTGACTAGGGTGTTCTTGCCGGCTCCGTCGATGCCCTCGACCGCGATGATCATGGGATGCCTCCTCGCGCGCGTCCTGACGCGCTAAAAACTCGCTCCTGTGTCGGCCCTGATAGCCCTGATAGCGCTAGTAGCGGTAGTGCTCCGGCTTGAAGGGGCCGGCAACGTCGACGCCGATGTACTCCGCCTGCTCTTTCGTCAGCGTCGTAAGCTCGCCGCCGAGCGCTTCGACGTGGATGCGGGCCACCTTCTCGTCGAGAATCTTGGGCAACCGGTAGACGTCGTTGTCGTAGTTGGCGCCGTTGGTGAACAACTCGATTTGCGCGATCGTCTGGTCCGCGAAGGAATTGGACATGACGAAGGACGGGTGCCCCGTCGCGTTGCCGAGGTTGAGCAACCGCCCCTCGGACAGGACGATGATCGAGTTACCCGAGGGAAGAGTGAACAGATCCACCTGGGACTTGACCGTCGTTCGCTGGACGTCGTCGCGGTGCGTGAGCGAATGCATGTCAATCTCGTTGTCAAAGTGGCCAATGTTGCCCAGGATCGCGTGGTTCTTCATCCGCATCATGTGCTCGAAGGTGATGATGCCTAGGTTCCCCGTCGCCGTGATGACGATGTCGGCGTCGGCGATCGCCTCCTCAACCGTGACCACCCGGTATCCATCCATGAGCGCCTGGAGCGCGTTGATGGGGTCGGCCTCGGTGACGGAGACGATGGCCCCCTGCCCGTCGAGCGCCTCGGCCACTCCCTTGCCGACATCGCCGTAACCACACACCAGCGCCCTCTTACCGCCGATGAGGACGTCGGTGGCACGGTTAATGCCGTCGATGACGGAGTGCCTCGTGCCGTATCGATTGTCGAACTTGGACTTGGTCACCGCGTCGTTGACATTCATCGCGGGGAACGGCAGCACGCCCTCCCGGGCGAAGTGGTAGAGGCGGTGCACGCCCGTCGTCGTCTCCTCCGTCACGCCCTTCACCGACTCCGCGGTTGCGCCCCATTTGCCGGGTGTCGCGGCGAGGACCTCACGCAGCATGGCGTGGAACGCGACCTGCTCGTCGGAATCACCCGGTTGCGCATCGGGGACCGCACCTGCCCGCTCGAACTCCGCGCCCTTAATGACAGCCAAGGTTGCGTCCCCGCCGTCGTCGAGGATCATGTTCGGGTAGACCCCCTCCCCCCAGGAAAAGACCTGGTTCAGGCACCACCAGTACTCATCCAGGGTTTCGCCCTTCCACGCGAAGACGGGGACACCCTGCGGGTTTTCTACCGAGCCATGCTTGCCGACGACAACAGCAGCCGCCGCCGGGTCCTCCGTGGAGAAGATGTTGCACGACGCCCAGCGCACCTCCGCCCCGAGAGCGGTGAGGGTTTCAATCAGCACCGCCGTTTGGATCGTCATGTGGATGGAGCCCGCGATACGCGCCCCGGCGAGTGGCTGCTCCTGCGCGTATTCACGTCGCAGGTGCATCAACCCCGGCATCTCGTGTTCGGCCAGCTCAATTTGACGGCGGCCAGCCTCGTGCAAGGTGATGTCGGCGATCTTGTAATCAAACGCGCCGGTCGCGTCACTCATAGGCCCTTTATCTCCCAACTCGCTCATCCGGTACCTCGTGTACCGCAACTACTGTAGTGCAGCCACACGACAACACCGCTGACACTGGGCAGCAGGTCCTTGGTCGCCTCTTTAGGAAAGAGCCTCGATAAACGGGTCGATGTCCTCCTCCGTGTCGGCGCTTTCCAGGATCGCCGAGGCAGCCTGAGCGAGCTCCTCATCGACGTCGACGACGCCGCCCCGGATGAATTCGTAGGAGTCGGCCACCTCGCCGGCGCTGAACGGGGCGCCGGCCCAAATCGCCGCGATCGTCGCGGCGGCCAAACCGTTCTGCAACTCCTCCGCCGACGCGCTGCCTCTGGCGAGGAGGACCGCATCGCGCACCGCTTCTACTACCTCGTCGAGTTCGAGCTCCGAAAGCTCGTCGAGAAAATCTGTGTTTGCCTCGGCGGCAAAAACTTCCGCATCCCACGTAGACATGGGCTCCTCCTGAAATGGACTGGGGGTGAACTGGGGTGAACTGGGGCGAACTGGGGGTTAAATAAGGGGGTAAAATCGGGGCCGTACTGTCGTCGCTGGCTAGGTGCCGACGCTGCCAGCGCTTCCTTTTCTACAACTAGTGTCCAGCCGGTGCGATGTCCACTGTCTCGTGGCGGCGGGTCTTCCCCTTGTCGTTCCCTCGTGATATAAAAGCAGAGGCAATGTTATCAATTTGTAATTGTTGACCAATCCGCGCTGGTGCCGGGGTGCGTGCCCACGCGACGTGATGGTTCATCCGAACCAGAGGTGTGGCGGGGGACGGGGGCGCTTGCGCATGCGTCTGAGAAGGAGTGAGGTATGGACGATACGCGTCGTCGCGCTACCGTCTTCATGGCGGTCGGCGTGGTCGCTGCCGTCCTCGCCGGCATCGGCGTGTGGAAACTCACAGCCCCGGCAGGACCTGGCCAGGCCGGATTTAGCTCCCAAGGTACGGAACAGGCCGTTTCTGTGACGCGCAGCAGCCAACCCACCGAAAGCTCAAGCGCCCAGACCAGTTCCGCCACCGCCGGGACGTCCGCCTCCCCCGCCCACGATGAGGATGTCGTTACTGCCCTCAACTCCGGGGCGGTAACCGCGCGATCTTCGTCCCCTGCCTCGGCTGACGCCCCCCGCGATCCCCTCTTGCCTCCCAACGCGATTGTGAACGCCGCGCCCCGCTCCACATCCCACACCCACGTGCTGCGGCCGTCGAATATCGTGCCCAGCACCGCAGAGCGGGAAGCCGAAGAAGACAAGGGTGCGAAAGCGGCCGCGCGCGAACCGAGCGCGGCGTCTTCGACGACCTCTTCCGCGACGCCGACCGATGGTGGGCAGCCCTCGGCGTCCGCCTCTGTCGAACCCTCACCCGCGTCGGAGACGACGGCCCCCACCAGGGAGCCCAGCGACGGAACTGCGACAACGCAGACGAGCCCGCTGGGCCCCGCAAACGCAGTAAGCCGAATTCTCCAGGCACCCTCGATTACTCAGACGACTCCCCAGACGGCGCCGGAGGTGGCTCCCGAGGAAGCGCCTCAGACGTTGAGCGAGCCGGCGGTGCAAACTCAAGAGCAACCCCAGCCGACGCAGGAGGCAACCGCTCCCTCCCCGCAGACACCCTCCTCGGCTTCCGCGTGGGACACCTGGAACTCTTGGTGGTCGCGGGCGCGGGGACAGTCCTCGGTCTCAGGCATGCCCGCTAGCGCGAGCTAGACCCGCGCGTAAAACAGCTGGCAGCCCCTCGCCCCCGCCGAGACAGTGGCCGGCCCGTCCGCGGCAGGCACCCACACCGCTGAGCCTGGCGTGAGATCGCCGGCCTCGCAGCGCGCGGAGCCGGCGGTGCAGAGGATTTCCGCGGGCCCGTCGCTGTCCACAACGGTCGACTCCCCGGGGGCGAGGTCGTACCGGCTGAGGATGAAGTCGCGACAGGGGCTTGCGTACCGCACCCCGCTGCCCTCCGGCGTGGTCTCCACGGTCGGGTCATCGAGTGGGCTGAAGTCGACCACCTTGACCAGCTCCGGGACGTCCACGTGCTTCGACGTCAGTCCGCCACGCAGGACGTTATCCGAGTTGGCCATGATCTCCACTCCCATGCCGTGCATGTAGGCGTGAAGGTTGCCAGCAGACAGGAACAACCCCTCCCCCGGTTCGAGGGTGACCAGGTTGAGCAACAGGGCTGCGAGCGCGCCGACATCACCCGGGTACTTCGCCTCCAGAGAGAGAAAGTTGCGCACTGCCTGGCCCATCCAGCCCGGATCATCGGCCAGGTTCCCAGCAGAGTCCTTCACCGAAGCGATGAGCGCGTCGCGGGCGGTACTTGGAATGGAGATCCAGGTGGTAAAGAGAGCGCGGAGGCTGACCTTTTCCTCGGCCGGGTCGATCATCACGGTGTATCGGTCGAGGTCGGGGCAGCGGAGGGCGTCGAAAAGCTGCTGCGTAAGCGCGTAGGGGCGGAAGCCTGCAAGGGCCGTGAACTCGGTGAGCGCGACGATGAGCTCGGGCTTATGGTTTGGGTCTTTGTAGTTGCGGCGGGGGTTGTCGAGCGCAGGGCCGGTCTCATTCTCCCGGGCAAAGCCCTCCTCCGCCTGCGCCTTCGAAGGGTGGGCCTGCAGGCTGAGCGGCTCGTCGGCGGCGAGGAGTTTGAGCAAGAACGGGAGGCCGTCCCCAAAGTCGTGGCGTACCCGTTCGCCCAGCGCGGTTTCGGGGTCGGCTGCGATGATTTCGTCGAGACCCGCCCCCTCAATCGTCGACGGGGCCGCGGAGTGCGCTCCAAACCACAACTCCGCCTCCGGCCGGGGCGAAGGAACCGGCTCTCCCAGCAGCTGTGCTAGGTAGGACCGTGACCCCCACGGGTAGGTGCGCAGGGCACCCGCCAGCTGCTGCATTACAACTCTCTTTCGTCGTCACTATTGATCATCGTTTGTGTCTAAAGCTGTGGCCGCGAAGGCCCGCACGACAAGTCGAGCCGCTGCTCCGAACTCACCGAACCCGTCATCGACATCCACCGATTCGGCGCGAGCTGTGGGAAGGCTAGTTTCCTTCGCTGCCCACACGACGGCCTTTAAAGGTACCAGCCCGCGCACGCCTGGCGCGCCGGAGTCGAGATACGGGTCGTAAAACGGGTCCGACATCGCCCCTTCCGCCTCGAACGCGCGTGGCAGCTCCGCCGCCGCGGCGAACCCGGATGGGAGCGAACGCGCGGTCCACAGCTCAGCCACGGCGGAGGCAACGGCCTCACCCAGCGGAGAGGTACCGGTGTGAACAAGACGGGCTCGCTCCGCGAACGCCCGAAGCTGGCGCGCCGGGTTCACGGGGAGGTCACGCTGGGGCGAAAGGGATGCCAGCTCACCATCGACACTGTCCGCTACCCCGCGAAGATAATCCCCGGTGCTCCCCGCTCGCTGATCGATCGCGTCAAGGACCGCCCACACCGCCCCCGCGGTGCGCAGCGGCGAGGCGCCCGCCGCCGTAGGCAGCGCCGGGATAAGCGCGGCCCGTTCCGGAGCTTCCTCCACGATCGGCCCGCGCGCCGGGCCCGCAAGAACGGTCTCGGCTCCGCGACTCGTCGCGGTAATCAGGGCCCGCAGGCCCTCCAGCTCCCCCTGTTCTGCCTCCGGGGCGCCCGCAACCACCACGACGTCCAGAGGGCCGACGTATTCCGGCAGGTTCCGCGTGATAACGACGGGTAGCGAAAGGGGGGCGCGCAACGCGACGACGAGACGGGCGAGCGCGCCGGAAATCTGGTCCGTGGCGACGACCACGACGCTGCGCGGCGCGGTGCCCCGCAGTTGCGAGAAGAGCTCGGTGGCCTCACTGACGGCACGCAGCTGGGCACCCTCGTGGGCGATGTCGAAGAAGCGAACGGTCTCGCGGTCATACGAGCCGGCGCCCTCGTAGTACTCCATGGCGCCCCAGGGTACGCAGCGCGCCGCGTCCCGCCACGCCCCTAAGCGCGGATTACCCCCAAAATTTCGCCCACGAGCTTGTCGACGTCCTCGCGCGTCGGAGCCTCCACGTTCAGACGGAGCAAGGGCTCAGTGTTGGACGCGCGTACGTTGAACCAGGTCGCGCCCGGCGTTCCCCCTTCGGGCTTGAGTTCCACGGTCACGCCGTCGAGCCGGTCCACGTTGGCGACCCTCTCGCCCAGCGCCTCCAGGACGCGCTGAATCGCGGCTTCTTGGTCCTCAACCTGGGAGTTGATCTCACCGGACGCGGCGTAGCGGTCGAACTGCGCCATCATCTGCGACAACGGTACGTCCTCTTCCGCCAGCGCGGCGAGCACGTGCAACGCCGCGAGGAGGCCGGAGTCGGCGTTGAAGAAGTCGGCAAAGTAGTAGTGCGCGGAGTGCTCACCGCCGAAGGCGGCCTGCGTGCGCGCCATTTCCGCTTTGATGTAGGAGTGCCCCACGCGGGTGCGCACGGCGTTGCCCCCCAGTTCTTCAACGATTTCCGGGACCGCGCGCGAGGTGATCAAGTTGTGGATGATTGTTGCGCCCGGGTGTTCCGCCAGCGTGCGCGTTGCCACCAAAGCGGTAATCGCCGAGGGGGAGACAGGCATGCCCTTTTCGTCGACGACGAAGCACCGGTCGGCATCCCCGTCGAAGGCCAGGCCAATATCGGCGCCCTGCTCGACAACGAATTTCTGCAGGTCCTCTAGGTTCTTCGGGTCAAGCGGGTTAGCCTCGTGGTTCGGGAACGTGCCGTCCAGCTCGAAGTAGAGGGGACGGATGTCGAGGTCTCCGAGCACCGCCGGCACCGTGTGGCCAGCCATCCCGTTTGCCGCATCCACCGCGACGACGAGGCGCCGGCCGGGAGGAAGAGTGACCAGACCGCGCAGGAACTGTGCGTAATCCGCGAGCACGTCTCGCTTTTCGACGCCCCCGCGCACCACCTCCCCCTCGCCGCTGGGCTCCGGAACGCCCTCGACGAGCATCCGGGCGATCTCACCCAACCCGGTGTCCGTGCCGACCGGGGTTGCGCCCGCGCGGCACAGCTTAATGCCGTTGTACTTCGCAGGGTTGTGCGAGGCGGTGAACATAGCGCCGGCGCAGTTGAGGGTGCCGGCAGCGAAGTAGAGCTCGTCGGTGGAGGTCAATCCGAGGTCGATAACGTCGAGGCCCTGACTCGTCGCACCCTGTGCGAACGCCGCGGAGAGCGCGGGCGAGGAGGGGCGCATGTCGTACCCGATGGCGATTTTGCTTTCACCCTCCCCACGCAGAATGTGCGCGTAGGCCGCGCCTACATCGCGGACGAAATCCTCGTCGATATCCTCACCGACGACGCCTCGGACGTCGTAGGCCTTGATAACGCGGTTGACGCTTGCCCAGTCACGCTGTGTCATGACGGGGAAGTCTAGTCGCGACTATCCTCCGGCGCCTGTGGTGGGTCGGGCACGACGCGCAGGTGTGATCGCCGGGCAGCTTTGGCCGCGGCGATCTGCTCCTCGACCCGTTTCGTTCTGTGCACGGGGTGGTTCGAGGTTTCGGGGTCGTTGAAGTCGTGGTTCGCCGCGTACTCAATGGGGTCTCCGCCAGCGTCCACAAGCCCCGTCGTCACGCGACCGGCCTCGCGCACCGCAACGGCCAACGCGGTGAGGTCTTCCTCGTCGAGTTCCTCCAGCGCCTCGTCGTCAATGTCGTCGATGTCAACGTGCTCCACGCGCACCATGTCCCACCCAACGGGAGCCGTAATGTGCGCGGAGTGTCGCTCGCACAGATCCCATGCGTGCGGCTCCTGGACGGGCGCCAGGGGCCCAACGACCGCAGTTGATTCCGCGTACGCGTAGATCAACGTGGCGACGGCTGGCCTACCGCAGCCCGGACGGCAGCAACGACGGAAGGTGTTCACAGCGGCCAAGTCTAAACCCCTCCTTGAGATTGTGACACGCGGACACGCGGCGTGGTCCCCCGCTCGCGGGCCCACACCACCCTATTATCGAGGATCGTGTACGTGACAGGGAATGAGCAGGAGCGCGACCGCCACGGTCGCGGCCCACGGGGACCTCTCCTCCCCCAGGCGGTGCCGCGGTATCGCACTCGCTCCCTGGCCTTCGACCAGCGGGTCTTGGAGGCATACGCCCCGCTCCACGCGTCGTACTTCGAGCAGCTGGCCAGCGTTGACTTGGCCGTTGACACCATCCCCCGCATGAGGCTGCGCAGCGACCTCATGCTTCCCGACGAGGTCGTGGCCGACGGGCCCGTCCCCCTGGGAAGGCTCCTCCAGGCGGGGGTGGATCAGGAGGGCAACCCCACCAGGGCGCGCATCGTGGTGTTCCGCAAACCGATTGAGCGACGCGCAAGTACAGCCACCGAGCGGGCAGAGCTCCTGACGTGGGTTTTAACGGCACTCGTTGCGAACTACCTCAACCTCGACCCGCGCGCCATCGACCCCGACTTCCCCTGGTAGAGCCCTGGTAGGGCCCAAGTAAAGCTCTAGTAAAGCCTAAGCGAGGCGCTTCTTCAGGCGGCGTCGCTCACGGTCCGACAGCCCGCCCCAGATTCCAAAGCGTTCGTCGTGCTCAAGCGCGTATTCCAAGCACTCATCGCGCACCGCGCAGGCCTGGCAGATGCGCTTCGCCTCTCGGGTCGACCCGCCCTTTTCCGGGAAAAATGCCTCCGGGTCGGTTTGGGCGCACAGCGCCTGGTCTTGCCATTCTTGCTCGACGGTGCCGAACAACTCGTCAAGCGTCATCCCACCCGCGGCTGCGCCACGGAGAATGGCGTTGCCAGCCGAATCTTCCACGCCGTCCCCTTCCTCCGCTGTGTCTGCGTGTCATGTGCGTGCGCCGATAGCACGACGATTGCCTCAGTTTCCTCAGTGGCGATTAGACACCGACGCACTAAATAGGCGCAACCCGATGTGGCGGTTGCGCCCTCTTGGTCCCGCATTGGGCGAGTTAATCGCCACATAAGTCACAGGAGTAACAGTGAGGACGGCCTGGGGGGATCCGATGGGGGTACTACATATAGTGGCCAATCCAAAGCTGGCAACTAATGCGTCGTAGCTTAAGCGTCGGGCGAGAAACGCACCCCGTTGTCGGGTATGACGACCCCTGGCCAGACCCGCATTCCGCCCTGCAACTCGCAGCGGGCACCGATCTGGGCTCCCTCACCCACGACGCAGTCGTAGATGCGCGCGTTCGCCCCGATGCGTGCACCTGCAGCGATGATGGAGTCGCGCACGATCGCACCCGGCTCGATGGTCACCCCATCGAAGATCACAGTGTCGTCGACGCGTGCCCCGGCACCGATTTCGCACCCGCGCCCCACAGCGGTCCCGCCCATGAGGATGACCCCTCCAGCAACGCCGGCGGAGTCGTCGACAAGCGACTCGCCCGTTCGCCCCTCGAGCAGCGGCGAATACGCGATGCCGCGGACCAAGTCAGAGGAGCCGCGCACAAAATCGCGGGGCCGGCCCATGTCCCTCCAGTAACTCGCGTCAACGTGGCCGACGAGCTTCGCCCCCGCAGCGAGCAACCCGGGGAAGGTCTCGCGCTCGACGGAGACGACCCTGCCAGCGGGGATGGACTCGATCACCGAGCGCTTGAACACATAGCAACCGGCGTTGATTTGGTCCGTCGGCGGGTCCTCCGTCTTCTCCAAAAAGGCCAGGACGCGCCCCTCATCATTCGTGGGGACCGAACCAAAGGCGCGCGGGTCTGCCACCCGCACGAGGTGAAGCGTGACGTCTGCATCTGACTCGGCGTGGGTGGCCAGGATCGCGCCGAGGTCGGCCCCGGAGAGCACGTCGCCGTTGAATACCATCGCAGTGTCGTACCGCAGCCGATCGGACACGTTCCGGATCGCGCCGCCCGTTCCCAGCGCCTCTTCCTCCACGACGTAGTCAATCTCGAGGCCGAGCTCGGAGCCGTCCCCGAAGTACTCCTCGAAAACTTCCGCCCGGTAGGACGTGCCCATCACGACGTGCGTCATTCCCGCCTTGCGGATCCGCGCGAGGAGGTGGCTCAAGAAGGGGAAGCCCGCGGTGGGCAACATCGGCTTGGGGGTGGACACGGTCAGGGGGCGCAGGCGTGTGCCACGCCCCCCGACCAGAACCACGGCGTCGGTAGCGCTCGGGGAGCTCATGCTCCGGGGATCTGCCATCAATCAACCTTTCAAAGTATGCCGGGCCGCAAGTACCGCTGCTCTGACCTTCAGTCCGAGCCACAACACGGCTCGGACTGGAGCTTGCCACACCGCCGGGTGCCGGTCTGCCTGGAAGCGGTAAGCAGAGGCGTGGTGGGCCGGCACCGTTACGCTGGAGTAGCGGGACGCCACGTGGCCCTGATCGTGCCTGATTACGGCCTCCGGGCAGAATATGTTAGCCCACCCGGCGCGTGTGAACCGGTCGCCGAGGTCGATGTCCTCCATGTACATGAAGTACCGCTCATCGAAACCGCCGATGCTGTCAAAGGCGTCCCACCGCACCACTAAGCAGGACCCCGACAGCCAGCCGGCGGCACGCTCGTGGTCCATGTCCCCGTTCGCCTGGTAGGCCGCACTGAACGGGTTAGTCGGCCACAACCCGCCCAACACCGCGTGCCCAATCCCCGTGACGAGCCCAGGCACCTCGCGCGCCGAAGGGTACGTCGATCCATCAGCTTCTGCGATGCGTGGCCCGACAGCCCCCGCACGCGGGCGCGCCTCAGCGCAGCGCACAAGCGTATCGACACTCCCAGCACCGAACTGCACATCCGGATTGACGACGGCAAAGTAATCCCGGTCGATCTCTCCCGCGCGGCGACGGGCGGCAAGCGCGCGCACGCCAGCGTTCACCGCCGCCCCATACCCGATGTTTCCCCCCGTGGGCAGGAACTCAACGTCCTCCCTCTCAGCAGCCAAGGCCTCGGCCACACCGTCAGTGGATCCATTATCCACGCAAAGGAGAAGCGTTGGGCGCTCAGTTGCGCCGCCCAACGAGTCGGCAAGAGCGCGGAGGTGATGTCCTGGCGAGTACGTCACCGTGATTACGGCGAGCGAGGCCGCCGCGGCAGTGGAAGCGTCTGTAGTCACAATGCCCCACACCCTACCCAGCCGCACCCGTTTCTCCCGGCGGGCGCGCGGGGGCGGGGCCATGCTTATCGTATACTTCCCCCCGTGAACGACACCTCCAGGCGCGCCCGCCACATCCAGGCGGCCCCTTCCCGCGAGAGGGACGTCAGCCAGCAGGGACATCCCGTCGTCAAGGGTGTGCTCGCCCTGACATCGGCTGCGATCGTGGCGGTATCCGGCATTGGGTACTTCTCCGTCGGACGCCTCGGCGGCTCGCTGAGCGCCTCCGAGCTGCAGCTAAATAGGGGCAAGAACGTCGGTCTCGACGGCGCAACGGACATTTTGCTGATCGGGTCCGATTCGCGCACGGACGCCCAGGGCAACCCGCTCAGCGAGGAGGAGCTCGCCAGGCTCAACGCGGGAGTGTCGGAGGGCGAGATCAACACCGACACCATTATGGTCGTTCGCATCCCGGAGGACGGGTCGCGGGCGACGGCGATCTCCATTCCCCGCGATACCTATATCCATGACGCGGATTACGGGAACACGAAGATCAACGGCGTCTATGCCGCCCACGCGATGGAGAAGCGGACCGAGCTGCTCGAAAGCGGAGTGGCCGAAGGGTCCGCCCTGGAGCAGCAGGTCGCGCGCGCGGGTCAGGAAGGTTTGATCTCGGCCGTGGCCTCCCTCACGGGGGTCGAGGTAGACCACTTTGCGCAGGTGGGGTTGCTCGGTTTCGCGCTTCTTACCGACGCCGTCGGCGGCGTCGACGTGTGCCTCAATGAGCCGGTCGACGAGCCGCTGTCCGGCGCCAACTTCCCCGCCGGACGACAGACCCTCGACGGGGTTCAAGCGCTGTCGTTCGTTCGCCAGCGCCACGACCTGCCCCGTGGTGACCTCGACCGGATTGTCCGCCAGCAGGCGTACCTCGCTTCGCTCGTGCAAAAGGTCCTCTCCGCGGGAACTCTGACCAACCCGAGCAAGCTGCGGGATTTGTCCACCGCCGCGGAGCGCTCCGTGACCCTGGACCAAGGGTGGGACGTCGTGAACTTCGCCCAGCAAATGTCGGGCCTCGGCGGGGGCAACGTCACCTTCACCACGATCCCCGTCACATCCGTCGACGGGGTCGGAGACTACGGGGAGTCGATTATCACCGTGGACGTGAAACAGGTCCACGACTTCATGGATAGCGTCGTGGACCCGGCCGCTGCGGCATCGGAATCCGCGACGACATCCGCATCCCCCTCCGCGACCGCGGGAAGCGGTGAGCTGGCTGAGTACAGCATCCATGCGCTCAACGCGGGAGATGAGGAGGGCCTCGCGGGGGCGGTCGCGGCCTACCTGCAGGAGCAGGGCGCCTCCATTGCCGACGTCACCAACGCCCAGCCCGGTGTTTACTCCTCCTCGCAGGTTGTCGCGCGCGACCCGCAGGACCCCGCCGCGCGCCGCCTCGCCCAGCTCTTGGGCGGGGTGCCCGTCACCGCCAACAGCGGGTTGGACAGCACCAGCCTCATTGTCGTGATCGGGCCGGAATACTCCGGCCCTTCCAGCACGGCGACCTCGTCCACAGAGCCGTCCATCTCAGAGACGGTGGGCACCCCCGGCGAGGATTTCGGCACAGCGGTGGTGGGCCCAGAGATCAACGCCGGCGGGTCAGGCCCCCGCTGTGTGAACTAACCAGCAATCGTTGAAGGACTCCTCGTGGCGCTTCTCTCCCCCCTCCTGCACAACAACCCGTCGATACCCCGCCTCACGGTGTACGACGAAGTCGACGGCTCTCGGATAGAGTTTTCGGCTCAGACGCTGGACAATTGGGCGAACAAGGTAGCCAACATGCTCGACGAGGAGTTCGAGCTCGACGCCGGCGCCACCGTTGTCGTGGACCTCCCCGCGTCGTGGCACGCCGCGGTCATCGCTTTAGGCGCGTATGCATCAGGACACGCCCCGGTGTTCACCCCGGAGGGCACTACCGGCGATGTCGTTTTCACCTCCCCTGAGCGGGCAGCGCTCTGGACGGAGGCGGAGGTCGCCGTGGTCACGCGCGACCCCTTCGGCCGCGGCGTCGAAGAAACCGGTGGTACTCTTCCACCGGGCACCGTCGATTTCGGCCCGACCGTGCGCTTCTACGGCGATACTTACGACGGGCCCGGCCCCGACATCAGCTCGTGGAGGGATCCGACCCTGGGCGCGCAACGCTACTTCATTCATCCCTGGGCAACGGCCGCCGACTTCGAACGCTCTGTCATGGCCCCCCTCGCGGCCGGCGGCTCGGTCGTCATCGCGACCGGACCGCTTGACGATGCCCGCGCCCGCCACATCCGCGCGGTGGAAAACGCCGAGGACCTCCCGTAGGCGCACCCCGCAGGGTCACCCCCGGTTCACCCCCATTCGGGCATTCCCTCCCACCGTTTGCGCTCAGGAAACTACATTGAGAGAACCGAACGTTACCGAAAGGTGAATATTATGAATTTCCCGGCCTCCTTCAAGTCCGGCGCGGTTCTCTGTGCGGCCGCATTGGCCACCACCGCCCTGGCGGCGTGCTCCTCCGATAGCTCCTCGGGCTCCAGCAACTCCGCTAGCTCCTCCGCTTCGTCGAGTTCTAGCGCGTCCAGCGAGGCCCGCGGCCCCATCACCTTCGCGATGGGCCGCAACGACACGGACAAGATCGCCCCGATCATCGAAAAGTGGAACGCCGCCCACCCGGACGAGAAGGTCACCCTCGCTGAGCTCGCCGGCGAGGCCGATGACCAGCGCGACACCTTGGTGCAGTCGCTGCAGGCCGGTAACTCCGACTACGACGTCATGGCGCTCGACGTCGTCTGGACCGCGGACTTCGCCGCGAACCAGTGGCTCGTTCCTCTCGAGGGCGACTACGCCGTCGACACCGCGGGGCTGCTCGAGGCACCCGTACAGTCCGCGACCTACGGCGGCAAGCTCTACGCGCTGCCGCAGAACACCAACGGCCAGCTGCTCTTCCGCAACTCCGGCATCGTCGCCCAGGCGCCGGATAAGTTCGCCGACATCAAGTCCGCCTGCGCCGCCATCCAGACGGACTGCCTCACCACCCAGCTCAAGCAGTACGAGGGCCTGACCGTCAACGCCGTGGGCTTCATGAACGGCTGGGGTGGCGAGGTCCTGGATTCCTCCGGCGCCCCGGCCGTCGAGTCCTCCGAGGCGAAGGCGGGCCTGCAGGCACTTGTCGACGCCTACGCCGACCACACAATCGCCGCCTCCTCAACCTCCGCCACCGAAGAGGAGACCAACCTCGCCTTTACCGAGGGCAAGACCGCTTTCGCGATCAACTGGCCGTACATGTACGCCAACGCGAAGAAGGCGGGCATTAACGTCGAGGTGCAGCCGCTCGTCGGCAAGGACGGGGTGGGCGTGTCCACCCTTGGTGGCTACAACAACGGGATCAACGTCAACTCGAAGCACAAGCACACGGCGAAAGACTTCATCCAGTTCGTCGTTAACGCCGACAACCAGCGCTCCCTGGCGGAGGCATCGTTCCCGCCGGTCCTGGCCTCGATTTACGACGACGAGGCGCTCATCGCCGAGCAGCCCTACCTCCCGGCCCTGAAGGCGTCGCTAGAGAACGCGAAGCCGCGCCCCGTTTCGCCGTTCTACCCCGCCATTTCCAAGGCCATCCAGGACAATGCCTATGCTGCGCTGACCTCCGGCAAGAGCGTCGACGACGCGACCCGCGATATGGCCGCGGCGATCAAGCAGGCCTCCTAAGAAAATCCATACTTTGCGGCGCCCGCCACCTATCCTGTTAGGTGCGGGCGCTTTGCCCATTCACTCCCCTTTTCAGACGTTTCCGAGGCACGCATGACCACAGCACCAACCCCTTCGCGGGCGCCCGCGAGCACAGCGGCGAGAACCCGCGATACGAAGAAAGCAACGGGTCTCATCGCCCCCGCGCTCGTTGTTCTCGCGATCGTGATCGGTTATCCCATCGTCCGCGCGGTGTGGCTGTCTTTCCAATCAAACCGTCGCCTTGACCCCGCGACCGGTTTGTTTACGGAGGGCGGCTTCGCCGGGTTAGACAACTACGCCTACTGGGTGACCAACCGATGCATGTCCGCCTCGGGTAACGCGGTGGCCTGCCCTCCCGGTGTGCTCGCCACGGATTTCTGGCCCGCCGTGAAGATCACCCTGTTCTTCGCTGTCGTCACTGTGACAATTGAGACCGTTTTGGGCCTGCTCATGGCCCTGATCATGAATACGGAGTCCCGCGGCCGCGCGCTGATCCGCGCCGCGGTTCTCATTCCCTGGGCCATCCCCACCGCCGTGACGGCGAAGCTGTGGCAGTTCATGTTCGCCCCTGCGGGCATCGTCAATTCGTTGCTGGGCACGAGCATCGCCTGGACGACGGATCCGTGGGCGGCGCGGTTCGCGGTCATCATCGCCGACGTGTGGAAGACCGCTCCATTCATGGCGCTGCTCATCCTCGCGGGGTTGCAGATGATCCCCCGTGATGTCTACGAAGCGGCCCGCGTCGACGGCGCGAGCCGGTGGCAGCAATTCACCCGCATTACCCTCCCCTTGGTCCGCCCTGCGCTCATGGTCGCGGTGCTGTTCCGCACCCTCGACGCGCTGCGGATTTACGATCTGCCCGTCATCATGATCTCGGGTTCCTCAAACTCGCCCACCGCGACAATGTCCCAGCTTGTCGTCGAGGACATGCGGCAGGGCAACTTCAATTCCGCCTCCGCGATGTCCACCCTCATCTTCCTGCTCATTTTCGCGGTCGCGTTTGTCATGATCCGCTTCCTCGGGGCCAATGTCGGCGGGACCCAGGAACGCCAGGGGCGTCGACACGCGAAGGAGGCTTAAGCGATGAAAAAGCTCTGGCACTACGTAGGCGTGGTCTTCATCATGGTGTGGGGCCTGGCCCCCTTCTACTGGATGGTGGTCACCGCCCTGCGCGACAAGGACCACACCTTTGACACGACACCGTGGCCCACGCACCTCATGCTCGACAATTACCGCGACGCACTAGCCACGGACAAGGGAAACGACTTCCTCGGGGCGATCGGCAACTCCCTGCTCATTTCCTTATCGACGACCGCACTCGCCGTCCTCCTCGGGGTCTTCACGGCGTACGCGCTGGCCCGCCTCGACTTCCCCGGCAAGGGTATCGTCACCGGCATCATCCTCGCCGCGTCGATGTTCCCCGGCATCGCGCTTGTCACCCCCCTGTTCCAGCTCTTCGGCGACCTCGGGTGGATAGGCACCTACCGCGCCATGATCATCCCGAACATCTCCTTCGCCTTGCCGCTGACGATTTACACTCTCGTATCCTTCTTCCAGCAGCTGCCGTGGGACCTCGAGGAGGCCGCTCGTGTCGACGGCGCCAGCCGCGGCCAAGCCTTCCGCCTCGTCCTCCTGCCCCTGGCGGCCCCTGCCATCTTCACCACCGCGATCCTGGCGTTCATCACCACCTGGAACGAGTTCATGCTCGCCCGCCAGCTCTCCAACACCGCAACCGAACCCGTGACCGTCGCCATCGCCCGCTTCGCCGGGCCCAGCGCCTTCGAGTACCCCTACGCCGCGATTATGGCCGCCGGCTCCCTCGTCACGGTGCCGCTGATCATCATGGTGCTGGTCTTCCAGCGCCGCATCGTCTCCGGGCTGACCGCGGGCGGGGTGAAGGGCTAGCCGTGCGCCGGGATTTGTTGTGGCAGACCCTCATCGGCTTCGTCGGGTTCTTCGCATTCATCTCGGTGATCCAGGCTGTTGTGAACCTGTTTCGGCCGGACCCCGCTCTCTGGCCGGGCCTCCTGGCCGGGGCCCTGTGCGTGTCGACGTTCCTCCTCTACCGTCGCTGGAAACGGTGACGCCCTTCCCCCCTTTAACTCACCGCATTGTCGGGCTTCTGGGTCGGTGGGGGGGAGCCGTGGGCGCCGTAACGCTAGCGCTCCGACCACCTCACCAACCTCCGCCACACCACCCGCGCCGCCGAATGCGGCAGCGCCACCACCTCCCGGCTGTAGTTTCGGAGTCGCGAGCGCGGCGGGGTGGCTGCGGCGATCATGTCAACGGGAATCCCTAGGTGCCACGCCCACACTTTGGTGCGTGCGACATGAAAGCCGTTTGTCACGACAGTCAGGCACCCCGCGCTCGGGAACAGGGCGCGGGCGTTCTCCAGGTTCTCGTTGGTGGAGCGGGCACGCGGCTCCTGCACGACGCGCTCCGGGGGCACGCCGCGCTCGGTGAGCCAGTCAGCCATCACCCCGGCTTCGCCGAGACCGCTGACCACCAGCAGGCGGGAGGGGTTGTCGTGCCAGAGGGACAGTGCCGTCGATAAGCGGGCCTCAAGCATGCGGGAGGGGCGCCCGTCCGTGACGCGGGCGCCTAAGACGACGATCGGGTTACTCGCCCATGAGCCGCGCGCGCAGGGCATCATCTTTGCGCTCCACCTCCGCGGCCATGTCCGCCTGGTAGCGCGCCATGCGGTCTAACACCGCGGGGTCGGAGGCGCCGATGATGCGCGCGGCGAGCAAGCCGGCGTTCTTCGCGCCGCCGATGGACACCGTGGCCACGGGCACCCCGCCCGGCATCTGGACGATGGAGAGCAGCGAATCCAGGCCGTCGAGATCCTTCAGCGCTCGCGGGATGCCGATCACTGGCAGAGGTGTTGCGGCGGCGACCATACCCGGCAGGTGGGCTGCTCCCCCGGCGCAAGCGATGATGACTTTCAGGTCGCGCTGGTGGGCGCTCTTGGCGTAGGCGAGCATCTTCTCCGGGGTGCGGTGGGCGGAGACGACGCCGACTTCGAAGGGGATGGAGAACTCGGCAAGAACGTCGGCGGCGGGGGCGACGGTATCCCAGTCCGAATCCGAACCCATGATGAGGCCGACTACAGGCTGCATGTTTAGGACCACTCTCCCGTGACAATGAAGTGCGCGGCGTCCTCGGCGACTCGTAGCGCCTCCCCCACCGACGCAGCGGCAACGTTGACGTGGCCCATCTTCCGGCCCGGCCGCCAACCTTTGCCGTAGAGGTGGACCTTTGCCTGCGGGTAGCGGCGCATGACCTCGGCCACGCGCTGGTCCATCATCACGGCTGGCTCACGCGAACCGCCCAGGGTGTTGACCATGACCGTCGCCGGCGCGGTCATCTCCACCGACCCGAGCGGCCAGTCCAGCACCGCGCGGAGGTGCTGCTCAAACTGCGAGGTCACGCACCCGTCCTGCGTCCAGTGCCCGGTGTTGTGGGGGCGCATGGCGAGCTCGTTGACGGTGATCGTCCCGTCGTGCTCGAACAGTTCGACGGCCAACACGCCCGTGACGTCGAGCTCCTCGGCGATACGCACCGCGAGGCGCTGGCAGGTCTCGGCCACCTCGGAGCTCAAGTCCGGCGCGGGGGCGATGGCCACCCGGCAGATCCCGTCGTCCTGACGCGATTCCACGACCGGCCACGCCCGCACTTCTCCGGAGCGGTTGCGCGCGACCATCGCGGAAAGCTCGCGCTCAAAAGCGATTTTACGCTCGGCGTAGAGGGGCGTGCCCGCGGCGAGAAGCTTTTCGACGTCAGCGCGGAAGGCCTCCTCTGTTTCTGGGAACCACACTCCGTGGCCGTCGTAGCCACCGCGCGTGGCCTTGAGGCACACCTCACCGTCGACACGCTGCCAGAACTCGCTAGCGTCCTCAACCGAGGCGATGGCCGCGAACGCTGGGACCGGCGCACCGAGCTGCTTCAGGCGGCGGCGCTGCTCGAGCTTGTCCTGGGCGTAGATGAGGGCGGCGGGGCGGGGCTCGACGGCCACACCGGCGTCGAGAAGCGCGTGCACGTGCTCATTGGGCACGTGCTCGTGGTCGAAGGTCACGGCAGAAGCGCCCGCGGCAATCTCCTCGACGTCGGCGAGGTTGGTGTAGTCGCCGATGCGGACGTCCCCGAAGACCTGGGCCGCTGACGAATCCGGGCTCCCGGCGAGAACACGTGGCGCGAGTCCGAGCTCGATCGCCGCAGTATGCATCATGCGCGCGAGCTGTCCGTCGCCGATAACAGCGAGGGTGGGCATTCCTTGGGCATCTCTCACGCCCACACACCTTAGTCGCGGGGTCCGAGCTTGCTGTTCAGGAGTCGCTCGACCCTCTTTACCTTCCCCACCTCCGGGTAATACAGAGGACGGTCGTAGCCGTAGACGGCCAAAGACAACCCTCCCCCGTTGCGCCGCGCGGAGTGGATCTGGCGCAGCGGGATGGACTCGACGCTCCCCCGCGCCCCGCGGGCGAGGACCCGCTGATCGGTGACCATGAACCGCCGCCGCCGCGAGGACACAACCGGGACGGCAAACCGCGCCACCCCAAACACCGCCCACAGCAGCACCACGGCGTTACGGAAGAGGGGGTCGACGGCGTGCGCGTCCATCCACCCGATCGCGATCCAGCACACCCCGGTGATCACGATCAGTTCGAGCAACGGGAAAACGAGCCCGCTGAGGGGGCTGCAGGTATCGGCGAGCACGACCTCACCTTCGCTCAGACGCAACCCGGACACGTGCGCAACCCTAGCTGGCCGGCCGCAGGTGGGTCACATCCCCGGCGGAGTAGGCCTCGCCCGCGATGACGATCTCACCGGCGTCATTGACACCGTCAACGCGCCCCTCCACGTTTCCGCCTGCGCGTTCGAGGCGCACCATCTCCCCGATTGTGGAACAGGCCGCGCGGTAGTCCTCGAGCAGCTGCTCGTCGCCCACCTGCGCGCACCGCGTGCCCAGCGCGAGAAGGAGGTCGACGGCCAGCTGGTCCCAGTCGACCTCAATGCCCTCCAGATTCAGGGAGGTCGCAGTCTCCACCGGCAGTTCATCCCGACGCCACGCCACGTTGACCCCAATCCCCACCACGACGCGCGGGCGCTCACCGGAAAAGTCGGCCTCTGCGAGGATCCCGGCCAGCTTCCGCCCCTCGATCTGGACATCATTGGGCCACTTCAGGCGCGCCTGCGGGATGACATCCGTGACCGCCAGGCCGGCGGCGAGGGGGATCAGGCCGAAAGAGGAGGCGGCCTCGGGGGCGTCGACAAGCACGCTCACGCTGAGCTGCGAACCCTTCGGCGAGCTCCACGCGCGGCCCAGGCGACCGCGGCCGGCGGTTTGCTCGTCCGCGATGAGGACGTCACCCGGCTCGCCGCTGGCCAGCAGCTCCGCGTTCGTCGAGCCGACGGATTCGACCCAGCGGACGTCGCGCCACATGTCCGCCGCGCCATCCTGGATGAATTGGATATCTCGCACAGTCATGTGCTCGAGCATATTGCTTCTCGACGCCCACCGGCATCCACCACGCACACCGCGATGGCCACCTCTCCGTCGTGGGACAGTGACAGCGACTCGGCCGGCGGCCCGAGGCGGGCGATCTCACCGCGCAGGACAACCGCGACCCGACCAAAGGCGTCGGCCACGACCTCGATCTGGGCGAAATCCACCGCATCCGGGGCAATGAGCGGCGGGGAGCCGTAGAGCGACTGGGACCACGCTTTGATGTAGGCCTCTTTGGCGGCCCAGCGCGCGGCAAGCGAGGCGGCGCGATCCGGCTTGAACGCGCAGGTGCGCAGCTCACGGTCGGTAAAGACGGCGCGGAAGCGGGAACCGGGGACGTCGAGCTGCGCGGCAAAGGAGGGGACGTGGACGATGTCCGTGCCGATCGCGAGCACCAAAGCTACCTTTCCGTAAGTTCGTGACCAAACTCACATCTCGGGAAAGTGGCAGGCCACGGCGCATGGTTACCTGAGCGTACCCTACCAATTCGTAAGTATGGGCAGTTTTCGGCTTCTAAATACAAACGCGGGCCCTACACTGCCCCGCATGACCGTATCCTCCCACGTAGAGCAGCTCGACACTCTCGGCGGGCCACAAACGACCGCCGAGAAGATTGCAGACTTGAAGCGGCGCCGGGCGGAGGCCCACGCGCCGCTGGGCACGAAAGCGCACGACAAGGTCCGGGACGCCGGGCGCCTCACCGCCCGCGAGCGCCTGGACTACCTGCTCGACGAAGGCTCCTTCGTGGAAACCGATCAGCTGGCCCGCCACCGCACGCACGAGTTCGGCATGCAGGCCAAGCGCCCCGTCACCGACGGCATCGTCACTGGCTGGGGCACGATCGACGGCCGCGAGGTGTGCATCTTTTCCCAGGACGGCACCGTCTTCGGCGGCGCCCTGGGCGAGGTGTACGGCGAGAAGATGGTCAAGATCCAGGAACTCGCCGTAACCACCAACCGGCCGTTGATCGGCCTTTACGAGGGTGCGGGCGCGCGCATCCAGGACGGCGCGGTGTCCCTGGATTGGATCGCCCGCACCTTCCGCGAAAACGTCAACGCCTCGGGCGTCGTGCCGCAGATCTCGGTGATTATGGGCGCGTGCGCGGGCGGGAACGCGTACTCGCCCGCGCTGACGGACTTCGTAGTCATGGTGGATCAGTACTCGAAGATGTTCGTCACCGGCCCCGACGTGATCACCACCGTCACCGGCGAGCAGGTCACCCAGGAAGAACTCGGCGGGGCGTGGACCCACATGACCACGGCCGGCAACTGCCACTACGTCGCCTCAAGCGACGAGGACGCGCTGGACTGGGTGAGCGACCTCGTCGCCTACCTGCCCACCAGCGCGCGGACCCGTCCGCCGGCCGAGCAGGTCGAGCCGGAAACGGAAATCACACTCGAGGACCACGAGCTGGACACCCTCGTCCCTGACTCCCCCAACCAGCCCTACGACGTGCGCGAGGTCATCTCCCGCATCGCCGACGGCGGGGAGTTCATGGAGATCATGGAGCAGCGGGCGGAAAACGTCGTCACCGCCCTGACCCGCATCGACGGTGAGGTGGTGGGCATCGTGGCCAACCAGCCGAGCGTCTTCGCCGGCTGCCTAGACATCGATTCCTCGGAGAAGGCCGCTCGCTTCGTACGCACTATCGACGCCTTCAACATCCCGCTGGTCATGCTTGTCGACGTTCCCGGCTTCCTCCCCGGCACCAGCCAGGAACACGGCGGCATCCTGCGCCGCGGCGCGAAGCTGCTCTACGCCTACGCAGAGGCCACGGTCCCGAAGATCACCGTGACCATGCGAAAGTCCTACGGTGGCGCGTACTGCGTGATGGGGTCTAAGGGCCTTGGTGCGGACGTCAACCTGGCCTGGCCGACGGCACAAATCGCGGTGATGGGCGCGGCCGGCGCGGTGGGCTTTATCAACCGCAAGGACATCAAGGCCGCCCGCGATTCCGGCATGGACGAGGCGGCTTTGGCCGAGCTCATCAAAAGCTACGAGCGGGAATACGAGGACGCCATTTTGAACCCCTACCTCGCCGCCGAGCGTGGTCTTATCGACGCCATCATTCTGCCCTCGGAAACCCGCACCGCCATCGCCTCCAATTTGAGGCTCTACCGGGACAAGACAGTCTCCCGTCCCGCCCGCAAGCACGGCAACATGCCCCTTTAAAGAGAGAAAGAACTCCAGTGCAGATTTCTACACCCCTTTTGTCTTTGACCGCGCCCGCTATCGTTTTCCAGGGGCAGGGCACCAATTGGCAGCTCGCGCTTGCCGACGCTGCCGCCACCCCCTCCACCCGCGCTTACCTCAGCGACCTCCTCTCCCGGGCCCGTACGCTGACCGGACCGGTTGCGCGCCCGCTGGCCTCTGCGGTGCCCGGCGCGGTGGAGCGTTTGCGGGAACTGATGGATCCCGATCAACCGGCCCCGGGCCGCAAGGACCGCAAGGACCGCAAAGACATAGACTCCCTGACCGCCGTGAGCGTGCCCGGCATTGTGCTGGCACAGATCGCCGCTGTGCGTCAGCTACGCGACCTCGGCGTCGACGTGGATGGGGCGCTTATGGCCGGTCACTCTCAGGGCAGCCTCGGCGTTGCCGCCGTTCACGACCCGGAGTCCACCCTTGCCTTCGCGCTGATCATGGGCGCGGCTGCCGCCACCGCGCACGGTGCGACCGACGCGGCCTCGCGCATGCTCTCCGTGCGCGGCCTGCCCCGCGCCGAGGTTGAGGAGCTGGCGGGTGACCTCGTCGCCGTCATCAACGGCCCGCGCCACGTCGTCCTGGCCGGCGAGCCGGAGCAGCTACGCTCCGCGCGCGAGCGCATCGAGGCGGCCGCCGCGGCCTACAACGCCAAGCTGGAGGACGCCGAGTTCGGTGGCTCGCAGCGCACCCCGCAGTTCGACGAGCTCGACGTCGCCTACCCCTTCCACAGCCCGGCCAATTCCGCGGGCGCACAGCTCGCCGCCGAGTGGGCCGCGGCCTGTAACATCGAGCTGACTCCCCACTCGCCTGCCGAGCTGGCGCAGTCGATCCTGGTGGATCCGCATGACTGGCCGCTGACGGTGCGCACATTGTTGGACAGCTCACCCAGCCACATCCTGTCGCTGGACAGATCCCTCTCTGCGATCACTTCCCGCCTCACCGCAGGCTCGGGTGTGCCGGTTATCACCGTGGACACCGCGACGTCGCGCGACGACCTCGCCGTGCCCGGCACCACCCTGCCGGAGGCCGCCGATTACTCCGCCTACGCACCGCGCCTCGTGCGCTTGCCGGACGGCAAGACCTACACGCAGACTCGCTTCTCGACGCTCACCGGCCTGTCCCCCATCATCCTCGGTGGCATGACGCCGACGTCGGCCGACGGCGAGATCGTCGCCGCGGCGGCCAACGCCGGGTATTGGACGGAACTCGCCGGCGGAGGCATGTACTCCGAGGACGTCTTCACCCAGCACAAAAACACGCTGGTGGAAAACCTGGAACCGGGCCGCACGGCGCAGTTCAACACCATGTTCTTCGACCGCTTCCTGTGGAACCTTCAGTTCGGCCAGACTCGCATGGTGCCCAAGGCCCGCGCGGCCGGCGCCCCCTTCAACGGCGTGTGTATCTCGGCGGGCATCCCCGAGGTCGAGGAGGCCACGGAACTCATTGCGCAGCTGCGCGCAGAAGGTTTCCCGTACATCGCGTTCAAGCCGGGGACGGCGAAGCAGATCCGGGACGCGTTGAAGATCGCCGCGGCCAACCCGGACGTGCCGGTCATCCTCATGGTCGAAGACGGCCACGCGGGCGGCCACCACTCGTGGGTGGACCTGGACGAGATCCTCATCGAGACCTACGCCGAGGTCCGCGCCCACCCAAACGCCTACCTCACCGTCGGCGGTGGCGTGTACTCCCCGGCGCGCGCCGCGGAGCTCATCAACGGCGACTGGGCCACGCGCTGGGACCTGCCGCTCATGCCGGTCGACGCCGTGTTTATTGGAACCGTCGCCATGGCCACGAAGGAGGCGAAGGCAACAGACTCCGTCAAGGATCTCCTGGTCAACACCGAGGGCATTAACCCGACCGACAACGGCGGCTGGGTGTCCCGTGGCACCGGGCGCAACGGCGTCGCGTCGTCGCAAAGCCACCTGCTCGCAGACATCCACGACCTGGATAACTCCTTCGCTCGCGCCTCGAGGCTAATCACGAGCCTGGATCACACCGAGTACGCGACGCACCGCGAGGACATCATCGAGGCACTGTCGAAGACCTCGAAGCCCTACTTTGGTGATGTCGAAGAGATGACCTACGAGCAGTGGGTCTCCCGGTTCGTCGAACTGGCCCACCCATTCGTCGACGCGTCCTGGGACGCGCGCTTCCTGTCGCTGCTCCACCGCGTCGAGGCGCGCCTGAGCGAGGCGGACCACGGAGAGATCGAGACGATCTTCCCCTCCGATGAAGAGGTGGACGTGGCGGGGGCCGTCGACAAGCTGGTGCGCGCCTACCCGCTGGCCAGCGAGGTGAAGGTCTCCCCGCGCGACGCCGCGTGGTGGATTGGACTGCATTACGAGTACCCGAAGCCGATGCCCTGGGTCCCCGCGATCGACGGCGATCTGAAGACGTGGTTTGGAAAAGACACGCTGTGGCAGGCGCAGGACGAGCGCTACACCGCTGATCAGGTCCGCATCATCCCCGGCCCGGTCGCGGTGGCGGGTATTATCAAGAAGAACGAGCCCGTTGCCGAGCTGCTCGCCCGCTTCGAGGCCGCCGCCACGCAGTCGCTTCTCGACGGCGGCGCCACCCCCGACGACCTGTACTCGCGCCTCGCGGACGCGCGGGATGTCGAGTCCTACCTGCGTGCCGCGCCGACGATGATGTGGCACGGCCACCTCATGGACAACCCCGCCTACCACATGCCGGCGGACGCCTTCGACATCGTCGAGGACACCGACGGGTGGGCGATCCGGATCACCACCGATTCCTACTGGGACGACCTGCCCGAGGGGCAGCGCCCCTTCTACGTGCGCGAAGTGACCGTCCCCGTGGATCTTCCGGCGGGCGCGGCGACCGGCGCCTCCCCCGTCGTGTCCGACGAGCGCCTGCCCAAGTCCGTTTACGCCCTGCTCGCGGGCCTGGCTGGTGTCGGCTCGACCTCCGAGGCGGGCGATGAGATCACCGAGATGCCGCGGATCATCGAGGACTCCGTCTCCGCGGATGCCCCGTTCGGCGTCGCGCGCTCCTCGTTCACCCTTCCGGCGTCTCTGCTGGCGGCGCACACGGCCGTCACGGGCGCGGCGCTTGGCTCTGACGTGCCCGCCGGCACTCCCGACGTGCTGGTCGGGCCCTGTTGGCCGGCAATCTACACGGCGCTGGGCTCAGGCCTGCTTCCGGGCGGCTACCCTGTCATTGAGGGCCTGCTCAACGCCGTCCACCTCGACCACGTCATTGACCTGCGCGCCGACCTTCACGAGCTCGCCGACGGCCGCACAATCGAGGTAACCTCGCGCTGCACCTCGATCGCTGAGTCCGTCTCCGGGCGCATCGTCACCGTCGAGCTGGAGCTGACCTCGAACGGCGAGCTCGTAGCCACGCAGATGCACCGCTTTGCCATCCGCGGCCGTGCCACCGTGACCACCCCGCCGACGCAGGCACCCGCCTACGGCGGCGGCCCGGAGTCCGGCCACGTTATGGCCACGCCGCGCTCCTTCGTGGACCGCGCCACTGTCACCGCCCCGCACGACATGACACCGTTCGCGCTGGTCTCGGGTGACTACAACCCGATCCACACCTCCTACAACGCCTCCGCGCTGGTGGGGCTCACAGCGCCACTCGTGCACGGCATGTGGCTCTCCGCCACCGCCCAACACCTCGCCGGGCGCCACGGTGCGGTGACCGGGTGGACCTATTCCATGTACGGCATGGTCCAGCTTGACGACGAGGTGGAGATCACCGTCGAGCGCGTCGGTCGCGTCCGCATCCGCCCCGCCCTGGAGGTCACCTGCCGCATCGGCGGCGATGTCGTCTCCCGCGGCCAGGCGCTCCTCGCCCAGCCCCGCACCGCGTACGTGTACCCGGGCCAGGGCGTGCAGGCCGTCGGCATGGGCAAGGCGGACCGCGACGCGAGCCCCGCAGCTCGCGATATCTGGCGCCGTGCGGACCGCCACACCCGCGCCAACCTGGGCTTTTCCATCCAGCACATCGTGGACGAGAACCCGACCACGCTGACTGTGCGGGGTACCGAGTTCAAGCACCCGAACGGCGTCCTGCACCTGACCCAGTTCACGCAGGTGGCGCTGGCCGTCGTCGCCTACGCGCAGACCGAACGCCTGCGCGTCGACGGTCTGCTGGCCGAGGGCGCCATGTACGCCGGACACTCGCTCGGCGAGTACACCGCGCTCGCATCTTTGGGGGACATCTTCGACCTCGAAGCCGTCATCGACATCGTCTACTCCCGTGGTTCCGCGATGGGTTCCCTTGTGCCCCGCGACGCCGAGGGCACCTCGAACTACGGCATGGGCGCGCTGCGCCCGAACATGATCGGTGTCGGCCCAGACGAGGTGGAGGGCTACGTCGCCTCCATCGCGGAGGACACCGGTGAGTTCCTCGAGATCGTCAACTACAACATCGCTGGCCAGCAGTACTCCATCGCCGGTACGAAACGTGGCCTTGCCGCGCTCGAGCGCAGGGCCAACGCGGTACGCGAGCGTGCCTTCGTCACCGTGCCCGGCATCGACGTTCCCTTCCATTCCCGCGTCCTGCGCGACGGCGTGCCCGCCTTTGCGGAAAAGCTCGACCAGCTGCTGCCACAGGTCATCGACGTCGATGCCCTCGAGCACCGCTACGTGCCCAACTTGGTCGCCCGCCCCTTCGAGCTGACCCAGGGGTTCATCGATGCGGTCACCTCCGAGGTCCCCTCCCAGCGCCTCGCGGGCGTCACGGTGGACAACACCGACCGCGCCACGCTCGCGCGCACCCTGCTCATCGAGCTTCTGGCCTGGCAGTTCGCCTCCCCGGTGCGCTGGATTGAGACACAGGACCTCATCATCGACCGCGTCGAGCAGATCATCGAGGTCGGCCTGGCCTCCTCCCCCACCTTGACCAACCTGGCCAAGCGGGAGATGGATGTCATCGGACGCCACATCCCGGTGCTCAACGTAGAGGCGAACCAAGAGCAGGTCATGCTTGCCGACGCCACCTCCGCCCCCGAGCCCGCACAGCCCGAGGAGGAGTCCGTCCCGGCTGCCCCTGTTACGGACACGCCGGAACCGGTCATCGCGGCCCCCGCACCGGCCCCCGCACCGGCCCCAGTCGCCGCTCCCACCGGCGGCGCGCCCGTCAGCGACCTGCCGTTTACCGCAGCGGACGCGATCATGGTGCTCTTCGCGTTCCAGAACAAGGTCCGCCTGGAGCAGATCACCGACAACGACACCATCGAGGAACTCACCGGCGGCGTGTCCTCCCGCCGCAACCAGCTGCTCATGGACATGTCCGCTGAGCTCGGCGTTCCCGCCATCGACGGCGCCGCCGAGGACGACGTGGCCACCCTGCGCGGCCGCGTCACCACCGCCGCCCCCGGTTACTCCGCCTTCGGCCCGGTTCTCTCTGAGGCCATCACGTCCCGCCTGCGCCAGCTCCTCGGCGCGGCCGGCCTCAAACCCGCCTTCGTCGGCGAGCACCTCGCCTCCGCGTGGGGCCTGCCCGCATCCTGGGCACCGCACGTCGAGGCGGAAATCCTCCTCGGCACGCGTGGCGAGGAGTCGGTGCGCGGCGGCAGCCTCACCACGCTGCCCGCCGTGTCCAGCAAGGCCGAGGCGGCTTCGCTTGTCGACGCCGCCGTCCAGTCCGTCGCCGCCCGCCTCGGGGTGAGTGTCTCTCAAGCGTCGGCAAGCGGTGCTGCTTCTGGCGGGGTCGTGGACTCCGCCGCCCTTGATGCGTACCGCGATGAGGTGACCGACACCCTGGTCACCACCGCGCGCACCCTGTTGTCCAAGCTGGGTATCGAGGACGAGCACGCCGAGGTCGAGGCGCCGGACACGACGGTGTTGGAGACGATCGAGGCAGAGCTCGGCACCGGCTGGGTCAAGCAGGTCACGCCCGTGTTCGACGCCCGCCGCGCCGTCCTTTTCGACGACCGCTGGGCCCAGGCCCGCGAGGACCTCGCCCGTGTCGCACTCGGCGAGGCCGAGATCGCCGTGGAGCGCTTCGCCGGTACCGGCGCGACCGTCGCTGAGCAGGCCGAATGGTACGCCGAGCACGGTTACGCCGGCCCGCTGGCGGAGATCGCCCGGGTGGCTCTTGAGACCCCGGAGCTGGTGTACGCGGGAGATGTCGCTCTGGTCACGGGAGCCGCGCCCGGCTCGATCGCGACGGCGCTGGTGGAAAGGCTTCTGGCCGGAGGTGCGACCGTCATCATGACGGCCTCGCGCGTTGACCAGGCCCGCAAGGAGTTCGCGCGCACCCTCTACCGCGACCACGCCGCGGCCGGTTCCGCGTTGTGGCTCGTGCCCGCCAACCTGTCCAGTTACCGCGACATCGACGCGCTGATTGACTGGATTGGCTCCGAGCAACGCGAGACCGTCGGCAATGAGGTGAAGGTGGTCAAGCCCGCGCTCATCCCAACGCTCGCCTTCCCCTTCGCCGCGCCGGGCGTGTCCGGCTCACTCGCCGAGGCCGGCGGCACCACCGAAACCCAGGCCCGCCTGCTGCTGTGGTCCGTCGAGCGCACCATCGCGGGGCTGTCTGCGCTGGCACAGACCGCCAACGACTTCCCCGCCACGCGCACCCACGTCATCCTGCCGGGTTCGCCGAACCGCGGCACCTTCGGTGGTGACGGTGCGTACGGCGAGGTCAAGGCGGCTTTCGACGCCATCGTGAACAAGTGGTCCGCCGAGACCGGCTGGCCGGAAGGTGTGACGCTGGCGCAGGCGCGCATCGGCTGGGTCGCCGGCACGCAGCTGATGGGCGGCAACGACGCCCTCGTCCCGGCCGCCGAGGCCGCCGGGATCCGGGTGTGGAACCCGGCGGAGATCTCCGCCGAGATCATGGGCCTGGCCTCGCGCAATTCCCGCGCCCAGGCTGCCGAGGCCCCGCTCGACCTTGACGCGACCGGTGGGCTCGCCGACGCGGGCGTGTCCATCGCCGAGCTCGCCCGCACCGCGTCGGTGCAGGCGGAGGGGGCCGCGCAGGCGTCGACAAGCGAAGCTATTAAGGCGCTGCCGAACGTGGCCAACCCCTCCCAGCCGGAAGGCGCTGAGGTGGGCGAGGTGACCTGCGCTCTTGAGGACATGATCGTGATCGTGGGCGTCGGCGAGGTCTCCTCCTGGGGCTCCGGACGTACCCGCCGCGAGGCGGAGTACGGCATGCGCCGAGACGGCTCCGTCGACCTCACAGCCGCCGGCGTGCTGGAGCTGGCGTGGATGATGGACCTAATCCACTGGTCCGAGGACCCGAACCCGGGCTGGTACGACGCGGACGGCGCGCCGGTTGCGGAGGAGGACATTTACGACCGCTTCCGCGACGAGGTGGTCGCCCGCGCCGGCGTGCGCGAGCTGACGGACAAGTACTTCCTTCGCGACCGCGGATCCATCGACCTGGCCCAGGTCTACCTCGACCGCGACATCACCTTCACCGTCGCCAACGAGGCAGAAGCCCGCGAGATCGAAGAGGCCGATCCCGCGTCGACGCAGGTCGCACTTGTCGACGGCGAATGGACCGTCACCCGCCGCGCCGGCGCGACCGCCCGCGTCCCCCGCAAGGCGACCTTGACGCGCACCGTCGCGGGCCAGATGCCCGACGACTTCGACCCCGCCAACTGGGGCATCCCGGCGCAGATGGTGGACAACATGGACCGCATCGCCGTGTGGAACCTGGTCACCGCCGTCGACGCCTTCGTCACTGCGGGTTTCACCCCCGCAGAGCTACTGCAGGCCGTTCACCCGACCGAGGTAGCAACCACGCAGGGCACCGGCATCGGCGGCATGGAGTCCCTGCATAAGGTGTTCGTGTCGCGCCTTCTTGGCGACGAGCGCCAGTCCGACATCCTGCAAGAGGCCCTGCCCAACGTCGTGGCGGCGCACGTCATGCAGTCGCTGGTCGGCGGTTACGGCTCGATGATCCACCCGGTCGGCGCCTGCGCCACCGCGGCGGTGTCTGTGGAAGAGGCCGTGGACAAGATTGCGGTGGGCAAGGCGGACTTCGTGGTCGCCGGTGGTATCGACGACGTCCAGGTCGAGTCCCTGCAGGGCTTCGGCGACATGAACGCCACCGCGGAAACCGCCGCGATGCGCGACAAAGGGATTGCGGACCGCTTCATCTCGCGCGCCAACGACCGGCGCCGCGGCGGCTTCCTCGAGGCCGAGGGCGGCGGAACGGTCCTGGTCGCCCGCGCGTCCGTGGCCGCCAAGCTGGGACTCCCGGTGCGTGCGGTGATCGCCTACGCCTCTTCCTTCGGCGACGGTGCCCACACCTCCATCCCGGCCCCCGGCCTGGGTGTGCTCGGTGCGGCGCGCGGTGGTGCGACATCCCGCCTGGCGCGTTCGCTGGCCTCGCTGGGCCTCTCGCCCGACGACGTCACCGTGCTGTCCAAGCACGACACCTCCACCAACGCCAACGACCCGAACGAGTCCGATCTGCACTCCATCCTGTGGCCAGCCATCGGCCGCGACGAGCGCGCCCCGATGTACGTCATCTCCCAGAAGACGCTCACCGGCCACGCCAAGGCGGGCGCGGCACTGTTCCAGATCGGCGGGCTTATCGACGTCCTCGCCACAGGCGAGATTCCCCCAAACGCCTCCCTCGACTGCGTGGATCCTTTGGTCGGCCTCAAGTCTCGCAACTTGGTGTGGCTGCGGGCCCCGCTGTCGCTGGGTGCGGGGCGTGTGAAGGCGGCGGCGCTGACCTCGCTTGGTTTCGGACACGTCGGCGCGCTTGTGGTGCTCGCGCACCCAGGGGTCTTCGAGGCGGCACTAGCGGCTTCCGGTACATCGGTGTCCGAGTGGCGCGCCCGCGCCACGGCCCGGCTACGCGCCGGCGCCGGGCACCTCGAGGCGGGAATGGTGGGCCGGCGCGCCCTGTTCCAGCAGGTGGAGAATCGTCGCTTCGCGGGAGGCAACACGCACGACGGCGAGATCGCCTTGCTTTTGGACCCAGACGCTCGCCTTGGACAGGACGGTGTGTATCCGCTCGGGTAGCAATTACTCCCCGGGGCGAAGCACAATGCGGATCGGGTCGCCCACCTTATTCTTCAGGTGGTCGACCGCGGTTGCAGCCTCCGAGAGGGGGAGGACCTCCGTGACGGAGGCGTCGAAATTGACGCGACCCTCCGCCAACAATTGCACCACGTCTGGGATACTGTTCGGAAGGGAACCGTAGTGGCCAAGGATGGCATTGCGGTTCATCTGAAAATCCATGTCACTGGGAATGACGACTTCCCCGCCCGAGATGCCGACCAGAACTAGTTTTCCTCCGACGCCTAGGACGCTCAGGGCCTGCTTGCGGACGGGAGGTACCCCTGCGAAGTCGAAGGCAACGTCTAGCATCTTGCCGCCGGTTATTTCGCGCAGCTTGTCCTCGAAGTCGTCGGCCGTGCTGTCAAGCGCGTAATCCGCCCCATACTCCAGCGCCCTTTCGCGCGCCTTGTCGGAAGGATCCATCGCAATAATTGGGGACGCTTTTTCCGCCACAAGCAGTTTCACTGCGTGGGCACCGAGACCGCCAACACCCCACACCCCGATGGTTTGGCCCTCCTTCACTTGGGCGGTGTAGTCGATTGCGGACCACGGAGTAGACACCGCGTCCGGAATGATCGCACCCACCTCAAAAGAGATGGACTCAGGGAGGCTGATCAGGGTGGATTCCTTGGTCAGCACATACTCTGCCCATCCGCCGTCGAAGTCAATGCCGTGTCCGTACACGTCGCCTTTGTCATCGCGGTAGCCGCTTCGCATCACCACCCGATCACCCGGCGCGAAGGACGAGACACCCTCGCCCAGCTTCTCCACGACTCCTGCGGTCTCATGCCCCAGAGTCACCACATCGTCGTCGAGATGCGGAGCGGTCAATGAGCCATCGAGGAGGTGGACGTCCGATAGACATACCCCGGCTGCCATGACCTTGACCAGCACTTCACCGTTGCCCGGCTCGGGGATGGGGACCTGGTCGATTTTCAGTTCGCGGCCCTCGTCGCCGATGTGCATACGGGCGGCCATCATGGTTTTCTCAGCATCGTGCATACAAATCCTGTCCTTAACTTGAACCGTTTCGATCGCGCTATTAAGCGATCGTGTTTAATCGTAGGCTGATTTGGTGCACCCCTCCCACAAAAGGCAGAACAATTAGGGAGCTTGATGTTCACACCTGCATTTCCCGAATAACGTCGGCGAGGTCGTCCTGCTGACGGTGTCCACATAGCGCGACTGCGCGCCGCCTGGGAGCCGATGCGTCCAAACCAAGGGCATCGTTGATCGCTGCCAACGCGGACTCACCGGTCAGGGACGGGTCGAGGCCCATCTCGGAAAGCAAACCCGCAAGACCGGTCAACGACGGGTCGAGGGGCGGGGCAGGAACGACGTCGAACGCGTCAGGCCTAAACCGCAGCCACACCCTGTCCCCGACTTGGCTGCCGAGTTCCTCCAGGAAGCGCCGGATCGTGGAGACCGAGAACTGCTTCAGGCGATTAACGCGCACGTATTGGTCGCCAAGCCGGCTCGGCACCGCCACCTCCCCACCGACTGGAACACGATACAATCCCGCAACGCCACGTGGGACAACGAACCCAGAACCGCGCAGGTGGTCGGGGGTGAGTACGAGAAGCAGGTGCCACGCACCGTCACGGAAGTACATGTTTTTCGAGTCAAACGGCTCGTCATCGATGATTTCGGTGGTTGTGGTGGAGCGGGTGACGGTGCCGTCGATTAGCGAGAAGCCACTGCCTGCGGCGTAGGCGCGCACGGAGGATTCGCTGATGCGCAGGCGCGGGGCTTCGGCGAGGAGGTCGGCGAGCGCAACGGAGCCGGTGGCGTCGATGCGTCGGCCGATCCAGTCGGTGATGGTGGTAAAGGGTTCGAGGCCCCAGCTGGTAAGCGCGTATGTGCCATTGGCGACGCGCGAGATGCGCGGGTCCTCGTTCATCTGGTTGGCCAGGGAGCGAGGATTGGCCTCCACCTGCGCGGCGATTTCTTCAACCGTGAGTGGCTCGCCAGCGACGGACAGCACAGCCACAGCGCGGTCCTGATGGCTGCGCACCCGCGCCATTGTGCCACCGGAAAGCGCGAGGTAACCGCGCTGCGCGAGCCAATCGGCCAACGCCGACTCGTCCGCGTTCACGCTCCTTGCCAGCTCACCCACCGAAAACACACCGTGCGCATCCAGAGTGATCCCGCTTTCCGGGTCAAAGTCCGCGGCGAGCATCCATCCCCCGTCGACTTTCCACAGCCCAAAGAGGCCACGGAAGTACTCCTCATACGTGCAGCCCAGTGACTCATCCACAGTCCAAAGCCAAGGCATTTGTCGCTTCACGACGTCCACCGCCGCCAGCTTCCCCACGCGCCGAGCCACCTGCTGCGCCACCGCAGCGCTGAGCTCGGAGTGTTCGGCGAAGGACGCGCGCAACTGCGTCTCCAATTGACGGATCCGTTCCCGGCTTACGCCGAACTGGGTTCCCAGCTCGTCAAGGGTGGCACCGCCTAGCCAGCGCCGAGTGGCGATGGCCACACGGCGGGGGTCGTGGGTGGTGGCGTCGAGAAGCTCCTGCGTGCACGTTGAAAAGAGAACCGCAATGGTCTCCTCCGTCGTGCCGGGGAAGGGCGCGCCCGCGAGCGCGGCCCAGCCGGCGACGATGTCGCTGGGATCGGCGTCGTCGATGTAAATGTCCGTGTCCACGTATTCCCCGGTGATATCCGCGTCGAGGGCAGCGAGCACCACCGCCTCCACCAGCTGCCGCAGGCGCTTCTCCCCCACACCCGGGATGTCACGCAGGTCGTACACCGTCGCGTCGAGCATGCGAGGAAACCGCTCCTGCCAGCGCAAACCAGGCTTTTCGACGGCCGAGTTACGCACGTCAATGACCAAATCCCTGTCCAGGTAGGACGACATCAGGTGTAAGGACAGGTCCGGGCTGTGCGCGATCCAATGCGATGCCAGAGCGTCCGCGGCGGTGAGGGGAACGGGCGCGTCTGCGACCCACGGGAAGCGCTCCGCAAGTTCCTCATCTGGAGCGACTGCAGACGCCGGCGCGGGGTCGAGCGCAGAGATGAGTCGGGCGAACGTGCGCTCGTCGATCACAGGAACAAGTAGTTCGCGGGCTTTCACAGCCTTGCCGCTCATCGAGTCCGGATTGGCTGCCACCAGAACGACCGTCTTCTTCGTCACGCCACCGAAGACCAGGCCGAGGTCAGTGACGCGACGCTCCCACTCCTCGCGCGGCAGGTCCAACGCGCCAGTAAACGCCACCCGGTCACCGTGGCGCAGCACAAGCTCCTCGATCGGGTTGCCCGCTACGGGCGCGGTGAGGAACGACTCCACGACGTTACCGGCGACGCCGAGCTGCTCCGCCAGATCCGCAAGCTGCGCACGTTCTTCGTCCGTGACCACGCCGTCGAGCCACGCCTGGACCGCCATCTGACGAATGAACTCCTCATGCGTGGCGGCGATATCGTCCAGGGCAAGGCCGTCGCTGATAGCGATGTCGCCGAGATGCTTGATCTCCGAAGCCGAGAGTTGCAAGTCCGCCAGGCTCGCCGTGAGCGCGCGCCGATACCTATCGACGTTCGAATCGCCCTGGTTGGGCAGCGCACTCGTTAGGCGGGCTAACCAGTGTTCGTCCTCCTTCTTACCTCGCACAACCGTCGGCACCTCACGCGGGTCGTTCGGTTCGGCACTAGCTCGCGCACCCAGCAAGACACTGGCGCCACGCTTCTGCACCAAGGTACGCAGGAGGTCGGCGGTTGCTTCGGCGTCGGCGAGGGCGGCGTGGGGCTGGAAGTTTTCGATCCCGACGGCGGTTAAGGCCTCGGAGAGCTTTGCTTGGCCGAGGTGCCGCTGGCTCAGCACCATCGTGTCGAGCCAGTCGATCGAACCCACGTTCGTGTCGATGCCCGCGCGCCTGAACTCGAGGGAGAGGAAACGCTTCTCGAACCCCGCATTGTGTGCGACGGGAATGCGACCGTGGAGAAGATAGGCAAGGTAGGGCGCGACGACCTCGAAGCGCGGCGCACGGACGAGGTCGGTGGCCGTGATCTTGTGCACGTAGCTGTTCGGAATATCCCGCCCGGGTTGCACAAGCGTTTCCCAGGTGCCCTGGTGTTCTAGATCCGGGCCGAGGAGGACGACGCCGATGTCGATGATGCGGTCGGTGCCCCCGAAACCTGTCGTCTCGAGGTCAACCACCGCGAAACCGGGCCGGGTGGTCATGGCTTGTCCTCCTTTTGTGGGGCTCTCTTGGATCTTCGGACTGAACCGGGGAAATTGTACCGAGCGCACAGACGACGAGGGTGGTTTGTGGACTGCTGCCTTTAACGGCCGATTCTGTACGATGTTCATGAACGCGGGCGGGGATGGACCCGAAAGGGGCAGCGAAATTGGATGGATCATGGCTATCTCAAGCTGACGCCTTTCTGTCACGGCCATCGGGACAAGCGCTACTTGAAATGCTCCGCACTCTCCTTCCCGCATCGATCGCGATTTGGGTGGCCTGGACGGGCGTACGGACATACCAACAAAAGACCCGATCAGATGAGGCCACCGAGCTCTGGCGAAGGCGCGACGAGTGGCTATCCAACATGCGCTGGGCCGTTGAGCAGACGCAATCAACTGTCGTTGCGCAGGAAGAATTTGGATGGCGGTATTTGCGAGCATTACTCGAAGAAACGGATGCCCTGGCTAGCTCAGATTCGGACTGGATCCTCCAAATTTCCCAACTACTCCGCGATCACATCAATGTGAACGAAGATGTCATTTCCATTGAATTGGAACGAAAGCGGGTAGAGTTGCAGGTAGCCAAACGGAACGACTTGTCCACGTTCTCCGACGAGGGCACCGAAAATACGTGAGGGAAGGGGTAGCAATGTCGTCGACCGTCAAACGCAACGGCTTGCGCAAGCGTCGCGCTATTGCGGCACGAAGCGAGCGTCGCTCTCCTCGCACTTCTCAGTCAAACGTCCCCGAGACCCGGGAAGAAAAGGTATCGCGCCTCCAGCACGAAATTGCTGTCCTCGAAGCGAAGCGGGACATCCTGCGAATCCTCAATCGCGTCAGCCCGCAGTAGCAAAGTCGGGAGGGGCCATAAGCGGGGCCCCGTCACCCACCCCGCACCACCAACTCCCCCACCGCCGGATCGTAAAGATAATTCACAATCTCTCCGGACATGATGAGGTCTACCGCGTGGTCGATAACCGAGAGCGGGGCGAGGAACCATTCGGTAGCCGCAACGGAGCCACCAGCAGCAACGGCCACGGACGCGTCAAGTCGCACCGCGGCAAAGACCCGGTGCAGCAGGTGCTCCAAAGCAGACGGCCGCAGGTTGTACACGCGGTAGTCCGCAACAACCTTCACCGGCGCCATCAAGTACGTCGGGCTTTTCTCCGCCCCAGCGATTCGCTTCGCCACCGGGCCGCTGGAAAAGCCGATCTTGTGTAGGTCGGCAAGACCACGAATGTCAGGGTGATCGCTCAGCGAGCGCAGCACGTAGATGTGGCCGGTCTCAACGTCGGCGTCCCCGATCTCGGACACATCCATCGTCGCGCGCGTCACTGCCTGCCCGTTTGTCTCGTACAAGCGCGTCGCCAGGGACTCGCGGTACATAGACGATTCGGTCCCATTCTCGAACACGACGCGCAGCCTCGGCTTCGACTCTCCCTCCGCCGGTTCGTGCACATCCGCCACAAACGCCATAACACCAGCGACGATGAAGAAACGCCCCTCCTTGATCGTGCGCTCCCCGGCGAACGTCGTCAAGCGCCACTCGCCGCTGTTCAAACCAGCGTGCTTGTCCGAAAACAGCTGCTTAAACGCCGCAAAATCCTCCGCCTTGACGCGCGTCGCCCGGTCGTGGTCGCCCTCAGGGCTCTTGCGGGCAGGCAACCGGGAGACATCGAAAATGTCCGGCATCGCACCTAGGAGGTCGGAATCGATGAGGTCATCAACAGAAGCCGGAGCCTTTTGCGCTTCCAAAAGCCCATGCTTGTCGACGCCCCTCAGTGCCGCCATCTTTTCCTCACTCGCCCGGATGCCCACGAGACGGGCACCAAGTTTGCGCTCAGAAATGTTCAGCGTGTCAGGGTCGGGTTCGCGCCCGTTAACCTCCACAAACTCCTCGATCTCGGCAAAGGCGCGGGTGAGGCGGTCGGTGGCGGTGACCGGCGCGGGCTTCTCGGGTATCTTCAGCAACCCATCGGCGTCCTCCGCGATGAGCGCGTCGAGCTGGGCCAAGATGTGGTCATCGGTCATTGAGCAGCCTCCAGTTCAGCTTTCCTCTTCGCGACGGCATCGCGGACGAGCAGGAGGGCGTCGGCAAGCTTGTGCTCCTCGGAGTCCTCCGCGCGGCGATCAGGTTCGCGGCCGTGGGTAGCTATCCACGCCTTGATCTGGGGGAAGAGCGCCATGGCCTCGTCGATAGTCATCTCGATGCGCGTGGCATAGATGGTGTCGGAAATGAGCTTGAGCACCGAGGGCGTGACGGACTTGGAGAGAATTTCGAAGGCCCGCTGGAAAGGGTTAATCGAGTCGATGAGGTTGATGGTGAGGTCGTCGATGTTGACAAACTGGTTTGCCATCTCAATGAAGCGCTTGTCACCAACCTGCTTCTCCCGGCCTGTTTTGATGACAGAATCGACGATGACGCGCTGGCGCACCTCTTCTACCTCGGTCTCGGACAGATCCGGGTACTGCTCGCGGATGATTTTGGGGATGAGCACCTTGTTCGTAGTCTCCGCTTCGAGGCTGCCTACGGCCGCGCGGGCAAAGGTGTCGTCCTGCAGGATCTTCGCTTTCAAGTCATTAAGATCCGTCGCCACGATCTGGCGCACCCGGTCCGTGGAGGGCTCTTTCAGGCCCCCAATCTTGATGGTGTTGCCCTCGCTGGCGTCGTCCGGATTTTTCTTCGCTTTGAAGTCGAAATTCTGGGCCAGGACCTGCTCCATGAGCAGCGACGCGGTGATGGCTTTGAGCATGTTGTTCACGGAGACGGTCACTTCGCTTTGTGCTGCGTCCGGTTCGGCCAGCAAGTTGGTGAACTGCGCGTGCGTCTTGCCCTCCACGTCGCGGGTGACACGCCCGATGATCTGGATAATCTCCGTCAACGACGCCCGGTACCCTACCGTCAGCGCGTGCTCTGCAAAGGGCCAGTCAAACCCTTCCTTCGCCATGCCCAGCGCGATGATGATGTCCACCGCGTCGCGCTCCTTCGACGCAGTATCCACCAGGTACGCAAGCGTGCGGGCACGGGCCTTCTGATCGGTGTCATCCACTAAGTCCGCAACGCGGAGGATGTCACCCGTGTCGCGGCGGCGCACGAGAATGATCCCTGTGCCCTCCTCGGTGCCGACGACCTCGCCGATCGTGTCGACGATCGCGCCCACTTCCTCAATCTTGTCCTTGGTGGACTCGCCCGAGTTCACGTTGGGGATGTGCAGAATCGTCTTCTTATCCAGGTCGAGCACCTCCCCGATCGCGTCGGTGTAGCGCCCCTGATAGAAGTGGTGGCCGATGCCGAGCGACTTGAGATACTTGTACCCGTTGAGCTGGTCGTAGTAGTTGAAGGTGACCGGAGTGAAGCGGGCCTCGTCCCCCGGCATGAGCACCGGCACCGCGTCACCACGGAAGTAGGAGCCGGTCATGGCCACGATGTGCGCGTCGGAGCCGTTCATCACCTCGCGCAGCAGACTGCCCAGGCGGGAGTTCTCGAGGTCCGCGGAGACGTGGTGGAACTCGTCGATAGCCAACACCGTGCCGTTGAAGTCAGCCGGGGCGAGATTCTCAAACGCAAAGCGAAGGGTGGCATGCGTGCACACGAGGATCGCGTCCGGCCCCTGCAAGAAGCGGATGAACGCCTCGACCTTGCTCGCGCTGCTGCCCGGCGTGCACAGGTTGTTCTCCGGCTTGACCTCCCAGTTCGCGAAGAACCCGTTGCGGACCAGCGGCGTCGAGGCGAACGACCCGCCGATGGAACGCTCCGGCACCGCCACAACCACTTTGCGGCGACCCTGGTTGAACAGCTTGTCCAACCCGACGAACATGAGCGCACGGGACTTGCCCGACGCCGGCGGAGCTTTGATCAGCAGGTACTGCGCCGCGCGCTGCTCGTAGACGCGACGCTGCATCTCACGCATGCCCATGCCGTCCGTGCTAACAGACGTCCCCGCCTGCGCGTAGTGCACATCAACGAGGTTCTCCCGCGAATGTTTGCCCACCTCATGCCTTCTTTCGTGTTCGCCTCTTCGGTTTCGCCGCCTCTTTCTTGGCGATCATGTCTTCATACATAGCAAAGAGGTCAGACAACCGGTCCTCGTCCGATTCGTACGGGCGTTTGGAATAGAGCGAATCGACCAGATCGTCGACGTCTTTGTGAGCCGCCCGCAGGTTCTCGGGCATCGTATCCGGGTCGTACAGCTCCGCCAGCGTCTTTTCACAGTGGTATTCCCGCACGTCCAGAACACGGAGCGCCTTCTCAGTGAGCTTTTGCTTCTCGACGTCCCCGAGCTCCGGCACCGGAAAATTGTTGTAGACGATGGTGTTGGAGTACCTGTAGTCCGTCTTCATCTTCCCGCCCACCGCGCGCGTCCACGCCATGTGCATGCGCGAGGTGAGAAGCGCGAAGAGCCACGGTTCGGCGTCGTAGATGGCGAAGGCGGCATCTGAAATTACTGTGTCAGGCCCTAGGTAACCCATTGGGATGTACTCGCGGCGTTCGGACGAAACCCTTGGGACGATGATTGAGTCGCCTACCGCACCCTTTTGTTCCCGGAAGCGCCACGGATGTTCGGCAAGTTTTCGAGCGCCTTCGTCACGACTCTGAAGTCTCAGGGCTCGGACTCGTTCAAAACGCTCCTCTAACGACGGCACGATCGAGAGCGCCGACGTCCATTCCGAGTCCGAGATCCAGAAGCAATAGCGGTCTATGCCGTTAATGAATTCTTTACTCCCCAGAATCCGTTTTATAAATTGGCGGGAATCGGGGAAATCACCCGTAATTGAGGCCATTTCGCCTGCAGCCAGAAATAGATTTCCACCATCAACTGGCTTATTTCCGTAGGTCATTTCCGGCAGTTGCATATCGAGGGGCCCGCTTCTTCGGTCTACGTGCACGTCCGCGGCATCGGCAAGGTATCCGTTGATATGTTCCACGGACGTACGAATTCCGTCCTTGAATAAATAATGCGGTGCATCAGTTGGAGCACGAAGACTGACTACAACCACTGTCACACCAGCGTTGTACTTGGCATTGTTCTCCCATTTGAAGGACGTGTACGCGTAACCAATCTCGACTCCCAACGCTTGAATGACGGGGAATAGCATCCCCACGTGCTCCCCCTGTGCGATTGAGTTCGTAGACACGAAGGCAAGCTCTGCCCGTGTACCCGAGATGTACCGCGCTCCCTTGATGAACCAAAGAGAGATG
This sequence comes from Corynebacterium capitovis DSM 44611, assembly GCF_030440535.1. NCBI lineage: Bacteria > Bacillati > Actinomycetota > Actinomycetes > Mycobacteriales > Corynebacteriaceae > Corynebacterium > Corynebacterium capitovis. The sequence continues at coordinate 422,687 of NZ_CP047117.1, read as the reverse complement.
TAGTCCAGCTTCTTGGGGTATTTCGTGGATTCGAAGACCTCTACGAAGTCACTCTTTTGCTCCGCTGTCTGCATACTCGACCCAACGTACGGCGGATTCCCAATCAAATAAATCTCATCCATCCCGTTGTTCGGGCACACCTCGTTCCAGTCGATGCGCGTCGCGTTCCCCGCGCGGATCTTGCCCGTCTCTTTCAGGGGAATAAGCGGAATGGAGGTACCGAACTGCTCGCGGAACTCTTCGTTCATTTGGTGCTTGGCAATCCAGAGGGAGAGGATGGCTACTTCGACCGCGAAGTCGTCAATTTCGATGCCGTAGAAGTTCTCGATGTTGATGCGGGACTCGGTAAACAGCATGTCCCCGGCGCGCAGCTCCGCCTGCCGCTGCAGTATGGCGTGCTCCAGACGCCTCAGCTCCTTGTACGCAATGACTAGGAAGTTGCCCGAACCACAGGCAGGATCGAACACCTTGATGGCAGCGATTCGATCCAGCAGCTTGCCTAGCTTCGTCGTGCTGTCGTAGGCGGCCTCGAACTCCTCTTTCAGTTCATCGAGGAAGAGCGGCTCGATCGTCTTCAAAATGTTGGGCACCGAGGTGTAGTGCTGCCCCAGGTTGGACCGCTTCCCCGGCGTGACCACCGCCTGAAACATCGAGCCAAAAATGTCCGGGTTAATGTCCAGCCAGATCTGCGTGCCCAGGTCGATGAGCATTTGGCGCGCTTTCGGGCTAAACCGGGGCACGGTCAGGTGGGCGTCGGCGCGAAAGAGCCGACCGTTGACGTACGGGAAGTCGCGCAGGTGGCCGGGCTTCATCGCCGGGTCGGCCTCGTCGAGAGCAGCAAAGAGGTCTTTGATGAAGTCATCGGTGTCGGAGCCGTCGGCAAGCGTGTGCGAAGCGACCGCGTTGGTGAACTGATTGGCACCGAAGATACCGGTGTCCTCGGCAAAGTAGCAAAACAGCAAGCGGGTGAAAAAGACGTTGAGACCGTGGCGTAGCTGGGGATCGTCGAGGAGGCCGGGGTTGGCGGACGCGAGCTCGTCGAAAAGCTTGCCCATCTTCTCCGCTGCTCGCACGTCCGCGTGGGATTCCGCGGTGTACTGCGCCTTCTCCATGCCCGCCCACGGGAGGAAGAAGGTAAAATGCAGATCGATTTCACGCAAAGGGAACGTGCGGTTCTCCGTCGTCTTCGTGTCGTAGGCGATGAGCTGGTCGTAGTCCGTGACGATGACGAAACGCGGGCTGTACTTCACCACTGTGGGCGACACACGCAGGCCTTCCAGCTCTTCCAGCAGGTCGCCCGTCGTCTCTCGGAAGTAAACGACGTTCTTTTGCGCCACCTCCCGCTCGGGGTCGTCCGCCACGTTGAGGGAGCCGTTGCGCAGGCGCGTGATGTTGCCTTTGGACCGGCCGTAAGCGGCGAGAAGATCGAAGATGAACTCGCGGCTATAGGACTCGCGACCAGCCAGGGGCTCTACGCGTTTTTCTACAGCCTTCAGGTTCAGTCGTGGCACGGCGCGGTTCCTTTTGTACGGGTGAGTCTAACTCGTTCAGTTTACTCTCAGCATCACACCGCGCCGTCCGATTGAGCAATGCAGAACGGCAACCCCCGGTCCGGATAGCTAACCAGTAATTAAGGGGCCCGCTTCGCCGAGGTGCGCGGTGGTTGGCGGTTCATCAAATGCAGGCACCCCCGTGACGATTATCGTTTCGGCGACGTTCCGCGCGCCGGTTTCGTCGAAGGCCAGCGCGATCTTCTGCGTGAATCGGAAACCGTCGAACTTGGTGGCGGCCTGGTAGAGGACGTCCGGCACGGGTATCGTCACCTCCTCGTACCTGCGCCGCCGCGCACTCCCCACTCCCGCATCCATTTCTCCGCCCACGCCTGCAACTCCCTCGGCGCGATCTCCGCGCACTACGCCGTGTGGTGTCCCCTTAGTGTCATGTCGAAGCACGTCACCAGGTGCCGTCGATAAGCGCGCACTCGTGCTGATGGGGAGCAACCGCGCGGATAATACCCGCTCAAGGCATTGAAAACTTCTTGGCCCAGACACACAAAAACGGGGTTGTTGCACCCCAGCGCCTTCAACTCGGCAACAAACCCGTCCACCTGATTGCGAAGAAACTGTTTATCCCGGAGTAGGGCTCGTGCCCTAACGGCATTGGAGTTCCTCAAAGGCTCCAATTTGTTACCTTCGAATTTCACCAGGTCGGTGACATAGCTCCCCCAAGGCTGGTGCCAACGCAAACACCACGCAAACGTGAATCGCTCGATGCAGATGTCTCCTCGTGAAAGGCGTGAAACGGCAGGCCTCGCATAGCGGTCTTAATGTGGTCATCACGCTGCGCAAAGGTCAACGCCAACAACACAACATCCGTGTGGAAATCCCTCGCGTGGATGTCAAATTCCTCCACGCTCTACATCGCGTTAAGCACTTCAACGGCGCGGTTGAGGGGGAAGTTGGGAGCCACCTTTGAGTCAGGAACAAACCTCGTGTTGTCACACGAACCGAGCTTCCACACAGCCCAACTGGCACACTCGCCGTAGTGATCTTGACTTCTCGCAAACTGACCAAATGAAAGACCCACTACTTCGCTCACTCAGCTTTGGTATCCACTGCCATGACCGGGCGAAGTGGCATAACCTTGCGCCACCTCTCAGGTAGCTTCGCGTAATTCGCAATAACCAGGGCAGCTAATTCGCTTCCGGAAATCAAACGCAGGCTGCTGTTCTGCCTCTCAATCATCTGGGCATCCCGGGTGAAGCTTCCCGTGGTGATGTAAAGGAGAGAACTGCCCCAGCCGGCTCCCACCAGCTGTTGGACGTCAGGCGCGGTAACCGATCCGATCCTCTGCTTGCATTGCACCATGATCTGTGGCGGCTCGACTCCAAGCGGGTCCCGGTGCGCAATGACATCGACCCCGCCGTCCCGGCTGTAGGGAGTGACGCGTGCGCGATATCCGAGCGCGCGGAGCACGTCGGCGGTGAGCTCCTCGAATTCCGCTGGCGTGATCTCCTTGCTGATTGCCTCTAAAATGAAATCTGTCGTTGACTGCTCAATGCGAGCAGCCGTCGGCATCTCAGAAGTCTGGTCTTCCGCCTCCAGCGTGTCGCTTACAGGTTCCTTTTGAGGCGTGATCACCGGTTTTCCATCCAAAACCGCAAGTATCTCCTCGACATGTCGCCGTACCGTGAACAGCGTGATCGCTGAACCCAATTCGTACAGCGCACTTTGGCTGAACTCGTTACGCGCTACGCCGGTCTTGAGCCACTCAACCGGGTGGCGGTGGCGGTGGAAGGGTGCTTCCGCTTCGAAGTAGTATTCACCGGAAACACGGCCAATGTTGATCGTGCTGTCCGGCTTGTAGGGTGCAACGACGAGATCTCCAGGCTTCATGACGTGGGCAAACCGGTAAACCACGCCCGCCCGGGAATTGATGCGCCCCGCAGAATCCTCCGGGTTTTGGCGAGACAGCTCCGCCTTAATAGCGTCGCGGCCACCCGTCAGGTGCCGTAAGTCGCCCAGTTCGTCCCAGCCGATACTAACGAAACCTCGCTCGACCAGTTCTTCTTTGAGCGCGTCGTTGTGCAGTCCCCACATACGCGACTCCACCACTGTATCTTCTCCTACTTCAAACCCAGCACACACTGGCCGATGAGTCTGTCGATCTGCCGCACGTCGAGCCCTCGTCCAATCTTGATCTTGATTTTGCCAGCGCGGGTCCACATTTCGATCTCGGCATTGAAGTCGAGGGACCCGGCGTTTTCGGTCGACCACATGTTGATGGACGAGTACGGCAGCGAATACACCTCGATCTTCTTCGCGCGAATACCCTGGGCGTCGCGCACGATGAGGCGGTGCGAGGTGAAAATCGCGCTGTCGCGGAAGGTCTTAAAGGCGACGACAGCCCGCTCACCGGGGACGAGAAGTTCAGTGACGTCTTCGGGTATCGGGACCTCCGAGACAAAGGTCCATTCAGCGATGTTGCTCATTTCCATAGTGTTTCTCCTTCAGGGGTTTCGACCTGGAACCGTCACCAGCCCTCGGCGCGTTTTTTGGTCCAATTGCTCGTGCCGATGGCGGACATGGCGCTGCGGTCGCTGTTAAGCAACTCGATGAGGCGATCCGCAATGAGGAAGACGGTACCCTGCTCGGCACCGTTGCCGATGAGCCCCTCGCTCATACGCTCGCGGTTGCCGAAGACGACGAACCACGTGTACAGCTTGTCCAGGGTGAACTGCTTTACCTCGTCCGGGTCCTCGATGAAGTCGAATTCGTCGTAGTACGTGAAGTAGTCGGCGCCGAAAAACTCGATCAGGTAGATGCCGTCCCAGATGCCGGACCATAGCCAGTCGGGGTACGTCGGATAGCCCACGGCAATGACGCCGTCGGCCTGCTCCTGCGCGCGACACCAGGACGGGGTGTAGGGCTCGCGGAGGTTGTCACGTAGCGTCACGACCCCCTCATAGAGCTCGGCCGGAATCTTTTCTCTGCTGTTTTTTCTTTCCATGACTTCCATTCAACCCGCGCTCGCGACACAGGCCCCGCCGCGTTCGAACGGGTTATCGACCATGGCTTTCGCGCATCTGCGCGTCCGACGCCGCGTTCAGCGCAGAATCGAACAGCACGCAGCCGACGTGCGCGATCGACGCGATCAGCAGGTACATGTCACTGCCGCCGAGACTGCTGCCCCGGGTGCTGCCGACGAGCCGGCCCCGCACCCCGTCGGCGCACTCCCTCATCTCCCGGTACGGGGAGTCTGGCGTCGGTGAGAGCGGCCAACACGAGGCAGGTAGTTTTGTACAAAAAAGTCATGGCTGCCACGCTTCTCGGGACCTCGTCGCCGCGCGGGCCAACCCGTAGGCTCAACACCATGTCGCGCCTCAACAAGCCCCTGCACAAAGCACTTGCCCCGGTCTTCACCGGCGCCGGGGTGCTCCACGTAGTCACACCCGAGCCCTTCGACTCGATCGTCCCGCCGCAGTTGCCCGGCCCGGCGCGGTTCTACACGTATGCGTCCGGGGTCGCGGAACTGGCTGTGGCGTTGCTGATCGCCAACCCAGCGACACGGCGAATCGGTGGTATGACCTGCGCCGCGCTCCTCCTCGCGGTGTGGCCCGCGAACATCTACATGGCGTGGCAGTGGCGGGATAAGCCGTTGCTCCTGCAGCTCATCTCGATCGGGCGCCTCCCCGTGCAGGTCCCCCTGATCCTGGCCGCGTGGGGAATCTCCCGGCGATGACGGAGGATGAACTGGGGCGGGGGATCGTCGAGAAGCTGGATGCTCGGGCTCCGGAGTCCTCGATATGCCCTTCGGACGTGGCGCGCGAGCTAGGTGGCGACGCCTGGCGCGACCTCATGCCAGCCGTGCGGGCAGCGGCAGCGCGCCTAGCTGAGCGGGGCACGGTGGTGGCGACGCAGGGGCACACGACCGTCGACGCGGAGAGCGCGAGGGGGCCGATCCGAATTCGCCGTGGTCCCGCGTGGCCGGAATAACCCCCGCGGACGAGGCCGCTGCGCACTAGGTGTCACACCAGGTTTTCTGCACGGTTCCTCGAACTCCCCTACGCTCGATCGTGCACCCATAAGTTCGAGTGAACAGGCAGAGGACATGAAAGACAGCCAGCACCAGATCCCAGGGGCGCCCGGGAATCAGACCCCCCAACCTGCGGAGCCCGTCGAGCCCACCGCCCCACCCACCCCAAAGCCCGACCAGCAGGCCCCGGAGGCGTACTCCCCCACCGGCTGCCCCTTCCACATCGGCGCGGGTGAACCCGGCCCACGCGCGCAGCAGGGCGAGTTCCTCACCACCGCCCAGGGCGCGCGCCTGAGAGAGACAAGCCACTCCCTGCGCGCCGGCGAGCGCGGCCCGCTTCTCATGCAGGACCACCATTTCCGGGAGAAGGTGACCCACTTCGACCACGAGCGCATCCCTGAGCGCGTCGTCCACGCACGCGGAGCGGGTGCGCACGGCGTGTTCCGCTCCAACGGTGCGGCGTCGAAGATTTCGAAGGCCGGGCTCTTTGCAAAGGACAAGGAAACCCCCATCTTCCTGCGCTTCTCCACCGTTCTGGGGTCGCGTGGCTCCGCTGACACGGTGCGCGACACCCGCGGCTGCGCCATCAAGTTCTACACCGACGAAGGCACCTGGGACCTCGTGGGCAACAACATCCCGGTGTTCTTCATCCAGGACGCCATCAAGTTCCCTGACGTCATCCACGCGGCGAAGCCCCACCCAGACCGCGAGATCCCCCAGGCGCAGAGCGCCCACGACACATTCTGGGACTTCGTCGGCCTGCACACCGAGGCCACCCACCACACCTTCTGGAACATGTCGGACCGCGGCATTCCGCGTTCCTACCGCATGATGGAGACCTTCGGTATCCACACCTTCCGCTTCATCAACAACGACGGTGAGACGACCCTGGTGAAGTTCCACTTCAAGCCGCGCCTGGGCGTCCACTCCCAGGTGTGGGAGGAAGCCCAGATCACCGGTGGCGTCGACCCCGACTTCCACCGCCGCGACCTCGCCGACGCCATTGAGGCCGGCGCCTTCCCCGAATGGGACATGGGCATCCAAGTCTTCCCGGACACCCCGGACGAGACTTTCGAGGGCATCGACCTGCTCGACCCGACCAAGATCGTCCCCGAAGAGCTCGCTCCCGTGCAGGTCATCGGCACCTTGACCCTGAACAAAAACCCGGGCAACTACTTCGAAGAGACCGAGCAGGTCGCCTTCCACCCGGGCCACCTCGTTCCGGGCATCGACGTGACCAACGACCCGCTGCTGCAAGGTCGCCTGTTTTCCTACCTGGACACGCAGATCAGCCGCCTGGGCGGGCCGAACTTCGGCCAGCTGCCGATTAACCGCCCGCACGCGCCTGTCAACGACATGCTGCGCGACGGCATGTACCAGCAGGGCGCCCACACCGGCGTCGCGCCCTACAAGCCGAACAGCCTCGATGGTGGCAACCCCACCGAGGCGACAATCGATCAGGGCGCGTTTATCGACGTCCCCCGCCCGGTCTCCGGCATGGTCACCCGGTCCAACCCGGCCTCCTTCGAGGACCACTTCTCCCAGCCCCGGATGTTCTACCTCTCCCTCTCTGATGTGGAGAAGAAGCACCTCACGGATGCCTTCTCCTTCGAGCTAGGCAAGTGCTACGAGGAGGCCATCAAGGTACGCTACCTGGACGTCCTTGCGCACGTGGACCACGACCTCGCAGACACCGTGGCGGACAACCTGGGCCTTCCCCACCCGGCCAAGTACGAGGTGGCCGACGTCAAGCCCTCGCCGGCCTTGTCCCAGGTGGGCAAGACGTGGCCGATCGACGGGCGACAGGTGGCGGTGCTCGTTAGCAGCGACGAGGCGCCGAAGGGCGTCGACAAGCTTGTAAGCTCGCTTTTCGACGCTGGCGTCACCCCGCTCATCGTCTCCGACAAGGGAGGCACCCTCGAGGTGGGCGGCGCGGCGCTGCCGATCTCGCGCACCTACCACACCGCGCGCTCCATCGAGTTCGACGCGGCAGTCGTGGTCAACCCGCTGGTCACCCCGGAGGTGGCCACGATGCTGGGCGAGTTCGAGCGCCACAAGAAGGCCATCGTGCTAGCGGGGCCCGAGGCCCCGGTTGCTCTTGAGGCCGCCCGTGTCCCGGTCGACCAAGCCGGCATCGCTTCCGTGAAGAACCCGGCCGACGCGACCGGGCTCGTTACGGAGTTGCTCGCCGCGCACCGGGTCTGGGAGCGCTAGCCCCCAGCTAGCCCCCCACTAGCTCCGGTACGTCTCCGCGTCAGTGCGCAGCGCGGTCGCGGAGGCGTGGGCGTGGACCTCGTTGAGCAGGTCCAGCTGGCTTTGCGCGGAATCGACGAGAGTGTCGAAGAACGCCGCATTCAGGCCGAGGTCGCTGGCGTTATCGCGCAGCACCTCCCACAGCCCGATCTTGCCCACCACGGCTGAGCGCAGAAGCTCGGCCTCCAGCAGCAGCGCCATCGGTGAACGCTCGGTGACCCGCCCGTTGGGCTTGAGCCGAGCGATTTTCTCGCCGGCCCACGCTGCCGCCTCTTGGTACGCCTTCGGGCCCATCCCGAATGACTCGGCCAGCAGCTCGAGGAAGTCCCGGTCGGCCCGGATGTCGCGGGCGGCCTCGGCGATCTGCGGGAACACCGGGGTGTCCTGGTAGTTCAGGGTCATCATGTCGAGGCGCTCCACGGCCGTGCGTCCTCCGGCGAGGTGGTTGGCCAGCAGGTGCCGGAGCAGCCCCGTGTCGATCCGCTCGGTGATCTCCGAGCCCGTACGGGCCTGCTCGAGCGCGTCTTGGACCGAGCCGCCGATGGCGGCAAACGCGGTCTCCGCCTTGTCTTCCGCCCATAAGCTGGGCGAATCGAAACCGGCGCCCTCGGACATCGCCTTCAACACTTCCGCCACGGCGTCCTTCGCGCTGCGCGTCGGTGCCCACCCGAGCACGTCTTTTGCCCGGGAATTGTCCATCATTGGCACGCCCATCGCCATGTCCACCCAACCGGCGTCCGCAGCGATCGCGCCCGAAGCGTGTGCTGCGGCAACGGCGCCGCGAACCAGGGCTGGTGGCAGCTCGACGAACTTCCCGTGGTCCAGGATGTCCGCCAGCTCCTGCGGACCGAGCACGTCGTCGGCACAGATGTTAAAGGCCCCGGATGCGCCCGTCACCGCAGCGAGGCGGTAGGCCTGCCCGATGTCGTCGGAGTGGACGGCCTGGGCGCGCACGCCCTTCGGTAGCGGGAGGGTTGGCAGCGCGCCGGCGTCGAGAAGCTTACCGGGCACCCACGACCCGAGGAAGAAGCGCTTGATCGCGGAGGCCGCGTCGGACTGGAAGATAAGGCCGGGTCGCAGGCGAGCGACGGTGATGTCGGGGTGGGCGGCCTCGAACTCGTCGAGCATCGCCTCGACCGCGCCTTTGTCCTCGCTGTAGTGCGACCCGTTGATGCCGCGCGCTTCGAAATCCTCCCCGCGCAGCGGAGGGTTGTCGCTGGGACTCGACACCTCGGCGCGGGCGGGGTCGGGGCTGTAGGCGCCGATCGAGGATGCCACGACAACGTGCTTCACACCGGCGGCAACGGCGGCGTCGAGCACGCGGCGCGTCCCCTCGACATTCACACGCCGCAGCAGCTCACGGTCGTGGTTGGGAAAGATAATCCAGGCCAGGTGGATCACGCAGTCCGCACCCGCGAACGCCTCCGAAAGCGCCGCGACCGATTCCTGGGGCCGGGAAGCCGCCCCGACATCGATGCTGTGCCATTCACAGCCCGCGTAGGGCTCCACGCTTGTCGACGGCACGCGCCTCGACACGCCCACGATCTCCGTTACTTGGTCGTCCTGTTTGAGCGCACGCAGTACGGCGGTGCCGACGTTGCCCGATGCGCCCGTGACGGCGATTTTCATACGCTTTCACTCCTGTGTGGTTGGCGGTGTAGTGGACCCCCATTAAACACGCGCCCACAGACCGATGCGTGGCCCGCGCAACCGTGGTAGTGAAACGGTGCGACGGCTTTTTACGATAAAGATGCTGCTGTTTCTGTTTATCCCGAAAGTTCATCCCCCCCACGTGGCGGGATAAGGTAGGTGCTTATGACTTCTTCCAAACCCGACATGGGCACAACCGCCGGTAGGCTGGAGGACCTGCGCAACCGGCTGGGGGAGGCGCAGGCGCCCGCCGGTTCTGAGGGCGCGAGGACCGTCCGCGAGCGAGTGGAGAAGCTGCTCGATCCCGGTTCCTTCGTCGAACTTGATGCGCTGGCCCGCCACCGCGTCGAGGTGTTCAAGATGGACCGCACCAAACCCGCGACCGACGGCGTCGTGGCAGGGTACGGCACCGTCGATGGCCGGCGGGTCTGCGTCTTCTCGCAGGACCCGTCGGTGTTCGACGGCGCAATGGGCGAGGTATACGCGGAAAAGATCCTGAAGGTTTACGACCTCGCCACCAAGGTCGGCGTTCCCCTGGTTGGTATCTACGACTCCGCCGGCGCCCGCGCCCAAGAAGGCGTGATTGCGGCGGCGATGCAGGGCAAGATCCTGCGCGCCGCCACCCAGGCTTCTGGTCTCATCCCGCACATCGCGGTCGTCGCCGGCCCGACGTCCTCCCTCGCGGCACTGACCATCCCGCTGGCAGACCTTGTGGTCATGGCCGACGGCGCTGCAGCCCACCTCGCGGACCCACACGTGGTTGCTTCGGTCTCCGGTGAGGCTGCCACGGCCGACTCCCTCGGTGGAGCCTCAGTCCACGCCGTGACCACCGGCCTGGCCCACTTCACCGCTGCCTCGGATGACGAGGCGTTGGAGCTCACCCGCGACATCTTGGGCTACCTGCCGGTGAACAACCGCGCGGGCGCGCCCCTCAGCGAGCCCGCCGGAGACCTCGACGCCCCGGATCTCAACGCCTTCATCCCAGACGATGAAGCCGCCGCCTACGACGCCCACGATGTCATCGCGGGCGTCACCGACGGTGACCTGCTTGAAGTCGGAGCGGATTACGCCGACAACATCATCACCGGGTTCGCCCACGTGGGCGGCCGGGCTGTGGGTGTCGTCGCGAACCAGCCGTCCTCCCTGGCTGGGTGCCTTAGCGTCGCCGCTGCACGCAAGGCTGCCCGCTTCATTCGCACCTGCGACGCCTTCAACTTGCCCGTCGTTTTCTTCGTCGACTCCCCCGGGTTCGTCCCCTCCACTCAGGAAGAGCACTCCGGCGTCCTCGCCGGCGCGGCCGCGCTCGCCTATTCCTTCGCGGAAGCCCAGGTGGGTACAGTGACCGTCGTCACGCGAAAGGCCCTGGGGAGCGCCTATGCCGTAATGGGCTCGAAGCTGCTCGGGGCAGACTTCGTCTTCGCGTGGCCGACGGCGCAGATCGCCCTCGCCGACGCCCCCACGATGGCCAGGGCGTTGGACGTGGATGCCGAGGCGTACGCGGAAGACAACCTCAACCCCTACGTGGCTACCGAGCGGGGGTTGGTGGATTCCGTCATCGAGCCCGCCGCGACCCGCACTCACGTGAGCGAGGCCTTGCGACTGCTCGAGCGCAAAGTCGTCTACCCGCCCGCGAAGAAGCACGGCAACATCCCCCTATAAAGGAGCACCGACCATGACCACGCCCACGTTCACCGTCGTCAAGGGCCACCCGACTGACGACGAGCTGGCCGCCCTCACCGCGGTCCTCGCCGACCTGCAGTCCTCCGCCGCGGCCAGCGCCGGACCACAGTCTGGCGCGGACCGCAACCTGTGGGGTTCAGACCTGCCGGGCCACCCCCACGTGTTCAACCCGGGCGCGTTTGCCAACATCACCTACTTCTAATGCGCATCGTTCTCGCCTCCGCGTCGCCGTCGCGCCGCATGCTCCTCGAACGCGCAGGTGTCAGCCCGGTGGTCCACCCCTCGTCCGTGGACGAGGAAGCGCTCATCGCCAGCCTTACCGGCGCGGATCCCTCTGAGGTCGTCGCCGCCCTCGCCCGTGCCAAGGCTGCCGAAGTTGCGCCCTCCTACCCGTCTGCTGTGGTCATCGGGTGCGATTCGATGCTTCTTCTCGACGGCACGCTGCAGGGCAAGCCCTACACCGTCGAGGCGACGATCGCCCGTTGGCGGGAGCAGCGGGGGAAGGTGGCGCAGCTTGTGACCGGCCACGCGATCGAATACGACGGCACGTGGTTCATTGAAACGGTCTCCACAGCCGTGCGCTTTGGCACGCCGACCGACCGCGACATCGAGGCCTACGCCCGCAGCGGAGAGCCGTTGACGTGCGCCGGGGCCTTCACCCTCGAGGCGCTGGGCAGCTGGTTTATCGACTCCATCGACGGCGATCCCTCCAGCGTCATCGGCCTGTCCATGCCACTGGTGCGCCGCGCGCTGTACAGCTTTGGTCTCGACGCCAGTTCCTTCTGGCACACGACGCACTGGCCGCACTAGCCCCGCTAGGCTGCTCCGTATGGAGATCAACGACATGCTCGCCCCGCCGCCCGTCACGCTTCCCGACGACCCCGCGCGTGGGGCCGACCTGCTTGACGACACGACGGCGCTCAGCCACCCCGACTCCCCCGCCGTCTGGGCGGCCCGCGCAGAACGCGAACTACGCTCCGGTGACCCGCTTATCGCCTACGCGTACGCGCGCACGGGGTACCACCGCTCGCTCGCCTGAGGGCGAACGGGTGGAAAGGCTGGGGCCCCATCCCGGCAAGCCACGAGGCAAACCAGCCGGTGCTGAAGGCCATCGCCATGCTCGCCGTGGCCTCCCGCGCGATTGGCGACAACGCGGAGTACGACCGCTGCCGCCAGATGCTCTCGGACGCGGACCCGGGAAGCGTCACGGAGTTGCTCGACTAGGAACCCTGCTCCTGCCTGTTGCGGTTCTCGGACGCTACTGCGTCAACAACAAGCTCTTGGGCGTCCAGCATCCGCAGCTGCCTGTCGAAGTCTGAGGCGTCGATGCGGGCGGCGTCGCGTTCGTCGAGAAGAGCCTCGCGCTGGGCGCCCACCCGCGCGCGGGCGTACTCGATAAGCTGGCTGGCCCCGTGCGCGCTGAGCGGCCCGGCCGCCCGAAATGCGCGCATCATGTCGAGGGTGCCCGCCCGGGAGATCTGCGCGCGTTCCAGCCCGCCTGCCACCATCCTATCCTCCAGTTCTTTCGGCACGGGCACAGACGCCGCAGCCCGGCCCAGCGCCTCGCGAATGCGCTTGCGATCCTCCACAGAACTGGGAACATCGGCGCCGGGGTTGAGCTTATCAACCACCCACTTCAGGCTACCTCCCTGAACAACGAGGGACGCTGCCGCGACGAAGAACGCCAGCAGGATCAGAAAACCGCGTGCGGGAGTGGCTGGAGGAAGGGTTTGGGCGGCGGCCAGCGTGACCGCCCCGCGCATACCCGCCCAGACGATGGCACCGCCCGCTCTGAGACCCAATGACTGATCGGCGTAGTAGCTCAGGTCCGACTGCAGCAGGTCAACCCTGAAACGGGCGTGCCGCCAGCGCCACGTCCCGCTGGGGGCGCTGTTGAGAGCGGCGCTTGCCTTCTCAAGCCTTCGCGCTCGACGACGCCGCGCGGGTATTCGGGTGCGCATGTACCACAGCATGGGCACGACGATGAGCCCGCGCACCAGCAAGACGGTTAGCCAGACGATCAGAGCGAGAGTCAGGCTCGACTCCAGGCCGAATCCGGAGGCGACGGCGTCGTCGACAAGATGAGGCATTTGCAACCCCATGAGGACAAAGACGAGCGACTCGAGGACGAGGCCAACGGTGTCCCACGTTTGACCTTCCGTGACACGCGTAGCCGGAGACAGAACCCGCGGGGCATTATGTGCCGCGACGAGTCCCGCCACAACCGTGGCCACGAGGCCCGAAGAGCCGATCCCCTCCGCCGGAAGGAACGCCGCGAACGGAACGGCCAGCGACAAGACGGTATTCGACGTCGCGTGGTGCACGTAGCGGTGGAGGAACATGAAAAGCTGCCCGATCGCGAAGCCAACGGCCACCGCACCCGCCACAGCCCAGAGGAAAGAACCCGCCACGTCGCCCGCACTGACGGGGCTTTCCGCGGCTAGGAGCGCGGTGCCGAGTACGACTAGTGCGGACGCGTCGTTGATCAGGCCCTCTCCGTCGAGGATGGACACGATGCGCCGGTTGACCCCGGCACGTTTGACGATGCCGACGGCGACTGCGTCGGACGGACTGACAACCGCCCCCAGCGCGATGGCGTACGGCAGCGGGATCTCCGGCACAAGGAGGTGTAGCAGGGCACCCACGCACACGGAGGTTACGGCGACTAAGACAACCGCCAGAATGACGATCGGGCGGAAGTTGCGGCGGAAATCGTGCTCCGGCATGCGCATCGCCGTCGAGAAGAGCAGCGGTGGCAGAATGAGCTGGAGGATGATTTCCGGGTCCACCTCAATTTCTGGAACCTGCGGGAGATAAGCGCTAGCGACACCCACGATGAGCAGAATGACCGGCGCAACGACACCGATTCGCTCGCCCAGCGGCTCGGCAAATGCGATGACCAGCAGGGCGACGATAATGAGAAAGAGAAGCAGGGTCACGGGAGCAGTGTAACTGCTTTACCCGACGCCTTCGGAGTGCTTCGCCGTGACGCGACTGATCGCTTCCTGGGCGACCAGCTCCTGAATGCCCATGTCCAGCTCGGAAGTGAAGCCGACGCAGGAGCAGTTGATCTCGCCCAGGACGTAGGTGTCCTCACCGGAGGCGTCGTCGTCGGCAAGCATGAAGTCCGCCGTCCAGATCAGCGGGATGTTGTCCCCGCCGAGCTTTTCCGCAATCACGGGACGGGCGGCGGCGAACATGTCCACCAGGTCCTGCCACTCCTCGGGCTTGTTGTAGGTGTACTTCGCGCCGGAGAACAAGGTGGCGGAAAACGCGTCGCCTCCGGCGGCGGGCTTCTTGTGCACGACAAAGACTGGGTGCGGGCCGACGAGGAGGATGCGGATCTCGCCTTCGACAATGCGGGGGAGGAAGCGCATATCCACCAGCATGCCGTTGTCCCCGATGATGTACTGGTCGCAGTAATCCATGAACTCGCCTAGCTCGCGATCTTCCGTGTGGTTGTCCACGGCCTCGGTGCACTTGAGCTTGGTGTCTAGAGGCAGCGCCGTGCCGGGCTGGACCTGCGCCGCAGCCTCGGGGTCGGCGAGGCGGACGCGCCAGATGCCGGAGCCAGTCGAACCACGGTTTTGCTTCAGCACGCGTTCGCCGTAGGACAGGGACGTGGGGAAGGTGTTGTGGAACTGCTCGACGTCGTAGTAGGCGGAGGTGTCGGAGGGCACGAGATCGGTGTCCTTAAGCTTGACCAAAGCGTCTTTCGCTCCGTAAGAGATCATCTCCTCCGGAGTGGACATGCCGACCAAACCGGCCGCCGAAAGGCGAGTGAGCAGGTCGAAGTATCCCCTCTCCCCGCCCGGGACGTTGCCGGGGTTGACGCGGGAGATGTAACCGTCGAAGGTCTCCGATACGTACGCGAAGAGCTGGTCGGCCCACTCGGGCCGGTAGAACACGACCTCCGCGTTCCACCCCTGGTCCTTGATGGCGTCCACGATGGGCATGGTGTCTTTGCGGTGGCCGTCGAAGTACTTGTCGGAGCCGCCCTCGACCTCGAAAACGACGAGTGATTTGTGCACGTCTATTCACCTTCCGTGAAGTTCCTCCCGATTCCTCGTTAGACATTAAGGCCCCGCACCCCCGTGCGCTCGGCGAATTCTCGGCCAGTGGTTAACCTCACAGCGTCTCGGGGCATTGGTAGTGTTGGGGCGTTGCTAGGAAGCGTCGAGAAGCGCGGGCTCCCGCGCTGTGGAAGGTGTGTCCGATGGGTATAGAGCGCGACCCGCACCCGCTATTTCAGCAGTACGCGCACCCCGAGAAGTTCGTTTCGGCGGCGTGGTTGTCGGCCCGGCTGGGAGTGGACGGCCTCAAGGTCGTCGAGTCCGACGAGGATGCGTTCCTCTACGACATCGGCCACATTCCGGGTGCCGTCCGCATCGATTGGCGGCGCGACCTGAACGACCCCGTTGTGCGCGACTACATCGATGGCGCCGCCTTCGCCGAGCTGATGAGTGCGCGCGGCATCTCCCGCGATGACACCGTGATTATCTACGGCGACCGCTCCAACTGGTGGGCCGCCTTCACCGCCTGGGTGTTCGAGCTTTTCGGCCACCCAGACGTGCGTCTTCTCGACGGCGGGCGAGACGCCTGGATGGGCGAGGAGCGCGACATGTCTTTCGCAGTCCCCGACTACCCGCGCGCCGACTACCCCGTCGTGGAGCGTGAAGACGGCCCCTTCCGCACCTTCGCCGACGAGTTGTTGGGCAGGCCGCCGCGCCAACTTATCGACGTCCGCACGCCCGAGCATTTCCACGGCCACGTCCCGCTCGACGGCCCCTTCCAGCGCAGCGGGCACATCCCGGGCGCGATCAATGTGCCCTGGGGCGGGTTCGTCCACCCCAATTCGCTGTTCAAGAGCTACCCGGACGTCGAAAAGGAGTTCACGGAGTTCGACCGCGACGAGCGCACCGTCGTTTATTGCCAGCTCGGCGAAAGTTCAGCGCACACATGGTACGTTTTGCGCCACATCCTGGGCTTTAGCAATGTCTCGCTCTACGACGGCTCCTGGGCAGAGTGGGGAAACATGGTTCGAGTTCCCGTGGAGCATACCCCGTTCGCACCTACGGAGTAGTAAGTTATGGGGGACGGGCGTTAGACTCCGGACGCACGAGCGGTAACGTATCGCGTCGCGGCTCGATTATCTTTAGCTGAGTCTAACTACTTCGAACCTTTACCATCTATCGACGAGCAAGACGGGACTGTTTAGTGGCTACACCATTGAAGAAGGTACTCATCGCCAACCGTGGTGAAATCGCGGTGCGAGTGATCCGCGCGGCACGCGATGCCGGCCTTGCCTCGGTCGCTGTCTACGCGGAACCCGACGCCCAGGCCCCCTTCGTAGAGATGGCAGACGAGGCCTTCGCACTCGGGGGCACCACCGCAGCAGAGTCCTACCTGGATATCGATAAAATCCTCAAAGCGGCCTCGGATTCCGGCGCGGACAGCGTCCACCCCGGGTACGGCTTCCTGGCGGAGAACGCCGAATTCGCGCAGCGGGTTATCGACGCCGGGTTGACCTGGATCGGCCCCTCCCCCGCCTCCATCGAGGCGCTGGGCGACAAAGTCACCGCCCGCCACATCGCCGAGGCGGCCAACGCGCCGATGGCCCCGGGCACGAAAGACCCGGTGTCCGGCGCCGACGACGTCGTCGCCTTCGCGGACGAGTACGGCCTCCCCGTGGCCATTAAGGCTGCCTTCGGCGGCGGCGGACGCGGCATGAAGGTCGCCTACACCCGGGAGGACATCCCCGAGCTGTTTGAATCCGCCACCCGCGAGGCCATCGCCGCCTTCGGCCGTGGCGAGTGCTTCGTCGAGCGCTACCTCGACAAGGCCCGGCACGTCGAAGCCCAGGTCCTCGCCGACCAGCACGGCAACGTCATCGTCGTCGGCACCCGCGATTGCTCCCTCCAGCGCCGCTTCCAAAAGCTTGTGGAGGAGGCCCCCGCGCCCTTCCTCACCGATGAGCAGCGCGAGCGGATCCACTCCTCCGCCAAGGCCATCTGCCGGGAGGCCGGCTACTACGGCGCGGGAACCGTCGAATACCTCGTTGGCTCAGACGGGTTGATCTCCTTCCTGGAAGTCAACACCCGCCTCCAGGTCGAACACCCCGCCACCGAGGTCACTGCCGGCATCGACCTCGTGCGCGAGCAGTTCCGCATTGCCGAAGGCCAGCCGTTGCGCTTCACGGAGGACCCCGCTCCGCGCGGTCACGCCATCGAGTTCCGCATCAACGGCGAGGACGCTGCCGCGAACTTCATGCCTCAACCCGGCACCATCACCGCGTACGCGGAGCCGACCGGCCCCGGTGTCCGTGTCGACTCCGGCGTGCGCACCGGCTCGACCGTCGGCGGCCAGTTCGATTCCATGCTGGCCAAACTCATCGTCTCCGGTGAAGACCGCACCCAGGCCATCGAGCGCGCCCGCCGCGCCCTTGCCGAATACACCGTGCAGGGCTTCCCCACCGTGATCCCCTTCCACCAAGCGGTCCTCAACGACCCGGCGTTCGTGGGCGATGGCACCTCCTTCGACGTCTACACGCGCTGGATCGAGGAGGAGTGGGTCAACGAGCTCGCCCCCTCCGACGTGCCGTCCGAGGACGCAGAGGAAGGCGAGGAGACCCGCACCTTTGCCGTCGAGGTCAACGGCCGCCGCATCGAGATTGCCCTGCCGGCCTCCCTCGTCTTCGGTGGCGGGCCGCGCCGCAAGAAGAAGAAGCGCCGCTCCTCCGGCTCCAAAGCCGCCGCTTCTGGGGACGCCGTTGCAGCCCCCATGCAGGGGACGGTTATCAAGGTCAACGTCTCCGAGGGCGAGGAGGTCGCTCAGGGCGACATCCTCCTCGTCCTCGAGGCCATGAAAATGGAAAACCCGGTCAAGGCCCACAAGGACGGCGTGGTCACCGGGCTCGCCGTCGAGGAGGGTGGCCAGGTAAACAAGGCCGCCGTCCTCATGGAAATCAAGTAGGCCCCGTCCGGGGGGCGGGCCTAGCCGATCACCACCACGAGGTCCCCGCCTTCCACCTTTGTCGCCTGCGTCAGCGCGACACGCTCGATGGTTCCGTCCTGGGGCGCCGAGATCGTCGCCTCCATCTTCATCGCCTCGATCGTCGCGACGGGATCGCCGGCCTTCACGGAATCACCCTTGTCGACGACCACGTTCACCACACCCGCGAACGGTGCCGCGACGTGGCCCGGATTGGACGGGTCGGCTTTCTCCACCTCCGCAACGGAGGACTCCGCACTGTTATCGCGCACCCGCAGCGGCCGGACCTGGCCGTTGACGGTGAGGATGACCTGGCGCATCCCCTTGTTGTCCACGTCGCCGACGGCTTCGAGGCGCACCACAAGCGGGGTCTTCTCCTCATCGACTTCGCCGTACCAAATCTCCGTCTCTTCACCTTCGGCGAGTCCGTAGAAGAAGACCTTGTCGGAGAGCTGGTCGGTGATCCCGTAGGTCCGGCGGTGTTCTAGGAACTCGCCGTACTGTTTCGGGAAGAGCAGCTGATCAAGCGCGGCGCGACGCGCCCTGCGGTCGTCGCTGGTGAAGTCCGCAGCGAGGTCATCTGGGATGCTGACGGTGTGGTCAACACCCGCACGGTTCTCGAGCGCGCGCTCCCGCAGCAGCGGCCACCCGCCCGGGGGTGTTCCCAGCTCGCCCTGCAGGAAGCCGATGACGGACTCCGGAATGTCGTACTTGCGCGGGTTTTCGGCGAAATCCTGCGCCTTTACGCCCGCGCCCACGAGGTAGAGGGCGAG
The DNA here is from genome assembly GCF_030440535.1 of Corynebacterium capitovis DSM 44611. Taxonomy (NCBI): domain Bacteria; kingdom Bacillati; phylum Actinomycetota; class Actinomycetes; order Mycobacteriales; family Corynebacteriaceae; genus Corynebacterium; species Corynebacterium capitovis. The sequence continues at coordinate 403,806 of NZ_CP047117.1, read as the reverse complement.
GTCGCCGACGACTTTCGACGACGGCGTGACTTTTGTCGGCCGTCCCAGGATCTCGTTGACGTCGGCGTAGGTGTCCTCGATGAGCTCGAAGCGGTCGCCCAGGCCAAGGGCGTTGGCCTGGGTGCGCAGGTTCGACAACTGCCCACCGGGGATCTCGTGTTTATATACGCGTCCGGTCGGCCCGGGGATGCCTGATTCGAACGGCGCGTAGACCTGGCGGACTGCCTCCCAGTAGGGCTCGAGGTCTGAGACCGCCTTCAGGGACAAGCCGGTATCGCGCTGCGTGTGGGCAAAGGCCGCGACTAGCGCCGACATGGAGGGCTGGGAGGTGGTCCCTGCCAGAGGCGCGGAGGCGACGTCGACGATGTCGGCTCCAGCGTTCGCGGCGGCGAGGTAGGTGGCCAGTTGGCCGCCCGCCGTATCGTGGGTGTGGACGTGGACGGGCAGGTCGAAGCGCTCGCGCAGAGCGCTGACCAGCTTCGCGGCGGCAGCCGGGCGGAGCAGGCCGGCCATGTCCTTGATGGCCAAGACGTGGGCACCGGTGCTTACGATCTCCTCGGCCAGCCGCAGGTAGTAATCCAGCGTGTAGAGGTCTTCCGCTGGGTCCAGGAGGTTGCCAGAGTAGGCCATTGCCACCTCCGCCACGGTGGTTCCGGTGTCGAGGACGGCGTCGATGGCCGGCCGCATCTGAGAGACGTCGTTAAGGGCGTCGAAGATGCGGAAGATGTCTACGCCACTGCGCGCGGCCTCGTCGACAAACGCCCTCGTCACCGTGTCCGGGTAGGGGGTATACCCGACGGTGTTGCGGCCACGCAGCAACATCTGAATGTTGATGTTCGGCGCGGCCTCGCGGATCTCGTCAAGGCGCATCCACGGGGATTCGTGCAAGAAGCGCATGGCTACGTCGTAGGTGGCCCCGCCCCACGCCTCGATCGACGCGAGCTGCGGGGTGAGGTGCCCGACGTGTTTGGCGGCTGCGACTAGCGTGTTGGTGCGGATGCGGGTGGCCAACAGTGACTGATGAGCGTCGCGGAACGTCGTTTCGGTGACGCCGAGCGCGGTCTGGGCACGGATTTTCTCCGCCCACTTCACAGGCCCCAGCTCGAGCAGGTCGTCGCGGGAGCCGCGGGGGATGTCGGTGTAGTGGAGCTCGGGAAGCTTCTTCGACGGGCGGATGCTCGTGGGGCGCGGGCCGTTCGGCTTATTCACGGTCACAGACGCGAGGTAGTCCAGGATTCGACCCGCGTCATCGGCGGCCGCCGGCGCCTCCAACAGTTGGGGGTGCGTGGCAATGAAGCTGGTCGCGATGCGCTTGTAGCGGAAGTCGGGGTCCGACAACAGTTCGCGGAGGAAGGGAATGTTCGTCGACACCCCGGTTACCGTGAACTCGTTGAGCGCACGCAACGCTCGGTCTACCGCCACCTGGAAGTCCTTGCCCCGGCACGTCATCTTGACCAGCAGCGAATCGAAGTTGGGGGTGATCTCGGTGCCCACGCCCACCGACCCGTCGAGGCGCACCCCCGCCCCGCCGGGCGAGCGGTACCCGGTGATCAGCCCGGAGTCCGGTCGGAAGCCGTTCACCGGGTCCTCAGTGGTAATGCGGCACTGCAGCGCGGCGCCGGTCAGCGCTACGGCATCCTGGCTCAGCCCTAAGTCGTCGAGCGACGCACCCGCGGCGATATAAAGCTGGGAGCGGACGATGTCCACACCGGTAACTTCCTCGGTGACCGTGTGCTCCACTTGCACGCGGGGGTTCATTTCGATGAACACGTGATTGCCGGTCTCGTCGACAAGAAACTCGACCGTGCCCGCACCCTCGTACTTGATCTCCTTGCAGAACTTCACCGCGTCCGCGCAGATTCTCATTCGCTGTTCTGCGGTGATGTGCTGCGCCGGTGCAATTTCCACTACCTTCTGGTGGCGGCGTTGCAACGAGCAGTCGCGCTCAAAAAGGTGCACGACGTTTCCTTGCGAGTCCGCCAGGATTTGCACCTCAATGTGCTGCGGGTTGATCACGGCCCGCTCAATATAGACGTGCGGATCACCGAAGGCCGCCTCAGCCTCGCGAGAAGCCTCAGCGGCAAGCTTTTCGACGTCCTCTCGCTTCTCCACAAAGCGCATCCCACGTCCGCCACCGCCCGCGACAGCCTTGATGAACACGGGGAACTCAAAGTCCTCAGCGAGCTGCGCGAGCTGCGCAGGGTCCGCGGATGGTTCCGAATCCGTCAGGGTGGGCAGCCCGGCGCGCTGCGCGGCGTGCACGGCCGCCGCCTTGTCCCCCGTTAGGTCGAGGGTCTCGGGGGAAGGGCCGATAAATCGGATTCCGTTTTCCGCGCAGCGCCGCGCTAGCTCCGCCCGCTCGGACAGGAAACCATACCCGGGGTAGACCGCGTCGGCGCCGGATTTCTTAGCCGCGCGAACGATCTCGTCGATGTCTAAGTAAGCGCGAACGGGCTGGCCTTCTACCCCGATTTGAACGGCCTCGTCCGCGAAGGGGCGGTGGAAGGAGTTGCGGTCTTCGCGTGGGTACACGGCAACCGTCTTGGCACCAGTTTCGAAAGCGGCACGAAAAGCGCGCACCGCGATCTCTCCGCGGTTGGCAACCAGGATTTTGGAAAAGTGCGGGAGCTGGGAGGAGGGGGTAGACACTGTAGACCAGTCCTTTCAGTGTAGGAAGTGCGATTTGTTACCTAAAATTTTATGACTCCGCGCGGCCGTGGGTTCAGGGTCCGAGGCCTCGCGCCCGCATTTCCACGCCCGCCGCAGCGCCATAATCGCGGGTAAAGTGGCTGGTGCTTGAACGTAAGCACAAATTCGCAAGTAAAACCAGCCCATACCAGGAGCACACATGGCGGAAAACACCCTTGATGCGCTGTATGAAAGGATCGACGAGGCCGCGTCCGATATTGCGGCCGACGTCGTCGAGTGGCGCCACCACATTCACCAGAACCCTGAACTGTCTAACCGGGAAGAAGACACTGAACGCTACATTCTCGAGCGCCTCGAAGAGTTCGGCATCGAAGATGTCGTGAGCGGGATTGCGGGCCACGGTGTCGTCGCCAAGATCTCTGGCGGCGATAGCGACGGTCGCACGATCCTGCTTCGCGCCGACACCGATGCCTTGCCGGTGAAAGAGAATTCCGGTGAGGAGTTCGCCTCCGAAAAAGTTGACAAGGACTACCCCGGTGGCCCTTTCCCCGTCGCACACGCCTGTGGGCACGACACCCACGTGGCTATGCTGCTGGGCGCCACAAAGATCCTCAATGACCTGCGCGATGAGATCAATGGCGACATTCTGATCGTCTTCCAGCCCGCTGAAGAAGGACCGCCCCCAGGAGAAGACGGTGGCGCCGACCAGATGGTGGCGGAGATGGAGGAACAGGGTCTTTTCGACCCAGCGCCGACGATGGCATTCGGAATCCACATCGGGCCGGGCCCGGTTGGGTCGATTAGCTACACCCGGGGTATTCAAAACGCGGCCTCCGAAACGGTGAAAATCACGGTGGTGGGCGAACAGGTCCACGGGTCTACCCCCTGGCAAGGCATTGACCCGATGCCCGCTGTGGGTGACATCCTGAGTGACATTGGTCAGATCTACCGGCAAATCGACGTCCAAGAACGCTTCTCCATCACACTCGGCCACATCGTGGATCAGGGTCGATTCAACATCGTGGGCAATCAGGTTGAGATCTGGGGTACCGTGCGCACCCTGTCCACCGCAGTGCTCGAAGACGTCAACGCACGCATTGAGCGCTACGTCACGAACATCGCCGCTGCCCACGGTTGCGAAGGCTCCGTCGAGTTTCTCGACGAAATCCCACCAGTAGTCAACGCCCCGGAGTGGATCGACGCGATTATTCCGACCTACGACCGCGTTGCCGGGGACAACCCCGTGGCCGAAATTCCCGCTGGAATGGGCTACGACGACGTCTCTGAGTTCATCTCCCGGTTCGGCGGTGTCTACGCGCTGCTTGGGGGTCAAGACGTGGTCCTTACCGAGGACGGTGGCATCGAAAAGTCCAATGAAGACAGCCGCGGCCTCGTACCAAACCACAGCCCGAAGTTCTACGTCAACGACGAGGCCCTCGAGTACGGCGTTCGCTTGCACGCCCACGTCGCCGTGGACCACCTCCTGGGTGACCTGAACGCCGAAGCGACGGGCACCGAAGAGGAAGCCTAGGCGTCCTTCGCGGGCACGTGCCGCTCGTCCGGGCCGTTGTAGGCGGCCAGCGGGCGGATGATCGTCGGGTTGTTGTACTGCTCCATGATGTGAGCAGTCCACCCGGTGATGCGGGCCATAACGAACAGCGGGGTGAAGAACTCGATGTCGAAACCGAGGATGTAGTAGGCAGGTCCGGCCGGGAAATCCAGGTTCGGCATGATGTGGATCGAGGTGTTGTCGTACATGGTCTTGGCCATGATGTCGTACATCTCGACCCACTTCGCGGCGTCGCGATCCGCGTGCTCGGAGGCGAGCTTCTTAAAGCAGGCTTCCATAGTGGGCACGCGCGAGTCACCCTTCTTGTACACGCGGTGACCGAATCCCATGACGAGCTCTTTGTTCTTGAGCTTGTTCAGAGTCCACTCTTCCGTCTTGGCAGGGTCCCCCACCTCCACGAAGTTGTGCATCACGAACTCGTTGGCGCCACCGTGAAGCGGGCCCTTCAGAGCACCGATAGCACCGGTCACCGCCGACCAGGTGTCGGAGTTCGTCGAGGTGATCACTCGGGCCGCGAACGTCGAGGCGTTGAAGGAGTGCTCGGCGTAGAGGATCATTGACTTTTCAAAGGCCTCAATATCCGAGGGGATCGTCGCTGGCGAGCCCTCCCCGTCGCCGAAGACCATCCACAGGAAGTTCTCTGCGTACCCGCGCTTCGGATCGGGTTCGATGTACCCCTCGCCGCGGCGGCGGCGGATGTCCAGTGCCACGATGGTGGGCAGCTTGGTCAGCAGCGTCAGGGCGATGTCTTGGATGTGCTCGGCGTTCGGGGTGAACTTGTACTCGTCGCGGGCGCCGAGGAAGGACACGGCAGTGCGCAGGACGTCCATCGGGTGGCAATCCTTCGGCATCGCCTCAATGACGTCGATGAGGCCCTGATCGAGGCCGCGGCGGGCGCGCGCTTTAACGTAGAACTCTTCCAGCTCCGCCTGGGTAGGCAGCTCGCCGTTCCACAGCAGCAGCGCAACTTCTTCGAAGGAGACGTTTTCGGCCAACTCGTGGACCGGGTATCCGCGGTACAGCAGCGAGTTGGTTTCGGGGTTGACCTTCGATACGGCGGTGTAATCGGCAACAACACCGTAGAGGCCCTTGCGTACTTCCTGCTCAGACATGGGATGGTCTCCTTATCTAGTTCTCGAACTTCTGGCTATACGTATCCGCGGAATAGGTGAACACCGACTGATCGAACTGGTTGTACTCGTCGTAGCGAACCAGTTCGTAGAGCCGCGAGCGGTGTTGCATCTCGTCGAGCCAGGGCTCCTGAGTGCCGGTTTGCGCGAGGTCGCGCAGCATCTTCTCGGTCTGGCCCATTGCGATGCGGAAGGTGGTGACGGGCCAGATCACCGCGTTGTACCCGAGCTCTTCGAGACGCCCGGCGGGGATGAGGTCGGTTTTGCCGAACTCCGTCATGTTGGCCAGCAGCGGAATGTCCACCGCCGCGCGGAACTTCTCAAAGTCCTCCTCCGAGTAGAGCGCCTCGGTGAAGATCAGATCCGCACCAGCGTCCGCGTAGGCCTTGGCCCGCTCGATCGCCTCATCGATTCCCTCGATCCCCGCCGCGTCGGTGCGGGCGCAGATGACGAAGGCGTCGTCGCTGCGCTCGCGCACGGCGGCGGTGATGCGACGGACCATGAGATCGCGCGGGACGACTTCCTTACCGTCGAGGTGCCCGCAACGCTTCGGGTTGACCTGGTCCTCGAGGTGGAGCGCGGCCACGCCGGCGGCCTCGAACTCGGACACCGTGCGCGCGGCGCTCATTGGCTCGCCGAACCCGGTGTCGGCGTCGACAAGCACCGGCAGGTTGGTCACGCGTGCGATCTGCCGCGATCGGTGGGCCACCTCGGTCAGGGTGGTCAGACCGATGTCCGGCAGACCGAGGTCGTTGGCAACCACTGCGCCCGAGACGTAGACACCGTCGAAACCACCGATGTCCTCGATGAGGCGAGCCACCAGCGGGGAGAACGCCCCGGGCAACGTGGTGATGGCCGGGGAGGTCAGTGATTCACGCAGCGCCACGCGCCGCTCGTGGGGAGTCTTTTCCGGGGCGAACATCAGAAGATCCCTTCCGGAGTCTCGGGCGCCTTCGCGGCAGCTTCTTCGGTGACGCGGACGTTGAGCTCGCGCAGGTCGCTGAGGTTGTCGAGGTCCTGGGCCGCGGCGAGGAATCGGTCCTGTTCCTCTGGGGAGACGATCCCCTCGGCGAGTGTGCGGAACTTGCGGATGTAATCCTCGCGGCCGAAGGGGCGCGCGCCGAGCGGGTGGGCATCGGCAACAGCGAGCTCGTCTTCTATGACGGAACCGTCGGAGAAGGTGACGACGGCCTTCGCACCGAACGCCTTCTCGTTCGGATCGGTCGAGTGGTACCGGCGGGTCCACTCCGGGTCCTCCACCGTGGAGATCTTGTGCCACAGCTCCACGGTCTCGGGACGGCCCGCGCGCTCCGGGGTGTAGGAGTTGACGTGGTGCCAGGTGCCGTCTTCCAGTGCGACAGCGAACATGTACATGATGGAGTGGTCGAGGGTCTCGCGGGACGCCTTCGGGTCCATCTTTTGCGGGTCGTTCGCCCCGGTGCCGATGACGTAGTGCGTGTGGTGCGAGGTGTGCAGCACGATCGACTCGATGTCGGCGGTGGATTTACCCGCGTCCGCGATCGTCTGCTTCATGCGGCGAGCGAGGTCGATGGGAGCCTGCGCCTGGTACTCCGCGGAGTGCTCCTTGGTGTAGGTGTCCAGGATGGCGCGCTTTTCCTCGCCGTCCGCGGGCAGCGGGACCAGGTAGGTGCGCTCCGGGGAGTGAAGCAGCCATGCAATAACGCCGTCTTCACCTTCCCAGATCGGGGCGGGCGCACCCTCACCACGCATAGAGCGGTCGACGGCTTCGATGGCCATCTTGCCGGCGAACGCCGGGGCGTACGCCTTCCAGGAGGAGATGAGACCCTTGCGGGACTGGCGGGTGGCCGTCGTGGTGTGCAGTGCCTGCCCCACCGCCTGGTAGATCGTCTCGACGTCGAGGTCGAGCATGGTTCCGATGCCCGCGGCGACCGAGGGGCCCAGGTGAGCGACGTGGTCAATCTTGAACTCGTGGAGGGAAATGCCCTTGACCAGGTTCACCTGGATTTCGTATCCGGTGGCGATGCCGCGGATCAGCGCGCGGCCGTCGAGACCCTTGTGCTGCGCGACCGCGAGGATCGGCGGAATGTTATCGCCCGGGTGGGAGTACTCGGCAGCGAGGAAGGTGTCGTGGAAGTCCAACTCACGCACGGCGGTGCCGTTGGCCAGTGCTACCCACTCGGCGGAGTAATTGCCGTCGACACCGAAGATCGGCGCCCCGCCCTGCTGCACGGGGTGTGCCTGGGCCATTACGCGGGCGGAGGTGACAGGGCGGCGGGCGAACGAGGCGACGGCCACCGACGCGTTGTCAATGATCCGGTTGATGATCATCTCCTTGGTCTCCTCCGGGACCTCGACGTCGTCTGCGGCGACCTTAGCCACCTTGTACGCGAGGTGCTCCTCAATGGGGAACTCTTCGGCGGAACGGCGGGTGCGTACTTCGTGAACGATCATGGGTGGGGCGCTCCTCACTTTCCTCTGATATTGACCTACCTCATACTATGACCCCCTGTGTGTCGTACCACCGGTTTGCAATTGCAACATTCTTTAGCGAAAACACCTCGTTCCTGCGTAAGTTGTAAACACACTGTTCACCGCGCCAACATGAAAGTGAGGGAGCATGGCGAAGCACTTCGCGGGGGGCAAGATCCGGACGCTCCGCCACGCCCGAAACCTCACTCAGGCCCAAATGGCTCGCTCGCTGGGAATCTCAACTAGCTACCTGAACCAGCTGGAAAACGACCAGCGCCCGCTGACCGTGTCTGTATTGGTGCAGCTGGCCGGGGCGTATGACCTCGATCCCACCTATTTTTCCGACGACGCCGAAAGGCGCACGGTCGGCGAGCTGGCCAGCCTGCTGCCGTCGATAAGCGAGCCCGTTCTTACCGACATTGCCGTACGCTTCCCCGCCGTCGCCGAGGCAATCTTGAGCGTCCCCGAGCTCCTCGCCGGCTCTGCCCTCAACCCTTACGTCGCGGTCCGCAACTTCTTTCAAAGCCACCGCAACTACTTCCACGAGCTGGACACCCACGCCGAGGACCTCGCGCGATCAGCGCGCGGGCGGCAGCGCCGCCTCACGCAGCTTGCCGCCACCTTCGACCAAACCCTCGGCTACACCGTTCGCTTCAACCAGGACACCGGCGGGTCGCGCTCCGCCGTCGACCCCGCGCTCCGCGAGATCCGCCTCCGCACCGGTTTAACCGAAGCGCAGCAGTGCTTCGAGCTCGCGTATCACTACTGCACCCTCACGCAGGCCTCGCTTATCGACGCCTACCTGCACCCGGCCTTCACCGACCCCGAGGCCCGCGCAATCGCCCACCACGGTCTAGCCCAGTACTTCGCTGCGGCCGTGACCATGCCCTACGCCGAAATCCTGGAGGCCGCCGAAACCAGCCGCTACGACATCGAGGTCATCTCCGCTCGCTTTGGTACCAGTTTCGAGTCCACCTGCCAGCGCCTCGGCACACTCCAGCGCCCCGGCGCCACCGCCGTGCCGTTCTTCTTCATCCGCACCGACCGCGCCGGAAACATCTCAAAGCGGCAGTCCACGACCTCGTTTCCTTTCGCGATCTCCGGCGGCACCTGCCCCCTGTGGGTGATTCACCGCGCCTTCGATAACCCGGGAAGCGTGATCAGGCAGGTCTCGACCATGCCCGACGACACAACGCACCTCTGGGTGGCTCGCATGGTCCAAGGCCCCACCGCTGGTTTCGGCACACCCCGCCGCGAAAACGCCGTGGCCTTGGGCTGCGACATCAGCCACGCGCACCGCCTTGTCTACGCAGACGGCCTCGATCTCAGTCTCGCTTCCGCCACCCCCATCGGGCCGGGTTGCGACACCTGCCCGCGCATGTCCTGCCCTCAGCGGGCGTTTCCTGCAGTGCGGGTGTGATGCTGTCAGGCGCGAAAAGTAGAGCAACGCACGTTTTCTCGCTCTAACCCGGCAAGAATCTACACGTTGCTCTACTTCGGCAGCGGTTGCTTGACAACAAAGTAGAGCAACGCACGTTTTCTCGCTCTAACCCGGCAAGAATCTACACGTTGCTCTACCTCGGCAGCGGTTGCCTGACAACAAAGTAGAGCAACGCACGTTTTCTCGCTCTAACCCGGCAAGAATCTACACGTTGCTCTACTTCGGCAGCGGTTGCCTGACGTTGTCGCCAATCACGGAGGGCATCAGCGCTGGGGCCCGACCCAGCAGGGCGCGAATGTTGCCATCGCGCTCCACGGCGGAGGTGACGGCCTTAACTTTCCGAGAGGTACGTTCCTTGTCACCCCGTACCCCAGGCATACCCCCGCCAGCGGGAACGACATGACCGCCTCTGGCACCAGCGGACGAGCCGGCATTCATTCCTGAACCCGAAGTGGCTCCGCCATCGACACCGCGGTTGACGTTCGCGCCACTGCCTCCGACGGGTGCACCCAGGGATCCTGCGGGAGCGCGACGCGCGCCCAAACCCGCGTCACCAAATGCACCGGGTGCACCCATGCCGTACTTACTCGCACGCCCTAGTGCGTTCCCATCCGGAGATGCTCCGGCGACACCGGCGGAATGAGGGCGGGTAAACCCGGGCATGTGAAGCCTGGGGACCATGTTCGCACCGGCCCCTGCTCCTGTGCTCGCACCGAGTCCGGGGATCGCGCCGAACCCGCCACCAGGCATGGTGCCAAGCGACGGCCCTGACCCAATATTCGGAGCTAAGGAGGGTGACAGAGTGGGAGATGCTAACGCCGCCGCGTGGGTAGGAGATGCCCCCGCGGAAAGCGCCTCGACCAGGTCTGGCGTGACCTCTCCTGCGCCGCTGGTGACAGCACCGACAATGTCCGTGGGGGTAGCGGCGCGCGCGAGGTCCCCAAATCCAGCTTTTTCGAACGCTGCGGCCACCACCGTAGGTAGCGTGGTCGCGGTGAAGCTCGGCACCTCTGGGGCACTGACTCCACCCGCCGGAATGGCGGTAACTGGCATCTCAGCCAGCGGTGGGAGGAGCTGATTGAATCCGGGGTTCGAGGGAGTCAAACTCGTTGTTAGGTGGGTCGCGAAAGGCGTGAGATAAGCCTGCTCGAACGCCAGTTTTTGCTCCATGGTGGGCAACGCCAACCATGTTCCGTGTGCGGCGGCGGTCAACGCTTGGTGCGCTTGCGCCGCGGTTCCCAGACTCGTCGTGTGACCCGCGAGCGCCGTAGCGTGGGCAGCATACGTCGCCCCAGCCCACTGAATACGGTGCACCCGTTCTATCGCCGCCTGCACCCACGACGTCACTGACGAGGGCGCGAGCAGGTCAACGACCTCATCAAGAGCAGCAACGGCGGTGGACAACTGCTCAGCCGTTGTTGACCATTGAGCGGACGCTGCCAACGCATGAGAAGGTATCGTCGCGGTGAACATGGCGTTAAGCGCAGGAAGAGAAAACTGGGGTCCCGCCACCGCCGCAGCGTTCGCAAACCGTCCCGTCGACGGATTTACCACCACCGGAGCAGACCCAGCAGACTCCACTGATGGGCTCGCACCCGAACCAATCCCAGCTAATGCTGCGGATAGTCCCTCATCCGCCGCAAGCGTTGCTTCACAACCCGCATCCAGTAAGGCCGCTGCGTCTAAGATATGCGTAGCGAACGCGCGAGTGGCATCCGGTTCATAATTCTGCGTGATAGCCCCGTGCATTCGGCCCGCAAAATCGAGGCCGGAAACGGGGGAAAAGGTCAACAGGTCACCTTTGCTGCCATGTAAGTACAACCGGGATATCCCGCTTGAGATATCTCTCAAGCGCCAGACTGCGTCCTTGACGGACGGCACCTCGACCCTCATTAGTGCGTTCAATGTTTCCCCCTCGACATCTTGATTGACTGCACCCCGCAGCAGACATTGCCACTTCAACAATAGAAACGGTTCTAATCAGTGTCGAGCGATCGGCGCACACTGAAGTGACACCGAGAGTTTAGTGCTCTAACGGTTTAGCAGAAATAGCGCTTCCAACATATGAACTGCCTCCGCGCAGAGGGTGTCAAGGGATTCGCTGGGCCGCAAAGTTCCAAACGATGAGGTCAAACTACCCCGGGGTGTCTCAACGGCCGCCGTACACATCGCGTCTTCCGAACGCCCATCCCCGTAGACAAACAACCCGGGAATTACAGAAGAATACCCGGAGAGAAGCGTCTTCTTAGAGGAAATTACCTCTCGGTTAGCCGCGTTACCTCCGAACCCGGCAATCACGTATGGGTCGGAGCCTTCTACAAAACAGCTGCTAACTCCCCGCTCAGATGATGTCACTCCTCGGCTTGGATCGACCGTAAACCCCGCCGCCGCAAATTCCTCAACAGAAATCTCCGCGCACGGATCAAACACGTTCCCGAGCACTGCGTACGGATCGAAAGGCCCGAGCACCAAGTCGCCGCTGCGGAAATGAAACGCTGTAGGCTCAGCGTCCGGCGGGGCCACGCTCCCTGTTGTCACAATGTTAGACGAAGCAGCCCCGGTAACCGTGGCGTCCCCACCGTCGTCCGTGCCACAACTCGCGAGCAACCCCACCGCACACAGCAGTAATCCAAACCGTTTCATTCGCACACCCCCCATGCGAACGGGATTCTAGTCCAGGTCTGTGGAGGTCACCAGGCGACGGGCGGCTTCAGTGATCGAGCCAGAGAGCGAAGGGTACACGGCCAGGGACTCGGCGAGCTGCGCGACCGTAAGGTTGTTCGTCACCGCGATCGTCAACGAGAGAATGAGCTCCGAGGCAGTCGGGGCGACGATGACGCCACCAAGAACCTGGCCGGACCCCTTACGGGCAAAGATCTTCACAAAACCGTGTTTGAGGGAGCGCATCTTCGCGCGTGGGTTCGTGGCCAAGTCCAGCTTGATCACGTCCGCGTCGACCTCGCCGTTAGCAATCTGCTTTTCGCTCACGCCGACGGCCGCGATCTCGGGACGCGTGAAGACGGCATTGCCAATCGTCTTCAGGCGCAGGGGCTCGACGCCCTCACCAAGCGAGTGGTGCATCGCGATGCGCCCCTGCATCGCGGCAACCGAAGCCAACGGCATGAGGTCGGAACAGTCACCCGCCGCGTAGATCCCGGGGACGTTCGTACGCGAGACCCTATCGACGTGAATGTGACCGGAAGGAGTGGTCGCCACACCGGCGCCTTCCAGGTTGAGTGTTGCGGTGTTCGGGATCGAACCGATCGACATCAGCGCGTGGCTGCCCGTGATTTCACGGCCATCCTTGGTCCGCACAACCACCCCCTCACCGGTGTTCACTACGGATTCAGCGTATGCATCCTTGACCAGAGACACGCCACGACCAGCGAGGACATCCTCGAGGACGTCTGCCGCGTCGGCGTCATCGTGGGGCAGGATCCTGCTGCCCGAGGACACCATCGTGACTTTGACGCCGAGCTCAGCGAATGCAGACACCATTTCCGCGCCCGTCACGCCGGAGCCGACGACAATGAGGTGCTCGGGCTGCTCGATGAGGTTGTACACCTGGCGCCAATTCAAGATGCGCTCGCCGTCCGGCTCGGCGCCGCGCAGCACACGAGGGCTCGCTCCGGTGCACACCAGCACCATATCGGCGTCGAGCCGCTCGAACTCCCCGTCGGGATATGTCACCTTCACGCTGTGCGTGGTGTGGCCCGTCTGCTCAGTGGAAAAGGCGCCGCGACCTTTGACAATTTTCACGCCCGCGCGCTCCAGCTGCAACCGGATGTCGCGGGATTGCTCCGAGGCCAGGGCCACGACACGGTTGTTCAGCGCCGTGAAAAGGAGTCGCGCCTCCCCCAGGCCGTGATTGAGGCCCATGTCATCTGCGCGGCGCAGGTCGGTCTTGATGTTGGCGGCGGCGATGAACCCTTTGGACGGGACAACGTCCAGATTGATGCCGGAGCCGCCAATAGCCTGATCCTCAACCAGGGTGATGTCTGCTCCGTACTTTGAGCCGACAAGTGCGGCCTCGTAACCCGCAGGGCCACCACCAATGATGACGATCTTCTTTGACACTAAATAACTCCTTCAAGCCTGTACCGCACCGAGCCTGCAAAAACCCCGTGCCAGTGTACAGCTAGGAATCGTCAGCAGCGACCGCGGTAAAATACCTTTCGACGAGCGCCCCGAAAAGCCGCACACCGACCCCGATTGAGCGCTCGTCAACGCAGAGGTCTCCCCGGTGGAGATCCTGTTTCTCTCCTTTGCCGGGCCACGCGCCGAGGCGCACCATCGAACCGGGCACCTGCTCGAGGTACCAGGAGAAATCTTCGCCTCCCGACGACTGCGGTGCCGCGACCACCGCATGCGGGTCGATCGAGCGGCCCGCCTCGACGATGAGAGCGGTCGCGACATCGTCGTTGAGAACGGGCGGCACGCCACGCTGGTAATGAAGGGTGAAGTCGCACCCCGTGGGCGCAATAATCTGCCCAATGAGCTCAGTGAGGAGGCCCTCTAGGGCCCGCCAGGTCGCGATGTCGGCGGTGCGGATGGTGCCGCGCACCATGCCGGACCGCGGGATCGCGTTGGCCGCATACCCGGACTGCACCTGCCCGAAAACGAGGACGGTACCGGTGCGGGGGTCCACCCGGCGCGATAACAAGGCCGGGAGCTGGGTGATCACGGAGCCAAGGGCGTAGACAACGTCGGCCGTGATGTGCGGACGGGAAGTGTGACCACCGGGGCCGGAAATGTCGAGGCGGAGCACGTCGGCGGCCGATGTGATGGCGCCGGTACGCACGCCGATGTGCCCCACACGCAGCGTCGGCTCGACGTGAAGAGCATAGATGGCAGCGACATTGTTCAGCCCTCCCCACTCGATCACGTCAACGGCGCCCGACCCCATCACTTCCTCGGCGGGCTGGAAGATGATGCGCACGCCGTAGGGCAGAGTCGTTTCCGAAAGCGCGCAGGCCAGGGCGAGCGCGACGGTCGTGTGGATGTCGTGACCGCAGGCGTGGGACACCCCGGGCGTCGTTGATGCGAAGTCGAGCCCCGTAAGCTCGGGCACCTTAAGCGCGTCGATGTCCGCCCGGAACGCAAGTCGGTCTCCCCCCTCGGGCCCGAGGTCAACGTAGAGACCGGTGCCAGGGAAAGGGACGGGGTTCAAACCGTGGGCGCTGAGGACGTCGGAAAGAAAGCGCGTCGTCGCGGTTTCTTCGTTCGACAGCTCGGGGTGGGAATGGATGTGGCGGCGCCAACCGATCACCGTGTCGTGGTGATTCTCCAGCCAGCGTGTCACGTCTGCGGCGATTCCCACGATAATCCTTCCCCGTATCGACAATCCTATGAGAAGGAGTCTAGCAACTAGACTAAGCGGTTCGTTACACCTCTCCCAGCGGGAGTTGGAAACACGGATCGCGCAGACTGCTGCCCGCCGCCAGGTAGGCCTCACCAAAACGAGCCGTATCCTCGGGGACCTCGGGCCACACCACGGCGACAACCGGCAAAGCCTGTGACTGGTCGGAACAGGGCTCCCCCACTGGCTGACCAACTCCCGGCAGCAGGACCGCGGGCGGAACCCGCAGGGCGTAGGCCAGCCGGTACAGCGTGGACAGCGTCGGGTCCGCGCTTCGTCTGCTGTTGTAATGGTTGCGCTCCATGTTCGAAATGAGGCTGCGCGACACCCCCGACAGCTCCGCTAACCGCAACTGTGTCAGGCCACGCATGCAGCGCAACATGCGCAACCTCGTGGCCAGCGCAAATCCGTAGCTCGCCCAGTACGAGTGCGGCAACACGTCCGCCATGCTTGTTCCCCCCTCACGCGACCCCCCGGTCGCGTCATCCCCGATGAGGGTACTACAGATCAATGTTGCGCGGACCGTACAAGCGGTCACCGGCATCCCCAAGCCCAGGCACGATGTACGCGTCCGCATTCAACCCGGGATCGACGGCCGCCGTGACCAGCCTGAGAGTCAGACCGGGGTACTCGAGGGCCTCCAGCTTGTCGACGCCCACCTGCGCCGACACCACGCACACGCAGGTGATGTTATCTGCCCCGCGGCCCACTAACAGCTCAATCGCGTGCAGGAGGGAGCCACCGGTGGCCAGCATCGGATCGACCAAGAATACGGGCTGGCCGGAGAGATCGTCCGGCAGCGCCTCCAAGTAAGGAACAGGCTCGTGGGTGGTCTCGTTGCGCGCGAGCCCGATGAACCCGACCTGCGCGTCGGGGATCATGGACAGGGCCGGGTCAATCATCCCCAGCCCGGCGCGGATGACCGGCACGATGATGGGCGGGGTGCGCAGCCTGTGGCCCTCCGCCACCGCGACAGGCGTGAGGCAGTCGAAAGTCTCAACAGCGAGGTCGCGCGCCGCCTCGTATACAAGCATGGCTGCAAGGTCGGCGAGGGCCGCGCGGAACACCGAGTTGTCGCTGCGGACGTCACGCATGATCGTGAGACGGGAGGCGGCAAGAGGGTGGTTCACGACGGTTGTCTGCATACCCACCCATGCTAGTGACAACTTCGCCGCCCAATGGAACCGAAACGTGGACGCGACAGTCCAATAGGACATGACCGTTGCACAGTCCACGCCCGCAGTTTTTCAGATCGACCCCGATACGGTAGAACGCCTCGTGGCGTCGTTGCGCGCCGATGCCGACTCGCTCGCGCCGCTGAGCGCGGTCACACCGGTTACGGCGGGCCCGACCGCGGCGTTTACCTCCTCGCTTGCAACGGCAATTGCATGCGTGAATGAACGAACGGCGGAGTTGAGCCGGGAAGCGAGGCGCCTTGCCGACGTGATGGAGCTGACAGTGAGCGCGGCCCAGCAGCAGGACTCGCAGCTGAGCAAGAATCTGGGAGTGATGTCCGCGTGATCACCCCAGAGGCAGCCGCATCCGCACTCCTACAGCGGGTGCCGGGACTGATAGAGCCAGTGGTCGCGGGCGCGCCGTTCCCACTTTTCAATGCCGTTGCAGGCCTCGCGCACATCGTCAGCGCGGACCCCGCCCGCATGCAGGACGCAGTCGCAGCGTTGTACTCGGATCAATCTGCCGTGGAAACAGCCGCGCGCGAGGGCGCGGCGCTTATTGCCGCGGCGGGCGATGACCTGACGCGGCTGACCCTTTCCTTCTACGCCGAGGCCTCGACACTCGTGCCCCTTGTGCTCAACCCCTTGTCCGGCGGCCCTGCCGCGGCACGACTCGCGCACCTCACCGTGTCGGCGTTTACTCGCGCCGAATCCCGCCTTGCGCAGCTGGAACGCGACCTCGAACCGCACGTCGCACTCCTCAGCAAAACGGTAAGTGATGCGGCGGCCCGCCCACCCCTGAACCCGAGCGACACCGCGGTGAGGGCCACCCGCGAGTTGGAAAGGTACTCCGCACCGGAGAGCGACGAACCAGTTCCCGCCGTGTTCGAGGCGGCGTCCCTGCCCGTTCCGGCGGGGGGTGGCAACCAGGAGAACAGCGAGGTCGGGCGCGCCGCCGTCGAGGCCGCGAAGACCCAGCTCGGGGCACCGTA
This sequence comes from Corynebacterium capitovis DSM 44611, assembly GCF_030440535.1. Taxonomy (NCBI): domain Bacteria; kingdom Bacillati; phylum Actinomycetota; class Actinomycetes; order Mycobacteriales; family Corynebacteriaceae; genus Corynebacterium; species Corynebacterium capitovis. The sequence continues at coordinate 387,039 of NZ_CP047117.1, read as the reverse complement.
CGCGTGGGGAGGCACCGGACCAGAAGGATTCGACTGCTCTGGGTTAACGTCGTGGGCGTACCGCCAGGCCGGTGTTGAGCTGCCTCGGATGGCCCACGAACAGGCGATCGGCCAGCAGGTGACCTACGACCAACTCCAACCCGGTGACCTCGCGGTGTGGGACGGGCACGTGGCGATGTACGCCGGGGACGGCATGTATATCGAAGCGGGTGATCCCGTTCAACTCAACCCAGTGCGAACCGAGAACATTGGAATGGGGTTCAGGGGATTCTGGCGGCCTACGGCGTAGCGTCGTTTAGTAAAGTTGCCCTCCATGAGCACGCGCGCGATCCTCCCCATCAAGTTGTCTCTCACCGAGGGCGACGTCTACACACTGTGGGCACCGACGTGGAAAGAAAACGGCACCGAGTGGCAGGCATTCTTGGGTGACGACGAATCCGTCCTTGCTTTCGCCTCCCCGGCGCACCTGTTGAGCTACCTCGAGCAACAGCCCCAGCACGACCTGACCGACCACCCCTCGTGGGGCCACTTCCAGATGCAGGGGGCGGACCGGGTCGTTCCCCGGGAGCGCGACGCCTACGACATCGTCGGGGCCCCGTCCTACCTCGCGGGCCGTCCGAGCCACGAGAATGTATCCCGCCTGGCGCGTGTCTTCCAGGTCTCAAAGTCGCTGGCCGACGTGGGCACCGCCGAGCAGGCGCAGATCTTCTTCGCGTCCCACTCCATCCTCGACAGCGTCGCCCGCGGTGCCGAGCACTACGCGGGGGACAACGGAATGAACGAGTGGAGCGGCGTGGGCCGAGTCGTGCTGGCGAATTGGGCGGACGTGGTGCGCTCCCTGGACGGGGTTGTGAGGGACGGCGGGGCGGCGTTAAGCGAAGCTTCCGTGGCCGACGCCGAGAGCCGCATCGCCGCCGCCGAGCAAAAGCGGGAACAGGAGCGCGCGCAGAAGGAAGAGGAGGAAAAGGCCGCGGCGGCAGCACGCGACCCCTACGACGAGTCGGTGTGGGCGACCGCCGGCATCGATCCGGTGAAGGTGTCCATCCAGGGCAAGACCGTCTACACGCTGCGCACGTACCTCGGTTCCTCCCCCGTTTTTCTGGGCAAGTACGGCGAGATCTTCACCTTCCCCTCAGCCAAGCACCTGGGCCGCTGGATCGTGGGGAACGAAGACCATGACCTCGCCGGGGTCTCCACCTGGGGCGAGATCATGAACGCGGCAAACGCCGGCGAGCTCGACGTGACGGTGCACCCAGACAACGCGTACTCCTTCAGCGGACTCGCCGAGGACATCGCCGAAGGCCCCGAGGCGGTGGACACGGCGCAGATGTCCAAGGCCTACGAGCTTCTCGCCGACGCCGCCGACTGGGCCGCGGATGATTCGCTGAATTCTTTCCTCCTGGCCAACCCGCGGATGCAGGACTATCTGGCCTATATGATGGGCGCGACGGAATCGGCGGGCTACGTGCCCTCGCCCCCGTTCAGCGATAAGTCCGAGGCGTGGGTCGAATTGGAAAATCAACTAATCAAGCGCTTCTCCAAGTTCTGATCCGGGCTACCCCACGGTGGCGCCGAACACCCACCCCGCCCCGAAGGTCACGGCAAGCCCGATCGCCCCACCCAGCACGAGGCGCAGCACCGCCCGGCCGGGTGAGGCACCGCCAATCCGTGCCGACACGTGACCGGTGAGCGCCAGAGCAGCGAGGGTAACGACGAAAGTCAGTGGCACGCGCCACTGCGCTGGGGGACTGAGCACCGCGGCCAGAGGCACCAAAGCGCCAACGAAGAAGCTCAGGAACGACGCCGCCGCGGCCGTCCACGGGCTCACGATGTCGTCCTGGTCGATTCCGTAGTGCATCTTCAGGTGTGCCCTAAGCGGATTGGTGGCGGTCATCTCCCGCGCAACGCGCAGGGCGGTCGGCCGGCTCAACCCGTCTCGCATGTAGCCGCGCACGAGGTGATCGAACTCGCCGTTCGGGTCGTCTTGGTGCAGCTGGCGCTCCTTCGCGATGTACGCCCGCTCCATATCCCGCTGCGAGGACACCGAGACGTACTCCCCCAGCGCCATGGACACCGCCCCTCCGACCAGCGAGGCAAGTCCGGAAGCCGCGATCGCACGCGCGTCGGAAGTTGCGCCGGCTACTCCGACGACGACCGCTGCTGTCGAAACAATCCCGTCGTTGGCGCCAAGAACCGCCGCACGCAGCTTGTTCAGCCGCTCGTTGAGGCCCGTGTTGGGGGTGACCGCGTTCATGGACCTTTATCTACCCTCCCCGGCACCGCCCCGCAAGCATGGAAAGCCTAAGGTACCGCTGCTCAGAAGCCCTTTTTCTTTTCGACGCCCACCGCCCCAGTCCTCCCGCTTACCCCAGTAGACTGTGTCGCGATGAACCCCGCCCCCTTTCTCGCCGCCGCCCTGGTCCTCTCCGCCACGCGGACGGCCGCGCCGGACACCGCAACCTGCCCGCAGGCAACGTGGCCACCCGGGCCCGTCACGACTTCGGAGGCGGCCGCCCCCGCCCCGCAGCCCCTCCCGGTGACCTACCACGGGTCGTGCGGGGTGTCAGCTCCGGCCGGTTTCGTCGTAGACGAGTCCGTGTTGGCGTCGGCGTGGCTGGTCGCTGACCTGGACACCGGTGACATCATCGCCGAAAAGGACCCGCACGGCCGCTACCGTCCCGCCTCCATTGTGAAGGTCCTCCTCGCGCTCGTGACCATCCGCGAGCTGCCCCTGGACCAGGTCGTTGTCGTGACGCAGGAGTCTGCAGACCAAGAAGGTTCCGCCGTCGGTGTGGTCGCCGGCGGAACCTACACCGTCAACGACCTGTTGCACGGCCTGCTCATGGCAAGCGGTAACGACGCGGCCCACGCCCTGGCGCAGCAGCTGGGAGGCGACGATGAGACGCTGCGCAAAGTCAACGATCTGGCGCACGCTCTCGGCATGGCCGACACCCGCGCTGTGAGTTACACGGGTCTCGACGCCGCCGGAATGTCCACCTCCGCCTACGACATGGGCTTGGCCTACCGGGCCGCCTTCGCAGACCCGACCTTCGCCGGAATCGTGGCCACCGACTTCTACCCCTTTCCCGGCCAAAACGGCGAACCCGGGTTCGAGGTGTGGAACGACAACGCGCTGTATTTGAACGACCCCGACGGGATCGGCGGTAAAACGGGGTACACCGACGATGCCAACCACACGTTCGTGGGAGCGGTGAATCACGCGGGGCGCCGGCTCGTCGCGGTGGTGCTGGACACAACCGTCGATAAGGCGAGGCCGTGGCAGCAGGCCCAAAGTCTGCTGCACGAGTCGTACCGGTTCACGCAGCCCGTGGGCACTCTCGGCGCTGGTGATTCGGCGAGAGAAGCAACCGCTGCCGAGCCCGCAAGCGAACCCAGCGCGAAGGAACCCCCCGCCATCATCGCGCTCGCCCTCGTGGCGGTCGCCGTGGCGCTGTGGGGAGCTAGTCGCGCGCTAGCAGCGAGAGCACGCCGGCGCCGATAAGGCCCGCCACAGCCCCGATCCCTAGGGCTCGGCCGTTGTCCGAGTGGGCGCGCCGGGCTTGTGCGGCAACGCCCGCGCGGACGTTGATGACGGCCGGTTCGGGAACATCGGCCGGGGCTGCCTTGAGCGACTCCGTGGTCGTCGCGGTCCAGGCCGACACATAGAGGACAACACGCCAGACGAGGTACAACACGACCATCAGCGTGATGATCGGGCCGAAGAGCGCACCAGCCGGGTTGTTCGACGCGGAGCTGATGATGACAGTGGCGAACTGCTTAATCAGCTCGAACGCGACCGCACCCAACAACGCGCCCTTGATGCCGGACATCAGCGGAACCTTCGTGCGCGGCATGAAGATGATCAGCCATGCCATGACCAAGAAGTTGGCAAGCAATCCCGCCACTAGGCCGACCAACCACACCAGGAAGCGGGCCCCCGGCACACCGTCGAGGCGCAGGTAGGCCAACAGGTCGGAGGTCCAATGGGAGGTGCCGATTGCGGTGACGGCGAAGGCGAGCAGGAGGAGGATGATGAGCCCGATCAAGCCGAGAAGATCCCACACCTTCTTCTTGATGAAGCTGCCGCCCTCATTGGCGTCGATGTTCCACATCTCCGAAATCCCGACGCGCAGGTTGTTCATCCACCCGAGCCCCGACCACAACGTGGTCAGCAAACCGATTCCGGCGACGGTCCCGCGCTGTTCAATGGCCGAATCAACGAGCTCTGACACGGTATCTCCCAGGTCGCCGCCGAGCGAGCTGTGGATTTGGTCCTGTACCTGCGTAAGCAGATCCGGCCGGGAGACGAGGAAGAACCCGAGTCCAGAGAAAATGAGCATGGTCAGCGGGAAGAGCGCAAGCACCGAGAAGTAGGTAATTCCCGCCGAGAGCTGGTTGCCACCCTGGGAGGAAAAACGGTCATTCATCCGCATCAGGTGCGCAAGGATCGGCGACTTCTTCGTGACTTTTCCCACCGCCCCCTCGTCCTGCTGCTTGTTTGCGCGCTCAATGCCCTGCTCATCTATATAGTCTTTGCGCGGCGACGTGGAGATAGCCATCGGCCTTCCTTACTCAGTCGTGGGACAAGAGGGACGCGCAGAACGCGCCAGCTATTTCATCGTAGAGGAACCCGGGCGGGCAGGAAGCCCACCCGATCGTAGACCTTCGCCAGCAGCGGCTCGGAGACCTCGCGGGCGCGCGCCGCTCCTTCTACGAGAACCGACTCCAGCTGGGCCCTGTCGGACATGAGTTCGTCGTAGCGGGCACGCAACGGCGTGGTAAAGGCCTCTAACGCGTCGGCCGTGTCGACCTTCAACGCGCCATAACCCTTGCCCTCGTAACCGGCGACGAGCGCGTCGATAGTCGTGCCCGTCAGCGCCGACTGGATGGCCAGCAGGTTGGACACACCAGGTTTCGCCTCCCGATCGAAGGCAATGACCCCGTCCGCATCGGTGACGGCGGATTTTATGCGCTTGGCGGAGGTCGCGGGCGCGTCGAGAAGATTGATGAGGCCCTTTGGATTGGCCCCCGATTTGCTCATCTTCGAGGTCGGGTCCTGCAGGTCATAGATCTTCGCCGAACCGTCGGGGATGAAGCCTTCGGGCACGACAAACGTCTCGCCGAAACGGGAGTTGAACCGCTCCGCAAGCGTGCGGGTCAGTTCGAGGTGCTGGCGCTGGTCCTCACCCACGGGAACGAGGTGCGGGGAATAGAGCAGAATGTCTGCCGCCATGAGCATGGGGTAGGTAAACAGCCCGACCGTGGCCCGGTCTTGCCCCTGCTTAGCCGACTTGTCTTTGAACTGGGTCATACGCGACGCCTCGCCGAACCCGGTGATGCACTGCAACACCCACGTCAGCTCGGCGTGGGCCGGTACATGGGACTGGACGAACAGCGTCGACTTCACCGGGTCGATGCCCAGGGCGATGAGCTGGGCGCAGCCCTTGATTGTGCGTTCACGCAGCTCGGCCGGGTCTTGCTCCACCGTGATGGCGTGCAGGTCGGGGATGAAGTAGAACGCGTCGTACTCGTCTTGCAAGGCGATCCACTGCTTCAGCGCCCCCAGATAATTCCCTAGGTGGTAGGAATCTGCCGTGGGCTGGATGCCGGAGAGGACACGCTGCTTCTCAGTCATGGCTACCGATTCTAAACGTCGCCCGCGCCGCGGCCCCCGCGGATCCGGCGCAGCCCGCGGTATGCCCAGCGCGCCCCCGGAATCTTCCGCCCCTGCGTGTAGAGAACCTCGCGCGGGTTGCGCGCCTTGACCTGCTCCTCGTCGTACTCGTAGACGGGCAGGTCCCAGCCGCGTTTGAGCGAAATCAGGCGCGTACTGAGGACGACACTCAGGGTGGCCAGCACGTTGATCCAATCGGGCGCGCCCAGCAACATGAGGCCCCACCACACGCACGTGCCGATCACCGCCGTCGAGGCATACATCTCGTGGCGGAACACCAGCGGGACGCGGTCGGACAGGACGTCGCGCATTACCCCGCCGGACACACCCGTGGTCACCGCCGCGACGCAGGAGATAACAAAGCCGTGGCCGTGGCCCAGCGCGACCTGAATGCCCAGCACAACGAAGGTGGCCAGGCCCACGGCGTCGGCGACGAGGAAGAAGCGACGCAGCTGGTACATCAGCCAGCTAATCCGCACCGTTACGACCGAGGCGATGATCACCACCAGTAGGTAGCGAGGGTGGGCGACCCACGTCAACGGGTAGACGCCGAGCAGGAGGTCGCGGACGGTCCCGCCGCCCAGCGCCGTGATCGCGCCGAGCGTCACCACCCCGAATAAGTCCATACGCATCCGTCCCGCCGACACGGCGGCGGTCATCGCCTCGGCCGTGATGCCAACCAGGTAGAGGGACGTGAGCAGACCCGATACATCGAGCGCCGTCATGAGCTGTACGCTACCAGCAGTGGCGAGTGGTCGGACCAGCGTTCTTCCACGGTCGCGGCTTTCTCTACCCAGCTGCGCTGCGCGCGACCCAGCATGTCAGCGGTGGCGGCTTGGTAGTCGATGCGCCAGCCGGCGTCGTTGTTGAATGCCTGCCCGCGGAAGGTCCACCACGTAAACGGCGCCCCCTCCGGGTCGAGCCTCCGGGCGACGTCAAACCAGCGGGGCTCGGCATTCACTTCTCGACGCCCCTCGGACACGTACTCCACCGCCCCCGCCCAGCTGTAGAGCCCTTTCGCATCCGCGTCCTGCGCCTCCTCGTCGGGGTAGGCGCCGAAGAGCGCGTCCATGAACGCTCGCTCGTCCGGCAAGAAACCTGACTTGGTTCGGTTCGTGCGCCAGTTTTTCAGGTCCTCGCGTCGATGGCAGATGTTCCAGTCCCCGCCCACGACCATGTGTTGGTGCTCGCCAGCCCACTGTTCGAGGAGCGGTTCAAGACTGTCGAGGAAGCGGTACTTCTCGTCCTGTTTTGCAGTGCCGGCTGAACCCGAGGGCAGGTAGAGGGAGGCCACGCGGGTGCCGTCGATAAGTGTGGCAGCGATAAAACGGCCCGCGTCACGGAAGCCGTCGATCCCAACCTCGACCTCGGCGAAAGGCTCGCGGCTGAGGATGCCCACCCCGGCCCGACCCTTCGCACCCGGCGCTTCGGCGGGTGCCACGGCGAGGTGCCACCCCTGCTCGAGGGCCGGCGCGAGCGCTGCGGCGGCTTGTTCCGCAGTGGCGCGCACCTCTTGTATAAGAACGACGTCGGCGACCGTGCCAGCGAGCCATCCGAGCATGCCTGGGTTGACCTCGCTGCGCACTTTCGTAGCCGCGCGAATCCCGTTGACGTTCACGGACGCGATGGTGAGAGTCATGGCAGACACCATACATTCCGCCCTCGACACCATTAATGACCGTATTAGTCAAACATAGGTATTCTGTATAACCGGACTGTCTCAAGGAACTTAGAGGAGCAAAAATAGTGGGCACGATTATGTGGACGCACACCGACGAAGCACCGTTGCTGGCAACGTACTCGTTGCTGCCGGTCATCAAGGCTTTCACCTCGAGCGCCGGTGTTGACGTCGAAACGCGTGACATCTCTGTGGCCGGACGCATCCTCGCCCTCTTCCCTGAGCGAGTAGACGACGACCTGGCGCGCGACGCTCTCGCCGAGCTAGGCCAGCTGGCGCGCGAGCCGGAAGCGAACATCGTCAAGCTCCCGAACATCTCCGCCTCGCTGGTCCAGCTGAAGAAGGCCATCGCCGAGCTCCAAGCCAAGGGCTTCGATATCCCGAGCTACCCGGACCACCCCGCCACCGCCGAGGATCGCGCGGTTTTGGCCAAGTACGCCACCGTCACCGGTTCCGCCGTCAACCCCGTACTTCGTGAGGGCAACTCTGACCGCCGCGCCCCCGAGGCCGTGAAGAACTACACGCGCATGCACCCGCACACCATGGGCGAGTGGTCGAGCGACTCCAAGACCAACGTGACGACCATGACCGACAACGACTTCCGCCACAACGAGAAGTCCGTCATCATGCCCACCGAAGACACCCTCACCATCACGCTGACCGGCCATGACGGAACCGAAACGGTGCTGCGCTCCGACCTTAAGGTCCTCGAGGGCGAGGTCATCGACGGCACCTTCATGTCCGCCAAGGCCCTCGACGCATTTCTTCTCGACGCCATCTCGCGCGCCAAAGAAGAAGGAGTCCTCTTCTCCGCCCACCTCAAGGCCACGATGATGAAGGTCTCGGACCCCATCATCTTCGGCCACGTCGTCCGCGCCTACTTCAAGGACGTCTACGACAAGTACGGAGCCACGCTGCTCACTGCCGGCCTCAATGGCGAGAACGGCCTCGGCGCCATCCTCGACGGTCTCACCGAGCTCGACAACGGCGAGGAGATCCGCGCCGCGATCAACGACGCCCTCGTCGACGGCCCCGAGCTGGCCATGGTCAACTCCTCGCGCGGCATCACCAACCTCCACGTCCCCTCCGACGTCATCGTCGACGCGTCCATGCCGGCAATGATCCGCACCTCCGGCCACATGTGGAATGCCGACAACCAGGAACAAGACACCCTGGCTACCATCCCCGACTCCTCCTACGCCGGCATCTACCAGGTCGTCATCGACGACTGTCGGGCGAACGGAGCCTTCGACCCCGCCACGATGGGCACCGTCCCGAACGTCGGTCTCATGGCGCAGAAGGCGGAAGAGTACGGCTCCCACGACAAGACCTTCAAGATTCTTTACGACGGCACCGTCACCGTCACCAACTCCGCCGGCGAGGTGCTCATCTCCCACGACGTCGAAGCAGGTGACATCTGGCGCGCCTGCCAGACCAAGGACACCCCGATCCGCGACTGGGTCAAGCTCGCCGTCGACCGCTCCCGCAAGTCCGGCATGAAGGCCATCTTCTGGCTCGACGACAAGCGTGCGCACGACCGTAACCTGATCGGCCTCGTCGAGAAGTACCTGCAGGATCACGACACCGAGGGATTAGACATCTCCATCGCCTCCCCCGTCGAGGCGACGAAGACGACCGTGGAGCGGCTGCGCCGCGGCGAGGACACTATCTCCGTCACCGGGAACGTCCTCCGCGACTACAACACCGACCTGTTCCCGATCCTCGAGCTCGGGACCTCCGCCAAGATGCTCTCCATCGTGCCACTCATGGCCGGCGGCGGCCTCTTCGAAACAGGCGCCGGCGGATCCGCCCCGAAGCACGTCCAGCAGCTGCAGGAGGAAAACCACCTGCGCTGGGATTCCCTGGGCGAATTCCTCGCCCTCGCCGAGTCCCTTCGCCTCGAAGCGGACTACGGCAACGCCCGCGCTGACGTCCTGGCCAGCGCCCTCGATCGCGCCACCGAGACGCTTCTGGTCGAGGGTAAGTCCCCGTCCCGCAATGTCGGCGAGATCGACAACCGCGGCTCCCACTTCTACCTGGCCCTCTTCTGGGCTGAAGAGCTCGCCGCCCAGACTGATGACGCCGACCTGGCTGCAACCTTCGGCCCCGTCGCCGCCCAACTTCGGGACAATGCCGACACAATCGCCTCCGAGCTCCTCGCCGTTCAGGGTTCGCCTGCCGACCTTGGCGGCTACTATTTCCCCGACGACGCGAAGACCACTGTCGTCATGCGCCCGTCGAAGACCTTCAACCGCATCATCGATGAGCTGTCTCACGTCTAGCTGCTAGGGCGCTGGTTCGATAGTTCCAGGCGAAGGGGTGGCCGCGAGTAGCGGTCATCCCGCGGGAATCCAGTTGGTCGGCAAGAGCGCCACCTGCTAGGAGGGTAGGAGGGTTGATGTGGCGCTTAGCATCCCCATTAACTGCTTTCCGATTATTCCCCCGCGACCCGTGCCAGCGTCCGGCCGGGAATGAGCTCCCCGCCGATGGTGATGCTTACCGGGGAGAGGCGATTGTCCGGGGTGCCGAAGCGGTCAATTATGTCGATCATCTGGGCCATCGCCGTCTCCGCCACGCGCTGAACCGGCCAGCGGTAGGTGGTCAGCCCCATGACCTCCGAGCCGGGGAGGAGACCATCGCACCCAGTGACGCTCACATCGCCGGGCACGGAAAGCCCGCTCCTTTCGAACAACTCGATAAACCCCACCTGCCGTCGGTCCGACGGGCACATCACCACGCTGACGGCACCGCTTTGGACGAGCGGGAGGATGTAGTCGGCACCGGTGTCGTTGCGGACGTCGACAATAAACGGCTCGAGACCGGACCCGCGGATTGCGCCGATGGCCGCCGTCGCCCTGGTCCATTCGGGGATAGAGATTTCGGAATTGGTCCGCACAACGGCGATGCGGGTGTGTCCGGATTCCAAGACGCGCCGAGCGAGCTCCTCGCCCGCCGCCGCCGCGTCATAGGAGACCGCATGGACGAGCCTATCGGGCTCCGGGGTGCAGATACGCAGGATGGGGACTCGCACCATGAATGGCTCGAGCGCGCTGCTCGGGAGGTCGCCGGTGGCCACGATAAGCCCCGCAACCTTCATCCCCAGCAACTGGTGCAAAAAGGGTCTTCTCGACGCCATCGAGCAGGTCCACGCAAAGACCGGCAAGCCGGGCATTACCTTCCAGCACTCCGCGTGGTACATGGAGCAGCTGGCGGCGTCACTAGGCAAGGAGTTCTGCGCACCGGGCAATGGCGTCGGCAAGGAGCAGGCCACCGAGTTCAACCTCACTGACCCCGCGCTCGTGTCCGTGTGGCAGCGCATCTCTGACCTGTACAAGGCCGGCGCGATCCACAACCCGGGCACCGACGCCTCTGCCGCGACAGGCGCGTTCCTCGCCGGCGAAGTCGCCCTCCAGATGAACTCCTCGTCGAATTACGGCAACATCCAGAAGGGCAACGTCGCCTTCGACTGGTCCATCCACCGCATGCCGCGCGACACCGCAGAGTCCGGTGCCGCCCCGGGTGGTAACTCGCTGTGGGCCGTTAAGGAAGGCAACTCCGACGAGGAGATCAAGGCCGCGTGGGAGTTCATGAAGTTCATCGGCTCCGACGAGTCCCAGACGCAGATCTTCCAGGAGACCGGCTACCTGCCCACGACCACCACCGCGACGGAGAAGCTCTCTAACCTCACCCCGCAGCACGAGTCCCTGCTCGACCAGCTAGGCACCACCCCGGTCAACACCGTGAGCGCCGGCTGCCACACCGGTGCGCTCAACGACGCGCGCAAGAGCTACGCCGAGGCCATGTCCACCATCGCTAACGGCTCGGACGCCAAGACCGCGCTCGAAACCGCGAAGCAGGGCGCCGATTCCGCCATCGCCTCCTACAACACCCGAGCTGGTAAGTAGTGGCGGGCCTCGTTGGAACCCCTGGCACACTGGCCAAGTTCCGCACTGACGGCGTGTCAAAGGTGCACCCAGGATCGACCTTTGTTGCCGCCGTGCGGGAGGGTTCTGCGCTCCAGGAGGTTGGGGAGAGAATCCAAAGCGATGCCCGTTCGCGCGGGTGGGAGAGTGACTTCGCCTTCACGGTGCCATCGAGCTTCCACATGACGGTGCTCGAAGGGCCCGAGGCGAACGGCACCCTCCCGACCTGGCTCGAGGACGCCAACGACTTCCCGGAAGCCGTGGTCCGCATGCGCCAGCGCCTCGCGGAGGCCCGCATTGCCGCGCCGACGCGGCTGGAGATGAAGACAACCGGTGTGTTCGATCTCCACGAGCGGCTGACGTTTAAGCTCGTACCCGCCGACGACGAGGTCAACGCCGAGCTCGATAGGTTCCGGAAGCAAGCCGGGGCGGTCCTCGAGATCCCCGTGAAGGAGCTCAGTGAGTACCACTTCCACTCCACGCTGGGCTACCGGCTTACCGTGGCCGAGCCGGACGAGCCTGCCCTCCTCGAGGCGAAGGCCCTCTACGACTCCTGGGCCGCCGAGGTCACCTCGGTCGACCTCGAGCGCGTCGGGTTCTGCATTTTCAACGACATGCAGTCCTTCCCGCCACTGCTCTACTTCGATCCCGCGTAAGGGACCGTAAGGGACCGTAAGGGACCGTAAGGGACTCAGTATGCTGCGAGGCTTAGAGCGACAGTGTCTCGCGCGCCTTTTCAGCACCCTCCCATAGGTGGGCGTCCCACCCGAACTCGAGCGCCCCACCGATGTTGACCTGGCGATCATCAAAGAAGAACGTGGTCTCGCGCTCGTAGTCGGGGTAGCGCTCCTTGAGGCGCTCCTCGGCGATCTCGAAGATGCGCTGTGCCGGCTTGGCTACTCCGACCTCAGCGGAGAAGATCTTCACCTCAATCTCGCTGCCCCAGTTGGATTCGCGCACGGCCTTGATCATTGAAGTCGGCGCGTTGCTGAGCAGGCCGACGTGGTGGCCCCCGGCGCGGAGGTCCGCCAGCAGCTCTTCGGTCTCCGGCACGAGCACGGAGTTGCGTGCCCCGTCAAGGGCCCCGAGGCCCTCGACGTCGACTCCGGCGTAGGCGGATTCTTCCAGCCCGGCGTCCTGGAGCACCTTGGGCCAGTACTCCGCCTCGGTCAGCCCGAGGTCATAGTCGTCTCGATGTGCCCAGTAGCCACGCATAAGATCGTCAACTCTAACGATCACCCCGCTGTCGGTGAGGTACGACATGAGGCGGGGGATGCGGTCTCCCTCGGGGACGAGAACCTTACCGATGTCGAAAACGACGATGGACATGCGCATTCCTTCATTCGGAGCTTATCTAGACGGTCCCCATCATGGTATGTTCGTCATCCTTTCACCTCGCCATCAATACACCCGTTCATCTTCCGTTTTCCTACTCAGTCACCACATTTTTATTCACGTAAAAGTGCACGTAATCGCACTTATCAGACAGCTTGGTCCAGAAGATCACCGCGCACGGATACATTGGCCGCATGACCAAGTACGACAATTCCGACGCCCAGTCGTGGGCCTTTGAGACCCGCGCAATCCACGCCGGCCAGCCGGTCGACTCTGACTATGGGGCGAGGAACCAGCCTATTTACATGACGACGTCGTACGTTTTCAACGACGCCGCTCACGCCGAGAGCCGCTTCAACCTCTCGGACGCGGGCCCGATCTACACCCGCATCACGAACCCCACGCAGCAGGCGTTGGAGGATCGCCTCGCCAGCCTCGAGGGCGGGGTTGCAGCGGTCGCATTCGCCTCCGGAATGGCCGCGGAAACGGCCGCGATCACGAACCTGGCCTCGGCCGGTGACCACATCGTCACCTCGCCGCGCCTCTACGGGGGAACGGAGACGCTCTTTAAGATCACGCTCCCCCGCCTGGGTATCGACTTCACTTTCGTCGACAACCCCGACGACCCCGAATCCTGGCAGGCCGCCGTCCAGCCGAACACGAGGGCATTCTACGGCGAGACTTTCGGTAACCCCATCGCCGACGTCCTGGACATCCCGGCCGTGGCGGACGTGGCCCACCGCAACAACGTACCGCTTATCGTGGATAACACGATGGCCACGGCTGCCCTCGTCCGCCCGCTCGAGCTCGGGGCCGACATCGTCGTCGCTTCCACGACGAAGTTCTACACCGGCAACGGTGCGGCCATCGGCGGCATTCTTGTCGACGCCGGGCGCTTCGACTGGACCGTCGAACGCGACGGGCAACCCGTCTTCCCCTACTTCGTCACCCCGGACCCCGCGTACCACGGCCTGACGTACGCTGACCTGGGAGCCCCGGCGTTCGCGCTCAAGGCACGCGCGGGCATCCTGCGCGACACCGGCGCGGCCATCTCACCGTTCAACGCCTGGGTCGCGCTGCAGGGCCTGGACACGCTGGGCCTCCGTGTCGAGCGCCACAACGACAACGCCCGACGCGTCGCGGAGTTTCTCGCCGCGAGCGACAAGGTCGCCTCTGTCAACTACGCGGGCTTGCCGGACTCGCCCTACTACGAGGTGAAGGAAAAGCTCGGGCTCCCGCACACCGGTTCCGTCCTCTCCTTCGACCTCGCGGGCGACCCGAGTGACCGCTCGAAGGCCTGGGCATTTATCGACGCCTTACAACTCCACTCCAACCTGGCCAACATCGGCGACGTCCGCTCGCTGGTGGTGCACCCGGCGTCGACGACCCATTCGCAGTCCGACGAGGCGGGCCTGGCGCGAGCCGGGATCACGCAGGCGACGGTACGTCTGAGCGTGGGCATCGAGAGCATTGATGACATTCTGGCTGACCTGGAGCGGGGCCTCGCCGCCGTCGAAAAGTAAAGTGGCCGTTCAGCACGTCGACATTGGGGACCTGTCCACAGAGGCGGGTGCGCTCGTACGCGATACGACCATCGCGTACGAGCAGTGGGGCGAGCTGCGCGGTGACCCCCACGGGGAGAACAACATCATGCTCGTCGAGCATGCCCTGACTGGTGACACCAACGCCGCCGAGTGGTGGTGCGAGGTGATCGGGCCGGGCCAGGCGCTCGATACCGACCGGTGGTGCGTGATCTGCACGAACGCGCTGGGCAGCTGCTACGGCTCGACGGGCCCGGCAAGCCGGCACCCCGACGGGGGCGCGTGGGGGTCACGCTTCCCCGCCATCTCTATCCGCGACCAGGTTCACGCCGAGCGCGTCTTTTTGAACAAGCTGGGCATCAGCCACGTGCATTCGATCCTCGGCGGGTCGATGGGCGGGGCGCGCACCCTGGAGTGGACGCTCATGTACCCCGAAGCCGTCAGTTACGCTTGCGTGCTCGCGGTGTCGGCCCGCGCGAGCGCGTGGCAGATCGGGATTCAGACGGCGCAGCTCTCCGCGATCACGCGCGACCCGAACTGGCACGGCGGCGACTACTACGGCACCGGATGCTCCCCCGATGCGGGTCTCGCCGCCGCGCGCCGCATCGCGCACCTGACGTACCGCGGCGAACTCGAAATCGACGAGCGATTCGGCACCTCCTCCCAGCCTGGCGAGGACCCCCTCGGACCGTACCGGAGCGACGAGCAGCGCTTCGCGGTGCAGAGCTACCTCGACCACCAGGGGCGCAAGCTCGTCGAGAGGTTCGATGCCGGGGCCTACGTGTCGCTCACGGAAACGCTCAACCGCCATGATGTCGGGCGCGGGCGCGGGGGGTTGAACAAGGCGCTGGCCAGCTCGACGGTGCCGACGATGATCGTGGGCGTGGACACCGACATCCTCTACCCTTACCATCAGCAGGAGCACCTCTCCCGGAACCTGGGCAACCTCATGGCCATGGCCAAGCTGTCCAGCCCCGTCGGCCACGACGCATTCCTCGTCGAGGCCCGCCAGATGGACCTCATCCTGCGTCGTTTCATGGCCTTGACCGAGCAGACACCCTCGCCTCACGACGCCGCCGCCACCCGCGGCTTCTACGACATCTAAGACCCCAGCGAGTCCACCGACCACGCCAGGACCATCATTCCCAAGCCGATAACCGTACAAAACGCGGCGTCGAAGCGGCGAGAGCGCACGGCGAACAGCCCGATCACCTGGGAATCACACGCCCATCGCAAACCCGCGAGCCACAGCAGGGCAGCGCCGAGGGTGAAGGTGGCGCGCCTCCAGTGCTCGGTGGCGGCATACACACCCGAGAGGAAAAACCCGGCGAGGAACACCCCCAGCAGTGCGCGCTGCGCCCACATCGGCAGGGGCGACGGGGGCACGCCCGCGTCGTGGGGGTTATCCAGGCTAGGCAAGCTGCTCCGCCCGCTCGACGATGTTACGGACGAGGAAAGTCCGCGTCATCGGACCGACCCCGCCGGGGTTCGGGGAGACCCAGCCGGCTTTCTCCCAGACGTCGGGGGCGACGTCGCCAACTGTTGTTCCGTCGACGCGGGAGACCCCGACGTCGAGTACCGCCGCCCCCTCCTTCACCATGTCCGCGGTGATCATGTGGGGCCGTCCCGCCGCGGCGATGACCACGTCGGCCCGGCGCGTCTCAGCCGCGAGGTCCTTGGTCCCGGTGTGGCACAACACGGCCGTCGCGTTGACCGACTTCACGGTCAGCATGAGCGACATCGGCCTTCCGACGGTCACTCCCCTGCCCACCACGCACACGATCGCCCCGTTGAGTTCCACTCCGAAACGCTCCAAGAGCTGCAGTGACCCGTGCGGGGTGCAGGGCAGCGGCGCGGGCTCACCTAGTACGAGTTTGCCCAGGTTGACCGGGTGGAGCCCGTCGGCGTCCTTGGCCGGGTCGATGAGTTCAAGGACGCGGTTCTCGTCGAGGTGCTTCGGCAGAGGGAGCTGGACGATGTAGCCGGTGACAGCCGGGTCGTGGTTGAGCTCGTCGATAAGCGAATCCAGCTGCTCCTGCGTCGCGTCCCCGGGCAGCTCCTTCATGATCGACGCGATGCCGAGCTGCGCGCAGTCGCGATGCTTCATGCGCACGTAGTTCTGACTGGCAGGGTCCTCCCCCACGAGGACCGTAGCCAGGCCCGGCGTGATGCCGCGCTCCTTCAGCGCCTGGACGCGGCGCTCAAGGTCGGCGAAGATTTCCTCGCGGTACAGATTTCCGTCCAGTTTGATCGCAGTCACGCACCCGATTCTAAACTCTCCCATCGTGTGTGCCCTGCATGTCATCTTTGACAACCCCGTCATTCCCTCGAACACCGGCAACGCGATCCGCCTCGCAGCGGTCACCGGCGCGGTGCTTCACCTCGTTGAGCCCCTCGGCTTCACCATGGAGGAAAAGCACCTGCGCCGCGCGGGCCTGGACTACCACGACCTCGCAGATGTAGTCGTCCACCCCGACCTCGACGCCTGCTTCGAGGCGCTGCCCGAGTCCCGCATCTTCGCCTTTACGACGCACACAACCGCCCACTACCACGACGTGGCCTACCGCGACGGCGACGCCCTGCTCTTTGGCACCGAGCCGACCGGCCTGCCGCACGAGCACCCCCACCACCCGCGCGTGACGCAGCGTGTGCGCATCCCCATGCTGCCCGCGCGCCGGTCGATGAACCTGGCCAACTCCGCATCGATCGCGGTGTACGAGGCGTGGCGGCAGCTGGGTTTTGCCGGGGGTGTGTGACTTAGTGAAAATCTCGCGACCCCCGTGACAGCCACTCCCCCATCTCCAGCGGTTCGAACTTGTCGGCGACGACGTTGACCGCACCGGTTTCGTTCTGCACAATCCCGCGCACGATCAGGGCTTTGGCCGTCCGCGCGAGCACCTTGTGCCGGTTCCACAATCCGGGCGAGACCACCACGTTGATCAATCCTGTCTCGTCCTCCATGCCGAAAAACGTCACCCCGGAGGCCGTCTGCGGCCGCTGCCTGTGCGTGACCACGCCGGCCACGCGCACGCGCGTCCCGTCTTCCACCCGGGAAAGGTCAGCGGCGGTGCAGATACCGCTGGCAAGCAATGCTCCCCGCACGAGTTCCATCGGCTGGGCGTCGTGCGTGACTCCCGTCGCCGTGATGTCGGCCGCCATCAGTTCGAAGGCGTTCATGCCGGGTAAGGCGGGCGCCGCGATCGCGCTCAGCCCCGGCAGCATGCCCTCACGCTCGGTCGCGGCGACGCCCGCTTGCCATAATGCTTGGCGACGGTCCACGCCAAAGCACTCCACCGCCCCCGCACGAGCCAGCGCCTCGACGTGCTCCACGCTCAGCTCCGCCCGGCGCGCGAGGTCCGGGATACCCGAAAACGGCTGCGCCGCCTCGATCCGGTCGGCGGCGTCCTCCCCCAGTCCCTTCACCAGGTTCAGCCCGACCCGAATCGTGGCGCTATCGACGCAGCGGGCCTCTGTGCCGGACTCGTTCACGCTAACCGGCAACACCCGAATGCCGTGGCGGCGGGCATCCTGGATGAGCGATTGCGGGGAATAAAACCCCATCGGTTGCGCACGCAGCAGGCCGACGCAGAACTGCGCCGGGTAGTAGCGCTTGAACCACGCCGAGAAGAACACCAGCGAGGCGAAGGACTGGGAGTGCGATTCGGGGAAACCGTAGGCGGCGAAGGCCACGATCTTTACCCACAGTTTCTCGGCCGTCGCCTCGTCAATCTGGTTCGTCTCCCAGCACCCGTCGAAAAAGCGCGCCTTGAGCGCCGCCATCTTGGCGGGGGAACGCTTCGACCCCATCGCGCGCCGCAGCGAATCGGCCTCCCGCCCGCTAAACCCGGCCGCGTCCACGGCGATCTGCATGAGCTGCTCCTGGAATAACGGCACACCAAGCGTCTTGCCCAACGACTTCTCCAGCACCGGGTGGTCGTAGGTGACCGCCTCCCTGCCGTCGCGTCGTCGCAGGTAGGGGTGGACGGACCCGCCCTGGATGGGCCCCGGGCGGATGAGCGCCACCTCCACGACGAGGTCGAAGAAGCAGCGCGGTTTAAGCCGGGGCAGGGTGGACAGCTGGGCGCGGGACTCCACCTGGAACACGCCCACGGCGTCGGCGCGGCACAACATGTCGTAGACCGACGCGTCGGTCACGTCGAGCTCCCACAGGTTGACCTCGCGGCCCGTGGTGTCGCGTACCAGGTCGATCATGTGGTGCAGCGCCTCCAGCATGCCGAGCCCCAGCAGGTCGAACTTCACCAGGCCCGCCGAGGCGCAGTCGTCCTTGTCCCACTGCACCACCGAGCGGCCCTCCATCCGCGCCCACTCCACCGGCACGACATCGGCGATGGGACGGTCGCAGATCACCATTCCGCCGGAGTGGATGCCTAGGTGGCGGGGTTGCCCCTTAAGCTGCGCCGCCAGCGCCGCCACCGCTTCCGGAGGGTCACTGATCCCCTTCGACCAGGAGTCCGCCGCTCCCTGGGCGTAACCGAGTGCGCGGGCGGCGTCGCGGATCGCCCCCTTCGTGCGGTAGGTGATCACGTTGGCTACCTGCGCGGCGTTGTCGCGCCCGTAGCGCTCGTAGACATACTGGATCACCTCTTCGCGCCGCCCCGATTCGATGTCGAGGTCGATGTCGGGCGGGCCGTCACGATCCGGGGAGAGGAAGCGCTCGAAGAGCAGACCGGCGCTGATCGGCTCCGCGTTGGTAATGCCGAGCGCGAAGCATACCGCCGAGTTCGCCGCCGAGCCCCTCCCCTGGCAGAGAATGTTTTCCCGGCGACAGAAGTCGACGATGTCGTGGACGATGAGGAAGTAACCGGGAAAGTTCAGCTCCTCAATCACGCCGAGCTCGTAGTCGATCTGTGCCATCGCCTTGTCGCGGATGTCTGCCGGCCGGGTGGCGTAGCGGATCTCCGCGCCCGCGCGCGTGATGCGGCGCAGCCAGCTCATCTCATCAAAGCCGCGCGGTGTGGGAAAGCGCGGCAGGTTCGGGGCGACGAGGTTGAGGGTGAAGGCGCACTGCTCGCCGATCTCCAGCGCGGTGTCGATCTTGTCGCGCGCCCCGGGCAGCATCCGCTCTATCTGCTCGGCGGAGCGCAGCCAGTTCGCGCCCATCGGGTGGAGGTGCGGGTGGGCGGCGCCAAGAGAATCGCGCCTGGCCAGCGCACGCTTCGCCGCCGCCAGGCGCGCGGCTTCGCGTGTCGACGCCCCCGGGGCCGCCGTGACAATCGCCGGCACGTGTGGGAAGCGATCGAGCGCCGCGTGGTGGTCGGCGTCCTCCGGCGTCATCGACACCTCGTACTCGCGCACTACGTTATCGCCAAAGAGTTCGACCAGGCGATCGATCTCGCCCACCCACCGCCACCCCGCCAGCACGATGCAGGTGCCGCCAAGCCGGTCGGCGATAAGCTCTAGCGGCGGGTAGGCTACAGCCCCCTTCTCCCTCGTCGCCATGCGCGCCGCGGCGATGAGGTGGGAGAGACGCCGGTACCCCTCCGGCCCCTTGGCCAGCACCGGGAGGACCTGTTCGTCCAGGGTAAGCTCCGCCCCAAAGACCGTATTGACGCGATACTCCGCGGCGGCCTCCGCAAACTTCACCGCGCCGTAAAAACCGTCCCTGTCCAGCAGCGCAAGCGTCTCGACGCCGAGTTCTTTCACCCGTCGCACCATCTCCTCCGGCTCGCTCGCCCCGCCGAGGAAGCTATACGACGACACCGCGTGCAGCTCGGCGAAGGGCGCCACGGCGGGGCGCTGCGCGGCGATGCCGACCCCCGGACGCGTGTGCTCCACCGGCACCGGCACCGGCCCGGGGCGGCCGGAGAGGATGCGCTCCATCCGCGACCACGACAGCGGCACCCCACCGTTGAACCTCATGGGGGTGAGGGTAGCAGTATTCGAATGTGTTTTCCATTCTTTCCAAACCCGGGCAGGTCAACCTGCAGGTGCCCCCCTCAACTCGGGGCAAGTTCGGGGCGTCCGGATGCCGCAATGCCGTCGTGGCTGCGGCAGCGGTCCAGGCGGCTCGCTTTCAGAGCTGCCCTCCGGGGTCTTTTTCCGTGGGTGGGCAGCTTCCCGCCGAGGCCCACCCCACTACCAAAGCACCCAAAAACCGACGCAGTACAGACCCGCCAGTGCAGAAAATAGACTAAGCGGTACAGGCAGTGATAAATTCAAATTCCGAAACAGTACCCACGATACGAAGGAGCCCTCATGCGCCTCAACCGCGTGATCGCCACCATCGCCGCCGCCGGCATCGCCGCGGGCAGCCTCGTCGCTTGCTCCGGCGAGTCAGCCAGCACCGGACCCACCACGGCGGCCGACGGCACCACCACAATCAAGATCGGCACCACCGACGCCGACCAAGAGGCGTGGTCCGTCTTCTCCGACCTCGCGGCTGACCAGGGCATCAAACTCGACATCGTGTCCTTCTCCGATTACGCGCCCGTCAACGAGGCACTCGCGCAGGGTGAGCTGGACGTGAATAAGTTCCAGCACATCAAGTACCTCGCGGCGTACAACAAGAGCTCGGGCAAGAACCTGCGCATCGTGGGCTCCACCGAGATCGTGCCGCTGGCCTTGTTCTGGAAGGACCACACCAGCCTCGACGGCATCGAGGGCCAAGAAGTAGCCGTGCCGAACGACCCGTCGAACCAGGGCCGCGCCATCAACGTCCTCGCGCAGGCGAACCTGGTCACGCTCAAGGACGGCGTTGCGGATACGCTTACGCCTTCGCCTGCGGACATCGACCAGCCGGCCTCAAAGGTAAAGATCGTCCCAGTCGACGCCTCCCAGACACCCTCCGCTTACAACGAGGGCCGCCCGGCGATCATCAACAACACCTGGCTGGACCGCGCCGGCATCGAGCCTTCCCTGGCCGTCTTCCAGGACGACCCGAACTCAACGCAGGCCGAGCCCTACATCAACGTCTTCGCGGTCCGCGCCGATGATGTAGGCAACGAAACCTTGAACAAGCTCGTTGAAATTTGGCACAACCCAGCGGTCACAGAGGCCGTCGCCAAGGATTCAAAGGGCACCTCCGTCCCGGTTGAGCGCGACAAGGACGAGCTCAACGCCATCCTCGACCGCCTGCAGAACAGCTAAGTAAAGGAACTTCCTATGCACATCAACCGCCTTATTGCTGCGGCCGCTGCCGCCACCATCGCCGCCGGTGGCTTGACCGCCTGCTCAAGCGACTCCTCCAGCGACGGCCAGAACGTCACCGTGAAGATCGGCACCACCGACGCCGACCAGAAAGCGTGGACCGCCTTCGAGGACAAGGCAAAGGAGGAGGGCGTCAAACTGGACATCGTCCGCTTCTCCGAGTACCCGACGGTCAACCCGGCGCTCGACGAAAGCCAGATTGACGTCTCGAAGTTCCAGACGATCAACTACCTCGCGCAGTACAACGCCTCCTCCGGCAAGAACCTGCGCATCATTGGCTCGGGCGAAATCAACATTCTCGGCCTGTTCTGGAAGGATCACACCAGCCTCGACGGTATCGACGGCCAGCAGGTCGCCATCCCCAACGACCCGTCGAACCAGGGCCGCGCCATCAACGTGCTGGTCCAGGCCGGACTCGTCACCCTGCATCCGGGCGCGCCGCAGCTCACGCCGACGCCGGCCGACATCGACGCCTCGGCGTCGAAGGTCTCCGTTGTCGCCGTGGACGCCTCGCAAACCCCCTCGGCCTACAACGAGGGCCGCCCCGCGATCATCAACAACAACTGGTTGGAGCGCGCCGGGATCGACCCGGGTAGCTCAGTTGCCGCCGACGACCCGAACTCCGAGCTCGCTGAGCCCTACATCAACGTCTTCACCGTTCGCGCAGATGACGTCGACAACGAGACCTACGCCAAGCTTGTCGACGCCTGGCAGTCCGACGAAGTCACGGCGGCCCTCAACGAGGACTCCAGCGGCACCGCCGTCCAGGTGAAGCGCTCCAAGGAGGAGCTCAATTCCATCCTTGACCGCCTTGTGGAGGACTACAAGTAATGACCGGTACCGGCACCCGGGTTGAGTTCCGGGAGGTCTCGAAGGTTTTCACCACCGGTAGGCGCACCGTCACCGCCGTCGACGGTGTCACGCTCACTGTGGAACCGGGGGAGATCCTCGGCGTCATCGGATACTCGGGCGCCGGCAAGTCAACCCTCGTGCGCCTCATCAACGGCCTCGACAAGCCAACGGGGGGGCAGTTGCTTCTCGACGGCACCGACGTCGCCGGCATGAGCGAGGCGAAGCTGCGGGGAATCCGTCGCAACGTGGGAATGATCTTCCAGCAGTTCAACCTTCTGCAGTCGCGCACAGCCGCCGGCAACATCGCCTACCCGCTGGAGTTGGCGGGCATGCCGAAGGAGCAGCGCACGGCACGCGTCGCGGAGTTGCTCGACTTCGTCGGCCTCGCCGACCGGGGCTCGAGCTACCCCGAGCAGCTGTCCGGCGGCCAGAAGCAGCGCGTCGGCATTGCTCGCGCGCTGGCCACCAACCCCTCTCTCCTGCTCGCCGACGAAGCCACCTCCGCCCTCGACCCGGAGACGACGCACGAGGTGCTTGGCGTGCTGCGCCGGGCGAACGAGGAGTTCGGCATCACGATCGTGGTGATCACCCACGAAATGGAGGTGATCCGCGCCATCGCCGACAAGGTCGCGGTGATGGAAAACGGCCAAGTGGTCGAGTACGGCTCGACCTACGAGGTCTTTTCTAACCCCCGCACCCGCGTGGCGCAGCGCTTCGTGTCCACCAGCCTGCGCAACACCCCGGACGAGGTGGAAACCCGCGATCTGCGCGCCCAGCCTGGCCGGCTCTTTACCGTCGACCTGCGCGAGAACTCGGGGTTCTTCGCGGCCGCCTCCCGCCTGCGCGAGCTAGGCGTGAACGTGCTGCCGGTGCACGCCGGCATCACTACCCTGCAAAACCATTCCTTCGGCAAGATGACGGTGCGCCTCAACGGCGACGACGCCGCCATCAATGAGTTCCTGCGCGAGCTGCAGAAAACCACCGAGATCGAGGAGATCACGCGATGACCGAGACAATCCTCGCCGCCGGCAGCCCCAACTGGGACCGGCTGGGGCCGACGTTCATCGAATCCATCGGCGATACCATGTTCATGGTGGCTATCACCATGGTCGTCGGCGGTTTCTTCGGCCTCGTGCTGGGCGTGTTGCTCTACACGACCCGCCCGAACGGCATTCTGAAAAACAGCGCCTTCTACTGGATAATCAACGTCCTGGTGAACTTCTTCCGTCCCATCCCGTTCATCATCATGATCGCCATGCTCTACCCCATCACGCTGAGCGTGGTCGGCACGACGATCGGTCGCAGCGCCGCGACCTTCGTGATGTGTTTCTCGGCGACGTTCACCGTGGCCCGCATCGTCGAGCAAAACCTCGTGGCGATCGACCCCGGTGTCATCGAGGCGGCGCGCTCGATGGGCGCCGGACCGTGGCACATCATCCGCACCGTCATCCTCCCCGAGGCGCTGGGCCCGCTCATTCTGGGTTACACGTTCATCTTCATCGCCGTGATCGACATGTCCGCGATGGCCGGTTACATCGGCGGTGGTGGCTTGGGTGACTTCGCCATCGTCTACGGCTACCGCCAGTTCCAGCCGGCGGTGACCTTCGCCGCGGTCATCGTCATCGTCGTCATCGTCCAACTGGCCCAATTCCTAGGCAACTGGCTGTCGAAGAAGGTGATGCGCCGCTAGGCGCTAGTGTGGGGCGCGTGAAAATCGCCGCGTTCGACTTCGACGGAACCCTCGGCCATTTCGGCCACGGGGCGCTCCCGCAGCGCCCTCGCGCACGGCATGCGCGGTTCCCGGCTCGCGTTCGACTACAACGTCTTATCCAATGGCGGCTCGGGGACGTCGTCAAGTGGTGAGCTGCTCTTCGCCCATCTTCTCGACGCCACGGTGCTCGACCACGCCATCACCGAGTTTAGCGACCGCGCGGGGGTGGCTGTCTTCGGCACCACCATCGGCGACATCGACGGCGTGTTTGCCAACAACACCGGCGCGCTCAGTGAGTTCACCGCCCATTTCACCCCGATGACGCGCGAGGACATCCCGCGGCACGACTTCGCTGTCGTCCCCCTCTGGGTACCCGGTGACCCCACCCTGCGCGACGAGGTCGCCGCGTGGGCAGTCGAGCTGGACGGGGTAAGCGTGGCGCGCAATCAGGATTACATCGACATCATGGCACCGGGCCGGTCTAAGGGTGCGGGCATCAGCGAACTTCTCGACGTCCTCCAGCTGCCCCGTGAGTCAATCAAGCTGTACACCTTCGGCGACTCCTGGAACGACCTCTCCATGCACCGCATCGCCGACGTCTCCCACAGCTTCGCCCACTCCCCCGCAGAGGTGCGCGCGGACACGGACCACGTGATCAGCTCGGTGGAAGATGCCCTAAGCGCTTACCTCTAGGACCTCCCACACCCTGCCGTTCTTCGGCGCGTCGCCGCAGGAGGAGACCACGCCCGCGACCTCCCGCTGCTGCAACGCCACCGCGTAGCGCTGCCCCGTCTCGCGGTTGCGCACGACGATAGTGGCAGCATCCCCCTCCACCGCCTCGGAGTCGATCTCGAGCTGGCCGTACTGCACCCGCACCCCGCCCCGAGCGAGATGCGCCGCAACAGCCACCTCCGCCGCCTGCGCGGGGGGCGAGAAGGTACCGCGCCCCCGGTTGCCCGGGACGAAGTAGAGCGCGCGCATGGCGTCGCTAATCAGCGCCTCGGTGGCCTCGAGGTTCATGCGCCCGAAGCTGTAGCCCCAGGGCATGAGCATCAGCGTGGCGGCGAAGCGGTGCCCCTTGAGGTGGGACGTCTCCCACACCACGTCGTGACCGGCGTTGAAGGGGTAGCGCCCGTTGAGCTCGTTGATCAGGGGGCGGCCCTTCATCGCGCAGCAACGGTCGCGTTTGCCGTGGGTACACACCAAGACCAAGGGCGCGAGCCGCGCCATGGCATCGTTGCGCCCCGGACCCCCCAGGTCGAGCTCCAAGATGGCCTCGGGCCCGCGGACATGCTTGACCTCCGTCAGCCCGATCTCAGTGTGCACGATATAGAGGTGGTGGTCGTCGATTTGACGCCCCTCGCGCGTGGAGTGCCGGATGAGCTGGAGGGACGCCCCCCACTTCTGCAGATGCGCCTTGATTCGAGCCGACAGCTCGGGGCCGAGCGTGTCCCCGTCCAACACATCGTGGCTCCACGACCCCGGCCACTCGAACAGGACGTAGACCCCGCCCTGTTTGGCGGTCCCGGGCAGGGGTTCAACCTCGACGTCGGAGCAATACACGACACCCCACCCTAGTACACAGCCTCGACCGCCCACCTCCCCCTCGACCACGCCAGGAGCCATGCGCTCACCCCGCCTTTTTCTTTCTTAGCGACGACCTGCAGCCGCGCCACCCGATTCGGCCGCTGCCCCCACCAGCCCTCGTCCGCGGGCCAGGGGCCCGCCCAGGCAGTCACCAGGTAGCGCTTCTCCCCCCACGCCAGGCCGTACGGCTCGGCAGTAAGCAGGGTCTCGGCGGTGACTCCGACGGCGGCGCCTGTGGCGTCGATAAGAATGATCCGGGAGGCGGGGTGGTCGATCCCCCCGCCGAGGCGCGCCGGCAGCGGGGCTGGGATCGCCCCTGGCCACGGCGCAGCCTCGACCTTGCGCGGGCTCTCCCCGTAAGGCACCAGCTCGATGCGTTCTGCGACACCCCGCCCACCGACGAGGTGTGGCTGCACCACCGCATCAATACCCAGCTGGGACTGAACCCGCTCCACCACCCGGCGCGCCTCGTCCCGGCTCGCCCCCGAAGACCATAGCTCCCCCACCGTCTCCGGCGCCGCCAGCTCAACGGGCTCCAGGATCAGCGACGCGATCGCGCCCGCCCCGCCGCTGCTCAACCAACCGTCCAACTGCCACCGCACACGGTCCGCTGTAGCAGTTTCCGTCAGCGCCTCCCGAGTGCGCCAGACCCGCTCCACACGGGCGCCATCTGTCAGCTCGGCGATCACCTTCAAGCGCAGGCAGTTGCTGCCCGCCCCCTTCAACTTCGCGTGTAGGCCGGCGGCGAGCGCGCGGGCTGCAAAGGCGGCGGTATCCACCCGCTCGATCGGTTCCTCTGGGGTGATGGCCACGGCGAGGTCTGCTACCGGCAGCTCAGGAGCTACGCGGCGGTCCGGGGCAGCCCGGGCTATACGGTGGATGTGCATCCCCGGGGTGCCAAAGCGTGTGGACATCGCGGTGGAGGGGATCTCGGCGACATCCCCCAATGTGGCGATTCCCAATTGCCCCAGCGCGCTCACCGTCTGCGGCTCCGCCCCCAGCGCATCCTCCGCCACCAGCACCCGCAGGGGTTGAGCAGCGAGGAACGCGCGGGAACCCCCAGGTGCCACGACCGCGGACGCTCGGGATGCGATGACGGCGGTGGACATCTCGTCGGCTACTCCCACAAGCGCGTCGATGCCGCGTCGCGCTGCGGCGTCGACAAGCATCTCCGTGGCCGTGCCCTCCCCGCCATGGAACGCGCCGGCCGCCGCCACGTCGACGGCCACCAGCCCTGGGCGCAGCACCTCAACCGACGCCGCTACGTCGTCGAAACTTCCGGCCAACGCAGCAAACATGCGGCCATCCCGATCGGGGTTGTCCTCCACTACCGTCAGTTCCGGTAGGAGCGCCTGCGCGTGGCGGACCTTCATGCCCCGGCGCACCCCGAGGGAGCGCGCCGCATGCGAACACGACTTCACCCTATGGTGGGCCACAACCGCGATCGGATCTTTCAGCTCATCGTCCGCGTCTAACCTGGCGGCCTGTATGGGCCAGTCCGGGAACCACACTGCGGCGACGCGCACAGCTACGTCACCACCCGCAGTCCCGGGCGCTGCAGCGGCGTACCCAGCGTGATCACGCGGGAAGCCGGGCGCGCGCCCTTGGCCTCCACACGGACACGGATATCAATGGCCGCGATCCGCCCCACCCCGCGGCCCACGCCGTGGACGTCCACGATCTCTCCCGTCACCGTGGCAGCTGGGGATGGGACGGACGCCCCCACGGTGACAAGCGCCGCGCGCCCCGTGCGCAACCGGGCCAGAAGGGGCCGCGCCCGCACCGGTGACAAGTCCACATGCTGGGCCGTCCGCATGACGACGAGGTCAAGCCCCTCCGCCAGCACCCCGGCCACCGTGACCGCGTCAAGGCCTGGGTCCGGCACCGCCACCACCCGTTCCAGGTTGCCCTCCCCCACTCCGGCGTAAGACAACTGCGGCCAACCCACCACCCCGGCAAAACCGCCCGTACCGGCGACGCGGTCGAGAATTTCCACGATGAGCGCTGGGGTGTCACTGACATGCGTGACCGCTTGACGGGGCAGACCACCGTATGGCAGAAGTGTTCGAAGTGGGCCCCCGACAATCACGGTGCCCGCGTCTTCCTCCTCGGACGGCACCGGGCCACCGCCCAGTGCAGCCATGCGTGAGCGGAGCTGGTCGATCTGTTCCGCCCTGCTCAGAGGGCGCGATTCCTCGGCCACTCCCTGCCGGGATCGAATGGGTGTTCTGCTCACACCCCAAGTATGCCCGCCACCCCCGACAGGGGCAACACTAAAGGTCAAACATATATTCTAATCTAGGGACCTGTCGGCGGCCCACCGCGTGAGCTGATGACGATTCGAGGTTTGCGTTTTGCGCAAGATATTCGACGCGTGCGTTTCCACCGTCTTCACCGAGATAAACAGCTGCTTCCCGATCTCCTTGTACGTATACCCACGAGCCAGCAACCGCAACACCTCTAGCTCCCGCCGCGTCAATGCATCCACCACCGGGTCCTCAATCTTGACGGGCTCCCCCTCCGGGTCGTCCACTACACCACCCGCCGCGAACGCGTCGAGTACGAATCCCGCCAGCCGGGGCGAGAAGTACGCATCCCCGCCGTGGACACGGCCGATTGCCTCCGCCAACTCGCCGCCGTCGATGTTCTTCGTCACGTACCCTCGGGCCCCGGCGCGGATCAGTGCGATGACGTCTTCCGCCGCGTCGGAAACGGACAGGGCCAGAAAGGTCGTGGGCGCCGTCACGCCGCGGATCACCGCTAGGCCGCCCCCGTCGGGCATGTGGACGTCGAGAAGAGCCACGTCCGGCTTTAGCTCGTCGATGCCACGGATGGCCGCTGCGACGTTTCCTGCCTCCCCCACGACGTCAACTTTGTCTGAAAGTTCCGCGCGGACGCCGGCGCGGAAGACGGAATGATCGTCGACGAGGAAGACTCTCATGGCTCCCAACCTACCTTTCGCACCCGTCGGCCTAGGCCGACGACCATGCGCTGGTGAATTCATCGAGGGTCAAGGCGTCATCACAGCGGACGGGTATGCCGTGGTTCGTGGAGACGAACCTCGCCCCGTTAGCCAGGATGAAGTGCACGTCTCCGCTGTCTTTGACGATGCGCGCCCACCCGTCCGTAACAAGGCCGTGGCACGCGGAGCAGAGGGGCAGCAAATTGTCCAGATCCGTCGTGCCCCCGTCTGCCCAGTCCTGGATGTGATGCATCTCCATGAATCGTGAGTGCGTGCAGCCCGGCATGGCGCACATCCCGCCCCACATCACCATGAGCGCGTTAACCTGGGCATCCGTGGCGAGCCTGAAGGACCGCCCGGTGTTGAGCACGAGGCCGGTTTCGTCGACGGTATTGACCCTCATCAGCCCGTTTGCCACAAGGTTCGCCACCGACTGCGCACCCGCCCCCGAGTTATTGGGTAGAAACGCCCGCCCATCCGACGTCACAACGATGTTGACGTGCGCCGCCGGGGTCCGCAGCGGGTTCTTCGGCCGGGCACGAACCATATTGACCATTCCCATGAACGAGGACAGCAGGACCTTCCCCAGCGGCAACCCGAACCCAGAGGCTGCCCTCCTCTTCTCCTGTACCTCGGGCCGTTTTTCCAGGTCATCGACGATGCCATCCAACCGCTCCCCGAGCGTTTCAGTGGGCTCTCCGGCCGGCACCTCCGTGTCGTAGTACGCGATTTCCCCTAGTTTGAGCGCTGCCATCACTTGCGCCCCCTCCGAGGGGCTGAACTCGGCCCAGAGCTTCACCCTTCCATCAGGTCGAGTGTTCATCCTCACGTAGGACCGCGGGCGTTCGCGCTCGCCGTCATCGTTGCGTGGTCTGCCTGCAAGCGCGATCTCGAGCTCGTGGTAACCCATGCTGCGTGCCATGCCCACAAGCTCTTCCTCGTTGCCTTCCGTCATGTACGGGAGAACCAGGCGCACCTTCGAATAGGACACCTCACCCGCCCCGAAAGCCCGTTCGAGCAGGGCAAATAGGCGCAGCGCACGGGCGAGCTTAACGTACTCGTGGGCGGTCGTGTTCGATACGCCGAGGCGCTGAATCAGCCACATCGCTGTTGTCGACGCTCCCATTCTGCGCGCCAAACCAAGCGCGTCGAACTGCCCGATACGCTGTAACAAGTACGCCTTTTGCCGCGTAATCCTCCCGAACACTCCGACAATGTCCGCCGTAATCTCCGCGGCAACAAAGTCTATCGACGTATTATTCGAACTCAAACCTGTAGCCATGGCATTCCCCTCCGAAACCGTGCCGATGAACACTTTTATTGTAACGAATGTTCGAACCGAGGTCGAGGGGAATGCGAATAAATTTTCGAAAAGAAAGTCCGCAATGCGGACTCCGAGCTCCCCCCCCCCCACAAAAAGTCCGCATTGCGGACTTTTTCGCCCCCGTTACCTAAATCGCTTCGGCACGTCCGGCTGGCCCAGGGTCAGCATTAAACGGTTGGCCCAGTTAAAGAAGGACGCGGAGTTCACGACGTCGATAATCGCGAGCTCATCGCAACCCGCGGCGCGCAACTTCTCGACGTCCCCCGGCCCGAACTCGAAGGGTGTCGCTGTGAGGGAGACCGCGGCGTCGCGAAGAGCGTTCCATGCGTCTGTGCCGAGGTCGGCGCCCACACCGTCGCGAAGAAGCCCGTCGATGGCCTCGGCGTCTCCGCCCTCCTGCTTCGAGCGTGCCTGGTGCACCGACGCGCAGTACTCGCAGCCGTTGAGGCGGGACACGACGGTGGCGACGAGCTCGCGCTCGGCGCGCCCCAACCCGCCCTCGGTGTTGAAGAAGATATCGAAGTCGGTCAGCGTGCGGGCCTTGAGCGCAGCGGGGTCGCGCGCGAGCAGGCGGAAGTACTCCGAATCGATGCGGGAGGGCTCGACCAAGGCGTCGTAGTGCGCGGGGGTGAACTGCTCCTTGGGTAGGTCTGCCACCCAGGGCTTCCACCCGAGGGAATGGTTGACAAAGTGGGTGGGCGATACGACGTCGGGAAGAATTGTGCGCGGACCGGGCGCCCACCCCGGGTTTGCGACGCCGCGGGCGCGAGTGGCGGGAGCGGCAGCAGAGCCACCGGCGAGGACGTGGAGGCCATGAGCGACGCGCAGTTGGAACGCGACGAACGAGATGAGCTGGGCCAGCGAGACGATGGCGTCGTCGCTGAACCCTGCGCGTTGCAGGTGCCCGATCGCTGCTGGTGAGGCGTCTTTGGGGTGGAACGTGAGCAGGTGAGCGAAGTCGAGGGCAGCGGACAAGCCCGCGTGCGGCCCGTCGAAAACGACGTATTCACCGCCTGTGTACGGGCCCGTCGACGTGCCTCGAGCGATGGCCTCGTTGACAAGAGTGATCAGGTCCTCGCCCGCCTCGTCGCTGAGCAGGTCGCGGTAGAAGCGAGCGGCAGAGCTGGAACCGGACACCCCGGCGATAAAGGTGGCCACGGCGTAGCGCCACGCCTGCGGCAGGTCCTTCTCTTCGGCGGGCTCGAACAGCGCCTGGAAACTGAGTTCGGCGTTCGCCACGGCGTCGGGCCGGGCGCGGCGCAAGCGCGCGACGTCGTCGGGGATGTCGGACAGCAAATCGATGATGTTAGACATTGAACTCTCCTAACTGGCGGGCGCGGAAGGTCGCGCCCGGGATGGCGTCGATAAGTGTGCGTGTGACCTCGCTGCGGGGGTGATCGAAGACCTCCTCGGCTCGGCCGTATTCAACCTGGTGCCCGTGGCTCAGCACGCTGACCGTGTCAGCGATTTGGCGGACGACAGCGAGGTCGTGCGAGATAAAGATGTAAGTCAGGCCCAGTTCGCGTTGCAGGTTCTCAAGTAGGGAGAGGATCTGCGCCTGGACGGTGACGTCGAGCGCGGAGACGGCCTCGTCGAACACCACGATCGCGGGGTCCACGATCAGCGCGCGGGCGATCGCGACGCGCTGCCGCTGGCCACCGGACAGCTGGGCCGGGCGGCGGAGTGCGAGCGCGGGGTCGAGTGAGACGCGAGGCAGGAACTCAGCAGCGCGAGCCCGCGCTTCACGACGCGACTGGCGCCCCAGGTTCCGCAACGGCTCCGCCACAATATCACCCACTGTCATCCGCGGGTCCAGCGAGGAAAAGGGGTTCTGGTGCACGAGCTGGACCGTGCCCCGCAGGCGCCGAAGGGCGGGTGAGCCGCCGACTTCCTCCCCGTTGAGGGTGATGGACCCCGAGGTGGGTGCGGTAAAGAGAGACACTGCGCGACCCGTCGTTGTCTTTCCCGACCCCGATTCCCCCACCAGCGCGTGCGTCGAACCGCGCCGCACGTCGAAGGACACCCCGTCGACGGCGGTGAAGTCGCCGTAAACCTTCCTCAGGTCGCGGACCGAGACGATGACCTCCTCCGACGTGGGCGGCCGGTGGTGGGCGTTGGCGACGGCGAGCGAGGGGGCGTCGGCAAGAAGGCGCTTCGAGTACTCCTCCCGCGGCGCGGCGAGCACGGTCGCGGCGGACCCCGACTCCACGACGCGGCCGTGCTCCATGATCACCACGTTATCGGCGCGGTCGCCCGCCACCGCGAGGTCATGGGTGATAAAGAGCAGGCCCAGGCCGAGCTCGGTGCGCATCCGGTCGAGCAGGTCGAGGATGGTTTTTTGCACGGTGACGTCGAGGGCCGAGGTGGGCTCGTCGGCGATCAGAACGTCCGGCTCAAGCGCGACCGCCGCGGCGATGAGCACGCGCTGCTTCATACCGCCCGATAGCTCGTGGGGGTACTGGTTGTAGCGGCGCTCCGGGTCGTCGATTCCCACCTCCGCCAGCAGGTCAAGGGCGCGCTTTCTTCTCGACGCCCGATCGCCGATCCCGTGGATCTCCATGCCCTCTTCGATCGAAGCCCCGATCGTGGCAAGCGGATTGAGGGAGTTGTTGGGATCCTGCGGGACGAGCCCAATGTGGGCCCCGCGCAGGGAGCGCCACTGCGCGTGAGTGGACCCCACGATGTCCTTTCCGCCGAAACGGATCGCGCCACTTTCGAGGCGAGCGGAGGGACTGAGCAGGCCGATCGCGGCCATCGCCGAGGTCGTCTTGCCCGAGCCGGACTCCCCGACGATCGCGGTCATGTGCCCCGGGTTGACGGTGAAGCTCACGTTGTCGACGGCGAGAACGTCACCGTACGACACGGTCAGGTCCTCGACGCTGAGGATCGGCTGAGAAGGGCTCGTTGTCACGCTTCCACCTCCGTGGAGAAGTTCTGGGACAGGCGGTTGGCGGCCATGACGGTGGCGACGATGGCCAGGCCCGGAAGGACGATGATCCACCAAGCGGTGGCCATGAAGTCGCGCCCCTCGGCGATGATGAGGCCCCACTCCGGCGTGGGCGGCGGCGCCCCGTAGCCCAGGAAGCCGAGAATGGACAGTTGCAGGATCGCGGTGCCGAACTGAAGCGCGGCCAGGGCGAGAACCGGGGTCAGCGAATTCGGCAGGATGTGGCGCGCAAGCACGGCAGCTCGGGTCGCGCCGGAGCCGTAGGCGGCCTCCACGAAATCGGTATTGGCCACGGTGATCACCTGAGACCGGGCGAGGCGGGCGAAGGCGGCGATCGATGTCACGCCGACCGCAAAGGCAGCCTGAACGGACCCGAATCCCAGCACGATGATGATGGACAGGGAAAGGAGGATGCCCGGGATCGCAAGAAGGACGTCGACAAGTCGCATGAGCACGGTGTCCACCGCACCGCGCACGCTGCCAGCGATGAGCCCGATGAGCGTGCCCGCGACCAGCCCCACGGCGACCGCGACTAGCGCGCCGAGCAGGGATTGGCGCGCACCGAACACCACGCGGGAGAACAGGTCCCGGCCCACCGAATCGGTGCCGAACCAGTGCTCGGCGCTCGGGGCAAGGAGGGCGACGTCAGTGCCGCGGAAGGGATCGTGCGGGGCAAACGCGCCGGGGAACACGGCCCACAACAGCGCGACAACCAGCACGATCAGGGACAAAACGGAGCCGGGAGCACGCCACGTGTTGGCCTGCGCGCGGGTTGAAAGTGCAGTTGTCATGCCGCCACCAATCGGTTCGGGGTGAGGGAGCGCTCGCGCAGGCGAACGTCGATCACCGGGTACAGAAGATCCACGACGAGGTTGATTAGGACGTAAGCGACCGCGGCGATGAGGACGACACCCAGGAGCACCGGCGTGTCACGGTTCGACACCGACGAGACCACGAGCGAACCCAGGCCTGTGCGCCCGAACACGGTCTCCGTCACGACCGCGCCGCCGACGAGCTCGCCGAAGAGCAGTCCCGCCATCGTCAGCGGGGGCAGGGAGGCGTTGCGCAGCACCGTCCGGAAGAAGATGCGCGTCTCCGTCGCCCCGCGCGAGCGCGCCACCTGCACAAAGGGCTGCTCCCTGACCTCGTCGATGGAGCGAATCAGCACCTGCGCGAGCGGGGCGGCCATGGGCACCGAAAGGGTCAGCGCGGGGAGGATGAGGCCTTCTAGCGGACCCGGGTCGATCACGTTGACCCAGCCCAAGCGGAAGGAGACGAATTGGAGGAGCAGGATAGCCACCCAGAAACCGGGAAGCGAGACCAGGAAGGACGGCAGCGCGCGGAAGAAGGCTCGCACGAGGCGCAGGCCGGGAAGCGTCGCCACGTAAGCGGTGACGAGCGCGACGATGGCCGCCAGGCCTACCGCGGCCGCCGCCAACGCGAGGGTGTGCGGGAGGGCGTCGGCGATCAACTGCGAGACGGGGGTGCCCGTCCGGACCGAGTAGCCCAGGTTACCGGTGAAAAAGCCCGCCAGCGAGGTAAAGAATTGCACGGCAAGAGGCTTATCGACGCCCATCTCCTGCCGGATCCCGTCAATCTCAGCCTGGGACAGACCCAACGCCGGGTCGGCGTAGCGGGCCATCACGCCGTCCGAGGGGAGGGCGGAGAGCAGGAAGAACGCGAGCGTGTAGGCCAGCAGCAGGACGATGAGCGCCTGTCCGATCCGCCGGAGAATGAGCGACATCAGTTGTCCTCGCTTTCGATGTAGACGTCATAGAACGACGGCCGCGCCACGCTCTCGGTACGGAATCCCTTCACGCGCGGGGACAGTGCGTACACCTGCGGTTCCTCGAACAGGGGAATGGAGTAGGCCTGCTGGGTGATGTAGTCCTGCACATCCCGCGTCGCGGCTGCGCGCCCCGCGTCATCCGGGGTGGACACGACGCGCTGCAGCAGGTCCTCGAGGTGCTGGTCGATCACGTTTCCCTCGGCGTCTTGGTTGATAAACACATCGCGCGTCCCGACGGAGTAGAGCGAGTTGATTGCGTCGTAGTCGGCCCGGCCCACCATCGAGTGATAGATCTGAATCTTGTTCTGGTCTTTCGCGTCCGCGTTCTGGCTCGCGTTATCACCGGAGTTAATCTCTAGGGCGATGCCTACGGCGCGCAGCTGGTCCTGAATCATGGTCTGTACTTCGCGGGAGCGCGGCTGGGGGCCCGCGATGTTGACGCGCAGCGCAAGGCGCTGGCCGTCCTTTTCCATGATGCCGTCGGAGCCAGCGGTCCAGCCCGCCTCGGCGAGGAGGGCTCGGGCCCGGTCGGGGTCGAAAGCGTAGGCCTGCGGGTCCTGCTCCGCGTACCCCAGCCCGGTTGTCGCGACCGTGGACGTGGCGAGCGGGTAGGAGTCCGAGAACAGCACGCGCAGGATTTCCTCCCGGTTCACGGCGTGGGCGAGCGCCTGGCGCGTCCTGATGTCCTGCAGCAGCGGGTGGTTGAAACGCAGCGCCAACTGGTTGTTCATCGAATTGGTGCCGCGCGAGTACACCTGCACGCCCTCGTCGGCAAGGTGCCGCTCCGCGGGCGCGGTGACGCTGCGCACGACGTCGGCCTGGCCGGAGATGACGGCGCCGGTGCGCATCGCCTCCTCGGCCGCCAGCGTGACGTGCACCCCGCCGATCCTCGCCCGGCCCTGGTGCTCCAGCGACGGCGGGGCCCAGTTGTAATCCTCGCGGGTGGTCAGGGTGAGGTCGGTGCCGAGGGATTCGCCCGTGATGACGAAGGGTCCGGAGCCGATGATGTTGACGGCGTTGCCGGGGCCGTAGTCCTCGTTGCGCAGCGCGAGGGTGGCGTCGGAAAGCAACCCGGCGTTGTAGACGGAGACCGCCTGGGCGAAGCCCGGGGCCGGCGCCGTGAAGTGGAAGCGGACGGTGTCGTCGTCGACGACCTCACCGTAGTCGTAGTTACTGATTTGCTCAGACTTGCTGAGCAGGCGCGACTTGTCCCCCTTGCCGTAAAGATCGATGTTGGCCACCACGTTGCGCGCCGTTAGGGGCGTGCCGTCGGAGTACGTCACGTCGGTGCGGATGTCGAAGGTGAACTCGGTGGCGTCGGCGTTGACCTCGGGAAGGGACGTAGCGATCCACGGTTCGAGCTCGAGGGTATCGGGGTCCTGATAGAGCAACCGGTCCGTGATTTGATTGACCACGCCACCGTTCGGGTAGTAACCCGCAGCTGGCGGATAGAGGGTGGTGAACCAGTTCGGTTCGAGGTAGGTGAGGACCTCGTCCTCGCTCGAGGAGCTTGCCTCGTCCGAGGGCGCCGCGCAACTCGTCAACGTTGCGACCGCGACGAGTGTGGCACCTATCGAGCCTGGAAGCGATAGCTTCACTGCGGTTTCCCTTCTATCGGGTTGTGCGGAATTCTCGAACAATAACACAGTTAGACGGAGTGGTATTCCAAGAGTAGACTATTCTGTCTAAACAGAAAGGACCGTTATGCCAGCCGATAGCACCATCGCGATCGTGGGAATGGGTCCGCGCGGCATCTCAGTTATCGAGCGCCTCGCTGCCTACCTCCGCGAATTAGGCCCGAGGCAGATCGCCCTCCACCTCATCGACGACGCCCAGATCGGCGCCGGGCGGGTCTGGGACACCTCTCAAACATCAACGCTGTGTATGAACACCCTGGCCGGCGCTGTCACGCTGTTCACCGAACCCGGCGCGACCGTCGGCGCCCCCGTCCTCGAGGGGCCCACCATGTACGAGTGGATCCAGCTCATCCGCGGCGAGCGCGAGGGGATCTCGAAGCCGAAGGCATCGCTTTTCGACGCTTACCCGGTCGCCGCCCCCACCGCTTACTCAGCGGAGATCGACGCGACGCTGCCCGAAAGCAATCCTTCCCGCACCCTCTACGGGGAATACCTGCGCTGGGTCTACCGGGTGGCTCTCGCTCAGCTGCCTGACACCGTCACCGTGGTCGAGCACGCCACCCGCGCCACCGGCGTGCGCAGCCAGGGCGATGCCGACGTCATCTCCCTGGCCGACGGCACCACCGTCACCGCGGATGCGACCGTGCTGGCCACCGGCTGGGTCCTGCCCGCCGGCAGGCGCGTCGGGGGCCCCGCCTGGATGGCCCCCGACAACCCAGTCGAGCAGGACGTCGACACGCTGCCGGCGGGTGGCGACGTCCTCGTGCGCGGCCTGGGCATGGGCTTTTTCGACCTCATGGCGCTGGTGACCATCGATCGCGGCGGCCGGTTTGTTTCTGAGCCCACCTCCCGCTCGGGGTTGCGCTACGAGGCGTCGGGACGCGAACCGCGCCTCCTCGTCACCTCCGGACGCGGATACCCCTACCTGCCCAAATCCGAGTACCACTCCCTCCCCCCGCGGCCCGCCATGCCGCGCCTGCGCAGCGTCGCCCGTGAGGCAGTGGAGTCAGGTTCCGCGCGCTTCGGTGAGGTGTTCTGGCCCGCTATCGTGCGCGACTCCTACGCCGAGTACTACACCACTCTCGCCCGCGTCCGCCCTGAGTCCCTCAACGCCAGCCTGGAGGACATCCTGAAGGCAATCGACTCCGCCGACCTGTGCGGGGACTTCAGCGCGGTGCCCGCGGCGCTCACTGCCCACCTCAGCGGGATGAGCTCGCAGCCCTTCGACCTCAATGAGTGGATCAACCCCCTCGCCGGCACTGAAAGCCTGAGCATCGACGAGCTCACCGGCCTGATTGGCACCAAGATGGAGCGTGACATCGCCGAGGCGGTCGCCGCCCGGAACTCGCCCGTCAAGGCGGGGCTGTGGGTCATCTCGGTGGCCCGCCGCCCCGCGTCCTACGCTGCCGAGAACGGCCGTTGCCCATCCTCAGACCGCGCGCTGCCCGCGTTCATGAACTTCGGCCAGATGGTCGGCTCGGGCCCCCCGCTGTTCCGCACCCAGGAGCTCCTCGCTCTCGTCGACGCCGGCCTCGTCACGTTCCTCGGTCCCCTCCCGGCACTGGCCAGGAGCGAGGAGGGCTACACCATCACCAGCGGCAGTCGCAGCGCCAGTGCGCCCACGCTTGCCGACGCCTTCCTTCCCGCCCCGGATATCCGCCGTCCCGCCGACCCCCTCTTCCGCTCCATTATCGAAGCCGGCCGCGTTCGCCCCTTCGCACCCGACGGCGCGCCCACCCCGGCGCCGGAGACCGACCCGTCGACGCGGCGCACCGTCCACCCCGACGGTTCACTGGACACGCGCCTTCACATCATCGGCATTCCAACCGGTGGCCAGTGGTCCGACACCACGATCTCGCCGATGCCGGGGACGGACCCTTCCTTCTTGCAGGAGACGGACAAAACAGCCGCCTCGCTGCTCAACCGAGGGTGAGTTCCACCTCGGTCCCCTCCCCCGGGCGGGTTCTCACCTCCGCGCGGCCGCCCGCCCGTTCCATCCGGGAACAGATCGAGTCGCGCAACCCGTGCCGGTCGTCCGGCACCGTCTGCGGATCAAACCCGCAGCCGCGGTCGCGCACGAACACGCTGAGCTGCCCGCCAAGGTGTTCCGCGTACACGTCGACCTGGCCCACCCCGGCGTGCTTTGCCGCGTTGGCCATCGCCTCCCGCGCCGCCAGCACGAGCGGCTCGGTCTCATCCGTGAACGGGCAATCCTCGCCGACGGTGACCGGGCGGATGTCTACCGAGTAGAGGTCTTCGACCTCGCCGGCTGCCGTGACGAGGGCGCTAAAAACCGTCGTCGGGGCGGGGCTGGCGGACCCTGTGGCGTCGAAAAGCCACGCCCTCAGCTCGCGCTCTTGGCTGCGGGCGAGGCGGGCGACCTCCTCCGCGTTCCCAGCGCGCTTTTGGATGAGCGCGAGGGTCTGCAACACCGAGTCATGCAACCGGGAGGCGATCTCCGCGCGCTGGTCGGCAGCGGCCTTGGCTTGGCGCTCCTCGAGCAAGGACGTGGCCAGCCGCACAATGACGGGCACGACCAGCAAGCCGCTGCCGAAGACGCTGGCGAGGACCGCGACGACAGTGCCCGCGGTGCCCCCTCTGTCCCCGAGCAGCGCGATGGCCAGCACGCCCCCCATCACCAAGAAAATACCCACCCCTAGGGCCGCGCGACTGCCCCGGGAGGACACTCCCCTGTCGTAGGCCTGCCACACCACTATCGCCCCGACCGCCACCACGCCTAGGACCCCGGTAAAAGCTCCCCCCGCGCCGCTGACCAGGGATAACGACACCGCTGCACCAACGCACCCCACCGCCACGAGCAACGCGTAGGCCGCGCGCGGCCACACGTCTCTCTCGACGGTGACGCCGCTTTCCAGCTTGGTGAACATCCACAGCGCGGCGTAGAGGATCACCCCCACGCCGCTGACAAACGCGGCCGCCGCGAAAAACACCCGCACCCACTTCACGTCCACGCCGAGGTGGGCAGACACGCCTGCTGCCACTCCGGCGACGACGCGTCCGCCGCGGACGCGGTGTAACCGCGGATACAGGGGGGAAGACATAGCCCCTATTGTGTCAGCGCCGGCCCTGGGGGCCATCCGGGAAGACCCTGAACCTGGAAATCCGGGCGGATCCCGATGGTGCAGCACCGCCCTCGCGGCGACACTGAAGCCATGGACCTCAACAGCACTCTTTCAGACATGTGGCGCACCCGCCCTCCCCGCCTCCCGCAGAGCCAGGGCGGCAACGCCATGGTCGCCGGCGTCTGCGAAGGAATCGGCGCCCGCTACCGACTTGACCCCACCCTCGTCCGCCTCGCGTTCGTCGCCCTCTCCCTGTCCTTCGGTGGCGGGATCTTCCTCTACCTCCTGCTCTGGATGATCATGCCGCGGTTCGGGATGACAACCTCCCCCTGGACAGGCATCAGTACCCCGAAAGAAAAGCTCTCCGCCGAAGAGAGACG
Organism: Corynebacterium capitovis DSM 44611; assembly: GCF_030440535.1. Classification (NCBI taxonomy): domain Bacteria; kingdom Bacillati; phylum Actinomycetota; class Actinomycetes; order Mycobacteriales; family Corynebacteriaceae; genus Corynebacterium; species Corynebacterium capitovis. The sequence continues at coordinate 347,449 of NZ_CP047117.1, read as the reverse complement.
CGACCGCGATACGGGCTGGTGGCTCTTGGTCGGGTTGTTCGTTTTCTTCCCCAGCCTCACCTTCGGCGCTGGCGGGGCGGGTGCCCTCTCCTCCCTGGTCACCCTCGCTGTGGCGGCGCTGGCGCTGTACTTGCTACATACGAGGCAGCCGCTCCCGCCAGAGGGGTTGCTGGCAGCGCCGGAGGACACCGCGCCCCCCGTTGATACGTCCCACCTGACCACGCCGGTGGGTTACCCACACCCGGGCGCCGGGAGAACGACCCCGCCCAGCTGGGACCCGCTGGGCACCGCCCCGGAGCTGTGGGACCTGCCAGAACCCCCGCCCGCGGAACCGGAACCCGCACCCAAACGAAACAGGCTCGTGCCCTGGATCCTCGTCGCCGGTGGGGCGGCGGTCCTCGTCACCGCGCTCGGTGCGGCGGGCCTGGTTATCCGGGATAGCGACGTGGCCGGTAGTAAGGCGTACACCGTCACCGACAACCTGCGCGAGTCCTACGAGACCGGCGTGGGGTCAGTCAGTCTAGACCTGGCTGGTTTGGAACCCCTCGACGATGACCGCACTGTCACCGTCACCCACGGCATCGGGGAAGTGACCATCGTTCCGCCTGCCGACGTGCGCACCGAGCTGACATGTCACACCGGGGTCGGCGAAACGGAGTGCCCCGCCGTGCTTAACAACGACACATCCGGGGCCACGCTCCACCTCGAAGCCGAGGTGGGAATCGGGTCCATCCGCGTTGCGGGCTAGTTACTCCCACTCGATGGTGGCCGGTGGCTTCGAGGTGACGTCGAGAACCACCCGGTTCACGCCGGCCACCTCGTTTGTAATGCGGGTGGAGATGGTTTCCAGCACCTCGTACGGCAACCGCACCCAATCCGCCGTCATCGCGTCCTCGGACGCAACCGGGCGCAGGACGATCGGGTGGCCGTACGTGCGCCCGTCGCCCTGCACGCCGACGGAGCGTACGTCGGCCAACAGGACCACCGGGCACTGCCAGATCTCCTGGTCGAGGCCGGCTCGAGTGAGCTCCTCGCGGGCGATCGCGTCGGCAACGCGTAAAGTCTCCAGGCGCTGGGCCGTCACCTCGCCAATAATACGAATGCCCAGGCCCGGGCCCGGGAAAGGCTGGCGGTTCACAATGACTTCGGGCAGGCCCAGTTCGCGCCCGACGGCGCGGACCTCGTCCTTGAACAGCGAACGCAGCGGCTCAACGAGAGTGAACTCGACGTCGTCGGGCAGCCCGCCCACGTTGTGGTGGCTCTTGATGTTCGCCGCCCCCGTGCCCCCGCCCGATTCCACGACGTCGGGGTACAAGGTGCCCTGCACGAGGAAGTCAACGTGGTGGTCGGAAAGCACCGAAGCGACGGCGCGCTCGAATGAGCGGATGAACTCCGCGCCGATGGCCTTGCGCTTCGCTTCCGGGTCCGTCAGGCCCGCCAGCTTATCCAGGAAGGCCTCCCGCTCATCGACGGTGACCAGACGCGCACCGGTGGCGGCGACGAAATCGGTTTCCACCTGCTCGCGCTCCCCCTGGCGCAGCAGGCCGTGGTCCACAAAGACGCACGTCAGCCGGTCCCCGATCGCTCGCTGAACGAGCGCGGCGGCGACGGCGGAGTCCACTCCACCGGACAACCCGCAGATCGCACGGCCGTCTTCACCAACCTGCTCCCGGACCTGCTCGATCAGCTGGTCGGCGATGTTAGAGGCCGTCCACGACCGCTCGAGGCCCGCGATATCGGTGAGGAAGCGGGTGAGCACCTGCTGTCCATGGGGCGAGTGCAGCACCTCAGGGTGGTACTGCACTCCCGCGAGCTTGCGTTCGAGGCATTCGAAAGCGGCGACGGGAGCCCCCGGCGTCGAGGCGGTCACGGTAAAGCCCTCGGGTGCCTCCGTCACGGAGTCACCGTGGCTCATCCACACCGGGTGTTCGGTGGGCAAGCCCGCATGCAGGGCCCCTTCGCTGGTCAACATCGTCGTACGCCCGTACTCGCGGGCACCGGTGTGCGCGACCTTCCCGCCCAGCGCTTGCGTCATGAGCTGGAAGCCGTAGCAGATCCCGAAGATAGGAAGGCCGAGCTCAAAAATCTCCGGGTCCAGGCTCGGGGCGCCCTCCTCGTAGACGGACGAGGGCCCGCCGGATAGGACAAGCGCGACAGGGTCTTTGGCGCGCACGTCCGCAGCAGTCACCGTCGAGGGGACTACCTCCGAGTACACGCGGGCCTCGCGCACCCGGCGGGCGATGAGCTGGGCGTACTGAGCGCCGAAGTCGACAACTAGAACGGGACGGGGATGCGGTGTCATCACCCCCTGTATCCTAGCCGACGTCAGGCTACGTGAATGTCGGGCACATCCTCACCCACCGAACGCAAGATTTCGTGCGTCACGGTGGCCACCTGGCCCCGGCCGAGGAAGACGGTCCCCAGCGCCGCCTTAAGCGGCCCCTCAGGCGCCCATTCGAAGTAGACCTCCACGTGCTTGCCGGTTAAGCGCTGAATCTCAAGCGAGATCACGGCGACCGCGTTGGCGATAGAGGCGGCGTGCACCCGCAAGACGCCGCCATCGCCCACGACATCGTAGGGCTCCTCGAAGGCACTCGGGTCCCGCACCGAAATCTCCAGGGCCACGACGCGCACGCTCTCATCGAGGTGGTGGCGGCGCCGAACACGCTCCTCCTTGGTGGAAATATCGTGGCAGGGCGCGGCGGGCATGAGGTGGAGGACGGCCCCGGGGACGTCGAGAAGCGACAGTGCCTCCTCGTCAAAGGTGACGCCGTTTTCGCGCAGCTGGTACGAGCGCGCCGCGCGCGACGCGAAGGACACGGCGACGATGGTGACGATGAAGAAACCCGCCACGTGCAACCCGTCCGGGCGCTCGATGACGTTGGCCAGCAGCGTCAAGCCCATAAGCAGCGAGATCGCGGCGAACCACAGCCGCGCCGTGCGGCCCCGCTCCGTCACAGTCACCGCCACGGCACCCGAAAGGATGACTACCAACACGCCCGTGGCGTACGCACCCGATTGCTTTTCGACGTCCGCCCGGAACGCCACCGTAATCAGCACCGCGATCGCGGCCAGCAGCACCACTATCGGCCGGGAACGCCGAGCCCACTCGGGCGCCATGCCAAATCGCGGGAGGTACTTCGGGATGAGCGCGAGCATTCCCGACATTGCCGACGCGCCGGCGAACCAGAGGATGGCCGTTGTCACCCAGCCGTAGACGTTGCCAAACCCGGAGCCCAGGTAATGGTCGGCGATCCAGGCGAGGGCGCGTCCGTTCGCGGACCCGCCCGCCGCGAACTCCTGCGCCGGGATCAGGGTAGCGACGAGGAACGACGAGGCGAACAGGAAGAAGCTCATCAGGAGCGCGCTTGTCAACAGCAGGCGCCGCCCCTTCTGGATTCGCTCGCCGAGGGTGGGGGCGCGCAGGAGCGGCATGACGGACACGCCCGTTTCGAAACCGGACAGACCGAGGGCGAGCTTGGGGAAGACGATGGCGCTCAGCGCCGCAATAGCCAGTGGGTCGGGGTTCTGAGCGTGAACGGCGCCGGCCCAGCTCTGCAGATAACCCGGGTGGGCGATGAGCTGCCCGGCGCCCGCGGCAACGACGACGAAGGTTAGGGCGAGGTACGCACCCACCAGAACGACCGCCACGGTGACCGCCTCTCGGAAACCGAGGAGGAAGACGATGGCCAATACCGCGATCAGCACCAAGGTGACCAACATTTGGTGGGGGGATGAGTCGGAGCCGAGGAGGTGGGCGGAGGCATCAGCGGCGGACAGCGTGATGGTGACCATGAAGTCCGTCGCAGCGAAGCCCAGCAGGACGAGGACAAGGACTTTCCCGTGCCACCCGCGGGTCAGCTTCTCCACCATCGCCACCGACCCCATGCCGTAGGGCGAGCGCTGCGCTACTCGGCTGTATACTGGGACAACACCGATGAGCGTGACCGCGATGAGGATCATGGTGGCAAAGGGCGCGAGAACCCCGGCCGCGAGGACCGCGATACCGGGTTGATAACCGAGGGTGGAGAAGTAATCGACGCCCGACAGGCACATCACCTGCCACCAGGGGTACGTGCGTTCTTGAGACGGCTCGACGGAAAAATTGTCCCGGCGAACCTGCCGCAAGGGTCTGTCACTGTGAGTAACCACCACAGGGAATCTACTCCCGCACGGCGACAGTCGAAAGCCCTCTATCGACGAACCGCCAGCCCTACCTTTTGGAACGCCTTGACATCGGTGTACCCGCACTTAGCCATGATCCGCCGCAACCCCCCAACCAGGTTCAACGCCCCCGTCGGGTCCGTCGACGGCCCCTGCAGGATCGTCGCCAACTGCTGCAGTTCGTCCGGCAACGCCACGGTGCCCACACCGCCCCGCGGGTGCCGGGGGTGGGCCGCCGCCGACTCCCAGTACACCCCGCGCCCCGCAGCCTCCTGGGCACGTGCCAGCGGCCGACCGAGGACCACCGCGTCGGCCCCGCACGCAATCGCCTTTGCAATGTCTCCGCTCGAGCGAATCTCGCCGTCCGCAAGAATGTGGACGTAGCGCCCACCCGTCTCGTCGAGGTATTCGCGGCGCGCGGCGGCAACGTCGGCAATTGCCGTCGCCATGGGGAGCCCGAGGGCTTTCGCACCCGAGCGCTCGCTAGTGGCTGTTCCCGAGCCGACGATAATGCCCACCGCACCGGAGCGCATGAGGTGCGTCGCGGTGGTGTAGTCGTACACGCCGCCGACGACCACCGGAACCTCCAAGGTGCCAATGAACTCCTTGAGGTTCAGCGGCTCCCCGCCTCGCTGCACGTGCTCGGCAGAAACGAGGGTGCCCTGGATGAAGAGGATCTCCGCCCCGGCCTTGACGGCAGCGGGCGCGACCTCGCGAGCGTGCTGCGGCGACACCCGCACCCCAACGGTAGCGCCCGAGTCGCGGACCTGCGCGATCCGCTCCGCGAGCAGGTCGACATCAAGCGGGGCCGCGTGCAATTCCTGCAGCGCCTTCGTGGCGGCGGCGCGGGAACAGAAAACGTCGCCCACGCTGTCCATATCGTCGCCGCTTCGTGCGAGCCGGGTTACCGTCTCCACCGCGTCCTCGAAGGACGGGTGCCTCGCCAGCAACCCCTCGGCGTTGAGCACGCCGAGCCCACCAAGCCGCCCCATTTCAATGGCGAACTCAGGGCTGGCTAGCGCGTCCGTCGGGTGGGAGACAACCGGAATGTCGAACGTGTAGGCGTCGATATTCCAGCGGGTGTCCACGTCCGCCGAGGAACGGGTGCGCCGCGAAGGCACGACCGTGATGTCGTCAAGAGCATACGCCCGGCGGGCTTCCCTGCCGATCCCGATTTCTGAGTATTCGCGCATCGGTGCCCCTTTAGCTGCGGTAGTTTGGCGCTTCGACGGTCTGGGTGATGTCGTGCGGGTGAGACTCTCGCAGGCCGGCGCTGGTGATCTGCACGAACTGCTTCGTCTTCAGCTCGTCGATCGACGCCGACCCCGTGTAACCCATCGCCGCGCGCAGCCCGCCAACGATCTGGTGAGTGATGGCATCTAGCTCACCGCGGTAGGGCACGCGACCCTCGATGCCCTCGGGCACCAACTTGTCTTCGCTGGTGACATCGGCCTGGAAGTACCGGTCCTTGGAATAGGAGCGCTTCTCCCCCGTCAGGCCGCGGCCCTGCATCGCGCCCATCGAACCCATCCCGCGGTAGCGCTTGTACTGCTTGCCGCCCACCACGACGATGTCCCCCGGCGCCTCGCGGGTGCCAGCCAGCATCGAGCCGAGCATAACCGTCGACGCGCCCGCGGCAAGAGCCTTGGCGACGTCACCCGAGTGCTGCATGCCACCGTCCGCGATCACTGGAACACCCGCGCGGGCCGCCGGAACGGATGCCTCCAAGATCGCCGTAATTTGGGGGGCGCCCACACCGGCGACAACGCGGGTTGTACAGATCGAACCGGGCCCGATGCCCACCTTGATGGCATCTGCGCCGGCCTCGACCATCGCGGCCGCTGCCTCCCGAGTCGCCAAGTTTCCGCCAATCACGTCGACGCGGTCGCCAAAGTCTTTCTTGACGCGGGACACCATCTCCAACACGCGGTTGTTGTGCGCGTGCGCTGAATCGACCACAAGCGCGTCGACACCCGCCTCCACGAGCAGGCCGGCGCGCTGGTACGAATCCTCGCCCGTCCCGACACCCGCAGCCACGAGGAGGCGGCCCTGCGAGTCTTTCGACGCGTTCGGGTACTGCTCGCTCTTCACAAAGTCCTTTACGGTGATGAGGCCGGAGAGCTTCCCGGACGCATCGACGATGGGCAGCTTCTCCACCTTGTTCGCGCTGAGCAGGCTCAGCGCCTCCTGCTTCGACACGCCGTCTTCGGCCACGACGAGCGGCATGGCCGTCATCACCTCGGAGACCGGCCGAGTGAAATCGGGCTCAAACCGCATGTCACGGTTGGTGATGATGCCTACGAGCGTGCCGTCCTCCGACACGACAGGCAGGCCCGAGATGCGGAAGCGAGCGCACAGCGCGTCGACATCCGCAAGCGTCATCTCCGGCGAAGCGGTCACCGGGTTCGAGATCATCCCGGACTCCGACCGCTTCACAACGTCGACGTGCTGCGCCTGATCTTCGGCGCTGAGGTTGCGGTGGAGCACGCCGATCCCGCCCTGGCGCGCCATGGCAATAGCCATCCGCGACTCCGTGACCGTATCCATCGCTGCCGAGGCAATGGGAATGCCGAGGCGAATGTTGCGAGTGAACTGGGAAGACGTGTCAACCTCGCCCGGCACGATGTGGGATTCGGCGGGCAGGAGGAGCACATCGTCGAAGGTCAACCCACGGAGGGCGATCTTTTCGGGGTCATCCCCACCCGTTACAACTCGTTCAGTGGCCACCTCGACGCAACTCCTTCCCGCAACGCAACCCTTAGTGTTCTAAGCGCTTCGGCCATAATATAACGCGCACTGAGAAAGGGAATTGCTCCTGCCCCAGAGGGCAAATAGGCTTGGTGAGCGTGAATTACGACGACATGATGCCCCTCGACCCGTTCGCGGACGACCCGAACGACCCCGCGTCGTTCATCGAGGACGATGAGGTCGTCGAACCGCTCACGCCGGAGGAGCGCCGCGACGTCACGCGCGACCTCGCCCAGGTGCGCGAGTTCCGCAAGGTGCTTAGCCCGCGCGGAATCCTCGGGGTGTTTTTCACGTGCGAGGATTGTGAGCAACTGCACTACTACAACTGGGAGATCATGGAGCAGAACATGCTCGCCAGCCTGCGCGGGGAGCTTCCCCCCGTCCATGAGCCGAGCGCCCAGCCGAACGTCGAGGCGTACGTCCCCTGGGACTACGCCCTGGGCTACCTCGACGGGCTCGACGCCCGCTGACGGTTAATGTGCGGGCCCGCCCAGCATAATCGTCGTCGTCGGCGCGGTCGTTGAGGCCTGGATGGGCTCGGAAGGGCCGGGTTGAGTGGGCTGAGGCTCGCCGGTTTCCGGCTGTGCTGTGACGGTGTGGGTGACCGTCACTGTGGCGGTGGCAGCCGAGGGCTCCGCGGGCGGGGCTGAGCTCGGCGACGGAGCGAGCGAGACGGTCACCGTGGCAGTGCCCGTCTCCGTCTCAGTTGCCCCGTGCACGGTCGTTCCGGGGGCGGATTTGGGCGCTTTCGTGGAGCTTCCGCCGGGGTGGATGCCGTCCACGAGCACCTTCGCTTGGCTGAGCAGGCCCCGAGCCGCGGCTGTGTCTCCGGAATCACTCGCGACCTCCAGCTGGTCCAAGGTGCTGGCCAGTTCCACGGCCGCTGCCCGATCGCCAAAGACGGCCGAAGCGGGGCCCCACAGCGGGCTACCGGGTGTGGCTGTGTAGAGCGCCGCCCCCGTCCCCACGACGGCCACGCTGGCTGCAGCGGCGCCAATGACACCAGCCAGCCACGGGTTGACCCCGCGACGGTCATCGCCCTCGCCGAACGAGGGAGCGTCGGGCATCGGCTTCTCGACGTCATCGCGCAGCCCAAGCAGCAATCCCGCGAGCGGGTCCGCCCCGTCCGTGGGATCCGTTCCGCGCGAGATCGCGGTGAGGAACTTGTCGTCGTCCACGAGGGGACGCAGGTGTTCGGACACGTTGTGGCCGCCCGACCGACGCTTCATAGGTGGTCCCCTTCTTCGATAGCTTTTCTCAAGGTTGTCAGTGCTCGGTGCTGGGCGACGCGAACCGCCCCGGCCGTGCCGCCCACAACCTCCGCTGTTTCTTCCGCGCTCAGACCGACAAAAACGCGCAGGACGAGGATGTTGCGAGCCTTTTCACTGAGTAAATCGAGCAACTCGCGAACTCTGTTACCACCGTCGCCAACAAGGGCGTGATCCTCGGGTGTCCCTTCGTGAGACTCTTGGTCGGGCACGGACTCCGTGGGGTTGAGACGGTCGCGTGCCATGAAGCGGTGGGCATCAGCGACTTTGTTAAACGCAATGCCGTAGACGAACGCCATGAACGGCCGGCCCTTGTCCTCGTACTTGGAAATAGACGAGGCGACGGCGAGGCACACCTCCTGGGCGACGTCCTCCGCCGTCGGTGTCTTCCCGCCCCCGATCCGCGCGCGGGTGTAGCGCAACACAGGTGGATGAATAAGGCGCATCACCTGGCCTAAGGCGCGCTTATCGCCAACGACAGCGCGCGGGACTAAACGGGAGAGTTGGGCATTGAGCTCCGAAGGGTTCACGGGGGGGTTCACGGGCGCGGACCCCCCCTTTCCTCAACGTCGCTCCGTGCAGTTGCCACAACTGCGCATCTCAACTGATATTACGCAACCGGCTTCCACCCGGGCATTGAGATCGGGCTATCGAGAAATTCACCCACCTTTAACCTTAATCAAACACCCAGGTAATCACACGGATTTTGAGAATGTGGGCGCCAGTTCAAACTGTGCGTTACCGGCGCGCCACGCGCCGTTAACCCGGGCGGACGAATATCCCAAAGCGGTGCGCCGCACCAGCACAGGATAAAACGTGACTAAGGAGATTCCTTTCATGTCTCAGCCCCACCAGCTCCCTGGCCCCAACGCCGACTTTTGGGACTGGCAGTTGCTCGGCGCGTGCCGCGGCGAAGCCTCAGAAATCTTTTACCACCCAGACGGGGAGCGCGGGCGGGCGCGGACTCAGCGCGAGAACCGCGCGAAGGCGATCTGCTACACCTGCCCCGTTCTCTCCCAGTGCCGGGACCACGCGCTGAAGGTCGCCGAGCCCTACGGCATCTGGGGCGGGATGAGTGAATCCGAGCGCCAGGCGGTGTTGCGCGGCGGATCCCGCGGCGGCATGAAGGTCGCCGCGGTCTCCTCCAAGTAAGACCCGCTAGTGCGCGTGACCGGCCTCGTTGTCCTCAGCGGACTTGGTCACCACGGATGCCTCGGTGGTGAGGATCATCCGCGCGACGGACGCGGCGTTGACCACTGCGGAGTGGGTGACCTTGACCGGGTCGATGATGCCCTGCTCCACCAGGTTGCCGTAGTCCAAGGTGGCGGCGTTGAAGCCTGCACCGTTGCCGAGCTCGGCAATCTTAGCGACGACAACCGCGCCGTCCAGACCCGCGTTTTCCGCAATCCAGTACGCGGGCTTTGTCAGCGCGCGCGAGACCGCGAGTACCCCGGTCTTCTGCTCGCCCTCGAAGTCGTCGGCAAAGGCCTCGAGCTCCTTGGAGATCTGCACGAGAGCGGACCCACCGCCCGCGATGATGCCCTCCTGGGCCGCGGCGCGGGCCGCGTTGATTGCATCTTCGACGCGCAGCTTGCGCTCGTTGAGCTCCGTCTCCGTCGCAGCGCCGACGCGCAGGACGGCGACACCACCGGAGAGCTTGGCGAGGCGTTCCTCAGCCTTCTCCTTGTCCCACGTCGAATCCGTCGACTCGATTTCGCGGCGGATCTGCTGGCGGCGTTCCTCAACGGCCTCTGCGGTGCCCGCGCCGTCGACGATGACCGTTTCATCCTTATTGACGGTCACGCGCCGTGCCGAACCCAGCTGGTCCAGGGTCACGTCCTTGAGGTTGATGCCAACCTCAGGGTCGATGACCGTCGCGTTCGTGACCACTGCCAGGTCGTCCATGAAGGCCTTGCGGCGCTCGCCGAAGTACGGCGACTTCACGGCGACGACCTTGAGCGTCTTGCGGATGGTGTTGACCACCAGGGTCTGCAGCGGCTCCCCGTCGACGTCCTCCGCGACGATGAGCAGCGGCACGGACTCGTTGGCCACCTGCTCCAGCAGCGGCAGGAAGTCGGGCAGCGAGGACACCTTGTTGCGGACGAGGAGGACGCGCGCGCCCTCGAGCACCGCTTGGCCGGCGTCGGGATCCGTCATGAAGTAGGGAGACAAAAAGCCCTTATCAAAGGAAATGCCCTCGGTCAGGTCGATGTAGGACTCCATGGACTGGGATTCCTCGACCGTGAGGACACCGTCCTTGCCCACCTTGTCCATCGCCCCAGCGACCATCTCCCCGATCTCCGCGTCGCGGGAGGAGACGGTGGCCACATTGGCGATCTCCGCGGAGGAGGACACGTCGGTGGCGCGCCGCTTGAGCTCCTCAACAGCCTTTTCGGCCGCGGCGAGGATGCCCTTGTTCAGCTCGATCGGGTTCGCACCGGCGGCGACGTTGCGCAGCCCCTCGGCGACGAGGGCCTGGGCGAGCAGCGTTGCGGTCGTCGTGCCGTCACCGGCCACGTCGTTCGTCTTCACCGCGACGGACTTGACCAGCTGGGCACCGAGGTTCTCAAAGGGATCGTCAAGGTCGATGTCCCGAGCGATGGTCACGCCGTCGTTAGTCACGGTCGGCCCGCCCCAGGCCTTAGACAGGACGACGTTGCGCCCCCTTGGGCCGAGCGTGACCTTCACGGCGTCGGCGAGGATGTCTACACCGCGCTGGATGCCCTCGCGGGCCTCCTGGTCAAAAGCAATTAGTTTTGCCATGTGTGGCTACGCCCTCACTCTTACTTTTCGACGACGGCCAGCAGGTCGCGAGCGGACAGGAGAAGGTACTCCTCCCCGTTGTACTTCAGCTCGGTTCCGCCGTACTTGGAGAAGACGACGGTGTCGCCCTCCTTCACGTCGACGGCTACGCGGTTGCCGTTGTCGTCCAAGCGACCCGGGCCCACGGCGATGACGACGGCTTCCTGCGGCTTCTCAGCGGCCGAATCGGGGATGACCAGGCCGGACGCAGTGGTGGTCTCAGCCTCGGCGATCTGGACGAGGACCTTGTCTTCGAGTGGCTTGATGTTGACGTTTGCCATGATCAACGACCTTTCCTGGTGAGTTGAAAATTGTCTGTTTCCAGCGGTTCTTTGCGGGCCCAGCCGTCGTCGCGGGTGAACAACTGTCCTCGAAACAACCTGTTAGCACTCTACCCTCGTGAGTGCTAGGTGACAACCTCAACCCAGAGGCGTGAAGCTAGCTCTCGGCAACCCTGTTGAGCACGGCATTTCGCCACAGCTCGTACTCCTCCGCGTTGTCCAACCGGTAGTTCCGGACGGCGCGGATGGCCTGCTCGACGGACTCGATCGTGGCCTCATCCACGCTCTTTCCCTCCTTAGAGGCGAAGATGACGGGGCCCAGGATGGCGCGCGACGGGTCCGTGAGAAAGTTGGGGTTGTCCGTGGCCGCGGTGTTCCGCGCGAGGGAGGCGACGGGGTTAGGCTCCGCCCCCTGCTGGCCCGCGGCGGGGTTGAAGATGGCGTGGAAACGCGAACCCTGCTGCACGAAAGCGACCTCCACAAAGTCGTCGGTAAGACCGCCGAGGAAGCGGTGGGCGGTTTCAAGATCGAACACAATGCGTCGGTAGGTCAGGTCGGGGTTAACCAAGAAGCCGAAACGCTCCCGGTCCGCCTGCTCAGGATCAATCGTGACAATCGGGGTGTGGTGTGGCTCGTCGCTCATGGTTGACCGCAACCTTTCCGTGAGTAGGGATTCTGCCCGGTACGCTACACGGACTACGCCCGCTCGTCAGCGCGAACGCGCGGCTCACACCAGGGGCACTGCCACGTCCAACGACGAGTCCGTGGCGACGGAAAAGTCGCTCGGCCGCCCTCCCTCATGAATCAGCTGCGCAGCGAGCGCCGCGATCATCACCCCGTTGTCGGTACAGAGGCCGAACCGCGGGACCCGCAGCTCGATCCCACGCGCCGCACACCGCTGGCCGGCCACGTCCCGCAGCCTCGTGTTGGCCGCCACTCCCCCGCCAATAAGGAGAGTCCGCGCCCCCGTGTCCTCGCAGGCCATCACTGCCTTCGCAGTGAGGACGTCGCAGACGGCCTCCTGGAATGACGCGCATACGTCTTCCACCGAAATGACGCGCCCCTCTCGCTCCGCGGCTTCGACGTACCGTGCCACCGCGGTCTTGAGGCCGGAGAACGAAAAGTCGTAGCGGTGGGGGCCCCTCAGGTCCTCGGCTCGGCTCAAGGCGCGCGGGAAATGAATCGCGTTCTTGTCCCCCTCCGCCGCGAGCCGGTCGATGACGGGCCCGCCTGGGTAACCCAGGCGAAGCAACCGCGCTACCTTGTCGTAGGCTTCGCCGGCGGCGTCGTCAAGCGTCGAGCCAAGCTCCCGCATTGGCTTGCCGACGGCAGCGACCTCCAACAGCTGGGTGTGCCCGCCCGAGACAAGCAGCGCTACCGAATGCGGCAGCGTTCCCGCGCCATCCAAGTTGGCGACGGCCACGTGACCACCCAGGTGGTTAACCCCGTAAAAGTCGACCCCCCAGGCTGCCGCATAGGCCTTCGCGGCTGATGCCCCGACCAGCAGCGCACCGGCGAGCCCAGGTCCCACGGTCGCGGCCACGGCGTCCGGCTTTTCGACGCCCGCCTGGCGCAGGGCTTCCGCCATGACCTGGGGCATCGCCTCCAGGTGGGCGCGCGAGGCAATCTCCGGCACGACCCCACCGAACCTCGCGTGGAGCTGCATTGACGACGCCACCGCGTCTCCGAGGACCTCCATGGACCCATCGGGGTGGAGCCCCACCACGCCGACCCCTGTTTCATCGCAGGAGGACTCGATCCCCACAACAATCACGACGTCGCCCTTTCGCTCGCCCTGTGTCTCATCATCGAAAACGCGTCGGCCCCCGATGGCTGGTAGTAGTTCTTCCGCGTGGCCAGGGTGAAAAAACCGTAACTCTCGTACATCCGCCGCGCGGGGATGTTGTCCGTGCGGACCTCGAGGAACATGGGAGCATCGTACTGATCCGCCGCGTGAACCAGCTGGTCCATGAGGATCCTTCCCACTCCTTTCCCCTGGTGGCTCGGGTCCACCCCGATTGTGTGCACCTCGAACTCGGGGTCGTCGCGGGGGCCGAGCTTCGCCACCCCGGCGTAACCGATGAGCTCATCGTCATCTTCGCCCGTGAATGCGCCAACGTAGAAGGTGTACGGCTGGGCGAGCTCAGCGGCAAAGACTGTGCGTGGCCACGGGCTGTCGCCGGCGAAGAGCACCGCTTCGATCTCGGCGACGCGCGTCGCGTCTGCGATCCTCAGCTCGCGCAGCTTCATTGCTCCGCCCTCTGAACGGGCAGCGCCGGCGACGGGGGGCCGAGCTTCGGCTCCACCGCATCCGGCCGCCGCAGGTAGAGAGGGACAAGCGGGCCGGGCTCGGAGGAGAAATCCGCAACCGCCACGAGGCCCGCGGCGCGGGGCGCGACGTAGGTGATGCGCTGCGCCTCTGCCGGGACATCGTCTACGAGGTGTTCCGGGACGCTCACGAGATCAACGGGCCCCTGGGCCGCGAGCAGCGCCGGAGCGCATACGTCGGGGCCGGCGACGCGACGACCCGACTCGTAACGCGCCCAGTACACCTCACGGCGGCGGGCGTCGGTGATGACGAGGGTGCGGCGCGCGTCGACAAGCGATGCCACGGCGTCATGGGTTGCAACGCCGTGCACGGGGAGTCCTAGGGCCTGGCCGAAAGCGGAGGCGGTGGCCATGCCCACGCGCAGTCCCGTGAAAGGGCCGGGCCCGCAACCGACGACGATGGCGTCGAGGTCGGGGAACGCCACGTTCGCCTCCCCGAGGATCCGAGAGACCGCGGGCACGAGCAGCTCGTTGTGCGACCTGGTGGGGGTCACTGACTCCGCGAGCGTTACCGCTCCTTCTTCCCCCACATCCACGACACCCGCCACGAGGTCCGTTGTCGCGGTGTCGAGGGCTAGCGCAATCACTGCGAGTTCGCTCCGAGCGTCCAGGTCCCGTTGTCCTGGTAGAAGGGCAGCGGGGCGTTGATCGCGTAGGCCTGATCCATCGTCATCGTGCAAACATTCACCGCGCGAAGGTCAACCTTGTCCAGCGAGACCTGCTCGCCCTCGGACGGGAGGAGAACGACGTAGCCGTACTTGCCCGAGAGGTTGACATCCGCCTCGTTGATACCAAGCTGATCGATCTTGTCCTGGATGAGCGAGGCGGGCTCGTCTGGGCACAGCGTGATGTACCCGGCGTAGTTGTCGTCGTACACCCGCGACGGGTCAACCATCTGGCTCACCACCGCGTCTCCCTCAGCCGGCTCCATGGCCGCGAGGCTCTGCTGCAGGGAGTTGGTGTAGGACGGGGCCGCCGTCGCCGCGGGCTTTGACGCGGCGACCAGCGCCATCGACACGAGGAGGAGCAGCCAGGCGCCGAGTGCGAGGACAACCCAGTTACGCTGCGTTGTGGTGAGCTTCAACATAGTTTTCTACCCTACATCGCCCTCCGGACACGGACTGACCACCTCCCAAGACACGACCCGCGCCTCCGTCTCGCGGTCAAGGGTGAGCAAAAGATAGGTGTCCGCGAGCTGCTCGACGAACCCCTCGCCCCATTCGGCGACGACGGCTGCGTCCGCCAGGTCGGTATCGAGGTCCAGTGCATCCAATTCTCCCATGGGGTCGCCCGACGACCCCTCCCCGATCAGCCGGTACGCGTCAACGTGGATCAGGGCGGGACCGGACCCACGGGACGTGTGTACGCGTGCAATTACGAAGGTCGGGCTGGTCACGCGCCCGGTTACCCCCATGCCCTCGGCGATGCCCTGGGTGATAGTGGTTTTGCCCGCACCTAGCGGCCCGCGCAGGATGACGAGGTCCCCCGCCTCGAGCGCCTGCCCAAGCTCGGCGCCAAGGCGCTTCGTGTCCTGGGCCGTTTCGCAGACCCGCGTTCCACGTGCAGCAAACGTTTCTTTCACTGGCGGTCCTCTCCCTGGTACGTCCGTTCCGTCCGCCCGCCGGGGGAGCAGACGACCTCGTAGCTAATGGTGCCGGCCCGGCGCGCAAGCTCCGTGGCGCCGAGTCCCCCCGCCCCGAACAGTACGGCCTGGTCCCCCGCCACAACCCCAGCCGGGTTGTCCGCGAGCCAGACGACAATCTGATCCATGCACACCCGCCCCACCTGTGGGTAAAGGTCGCCTCCGATCCCCACTTCGAGGCAACCCTGCCACGCTCGGTGAACACCGTCGGCGTACCCGGCTGAGACGACCGCCGTGTACCCGTCAGACGGGGCGCGCCACGTCAGCCCGTAACTCACACCCTCCCCGGCCGCCACACGCTTGACCGACAGCACGGTGGCCACCCAGCGCATCGCTGGCCGCAGTCCGTCGCGAACGTCCGCGCCGAGGGGGTCGAGCCCGTAGAGAGCGAGGCCCGCTCGCACCTGGTCAAACACCAGATCCGGCCGGGACATCGTGGCCGGGGAATTGGCTAGGTGGTTGCACGAGACGTCGAGCCCGTGGCTGCGCGCGAGGGCAATCGCGCGGCGGAACGTTTCAGCCTGCACGTCGTTGCTGGGGTTGCTGGGCTCATCGGCGCAGGCCAGGTGGCTCATCACGCCCGTGACCCTGAGGCCCGCGCGCGCCGCGAGAGAAAACGCCTCACTCCACTCCTCCTCGTCGATTCCACCGCGGTTCATTCCCGTATCCAGCTTGAGGCACACCTGCGGGTTGAAGGCGGGGCAGGTGCGGGTGGCGTCGATAAGCGATGCCATGTGACCGAGGCTGGGAACAGCCACGTCAATGCCTTCGGGGATGTCCTGGCCTGGGGCCCACAGCCACGCCAGCACCGGCTTGTCGGTGACGGCCCGCACTGCACGGGCCTCGGCAAACGTGGCAACCCCGAAAGCATCGGCACCGTGCCGGTCGAGGACCGGGACGACCTCGCGTGCCCCGTGGTTATACGCGTCGGCCTTTACCACGCACATGACGCGCGCGCCGCCCGCGGCCGCCTTGACCGTGCGCATGTTGTGTGCGATTGCGGATAGGTCAATGCAGGTAGCGAGCAAACTCATGGCACACATTGTGCACCCAGGGCGCAGCGGTTGGCGAAAGGCCCGTCGCTACACGACGTGAACCGCCCCCAACATAATTAGCAGCACCGAGACGGCCCACGTGGCCGCCAACGTCACTGGCCGCGGGTTGGATCGAGCGCGGGCGAAAAGCACCCCCGCCGTAGTGCCGGGGCGGGCGCGGACCCACCCGACGAGCAGGGCAGACAGGATGGGCAGGCTCAGCGCAATCGTCGCGTAGAGGAGGAGGGCGAGGTAGCGGATCCCGGGCGTGATGCCCGCCGCGGACAGGGCCGCCAGGCCGCCGTAGAAAGGCACGGAAGTAGCGGATTGGACCACGCCGAGCACCACGCCCGTTGCTAGTGTCGCCGGCGCGGGCGTGCGCAGGGGGGCCATGATGCGCTGCACCAGTGCGGAATTATCACCCCCGCGCAGAGCCAAAAACCCAGTGGCCAGACCCGTCGCGATCAGGATCCACCCGAACGCGGGGCCTTCCACGAAACGGTGGACGACGGGGCCGAGGCCATCGAAAATGGCGAGCATCACCAGCGCTAAGCCCGCCACACCCAGCCAATCACCGGCGATCAACAGGCCGGTGACCTTGGGGTATAAGCGCGCCCGCGCGGGTGCGACGATCCCCACCGCCACGATCACCCCGATCAGCAGGAGGTTGATCGAGTCGACAAAGGCGAGCGACAAAGCGCTAAACACGGGGGCTGATTACTCGACGGTGACGGACTTGGCCAGGTTGCGGGGCTTGTCGATATCCTCGTTGCCGTTTTCCCGCGCGATGTCTGCGGAGAGGAACTGCAGCGGCACCGTGGCCAACAGCGGCTGCATGATCGTCGGGGTCTGCGGGATCCGCACGAGCCAGTTGGAGTACGGCTCCACCGCGGTGTCGCCCTCCTCCGCGATGACGATCGTCTTCGCACCGCGGGCCCGAATCTCTTGGATGTTGGAAACGATCTTGGAGTGCAGCTGCGACACTCCGCGTGGCGACGGAACGATCACCACGACCGGCAACCCCTCTTCGATGAGCGCGATCGGCCCGTGCTTGAGCTCGCCGGCCGGGAAACCCTCCGCGTGGATGTAAGCGAGCTCCTTGAGCTTCAGCGCACCCTCAAGCGCGATCGGGTAGCCCACTCCGCGCCCGAGGAAGAGCATTGTCTTTACGGCGCCGAGTGTCTCGGAGATGTGGTCCACCTGGTCCTTGGCGCCGAGCACCTCAGCGATCTTGCCGGGGATGGACTCAAGCTCGTCCCAGATCTGGCGGATTTCGTCCGGGTATTTCGTACCCTTCGCCTGCGCCAATGCGAGGCCGACGATGTAGTTCGCGGCCACCTGGGCCAAAAACGCCTTGGTAGAGGCGACACCAATCTCGGGCCCAGCGTGGGTGTAGAGCACGGCGTCGGACTCGCGCGGGATTTGCGAGCCGTTGGTGTTGCACACCGCCAGCACCTTCGCACCCTGCGTCTTCGCGTGGCGGACCGCCTCGAGGGTGTCGGCGGTCTCCCCCGACTGGGAGATGGCGAGGACGAGCGTGCGTTCGTCGAGAATCGGGTCGCGGTAGCGGAACTCGGACGCAACCTCGATCTGCACCGGGATTCGCACCCAGTGCTCGATGGCGTACTTCGCCGCCAACCCCGAGTGGTACGCGGAACCACACGCGATGACAAAGACCTGGTCAAAAGACTTAAGGTCGTCGTTGGTCAGGTTCGACTCGTCGAGCGTGACTCGGTTGCCGTCCCAGTGGCCCGCGAGGGTGTCGCGCACGGCTGCGGGCTGCTCGAAGATCTCCTTCATCATGAAGGAGTCAAACCCGCCTTTTTCCGCGGCCGCCAGATCCCAGTCAATCGTGAAGGGTTTGCCTTCCGCCGGCGTGCCGTTGAAGTTGAGGATTTCGAAATCGTCCTTCGTGATCACCACGACCGAATCCTGCATCAGCTCGACGGCCTCTTTTGTGTGCTCGATGAACGCGGCGACATCCGAACCGAGGAACATCTCCCCCTCGCCCACCCCTACCATGAGCGGGGTCGAGCGCCGGGCAGCGATGATCTGATCTGGGTGGTCCTCGTGCAGGAACAGAAGGGTGAACGCGCCCTCGAGCCGGTTGAGCACGTGCAGCGCAGATGCCCGCAAGTCACCCGCCGTCTCGCCTTCGTTGTACGCCAAAGCGAGGAGGTGCGCAGCCACCTCGGAGTCCGTCTCAGACCGCAACTCGATCCCCCGCTGCGTGAGCTCGTCGCGCAATGGCGCGAAGTTCTCGATAATGCCGTTGTGGACAATCGCCACCTTCCCGTCATAGGAGACGTGGGGGTGCGCGTTCTCATCCGTCGGGCGGCCGTGGGTGGCCCACCGCGTGTGTCCGATGGCGGTGGTGCCGTTCAGCGACTCACTTCCCACCTCAGCGATTTTGTCCTCGAGGTTGGCCAGCTTCCCCGCCCGCTTGACCACCGCCAGGCCCGGTCCCCCCGCCACCGCAATGCCAGCGGAATCATAGCCACGGTATTCCATGCGACGTAATGCGTCGAAAGCAATGCCCAGCGATTCCCGCTCGCCTACATATCCCACGATTCCACACATGGGGGACAGGGTAATCGAAACGTCCGACGAAGCGGGAAACGGTTGTCACGAAGGTCTCGCCCGCTTATCGACGCCCAAGACCCGCTGCTACCGGAGCCACTTGCAGTAATCTTGTCCTCGTGTCTGCGAAACTAAAGAAACTGCCCGACCTGTCCAAGCGGGGCCCGTACCGCGTCCTTGAGGGCGACCTCGGATACACCGGTCTGCCCGGCACGGTCTACGCCCCCGCCGAGGGTCGCGACCTGCCCGGTGTCGCCTTCGGCCACGATTGGATGAAGCCAGTCACGGCCTACACGACAACCCTGCGCCACCTGGCCAGCTGGGGGATCGTCGTTGCCGCGCCCAGCACGGAGACGGGGTTCAACGCAGACCACGCCGGTTTTGCCGCCGACTTGGAAACAAGCCTGCAAATCCTCGCCGGCGTGAAGATGGGCAACGGCAACATCACGGTGTCCCCCGGCAAGCTCGGCGTTGCGGGCCACGGAATGGGCGCAGGCGCGGCAGTGTTAGCGTCCGTGGGCAATACGAAAGCAAAAGCAGTCGCGGCGATTTACCCCGCACACACCGCGCCGTCTTCCCTCGACGCCGCGCGCAACGTCTACTTGCCCGGCATGGTCATCGGACCCGACGACGACAGCAACGCCATCTTTGACGCGGGCAACCCAGCGAAGCTGGCCTACAACTGGGCCGGGGACGTGGTCTACCGCGTACCCAAGAAGGGCAACCAGCGGTCGTTTTCCGAGGACGGTTTCGCGCAGCGGTTCATCGGCCTTTCCAACTCCAACCGGAAGGTCCAGAACTCCATTCGCGGTTTGCTCGTCGGATATTTCCTGCACAAACTTGCCGGTGAACGTAGCTACTCCGGGTACGGTGAAGCTGACGCTTCGGGCAAGGGCGTGGAGTCCTTCAGTGGCGAAAAACTCGTGAAACGAGCGGGGCTGGCGCGCGACGACAGCCCCCTGGCCCTTTAATCATTCCCGGCCAGGATCCTCCCGTCGCAGCACCCCCTGAACGCTGCGCCGCTGGGGCCGGTATGCCCCTTTCGGGACGGGAGTACTGTGCCTCAAGTTCAGCTCCCTCGCCATCGTCTGCTGGCGGCCGGCCTGCTCGATTTTGCGGTGGGCTTCGCTGATGGCGGCTTCAAAGTCCATCATGCGCTTAGCGGTGCGCAACTTGTACTGCTCCGCAAACTCCAGGAAGTCCATTACCACTCTCCTGTCTTCTTAATTTTCGCTACAGCCGCGGGGGGAATCTCCGGGGGCGGAGGGTTGTCTTGTTCTGGGAAGGCTTCCGCGGCCGGTTGAGTTTCCTGGTCCGCAGCTGCTAGGTCCATAGCGGCGAGTTTGCCGGCTGGGGCAGGAGGTTCAGGAACGTCCGCAAGTTCAGGCGGCGGGGCGTAAACGCCGTCGTCTGATGCCGGGGGCACCTCTGGGGGCGGAGGCGGTGCGGGGGCCGGGTTTTCGGGTTCCGCACAATCGCACTCGCATTCACACTCGCGTTCACATCCTTCCCCCGCAATGAGCTCATTGCTCTGCACAAGAACTTCAAGGCCGCCCAGGACCGCGCATAAAGATGCGCTTCCAAGCGTGCCGAGCATCGCCGTTGCCAGCGCGTTAACCGACTCTCCCGGGCATGTGGCGGGTACAACAGGGGGTGGGGCGGAGCTACCCAGGTTGACGGTGATGTTCACCGGAGACGAGGAGACCCCTCCGCTCGACGCGGGCGTTGTAGGTGGCGAGGCCGGCGTGCACGGCGTTGGTTCAGGTGTTGGTTCAGGTGTTGGTTCAGGTGTTGGTTCAGGCTCCGGCGACGTGGCACACGGGCGCGTAACGGGTGCCGGTTGGTCGCGTACGGGTTCAGGAACGCATGGCAGTTCCGGAGGTTTCGGGGGCTCGAAGTCGGGGACGGGCGGCGGAGTGGCTGTGCCTGCGTCTCGGCAGACGTCCACGCACGTTTCAAGGCACCTGGCAACAGTGTCGTTCCGGTCATGGACGGTGGCTAGGGCGTCCCCGAGCCCGGTAATCGCAAGCTGCAGCGCACACGACGCTATGCCCACAAGCGGGTGCGCTCTAGCGAACGTCAACGCCAGTGAAACCATGCCAAGCAAAGCTTCGACAGCGACCGACGAGGTCTGCTCGACGTCTTCTATTGCGGTGCAGCAGGTGTGGATCGCGTTCTGCGTCGCGCTGACGCTGCTGCAGTGCTCGGCCTCTCCGTCCTGACGAGTCGCCTCGTCATGCGAAACCCCGATGCTGTCGAACCACTCGCTGGCTTCGGAGAAGCCGCTCATCACGCCGCTTGCGACCCCGTCGGCCGCAACCCTCTCCGCAACCCCCTTGGCCAGCTTCTGGAACGCCTGCGAAAGACCGCCGCCGCTTCTTCCCAGAACGAGGTCACTGGCCCCAGCGCGAACCGGTGCCAGATCCATCCCCTCGGTTTGAGCGTGAGCGGAGAGGAGCTGAGCGACGAGGTCGTTAATGTGGGCCACGTGCACCGGGCTGACATCCGCGAGCGCCCCCGCCTCGGCATTGATACGTACAAGGTGTTCAGTAACCGGGCTCATTGGTTTCCCCGCTGGCCGAAAGCGGCCGCGTTGCTGCCGTCGGTCTCCTCGACGGCATGTGCGAGCTCCATGATTTCCACCCACGCGCCAACGCGGTGCTCCATGTGCGCGATCGTCGTCTGGTGCAGCTGCGCCATCGCCTCGCGGAGCGCCGTGACATGACCAACGAACCCGGGGCCTACCGCCGTGGCCGGAAAATCTGGTTGGCGCGCCACAAGCTCCTCGATGAGAGCGCGCCGCTGTTCCACCGCATCCCCCAGCTGCGCACGAAGCCCAGCAGGGTCCACATTTAGCGGTACATTCATGCTTCCCCCCTCCCCCGAGCAGCACCCGGGGCTCACAACACTTGCACCCCTTTTAGACTGCTGAATCGGCGCCGTGGTTCCCCCGCAGCGGGAAATTTGGTCCTACACGGCCGACACGACCGCGGCGAGCCGTCCCGCCACCTTCCGCGCAATTTCGGGGTCGGCCGCTTCTACCATCACGCGGAACACCTCTTCCGTGCCTGAGGGACGCAGCAATACGCGCCCGCTGTCGCCGAGCTCGGTTTCGGCTTCCTCCAAGGCGGTGCGCACTGTGGCGTCGTCAAGAATGAGCGCCTTGTTGGACACAGGCACGTTGATGAGAACTTGAGGAAGGACCGTCATCACCAACGCGAGATCCGCTAAGCTGCTGCCGGTCTGCGCCATCCGTGCCATGAGCATCAGTCCGGACAGGGTGCCATCCCCCGTCGTGGCATGGGACGGCACGACGATGTGGCCGGACTGTTCGCCTCCCAGTGAGTACCCGCCCCGTCCGAGCTCTTCGAGTACGTATCGGTCCCCCACCTGCGTTTCCCGGACTTCGATTCCCTCCCTGCGCATCGCCAATTTGAGGCCAAGGTTGCTCATCACCGTGGCGACCAGCGTGTTGTCGTACAGGCTGGAGGTCTCCTTCATTGCCGTGGCGAGGATGGCCATGATCTGGTCGCCGTCGACAACGTTGCCGCGGGAATCAACGGCGAGGCAGCGGTCGGCGTCGCCGTCGTGGGCGAGCCCCAGGTCAGCGCCGTACTCGACGACGGCGCGCTGAATCTGCTCCATGTGGGTGGAACCAGAGCCGTCATTGATATTGAAGGCGTTTGGCTTGTTGTAAATCGCGATCACCTCCGCCCCCGCCGCGGCGTAGGCCTTCGGGGCAACTTCCGACGCCGCGCCATTCGCGCAGTCCACGACCACTTTGATGCCACTCAGATCAGTCGTGACGGCTTCGCGCAGGTGGGCGAGGTAGCGCGCCTGCGCGTCGGTCGCCTCCTCGATGACGCGTCCAATTGCCGTCCCGGTCGGGCCCGTCTCGTCGAGGTCCTTCATCGCAGCCTCGATCTGGTCCTCGACCGCGTCGGGGAGCTTTCGTCCGCCCGCTGAGAAGAACTTGATCCCGTTGTCCGGCATGGGGTTGTGGGACGCGGAGATCATGACTCCGATGTCGGCATCGTAGTCGTCGGTAAGGAAGGCTAGGCCCGGGGTGGGGATCACGCCGACGCGCAGGACATCGACGCCTTTCGACGCCATCCCAGCCGCCATTGCCGCAGCGAGCATTTCACCCGACACCCGTGGGTCCCGCCCGATGATCGCGGTTGGACGACGTTTGCTGACATCAGCGTGCTCAGTGAGCACGGTGGCAGCGGCGGCACCGAGCTTCAGGGCGAGTGGCGCGGTGAGGCGGTCGTTGGCGAGCCCTCGGACACCGTCGGTTCCAAACAATCTAGTCATGCGGACAATTATGCGTTACGGCGCGTGCACGACAGCACGGCGGCTGGCGGGAGCTTTCGCAGGTGTCTTTAAGTCCGCAATGCGGACTTCCCTACGGCGCATCGCCGATAAGAGGAGAATCAAAGTATGGCCCGCTTCCGAGACGTCAATGTAACCGCTGTGCTCGTTGCGTGTGCGCTTGTTGCGTCGTGTAGCGACAACCAATCAGAGCAACAGGCGCAGCCGGCAAGCTCCGCCACTTCAGCCAGCCGCACGGAATCCTCCTCGCAATCTTCCGGCGCGGCCACGGGGGCGTCGATGAGCGATGAAGGGCCCTCGACAGAAGCGACGCCCCCGGCCACGTGCGACTCTGCGGCGACTAATCCTCTGTCGCGAGCGGGCTCGTTGCCAATCGTTTCTGGCGGGGGCCAAGAGTTCTTCTACAGCGTGACCGACGATCACTTCAATCCGTGCGCCGATCTGAGTTGGTCCGTCGTGGCGGGCGGTGTTGGAACTGGTAACTCGCTTCGCGAGGGGGTTGTGTTCTTCCACAGAGGAAGCCCGATCTCTGAGCCCGCGCCACTCATGGAGGAAAGGGTCACCGCGGTGACTCGGCGAGGCAACGACGCGGTCACGGTCTCCTACGAGATCCTCGAGGACCCGCGAGCTGCGGGACAAACTACGCCTGGCTTAGCGACGTTTACCTTGACCGCCCAGGGCAGCCTCGTAGTGTCGGAAAACACGCTCCCCCACAGCGCGAATGCCGCCGGGATTCAGCTCGACGTGAGCCAGCTCTGACGAAAGCATAAAAAAGCGCCACCCCAAATAGGAGTGGCGCTGCCCAAAGCGAGACTAACGCTTGGAGTACTGCGGGGCACGGCGGGCCTTGTGCAGACCAGCCTTCTTGCGCTCCACGGCACGGGCATCTCGGGTGAGCAGTCCGGCTTTCTTCAGGGTCGGGCGCTCCGCCGGGTTGTACAGGTTCAGGGCGCGGGCGATAGCGAGGCGCAGGGCGCCGGACTGGCCGGTCGGGCCGCCGCCGTGAATCGTCGCCTTGATGGAGAACTGGCCCTCGCGCTCCAGGAGGGTGAGCGGGGTCAGAATGTCTTGCTGGTGGAGCTTGTTGGGGAAGTAATCCTCAAACGAGCGACCATTGACGGTGATGGTGCCGTCCCCTTCGACCATGGTCACGCGGGCAATTGCGCGCTTACGACGGCCGACGGTCTGGATCGGACCCTCGTGCAAAGCCACGGCCTCGACGCCCTCGGCGTCAGCGGCATCAGGGTCGACCTCGGGGGCGATTGCGTCACCGATGGTGTAGTTGAACTCTTCGGTGGCTGCTGCAGCGAGATCGACGTCGATGTCCGCCGAGAAGTTCTCTTCGGTGTAGTTATTCGGCTCGGTCATTACTGTGCCACCTGCTTAAACTCAAAGGTCTCCGGCTTCTGAGACGCGTAGGGGTGCTCGGAGCCGACGAAGACGTGCAGCTTCTTGATGGACTGGCGGGAAAGGCGGTTGTGGGGCATCATGCCCTTCACTGCCTCCTCGATCACGCGGTCGGGGCGGGTGTCCAGCGCGCGGCCCAGAGTCATGGACTTCAGACCACCCGGGTAACCGGAGTGACGGTAGCGCATTTCGCGGTCGCGCTTGTTCGAGGAAATGTGGACCTTGTCGGCGTTGATGACGATGACGTGGTCACCGGCATCGACGTTCGGCGCGAACTGGGGCTTGTGCTTACCGCGCAGGATGTCCGCTGCGGTGGACGCAAGCTTGCCCAGCACCACGTCGGCGGCGTCGATGACGTACCACTTACGGGTAATGTCACCGCTCTTCGGGTGGTAGGTAGACATGCATGACTCCTTAAAGTCTGTCTAGATAGCTGCCGGCCTAGCATTGGCGCGCCCGCAAACACCCCGTCGGCGGCCGGTGGAGACCCGGCGGGACACGTGCCGAAGCACGCGGAACACACAGATGAGAAAGAATACGCCGTCAGAGGTGACAAACCAAAACGCGAAAAAGGGCAGGCCCATACACGGGCCTGCCCCCCCTGCTTTATTACCCCCAGCTAGCAGCCGCGGCGGCGTTGACAGCCTGCATGCGGTTGTTGCCCTCTTCCACGGTGGTAGCAATCGTCGTCAAGATCGTGTTGAGCTCCTCGGCCGCTTGATCCCACTTCTGCTGGTGGGCGTAGTATGCCTCCGCCGCGTCACCTTCCCATGTGGCGACCATAGGCTGGAGCAGGCTTTTCAGCTCCTCGAGCTGGTGTGCAATACGCGCTGCAGACGCGTCCATGTCCTGCGCAGCCCCGGAAAGCTGCCCGAACCCGTACTTAATTTCCATGCTTGTCAACCTCTCTCTGTTGCAGTTTCGGTGGTCTAGAGGGCTAGGCCTGCGGAAATGGAGCGGAAGTCATCGGTGTTGCTGGCGTCGACGTGCTCGTAGTTCTTCGCGTTGTCACGAATGTTGACGGCGATGGCGGACAG
This sequence comes from Corynebacterium capitovis DSM 44611, assembly GCF_030440535.1. Classification (NCBI taxonomy): domain Bacteria; kingdom Bacillati; phylum Actinomycetota; class Actinomycetes; order Mycobacteriales; family Corynebacteriaceae; genus Corynebacterium; species Corynebacterium capitovis. The sequence continues at coordinate 321,826 of NZ_CP047117.1, read as the reverse complement.
CGCTTCCCCGAGGCGGCGCTGAGCGTCGTCGTAACGCACCATGAGCTCGTCGAAGCTGCGCTGCGCCGCGCCGCTCCAGAACGAGCGGGTGGATTCAGCGACGGACTGGACTCGGTCGATTTCGGCATTGACGTTGCTGTTGGTGTCATCCACGTGGTCTGCGGCAGAGCGCATAACCTCTGCTTCGGTCTTGAACTGTTCCATTGCGGAAGAAAACCCCCCTTGTGTGGTGGCTGGCGCGGGATGCGGAAGTCGAGCACGGACTCGACCTCACATAGGTATTGGACTGCGAAGGCAGCCCGGCGGTTCCCTGCCCGGTCAAACTTTTTCCTCTCATCCCGCAGGCGTGTACACAGCGGAATCCAGCGCCATCCGGCACGTCGCGTTTTGAACGGTCGTGGGCGCGCGCCGAGTATGGCACCCGACAAAGAGTTGCTTTCCCCCGGCGGACCACGTTGTCCAGAGCGCTTCCGACCCGTCTTCCTGCGTTTCCCGGTAGCGGACCAGCGTCGGTGCTGACTCCACCAGCTCGACCTCGGGGTCACTTTCTATCTCGCGCAGGACCTGTTCAACCATTTCCGACGCCGGCAAACCGTACAAGTCCGCAACCGCGATCTGTAAACGGAAGTCCGGGTCGGCACCCGTCGCGCGCCACATGTCCCCGTCGGGTTCCAGCCGAAAACCTGCTGGTAGCTCCACACTGAGACCATCGCGGGTGAGGGTGGCGGTGGGAGCGTCGGTAGGAGGCGGGGCTTCGCTTGTCGACGTCTCCACATCCGCGACCTCCTGCGCACCGAAATCGATCGGCCCGCGCGAGACAGCGGCCCAGATCGCGCCGGCCGCCACTGCCAAGACAACCGCCGCTACGGTCGCCAGCAGCCACACGCCCCGTTCTCGTTCTCGTGGCGGGCTCGCCGGGCGTTGGATCGGCACCTCCCATTCCCCGATGTCGGGGTCTTGTTCGCTTGGGTGTTCGGCCGTGAGGGTGACCTCGTAATCCCCGAGCGCCTGGTCCAGTTTGTCCACGTCCTCGGCCGCGGCTATGACATGAACAACCGCGCCCCGTGGATCGGGTCCAATGACGCTGCGCACATAGGCGGCGACCTCCGCGGGGCTGGGTCGGTCGTAGCGGTAGAGGTTGGCGAGGCCGGTGAAGATGGTTGAGGACTCGGTGATCGTCACCGTCACGCTGGGTTCAACGTGAGGTTCAGGGCGAGCGGGCGACAGCGTCATAGCTCCTCACCTTCCGCGTAAGGAGCGGCAACCTGCAGCGTTCCGAAGCTTTCATTCCCCCGCACGAGGACCGCACGACCGGGTTTCCGAGCCGTAGGCTTCACGCCGAATAAGGTCCCCTCGTCCCGCGGGATGTCGAACAAAAGAACGTCGGGGCCGATGTCCTTGAATGCCGCGAAGAAACCACCGTAGAAGGCGCGCGATGCCCCGCCTGCTTTTCGAGCGACAACGAGATGCATCCCAATATCGCGCGCGTGGGGCACGAGGGTGAGAAGCTGGCGCAGGGCGTCGTCGGCGACCAATTCGGCATCATCTATCACCACCCAGATGTCTGGGCCCGTCCACCAGTTCCTCTCCCCCAGCTGTTCGGGGGTGACGTCGGGGCCCGGAAGTCTGCCCCGCAGCGTCGTCGCCGCCGCCGCTAGTGCCTCGCTTGTGGCCGTGGGCGTGGCCGAGTACGCCGCCACCATATCCTCACGCGCCCGGCCCAAGTGCGCCCGACGCGGATCGACAATGACGAGGCACGCCCGATCGCGGCCCATTCCTTCCACCGCCGCGATCACTCCCGCGATCAGCGTGGATTTGCCGCACCCGGTCCCGCCGAGGGCGAGGAGGTGGCCGGGGCGGCAGGTGACGTCGGCAAGCGAAGGCCCGCCGATACCTAGAGGGAGGGCTCCTGGGTGGGCGGCGATAAGCGGGCCGATGTCCACATGATCGGGCAGAATGCGCAGGCGCGGGACGGGTGGTTGGCTCGCGCAGGTGGTGGCGATGTGAGCGACGTCCTGAGGAAAAGTCGCGGCCACAAGCATGGATGTGCCGGCCGCGGTGAGACCCCTGCCCGGGGAGGTTGGCAGGGCCGCCTGGGCTTTCCTGTCGATGAGGGAATCAAGCGGGTCGGTCAGGCGCAGCTCGAGTCGTGTGCCGAAGAGGTCACGGACGTTTCCACGCAGGGCGCTCCAACGCTGCGTGGTGGCAAGCAGATGGATGCGCGACGCGGGACCTTCGGAGGCGATGCGGGCAAGAGGGTCGCGCAGGTCCTCGAGCGTGGAGTCGTTCGCAGTCAGCGCGTGCCACCCGTCGATGACGAGGAGAGTGTGGCGCTGCGCGGTGGCCGAGGAATCGCCAAGGAAACCGGTGACCTCGTCGACGATGCGTCTCACGCGCTCCTCCTCCCCACGAGAAGCGACCCCGGCGACATGGGGCAATGACGCGAGGACCGCGAGGTCGCCCGAACCAGCGTCGATAGCGTAGACAGCGAGCTGGTCCGTCGTATGTGTGGCGGCGAGCGACGCGACGATCGTCTTGACCGCCATCGACTTCCCACTTTGCGGTCCCCCCGTAATGGCAACGTGGCCGCCAGATTCGGAGAAGTCGATCACAAGCGGGTCTTGGCGTTGTGTGAAGGGTTCGTCGGTTAGCCCGATGATCGCCCGCAGGAAGCCAGCATCTTCACAGACCGCCGCTAATTCGACCATCGCGGGCAGCGGAGGAAGCCACACCTGGTGCGCCTGTGCGTCTCCGCGGGACGCGGCCTCCTGGGCCTTGCCCACGACGGCTTGGAGCAGCGTCAAGGACTCGTCGACCCATTCTCGCGAGGAAGGGTCGTCGGCGGGTTCGGGGTAATCCCACCCCGTAAACCTTCCCACCTCGTGGTCAGACGCGGGGCCCGCCCCGGGCGTACGACGAACCAGGGGTCCCGAGACGTAGGCCGCGCGGAAGCGGGTGAGCTCACCCGCTCCGGTTTTGAGGAACCCGGTACCGGGCTCCGCGGGCAGCTCGTGGGCATCCACCACACCGAGAACGTGGCGCGACTCAGCCGCCGAAAAAGTCCGCAAACCGATGCGGTAGGACAAGTGCGAGTCCAGGCCGCGCAGCCTGCCCTCCTCCAAGCGCTGTGACGCCAGCAGGAGGTGGACCCCCAGAGAACGGCCCAGCCTGCCCACCGCCGCGAAGAGGTCCGCGAAATGCGGGTGGTGGCTGAGCAGTTCAGAGAACTCGTCCACGACGATAAGCAACGCCGGAAGCGGGTCCAGCGCTTCACGGCCCGCCGCCCGCGCCGCTGTGTAATCCGTGATGTTGGCGAAGTTGCCGGCAGCGCGCAGTATTTTCTGCCGGCGGTTGAGCTCTCCCGAGATGGCCTCGTACATGCGTTCGACCAGGAGGGCCTCCTCCTCCAGGTTCGTGATCACCGCTGAGGTGTGGGGCAGCGCTTCGCATCCGAGGAACGTAGCGCCACCCTTAAAGTCGACGAGGACAAAGTTCAGCTCCTCCGGCGAGTGCGTAGCCGCCAGCGCAACCACCAAGGTCCGCAGTAGCTCGCTTTTAAACGACCATCGGTTGTGGGTACAATAAGCTTAGGCGCACAATCCACTGACCACGAGAAGTACAGGGGAGGGTTGCGAGCTTTTACGCCTAGTAGTAAACTAAACCCGAACAAAGTGTTCAATCCCACTCCTTGACGCCGGTGGAAGGGCCCAAGGAGAACATAGATTTCCACCCCACTCACCGAGACTGGCCGGTTGCAGTCAACAGAGGTGAGATGGAGACGAACAGCCGCTGAGGGCGCTTCCCTGCCCCGATCAAACGGGATAGCTGCTGGAAAGACGTGGGTACACGCCAGGCGAAAGGTACGGGATCCTTGATTTTTAAGGATTCAACGTGCCTTCTCCTTTCCCGCCTGACAAGGATTTTTTCACAACAGCAGAAGCAGCCAAATATACAGGCTGCAGCCCTCGTACGCTAGAAAAGCGCCGCGCCAACGGACAGTCTCCCACCTTCACCAAGAAGGGCAGGAGCGTGGTGTATCGGCGAGAGGATCTGGATGCGTACGTAGACATCGATAGTTTCGTCGAAAAATTCGTCGACGCCGCACCCCATTTCACCGATGACCAGCGTCGCCGCCTCGTCGGCGTGCTCGTTGGGGGTGCGTCGGCGTGACGGACAAGAAAAACGCCCCTGTCGATGCTGTCAACAAGGACGTCGAAGTTGCAGATTCTGTTAACAAACCTAGCATTTCGGCTGCGGAAAACCTAGTCTTTGAACGTAACGAACACCATGAAAACGGGTCGTTTCAGCCGTCCGGAAAAGACACCGAAGCGTTAAAAATAGACCTTATCCGCACGCCGGGCACCGATAAAACCGCAGCTCAGACAGCAACGGCGGCAGTTGCGTATGGGGACCCCCCAATTGAAGCCGCTGCCGCCGTTGGGTGGGAAGTGGAGATCGTTACGGACTCAGCGACAAGTAAGAAGTATCCGGCGCGATTCGCTGTCTTGACGAAGACTGTGGCGAGGTCTTCACGTAGTACGGCGGGAGACTTCCGTAGCTACCCGAGCGTCTCAGCGATGTCGACTGGTCGGGAAAGCATCGTCATTGGGTTTGACACAGAATTCGTCAACGTCGAGCGCTTCGATGCGGAGTTAGGTTGGATCGGTGAAGACGCTGTCAGTGCGAGGAAGATTGTCTCGTATCAGTTCACCGCGCTCGACCCAGTGGATACGTCAAAACTTCGTTTGTCTGTTGTCATTCCACTCGACTACGACGGGCCTCGGGGTTCTCGTGTAGCCCGGTTGTCGTTTGAGAAAGCTCTAAACCTTGCTATCACGACCTTCGAGTTGCACAAGCATCCGTTGGCGCGTGGGTGGAAGTCTCAGGGTGTGTCGCGGTCCGAAGTGGTCGGCGGCGACGGGAAGAAACATCCAAGCTGGTGGTTTAAGAAACGCCGGGGTGTGAAAGCAAGTGCGTTGCCAATCACTTTGGTCGCACACTATCAACCCGCCGACCTCACGACATTTGTTGACAAGCGGAAAATGCTCAACACTTGGGGAGAGTGTTATCCAGGCAGATCTGACACGCAGAAAGTTCTGACAAAGGCTCCCGGTGTTGAGGGTAAACGGGCGCGCTGGCTGGAACGCGACCTAGTCGATGTTTTGCGTGCTGTGATAAGTGCTAGCGGGGGTGTTGTCTCCCCGAAACCAATTCATCTGGTGCTTGACGGTGCCAACCATCGATGGGCGCGTCCTGTGGCATTGAGCATCCGTGACACCATGGCTCATTCTGGTGCTCGTCCCCTGGCGGTACTGGGTGATTCTGTTGGAGTTTCCAAGCTGACTATCCCCGACGGATGGATTGAGCGGATGGACGAATACTGGGAACAACACCCTGTTGACTTCCTCGATTACGCTGCCAACGATGCCATCATTGCACTCGAATATGCCTGCGCCGTCTACGGCGATGGTGCTGAGCTGCCATTGACGCTCCCTACCGGTGCCGCACGCTCTGTAAAGGAAATCGTTAAGAAAGAACTCGGTGGTGGGTCGAAAGCCTTCAACGCTGTCTTCGGCGGTCTCGTCGAAGTCGAGAAGGACGACGACATCCCAGAACCGGGAGTCGAGAATCACTTGGATTACTACCGCAAGCGGGAGTTACAGCCTCTTGACGGCGCTGCAGCGACTTGGCTGCATGCCTGCGCTAACAGCTTCCGAGGCGGTTACAATATGTCTGCTGAGCTAGGAATATTCTCATTCCCGACATACGACTTCGATTTACAAAGTTGTTATCCAACGTCGGCCAGCTGCGTTCTCGATGTTGACTATCGACACAAAGACGGTGTCATCAGTCGTACGGTAAACAATCACCAACTGTCCCAGAACGACTTTGATGAGTGGGGGCCGCTGACGCCGTTTGTGGGTTTCGTCAGCTTCACCTTCCCCGAGACTGTCGCGTTCCCAACCATCCCTGTGCCTGTTGACGGTTCTATGGTGTACACACGCTCCAGTGGCGAGGGGCACGGGGTTTGGGCAAGTGCTCCCGAGATTTGGGCTGCGCTAATGCTCGGTGCTGAAGTCACCTGTCAGATCGGTCACTTCGGGCGTGTGTTGGTTAAGGAAGACGGTGTCCCTTCGCGCCTACTGCGCAAAGCCTTCAAGCAACTGCTTGATGATCGGGCGCGTGCAAAGAAGGAGTTTGGTCCCAAATCCTTCGAGCAAGACATCATCAAGCTCATGGCCAACAGTCCCTACGGAAAACTTGCACAGGGTGTGATGGGGCAATCAGGCTGGAACGCTTGGGCACAAGAGCATGAAGAAGTCGGCGGAAGCGCGATCACGTCGCCGTATCACGCGGCGTACACGACAGCACTTGTGCGGGCAATTCTACTACTCACGCTCAACGCACTTCACGCCGCTGGGTACTCGACCCCCTCATGCACGACCGACGGGTTCATCACCAACGCTCCACTCGATATCGTAGATGCTCTCGACCAACTTGGACTAGGCGAGATTTGGCGTGGGGCTCGTGAGGCGCTGACTGGTTCACGCGAGATGTGGGAGCAAAAGCATCAGCAGTCAGATCTTTACAACGTCACAACTCGTGCCAACTTCTCGCGCCAACCTGGTGGTGTGCTGGCGCACGGCGGTTACAAATTGCCTTGTCACATCGTTGAGGACTCGCAGGAAGATCGCGATTATATGTACAACCTTCTCGTCACCCGAGAAGGTGCGCTACCGATGTCTATGAAGGCTTTTCCATCCCTGCGCGAACTCAGCCGGATTGAAGGTCGGTTGGACTTCGCTCCAAAGGTCGTAGACAAAGAACTCACCATCGAGTTCGACCGCAAGCGTCGTCCCATCCCCGACGGTATGACTGCTGACTTCGTGATCATCGATGGTCAGAAGTGGGAAGTCGCACACGTGCACACCGTGCCGTGGGATACGCCTGAGGATTGCAAATTAGGTCGATCCATCGACAAGGGGTTGAAACGCCATGATGAAGACTCAGGCCAGACCGTCTGGACACGATCACCTGTACGGCGCACACGTGAGCAGTGGCTGGACTACTTCGAGAGGTTAGACCGTCTGCTCGATGAGGACGGTCGCATCGCTGAGCAAGAACGATTGGAACGCATCTCCAAGGGGATCGTCATTGCACACAGGCAGGGTGTCATCAACATCCCATGGCTTGCCCCTGGACGCTCACTGGCGGAGCGACTGGACGCCTTCGAGTGTTTTGGTCTGCCACGCCCCCGTGAACGTTTCTGGCACCACGCGCGGTCGAAAGCAGAGCGGCAGATAGAAGTGGAACTGGACGAGATCAGGCCGTTTGTCGAAGAGATGACGATCGTCGATCCGTTCGAAGGCGTCGACGAGGAAGAAGGTGTTGCGTAATGACTTATCGTGTCGGTGGAATCGACTTCCCCACCAAGAAAGCTGTCACTGAGCACGCTCGTGTCGTGTTACGTCGCTGGCCGCCGAAGCTTCCGATCTTTGGGCCAGACGAGGTATTCATCCGCGACCTGTTAACGCATCACCCTTTTGCCGAAGACAAGATCGGTGCGGGTCTCAGTGGCGTGTTCATCGGACTTGGGGAGTACGGTCACCGCCACTTCAATTTTCGCCGTGTGGACGGCACTGTGGACAACTTTTCCATCAAACAGTGTGTAGGGGCGCTCCGATGATCGGTTACAACCGCACGCGCCCACCACCACGGTGGTTGTGTACCCATAAACAGAAAAACTACCGAGTAAGGAGCTAGAAATGTCAGGTACCGGATTGGGCGAGGCCATCGCCGTTGCGGTGATGGTGTACATCACGGCTCGCCAGCAGATCGAGGAGCGGGAAGAGCAGGCCCGCCAGCGCGCTGAGCGAGAGCGGCAGCGTGCACAAGAAAAACAGCAACGCGAGGCTGAACAACGAGCGCGTCGGTTCGAGCAGCGTTGGGACGTGAAAACACAGCGCCAGATCGATGCGGCCAAGGCGGAGGCGCACCGTCGCTTCACCGGCGAGACGGTACAGGCTGTGTGCGACCATCTCGACGCGCGCGGCGTGTACCTCGCAGAGGTCGCGGAGGGCAGTCTGCACGGTGTCTCCCGGGGTGTGATCGAAGACGAACTCAAGGTGTGGGAGAGCGACCTCGCGGCCCTCGGCGCATGTGATCGAGGCCTGCTCCCCGCAGACGATCGACGCGTGACACGTGCGCGCGACCATGTAGCGGAAATCGTGGAGGCACGTCGTGATCGGGTGCTCTCGGCAGGTGCAGGGGCCCCTGCGCCTGTGAACTATGTGGAGCTCTCCGAGCGCGCGAAAGTGGGTGCGGACGATCTGCGCTCTCAGGCCGATAGAGCTCCGGGTGTGCCCCCACAGGGCGGCGCATCGGATGCGATTGGTGACCTCATGGAGACGCTAGAGGCACGGCGTGCCGCCCCCGTGGTGGAGCAGAAAAAGACAGTCTCAGCCACGCCATCGCGAACACCGCACGCCCCGCGTGCGGCGCAGCCTAAGAAATCAACGTCCTACGAAATGGAGTTTTAATCATGTCGAAAAGTTCTGTCTCTACTGCTGTAGCACGCCTCCGCAAACAGCAGGAGGCGCGCGAAGAAGCTGAGCGTCGTGAGGCCGAGGAGCGCCGCGAGATGCTCCTCGCCCTGGGCGAGGTGCTGGAGGCGTCGAGCGTGTCACCGCGTTCGCGGTGGCACGCATACCGCGAACGTCCGCTCGCGGAGCTGCTCGTCGCTGTCGGCCTCGAAGAGGGCGGCGCCAGTGACAGCGCCAGTGACGAGCAATCCGGAGGCGATGACGGGGCCCCAGCCAACGACGTGTCAGCGTCGGAGGATGGTGGGCTCGGCGAGCCGGATCAGCCCCACGGCGCACCGTGGGGCTAGGGGGTCCAGGGGGTCGTAGACCCCCGGCAAGCTCACCCGGTCGGCCCGTTAGGGCCGAGAGCACTGAGCCGCAGGCGAGGTGCTCAGGGTGATGCTTGCCCCTCATGTTCTGCAGCCGTGGCTGACGATGCCAGCGCTCACGGATCACGCAGTGATCTGGGAGACGGGGTCGCTCAGGCCGTGCAAGGAACATGAGGCCCTGTTCCGGCGCGGCAGTGCCGGAACAGCTAGAAGCGTGAGCACAGTCGAACGAGGAGGGTAGGACATGTTAGACGTAGCGAGACGGATGACTGTGCGCCTCACGGCGGAGCAGTGGAACACAGTGTCGGCGGCATCACGGGCGCTCGGTGTGCCCGCCGCTGAGGTGGTGCGTGGGGCTGTGGAAACACTCTCAGACCGTCTGCCGACAGGGTGGGCAGAACGCTCGCAGACTGACCCGGAGCAGGTGGCTGCACTGCACGCTCTGCGCATGGAGGTGCGGCGCATCGGAGTTAATGTCAATCAAGCGTCGCGGGCTCTCAATGCCGCTGGCGCTGAGCTCGACGCAGCGACAATCATCGAGCAGCTTCGGATGGTTTACGTTGCACTGGAGGAGCTCGAGGGGGTGGTCGGCGATGTCCGTCGTGACGGTGGATAGGTCGAAGGACGTCGCAGCCGCAGTTATCTACGCCGCCTACGGCACGCGCCAGGCTGCGCGCAGAGGCGAGGTGCGCGCGGCCTCGCTGAGCATCGTCGGGGTGGGTCCCGCGCGGCACGATCGTCATGCCGTGCTGTCGTGGATCGACGAGGGGCGGGCACTGCTCAGGCCTGCGTCCGGGCACAGGACGAATCAAGCGTTGCTCATCGTCCAGTCGTGGGCGCGCGACGAGCTGGATGGCGACAGCCTCGTCGATGTGGAGCGTGCGAACGCGCTAGGTGTTGAGCTCGCAGGTCGCCTCGCGCCGGACTCCCCGGTGTTAGTGGCGACGCATACCGATGGTGCGTCGGGATGCGTGCATAACCATCTTGTAATCCTGAACCACAATGTTTCGACAGGCCTCGCAGCACCTAAGAATTGCGGCAACTGGCACGCGGTAAGGGTCGAGAATGATGCACTGATGCGCGAGCACGGGATGCGCGTGCTCAGCCGCGAGAGCGAGGGTGTGGCCCTAACACAGGCAGAGCGCAAAGCCCGGCAGGCGGGTCGGACCATCAGTGCCGAGGGTTTGTCGCTACATGAAATCGGGCCTGATACGTGGGCAAGCTACCTACGATCGCGCGTCGATGATCTTCTCAACGACGAACGGGTACAGGCGTCCCCGGATCCCGCGTCCGGGTGGGAGATGGCGCGACGGATCGCACCCGAGCGCGGTGTGTCGATCCGGGTGACCGAGGGTACGCGGGGTGTTGGTGTGAGCCTCGCGCTGGTCGATGAGGACGGTGCCGCTGTGACGTACTCGACAGGTAAGCGCACGAGAAAAGCGGCGGCGGCGGGCTCAAAGTTGGGGCCGGACTACACGCTCGACGGCATCCAGGACCGTGTCGCTGAGGCGCAGGCGCTATATGCGGCAGAGCTGGCGCGGCGAACTAGAGAAGCAAGACTGCAACATATCCAATCGAATTTGAAAAAGAATGACAATGGCACGGGACGGAATCACACCAACACAGATCGAGGAGCAGATCACCGCAGCAGTAGATCCTATTCTGGCGACGCTGGAGGCACTGGCAGACGCACGGAAGACGGACGCGGAGAAGATTACAGCGGCGGAGGCAGCACTGGAGCACATCGAGTCTCAGATCGCGGGGCTGGACGAGTGGGAGACGGCACTCAGCGGCTTATCGACGCAGCAGCGCGAGCTCGAGACGCGGCTGCACGCGCTCGCGCAGACGACAGTGGGCACAAAAGAGTATCAGCAGGCGCAGCATGCAGTGGCGGAAACGCTCTCCTCTCTGGTCGAGATGACGACCGGGCTCGTGCCCGCGATGAGTTCGATCCAGAACACACTGAGCGATCTGGCAACAATGTACAAGGCGACGTTGGAGCTGAGCCGCTCGCCAGTGCAGCTGAGCGACACCGCCGCCTCCGCGATATCCAGCATACTCTCCGCGCAGCTGAGCAAGACCTTGAGCTCGGCGATTAGGGACCTCGTGCGGGCAGAGGTGAGGGCGGGCTACGCACAGATGCAGGAGACGGTGGGCCACAGCGTGGACCGCGTGGAGGCGGCACACGACACACTGATCGCGCGCCTGCACCGCCTCCTGGACCGCATGACTGCTGCCGCTGACAAATACTCCGTTGCGGTCTCAAAAATCGAGGATCGCACGGCTGTGACGGTCCGCCTCGCGGTGTGGCTGGCGGTCACCGCGACAGTGGCCATCGCCGCAGTGGCTGTGACAGGTGTGGCACTCCAGGGTGTGTTGGGCCTACTCGGTGTGGGGGCCGGGATGTCTGAGCTATGGACCCGCGCATGGGACGCGAACACGTGGTACGCCGGGCTGGGCTGGGGCGTGCTCGCAGTCGCGCTGACGGGTGGGCTCGTGGCGGGTCTCGGATGGTGCGCGACCCGGATGTGGAGGGGGTTGGAGGATCTCGTGCGGTCGACGAAATAACGAACCCCGTCGCCTCAGGGGGGGGTGTGGGCGGCGGAGTTCTACCACCGGCTCTCGGGGGTGAACACAGTGGTGAGCTGAGCATCGCACGGTCAGGCGATGCGTGCAATGCGAAAAAAAGAAACCCGCCTTACGGCGGGTGTTAGTTAGGAGTTGCGGAAGATGTAAACGCCGTGCTGCTCGGCGTCCATCACGGTGTAGTCATGTTGGAGGTCGCGGGCAAAAGAGTCATAGTCGATGTAACGCACTAGCTCGTCAGGAACGTCGGTTAGCAGCCCTGCATCGACAACGTAGGTGTAGGCAAACTCACGGAATGAATCCCATTGCCCGTTGAAAACATCTAAGAAATCTGAGACACATCCCACACCGCTGCTGTCCTCGGAATACATCCCGGAATCGATCCACGCACAGTAGGCAGGCCACAAATGATCCGAGTCGAGCTCGTCGTATGCATCACCCCATGCCTGAGCACGCTCAAGGTTGATCCCGCCGCGTTCGGGGATGTTCTCAGAGTCGAGGCAGTATATCTCTTCGCAATACATATCGTGGGAGTCGACCCAGCTGGCATGAACATCGATGATGGTGACATCGTTAGCTATGTCGGCGTCGAACCAATCACCGACGAGGATGCCGTTGCTGTAACAAGCTAGGCACCCGATCCAGACACGCGGGGAGTGGTTGGTGAAGGCAGTGGCGGGCATCGGAGGATCCTTTCGACGAGATGTATTCCACTCTTGGATCCGGACCCGGCTCTGCCGGGACAGTCCTACGGTTTAGCCTCCAGTGCGCGATAGATGGTCTGCCGTGATACGTTGAACGATCTTGCGAGCGCAGACACGCTCTCCCCGGCCTGGCGAAGCTGGCGGATCTGTTTTTTCTGTTCCAGATTGAGCTTCGGCTTCGGACCAGCCACGCGTCCCTGTGTTCGGGCGTGGGCGACGCCCTCACGGGTGCGTTGGATGAGAAGATCACGTTCCCACTCGGCCAGACTAGCCATCACGTTGACCACGACCTTGTCGGCGGGGCGGGCGGTGTCCAGCTCGGGCTCGAGCACGCGGACGTTGATATCGCGTTCGGCTAGGTCAGCGATGGTGGTCACCGTCTCGACCATGTTGCGACCGAGCCGGTCAAGACGGGTTACCAAGATGGTGTCGGCAGGGCGGGCGTAGGCCAGCGCGGCGTCGAGGCCAGGCCGCTGCCACTTGGTGCCGCGGATAGTGTCACTGTAGATATGATTCGGGTCACAACCGACTGCAGTGAGCTGTTCACGCTGAGTATCGAGACTCTGTTCCTGCCTAGCGGTGGACACGCGAGCATAGCCGATGAGCATGATTACTCACCCGCAATACCTACATTGGAACCGTCTGACTCAGGGATTCGGTCGCCGTAAGGCAGGGATCGAATGTAGTTTTCCATAAACTCCCAGTCGGGGATGAAGCCCTCTGGGTGGTAGGTCTTGGCGGGGTCGATAACCGGACAACCATTTTCATCACGCTGGACGGGCAGCTCAAAACCGTAGATGGTCCTGATGTATTTGTTCAGTTCTCTGCCAAAAGGGAAGTACTTGAACCGAGACTCGAACTCGATCATGGTTGCAAGAAACAATCGAGCGTAGGGAGACACCTGCTCAGTGTCGAACTGAAGAACAGAAACGTTTTGAGCGGTGTAGAAGGGGTGTGCTTGATAGAACGTGGAGCCAAGACTTCCTCCAAGCGCAACAGTGAGGCTCCCGGCAGGATAAGGATCGACATCTTCGACACTATCAACTATTCCCACGACACCGTTGTTGTCGGCGGACCTACCCACGAAATTGATAGTAGGGCTGTCGGTCGACATGGCAGAGAAGTCCATCTTGTTCCCCATATCAATGGAGCACAGATCCTTGAGCAGGAAAAATACCCAGGCACGTGTGCTTAAGGGAACCACCGGGGCAGTGTTCTCGGTCGAGATTGGCTTGGAGTCGAGATTTTGGATAAATCGCTCCATGTATCCCCAATCAGGGACATAACCCTCGGGATGGTATGACTTGGATGAGTCGATGACGGGAGAGCCATAATCCTGATACTGAATAGGTAGTTGAACCACGGTACTTTGAAGGAAGCGACCCCACTTCCGTCCAAACGAGTACTTGGGGCGTTCGAGACTGAAAACGGTGGCGAGGAACAGTCCGATTGAGGGGTTCAACCAGTCTGCGTATCCGAGGATCAGGTCGGTGGAGGCCACAAAATCAACATCCATGTAGTTCGCGTATCCCACAGAGCCTTGTCCGTTGCTTATGAATACAACACAGTTCCCTGGACTGACTAGCGTTTCGTCGTAAGCGCAGCTGAGCATCACACCGTTATCGTCACGCTTAGCACCAACGTAGAAGAGGTCAGTACCTTCTTCCAACTTGGTCTGATTAGCTTTACCCCGTTGAAAGTCGTCGAACAGGCCACCTATAAGGAACCCTTTCCAGCTCGATGTATCCAGCATTATCGAACACCGCCTCCCTCAGTAACCTGCCCCTCTTTGATTAGGTATGCAAGATAGTTATTGACCGTGGCTTGGAAGTCATCGACAGTGAGTTTCGAGTAGTCCGTCTTCATGTATGCCTCGACCAGCCACTCATCTTCGTGGGTGACCTCCTGCATGGCGGACATGCCTGCCTCCACCGTCTTGTTGCGATACAATTTGAGCCATTTGTCCTCGATGGCTTTCCACTTACTCGCGTTGTTGCGGTCGAACTGTTCGATACGCCCCAGGTTCTTCTTCTTTATGTGAGCATCGTCCTTGTAGTAGCCGAAGAACGTCGCTTTGTTCGGCTCACCTGTAGCGGGGTCGTTGTGTGGTTGACCGAGAGTCAGCAGCATCATGCACGCCGATGCAGAGGCACCGGGGTAGAAAATCTCGTTGGGTAGGGTGAACACCGCTTCCAGGGTGTTGTTGATGAGGAGGCGCCGCTTAGCATCCTTGAGAACGCTGTTTGCCCCAATGGCTGTGGCGACAGGCAGGATCACAGCCATCTTCACCGTTTTGGTGGACTGGTTGTTCTGTCTCCGCATCGCGTTTGCTTCCACCACACAATCGGAGATGAACTGAACGAAAACCATACCCTTGGTTGGGTCTTCCTTGCCGTCCTTTGCTTTCCCCCAGTTGGTCTTGTAGCGATCTGGAATACCGATGGGCTTCGCATTGAAGGGCGGGTTCATGAGCACAACATCCGGGTCGGCTTCGTGAAAGGATTTCTTGGAGTCGAAGAGGCTAGCGAACTCAATGTTGGAGTTACCATCACCATGAATGAGCATGTTGGTGGTAGCCAGGCCGTAGGCCTTTTCCTCATTCTCGACGCCGTAGATGTGCTCGCGTTTAATTTTCTCCCGCTGGGCTTCCTTTTCGGCCTGTGTACCTGGCATGGTGGTGCAATCGGCTAGCGCCTTAACCATCCCCTGTACGAGAAATGAGCCGGAGCCACAAGCACCGTCGAACACGCGGGTGTGGCGGTCAACACCAGTCACGCGGCAAGCAAACTCGGTAATGTGGTCTGGGGTGAATGCTTGGTTCTTATCAGCCTTACCGGTGTACTTGTTGAAGGCAATGAAGAACAGGTTGAGCAAGTCCTGCCCCTCGGAGCTTTCCTCGTCGATGTAGGCGTAGATGCCGGTCACGATAGCCATGAGGATGTCTAGCCAGTCATCAAGAGCTAGTTTTTTCACCTTCTGGTCGTTGACGACGTTGGTGCGCAGTAGTTTGATCTTCTTGGTCTTGTTGTCTGAGTCATCGAGTAGGTCATCGAGAGTGGTTTCGATACCAGTGCGGATTTGTGGCGCATCGAGGGTAGCCCAATACTCACGAAGTTTCCGGGCGGTCTTGTCGGTAACCTCAGAGATCCCGAGCCTGGTGACCACAGACTTGACGTAAAGCAGTGTGGTGCCGACAAACTGGCTGCGGAGCTTTTCGTCGATGTCCTTCTTATGAAGTAGCTCGTTAAGCGCGTAGGTGTTGCGCAACACCTTCTCGCGGTTGTTCTGCCGGTTCGTCTCGAACAGAGACGTGTAGTAGGCCATGGTGTCAATGGCAGTCTCGCCAGGCAGCTCATGCTCGTCATCCACATAGCTCTTCCACACACGCAACTCTTCGTCGGCCGTGTTGGCCAAGATGGCGATGATCTTGTTGCGGGGAAAAAGTGCCTTCTCTTCGGCCACATATTCACGGAGTTGGGCGATGTCACCATCGACGAAGCGCTGCTTTGTCTCGATCAGTACAGCCACGCCACTCTCTTCATCGAAGAAACGCAGGTCAACCTTGAAGTGGTTGAACTCCCGACCGAGGACCGATTGAAGTTTTTCACGAGAGCCTGCGGCCTGGACGTAGCTATACTCACCACCCTCAATGTTAGTTGTGAGGTACTCCACCCCTACCGTGTTCTGCATCGTGGCTCGTGACATGACTTTCCTTGCTGTTCAAAATCGCTCGATTGTGGACACCCAATGGATAGGTGGCAGCGTGAACTAGTCAAGCCCAGGCGGTAAACGACCGCAATAGGTGTCCATAAAACAATATGTACCGTAATTCTAGCATTAACGATTACGGACAGTCAAGACTTCCAGGTGATTTTTACACGTGTTGGATCGAACTTCTTCGCACCGAGCTTGCCAGGCAAAATATGGATCTCCATGAGCAACTTGGTCAGCCTGCGCTTGTCTTCGACACTGGCGCCCTCCCACCATTCGCCGAAATCCACACCGTCGGTTATCTCAGTAGTTAGTGGGTCAACCCCCATGCTTGACGTCATGGTGTTGAGCTGGCTATCGATGCTGGCCAGCTTGTCAGCGATCTTCGCCTCAACACGGGCGAATACCGTGACATCCACATCGCCACTGGCAACCTGTTCTTCCACTTCTTCTCGACGGGCAAGCAACGCGGTACGCTCGGTGAACAAATCCTTCATCTTTTCAGATAGGTCTTCATCTTCAGGCGCGAGCGCCTGGCGGACGACCTCGACAGCATCGGGTTTTGCCATACGCGCAAGGATGACCTTTTGGACGAGGTCATCGACCTCATCACCGATGGAGACGTGTTGAGCACCGGTCTTAGAGCGCTTGCAAGAGTAGAACTTCTTACTTTTGCCGCCCCACTGGCGAGACCGGGAATACATCGGGTCGCCGCAGGTGCAAGTCAAAACGGACGCTAGGAACTTAGTCGGCGCGGTACCCGCGTGATTTTTCCGACGCGCAGGATCATTGAGCACGGCGTCCAGCTTTTCACCGGTTGCGGAGTCGATGATGGCTGGCCAACTGCCGGGGCCAATGACCTGGCGGTCACGCTTGAGTCGGGTCCCTGTCTCGGGATTGGTCGGTTGGAAAGTAGAAATGCCACGAACACGAGGGTTGAGCAGGATGTCACGCAGCGTATAGGCGTTCATAGGATTCCCTCGCGTGGTCTCTAGACCACGGGGGTGGAAAATCTCACGACATGCCTCACGGAGTGCTTTGCCAGAGATAATCATTTTAGCGGCATCGAGAATGGCCTGGGCTTCGTCTTCGCGGATTGTGACCCCGTCGACCTCGTATCCAAACATGCGAAACCCACCAGTCTTGGGCCTGCCTGTGCGAGCGCGGTCTTCATAAGCAGCACGTATGCGAGCAGCGCGGTCAATAGATTCCTGCTCAGCAATAAGTCCAAGAATCACAATGGTCAGCCGCGATGCGGGGTCTTGAGGGTCGATACCGTAGCCCCGGTTGGCCTTGATTTTCACACCGTGTTTTTCACACAGCTCGAAGAGTGCCAACGTATCTTTGGTGCGGCGGGTCAGTCTGTCCAGTGCGTAGACGTATATGATGTCCAACTCCCCAGCCTGAACAGATTTGAGCAGCTTGTCATACTCAGGCCGGAATTCGCCGGAAAAGGCAGAGACGTTGTTATCGACGTATTCAGCGACCACGCAGGCCTCGTCGGCTTCAGCCTGCTTGCTTGCAAGGTGGACCTGCCGCTGGACACCAGCTTCTTCTTTACGGTCGAGGCTGATACGGGCGTAGATGGCAGCGCGAAAGGGCATGACACCTATCGTAGCCACAAACCAAGCTCAGATTTGCCCGACCCTGTCGCCCCAATGCACAACCCGTGGGGGCCCATTCCGCCGTGGGCCGATTCCTTGAGGTCGAGGTGAACCGGGTTACCAGCGGGGGATGCCCCGATCGGGACGGTGAGAAACTGCCGCGTGCCCTCTCGCCCCTCCCACATCACTTCGGGCGCGAGCTCCTCGATGTCGCCAAAACCCAACAGGCCCAGCAGACCATCCCCGCGCAGATTGCTACCCGTTGGCGACGGCCGACGGTAAAACGCGAGGTGGCGAGCGATCAACTCGACCTCCGCGTGGCACACGTCATCAGGCGTGCCGAGGTATTCCACGCCCGCCTCCGTGACTGCGCTGACGGAGTCTGTGCAGACGAGGTGGAGCGCGTCGTCGTCGATAAAGTAGTGAGGGTCCTCGCTGACGACGACGACGCAATCGGCCCCCCGTCCGGCGGTCCCCGCGTGGGTGCCGGTGGCGTCGACAAGCATGACTGTCAATGCGGCCGACTCAGGGTCGCGCGTGTGCGGCAGCCACTTCAGCCAGCTAAACGACGGCCCGCCGTACCCGTTGATTATGCCCACCGTTTCGGGCCCGTGGAAGAAGGCCAGCTGCACCAGAACGGAGCGCGCAACGCCCACCGCGGACGGGCCAGCCAGGGTAATCAACGGGAACGCCCCGAGCTGCACGACTATCGGCATTCCCGGCACGGTACTCACCGCAGCGACCGTACGCCGCAGACTCACTGCGCACACCGGGTCGAGGTCTTCCGGGGAGCCCGGGTCACCCACCTCGATGGGCGTACACAACGCTGTCGACCCGGTACCCAGCCGGACCTCCCCCGCCCGAGGTTCATCCGCCCCTCGCTCCCATACTCGCGAAGTGGGTGTCGCGGTGAGAAGGAAGTGGGGATCGGGATGGTAGTGGACCGCGTGTTCCCGCTGCGCGGCGGCATTGGTCCGCGCGAGGTTCGCCAGCGCATCAAGGTGGCGCAAGAAGGTGCGCCGTGGTTCATCACCGTCACCACTTTTCTCCGGCGGGTTAAGCATCATGAGCACGCCGAAGACCATGGTGAGCGGGAAGATCATCATCATCGGACTGACCCCGCGTCCCGACATCGCAATGATCGCCACCACCGCGCCCACTGCCACCAGCATCACGACCGGCAGCAGAAGCTTGAGAACGGGCTGCGGTGTGTCCCTGTGCGCCGGCGGGACTGCTTCGGCCGTTAGCACCCCCGATGGCAGCGGAGGGGGTTCCTCCGAATACGGCGGCACCGGAAGCAAGACCGCATTATGGTCCGACCCGAGCATGACGACACTCCCCCCTGTTTTCAACGCACCGGCTCACCCCGAGGCCGTGCTGTGGACGTGCCCAGAATCCTAAGCAATAATGAAAACTCGCGCGCGGCGAGGGGGTCCGGCGCCGCATTGATGACACACTTCGGGGGTTTGCTTTGGTTGCCACGTCGGCGCACCACATCGTACGAGTAACTGTCCGCATCGACGCCGTCTCGCTCCACCGCGACGTAGACCTGACGCTGCCGACGTCCTCCACGTTCGCCGAAGTGCTGCCCGAGATCGCGCGCTTCGTCGATCTTCCTCGTGTTCACCGGCCGTGGCAGGCGACGACCGCCGGGGGTGCACTGTTGGATCTACACACCCCTCTCTACCAGCTCAAACTCAGGGACGGCAGCATCGTGGTGTTGCGCCCCCACGAGCCCGTGGACCCACCTGTCGTACGAGACGCGGCCGAGTCACTGGCCAGCACAGCCGGGGAGGAAACCTTTGTGCCTGGGCTTGGCACCGCGGCGTCAGCGGTGGGGTGCGTGGCGGCGGGATTCGCCTTGTTTCCGCTCCTCGGCCCCCCTGCTGCCATGGCGGCGGCCGGGGCTCTGATGTTGCTACTCAGCCTGGTGTCAAGGTCCCGGGCGTTGTTTCACCTCGGCACGCTCACCGCGGCAGCCGCGTGCGGTGCGTGGGTGGCGGGGCCTCCCAGTGCGTGGATCGATGCGCGGGACCCCGCCTTGGGTGCCCTCGCGGCGGCCGGAACGCTGGCCGTGGGCACGCTCGCCGGTTGCGTGCTGTCGCTGGCCTACGACTCGCTCGCCGCGGCCTCGTTCACTGTCTCCCTAGGGCTCTTGCTGGCCGCGGCGACGCGCGCCGGGGGTTTCCTGCCATCCTCGTCGTCGCCCGCGGCGGTGGCCGTCCTCACGGGGCTCATCGTGGTCGCTGCCGCACCCGGAATCGCGACGCGCGCAGCCGGCCTGCGGGTCCCGCGTATCCCTACCGCCGGTGAGGAGCTAAGTACCACCGACGGTTACCTCGCTGATGCAGAAACCCGCAGCCGTCGAGCCCGCGTGCTGCTGACCGGCATCAACTTCGGGGCAGCCGCGATCATGATCCCCGCCCTGTTGTCCCTCGCCCGTTCGGGCAACGCGTGGGCCATCGTTCTCAGTCTGTGCGTCGCAGGAGCCCTTGTCCTCCATGGCGCTCGGCACCACGACACCGGGCCGCGGTTGGCGTTGACCGCGATCGCTCTCACTGGCGTACTCAGCTGCGGGGTCGTGGCCGCCGTATCGTCCTCGACGGCCGCGCTGGTTGTGGCGCTCATTGTCTGCGCCGTTACGGCAACCACGGTGCTGTGGGCGTCTCGAATTCCGGAGTTAGAACCAACCACGGTCGTGTGGCTAGAGCGATTGGAGACGGTCGCGATTATCGCTTCGCTCCCAGTGGTGGTCCACGTTGCCGGCGGGTTTGCCCTGATCAGGGGAATGTAAGTGCGCGCCCTCCGCTACGCCGCCGTCGTTGGGGCGCTGAGCGCCTCCCTCGTCTGCCCCGCCGCACGGGCGCAGGACATCCCGTGCGTGGCTCCGGAACCCGCCACGGGCACCCCAGCAACGCCGCAGGACGTTGCGCAGGTGCGTCGCTTCGCCACGGGAGCCGGGGTCCGGGTGGCCGTGATCGATACGGGCGTGGCCCCCAACCCCGAGTTCGCCCACGTGAGCCCAGGCGCGGACTTCGTCTCCCCCGGCGCACCCAACCCGCTTCTCGATTGCGACGGCCACGGAACCGTGGTCGCCGGGATCATCGCCAGTGCCACGCTCGGCATCGCGCCCGACGTCGAGCTCCTCTCCATCCGCCAAACGTCGCAGCATTACCGCTCCATCGACTCCGCCGGCAGCCTCAGCTCACTTGCCGACGCCATCGGCGACGCCCTCGACCGAGGCGCCCGAGTCATTAACATCTCTGTCGTATCGTGCCTCGATCCCCGCGATGCGGCTCGATTGGATACACGCCCGCTTGACGACGTCCTCCGCCGCGCCGAAGAAACAGGAGCGATCGTCATTTCCGCAGCCGGGAATGAAACACCGACGTGCCGCCAGGGCTGGCGCGTCCTGCCCGCCCACGCACCCACGGTCCTGGCAGTCGGCGCGCGCGAGGACAGCCATTCCGTAGCGAGCTACTCGGTCGCATCGGAAACAGGGGGCACGCCGTTGTCGGCCCCCGGCTCGGTACAGGCGGGCGTGTCGTGGGGCGGATCCGGGTTCGCCTCCGGTCGCGCGACTGACCGAGACACCACCCAGCCATTCAGCGGCACGAGTTTCGCCGCCCCCGTTGTCACTGGGTCGGTGGCACTACTTCTTCAACGCAACCCAACGCTTACTCCCGCCGAGGTTCGCGCGCGGGTCATCGCAGCTGCGGAACCCGCCGGCGGCGCCGTCGATCCACTTGCCGTAGTGACACAGACGCAGCCGGACCCGCAGCCCTCCCGCGCCCCGCTCAGCGTCGCGCAGAACGAAGCGGCAACCAGCCCCGCCCTTGCGCGCAGCCGCGGCGCCGCTGTTGTTATGGCGGCCCTAGCGGGCCTGTTGTGGTGCGCCCGCTCGTCAGTACAGGGCCGTTCCCGCCGCCTTCGCGCTGAGGGCCTCCCCCTCGGGCAGCAGGGCGATAATCTCCCAAGGGACTTCTTCTACGTGGACCGCCCCAACCACCGTTAAGGTGTCGCGGTCCGGCACCTCGTGCCGCAGTCCCTGCGCGGACACCACGTGGTACCCGTGTCCCGTGTCAACCCCGACCGCGCCGAGTTGCAATCCGATAAAGCGGGTTGCCGTTGCCCGGCCCGAAAGTTCAATGGCTCCCGCGGTGCCCCCTGAAACACTCATCGTGGACGCACCCCCGTCCTGCGTCGCGCAGAGCGCCTGGGAGCCCGGGTCGAGGAATACCGGGCGCAGCGCTGGCAACCTCACATCCAAGGGCGGGTCGGCGTCCGCGTACGTGGAGAGCTCCGCACGCTCGACCCGCCGCTCGAGCGCCCCCGCGTTCACGAGGAGCTCCGCCTGGAGAGGCGTCACGGGCTGGATCCCGCCAGTGGCGTTGAGCGCCCAGGCCTGCCCGTCGCTGTCCACCACCTCGGGGAGGTCGGCGGGAAAGGCCAGCGGCGGTTGCTCCTCCAGTGCCCAAAGCAGCTGGGCCGGGGGCGACCAGCGCGGAGTCGCCGAGTCAATCCCTAACCCGCGGCGCAGCACCCGCCCCTGCGGTGTCTGCGCGTCGGGCAGCTCGGCACGCCCGGCGCGAGTGATCAGCCACTCCTTGCCGCCGGCGGTGGCGAGGACCGCGGTGGCGTCGTCAAGCGACTGCGAGGGGTACCCCGCGATGACTGTGACGGTGCCGGCGAGCTCGCAGGCGGACCACGAGGAAGCAGGACTGTCGGCGGGTGCAAAAAGCGAGGGTGCGCTCGGGATGCCTATCGGGACCCCGCGCGGGAGGGTTGCCAGCACTGCGTCGCCCACGCGGGCGGGCTCGTCGGGCGCCCCAGCGATGAGCCGAGCCGAGGTCAGGTTTGTCACGGGATGCACCCGGTCCCCCACGCGGACGAGCAGGTTGCCCTGCATGTCGCGGAGGATGCTGGCGTCACCGGGATCCGGGTTCGGGCGCAACCAGGCGAAGAGTCCGGCGACCGCTGCGATCAGCGCAACGGCCACCCCGCTGAAGAGCATCGCGCGGTGGCGCGAGGCGAGCGGGTCGTGGATCATCCGTATGTCGCCGAAGAGCAGGCCGTGCTCGACGCGGCGGCGCATGAAGCGGTGACCCGACACCTGAGGCCGCGTGGTGGGCAAGAGTCGTCTCGGACGCTGCGGTGTAGTGCTCACGGACCATCCCCCCTCATGAATCCCCCGTGCGCCCTTAACCTACCGCAGCCGCGCTCACTCCGCGCCCGCTGCGTTAGTACGTGCGGCCGGTGTGAGAACCGGGATGTCGTCCGAGCCCGCCTCGCGGGCGCTACGACGCAAAGCGCGCAACTCCGTGTCGGTGAATTGCGAGTTGACGGCGAAGATAACCGTGGTGCCCTTGCGGTAGACGGGCGTGACCCCAGGGGACGTCCACAGCCCTTTGAGCTGGCCATACCTCTCGTACTGGAACTCCCAGATCGTCCCGGGGCTGAGCAGGTAGAACTTCACGTTCAGGTCTTTTAGGGCGGTATCGGTGACGTTTTGCGCGTCCGCGTCGCCGCGCCTGCCGTTTCCGAGGTAATCCGAGTGCCAATACGCCGTGTCCGTCGCGGATCCGCGCCCACCCATCGCCGACATGTAGTGCCGCGAAATCGTCGGCAACCCGTTGTAGGCGTACGCCCACGAGTACCCGTCGGCGGGCTCACCGAAGGTGTAGCCCTCCCACGCAACGGGTTGCGCGGCGAGCCAGTCGAAGGCCCGCAGGTCATTCTCGTTGACCATGCGGTCGCCGCTGCGCGGTTCGCTAAACGCCGCCTCCGCACCCGCGCGCGCCGTCGTCTCCGCCCACACGCTCACACCCGCGCCCGCCAGGACGGCCACGATCGCAGACACGCTTGTCGACGCCCTCGTCCACCCCGCCTTACCGCGTCGGGCGGCAAGCGGCGCCAAGGTGAGGAGGCGGATCATCGCGGCCACGCCAATCGATGCCGAGGCGAAGGTCACCATTGCCACCGGCTGCACTAGGCGGTGCGCGGTGTTGTAGTGGAACCCGCCGATCGTGGCGAGGATATCTCCGAACCACCCGCCAATAGGTACAAGGGCGCACACCGTCGCGGCCGCAGACACGACGTAGAAGATCACCGCCCACACCTGGCCCCGCCACAGCAGTGCCACCAGGGCACCGAAACCCGCCAACCAGAGAACGATGGCGGGGTCGAAGCCTGGGAAGAAGGAGTCGACGTGGCGCGTCGTCAGTGTGAGAACCACCTTCCAAGGATCCGTCACGCCAGCGTCCTCTGGGGTTCGCCAGCTCGAAACCTCCTCCGCCTGGGCGGACGCGAAGAGCGCCTGAGGCAGGAACAACACGCCGCCAACGCCCGACGCCACGGCGAGCCACAGAAGGTCGCGTAGCCTACCTCGTGCCGGCTTAATCAGCAGGCTGGTCACCCAGAACAGGGCCACCGCCAGCACCACGTACGTCGCTACAGCGGGGTGCACCTCGAGGATTCCCAGGAACGCTAACGCTGCGGGAAACGCCCTGACGGGGTGCGCCGGGACCGTGCAGAAGAGCCAGATCACGATGCCCACCACGGAAACCGCCGACAGGTACGGCCAGATTCCCACGCTGTCTGCCACCCACAGGGGCGGGGCGACGTAAATCGACACCGCTGCCAGCGCTGCGCCGATCTGGGCGGTCACTCCCCTGGAACGGAGAATGGCAAAGACGAGGCACGCCATAGTGACGGGCAGCGCCACCCCGGGAAAGACAATGCTGGCGATGTTGACAGCTGGGATCGGGTCATACCCCGCGGCCTGGGCGAACAGCGCCGTCGTGGCGTGGAACGCGGAGGGGTAGAGCATCGGCGCATGGCTCTCGATGTTGTGCAGCTCCCCCATCCGCGTTGCCGACGCCACGTGCTCCGTCATGATGAAGCGCACTGCGTTGGCATGCCACTGGGAGTCCCATCCCTGGACGATGTTATTAACCCCCAGTGGCATCGACACCAGCCACGTCATTTTGTCGTAGATGAGCATCCATGCACCCACGACCACTCCCGCGGCGGGGAGGACCCAGTACGGGTCCGACAAGGAACCGCGCCAGCGCGACGTGTTTTTATCCTCCCTCGCGCGCCGGTTGAACAGCCAACGCACGCCGAGGGCCACCCCAAGCGCAAGAGCCAGAGTGATACCAAAGGTGAACCACCCGAAAGGCGCGTCAACCGCACCCCACATCCACGCGCTGAACCCGACCACACCGAAGGTGACGGGCAGCGCCGCGGCGGCGGCAACGGGCACCTTCAAACCGGCCGCCCATGAAACGGCAAACCCGGGGAGAAAAAACACGAGGAGGGCAACCAGCACCGTTCCCGCCAGGACCATTATCCGCTACCTGTTCCTCTCTCACGCGCGTACGTATCTCTCGAACTATATTCATTCCCCACAGCCGCATTCCTTTCAGACACGGTGCTTTCAGGCACGGTGCGCCCCAGCGCCAGCTCAGCCAATCGACCCCCGCCGCGCGCGGGTTTGTGCGGAACGCGCCGCGAGGTCTTGTTCGGGCGGGTAGGCAACACCGGTCAGCGTCAACCCGCGCGCCGGGGCTAGCGGCACCTGTGCCGAGCGCTCCCGCAACGTCAGCAGCGTACTCACCCAGTCCTCGTCCCGACGCCCCTCCCCGACTATCAGGCAGGTGGCCACCAACGCTCGGACCATATTCCAGCAAAAAGCGTCGGCCGTGACGCGCGCAATATAGAGCTCGGGCTCCTCGCTTGTCGACGCCTCCGCCC
The DNA here is from genome assembly GCF_030440535.1 of Corynebacterium capitovis DSM 44611. NCBI lineage: Bacteria > Bacillati > Actinomycetota > Actinomycetes > Mycobacteriales > Corynebacteriaceae > Corynebacterium > Corynebacterium capitovis. The sequence continues at coordinate 296,555 of NZ_CP047117.1, read as the reverse complement.
ACCTCAAGTGACGCAGCTGCCGCACCGTCGTCGCGTGCGGGCGGGCCCTGCAAAACGCGGCAAAGTCGTTGAGACCGAGCAATAGATCCGCCGCGTTTTGCATGCGGGCAAGGTCGACGGGCTTGCCCCACGTCGCAGTGTCGCTCCGCCGCATGGGCAGCGCCCCACCCGGGTGCGTCGTGACCCGATAGGCGTACGTCCTCTCGAGCGCGGAAAACCGCGCGTCGAAAAGCGGCGGCACCTCGGTGACCGCGAAGACTCGGATATCTTCGGGCAAGAGCTTGGCTAAGCGACGCACTAAGCGCCCGGGGTCCCCGTCAATAGAGCGCTGCTGCAGGCTCACCCGTGGCACATCGACGTGCGCGACCTGGCCCGAGGCGTGAACGCCAGCGTCCGTGCGCCCGGCGACCGTGAGGCCCACCTCGGTGCGCAGAACAAGCGCTAGCGCCGTCTCCAGCGTTTCCTGAACTGTTCGGGTGGCGCTGCCATCCGGCGCCGGGCGCTGGCGGGCCCAGCCGTGAAAACCGGAACCGTCGTAGGCGATGTCGAGGCGCAGTCGCGCCATGTCGGGCGCTGGGGTGGCGGGCTGCGAGGTCACCCGGCTAACCCTAGCAATGCCCCCAGACGAGCACACCCCGCCCTCGTGCATCGGCACGTAGGCGGGGTGTGACCGGCGAACCGGGGCTAGGACTGCTCAGACTCTTCCGTGGAAGCTTCTTCGGCAGGCTCGGCGGGCTCGGCGGGCTCAGCTTCGCGGGATGCTGCGACGCGCGCTGCGCGTGTGGCCTCGGAGGTCACGGTCTCCTCGAGAACAAGGGAGATCTGAACCATCGGGGCGTTGTCGCCGGCACGGTTCTCCAGCTTGATGGTGCGAGTGTAGCCACCATCGCGGTTGGCGAACTGCGGGGCGAGATCGTTGAACAGGTGCGCAACGATCTCCTTGCTCGGCAGCTCAGCGGCGACGGCGCGGCGGTCAGCCAGCGTGCCCTTCTTCGCCTTGGTGATGAGCTTCTCGGCGTAGGGGCGCAGGACCTTGGCCTTAGCCTCGGTCGTCTTGATTGCTCCGTGCTCGAACAGGGACTGAGCCAGGTTAGAAACGATGTGCTTCTGGTGGCTTGCGGACCCTCCGAGGCGGGCACCCTTCTTCGGGGTAGGCATGTTGTTCTCCTCGTATGCGGTTGATTGAGCGCGTGCTCGGGGTTGTTACTCGGTCTCTTCCCCGCTGCGGTCGACGTAGTCACCAGTCTCGGCGTCGTAGCCTTCAATCTGGGTCGGGTCGAAATCTTCCGGCGCATCCTTCAGGGTCAGCCCCAGAGAAGCAAGCTTGATCTTGACCTCGTTGATGGACTTCTGGCCGAAGTTACGGATATCAAGCAGATCGCTTTCCGTGCACTCGGCGAGCTCGCCAACGGTGTGGATCTCCTGCCGCTTCAGGCAGTTGTAGGAGCGGACGGAGAAGTTCAGGTCCTCGATCGGCAGGTTGTAGGCGGCGATGTATTCCGTCTCCTGGGGCGACGGGCCGATCTCGATGCCCTCGGCCGCGGTGTTGAGTTCGCGCGCGAGGCCGAAGAGCTCGACCAGAGTCGATCCGGCAGAAGCAAGGGCGTCGCGGGCGGACATGGAGTTCTTCGTCTCCACGTCAATGATCAGCCGATCGAAGTCGGTGCGCTGCTCGACACGGGTCGCCTCGACCTTGTAGGCCACGCGGGTCACCGGGGAGTAGATCTGGTCAACCGGAATGCGGCCGACCTCTCCGCCGGAGTTGGTGACCGCGGGGACGTACCCGCGGCCGCGCTCGACGACGAGCTCCATCTCGAGGCGCGCCTGCTCGTTGAGGGAAGCGATGACGAGATCCGGGTTGTGAATCTCTACACCGGCCGGTGCTTCAATGTCACCCGCGGTGACGACACCCGGGCCCTCCTTGGACAGGTACATCACAACCGGCTCATCCGAGTCCGAGGACAACACGAGTCCCTTGACGTTGAGGACGATCTCCGAGACGTTTTCCTTGATCCCGTTGATGGTGGTGAACTCGTGGAGCACACCATCGATCTTGATCGAGGTCACTGCCGCGCCCGGAATGGACGACAGCAGCGTGCGACGCAGGGAGTTGCCAAGGGTATAGCCGAAACCAGGCTCGAGCGGCTCGATGACGAACTTCGAGCGGTTGGTGTCGATGTATTCCTCGGTGAGCTGCGGGCGCTGCGAGATGAGCATGAACTTCTCCTTTAACGGCAACCACTATTTGATGCCGGTGGAACTGACTTGGTGAAGGTGTGCCGCGCCGGAAACGCGGCGGAAGCAGTCGGACTACTTCGAGTAAAGCTCGACGATGAGCTGCTCCTGCAGCGGAACGTCGATCTGAGCGCGCTCGGGCAACTGGTGCACGAGGATGCGCAGGGTTTCGGGGACAACCTGCAGCCACCCCGGGACAACGGAGTCGGTCAGGTTTTCCTGGGCCTCTTCGAACCACAGCATGTTGCGGGACTTCTCGCGCACGTCGATGATGTCGTAGCGGGACACGCGGTGGGACGGCACGTTGGTCTTCTTGCCGTTGATGGTGAAGTGGCCGTGGGACACAAGCTGGCGTGCCTGGCGGCGGGTCCGCGCAAGACCTGCGCGGTAGACGACATTGTCCAGGCGAGACTCCAGCAGAACCAGCAGGTTATCACCGGTCTTACCAGAGAGGCGGTTGGCCTCCTCGTAGTAACGGCGGAACTGCTTTTCCATCACGCCGTAGGTGAAGCGAGCTTTCTGCTTCTCCTGCAGCTGGAGGAGGTACTCAGATTCCTTGATCCGAGCGCGGCCAGCCTGCCCCGGGGGGTAGGGGCGACGCTCGAAGGACATGTCACCGCCGACGAGGTCGACGCGGAGGCGACGGGACTTACGGGTAGCAGGGCCAGTATAACGAGCCATGGTGTTTTACCTCTTTTCCTTTCTGCCTTAAACGCGACGACGCTTCGGCGGGCGGCAGCCGTTGAAAGGCTGCGGCGTGACGTCGGAGATCGAGGACACCTCGAGGCCGGCGGCCTGGAGCGAACGGATAGCGGTCTCGCGGCCAGAGCCCGGGCCCTTGACAAACACGTCGACCTTCTTCATGCCGTGGTCCATCGCCTTGCGGGCGGCGTTTTCCGCAGCCATCTGCGCGGCAAACGGGGTGGACTTGCGGGAGCCCTTGAAACCCACGTGTCCGGAGGAGGCCCACGAGATCACGGCACCGCTCGGATCGGTGATCGAGACGATCGTGTTGTTGAAGGTGGACTTGATGTACGCGTGGCCGTTAGCCACATTCTTCTTGACGACGCGACGTCCACCACGGCGCGCGCCGGAACGAGTCTTAGGGGGCATGTGTTACTTCTTCTTTCCTGCGATGGTCTTCTTCGGGCCCTTACGGGTACGCGCGTTCGTCTTCGTGCGCTGCCCACGAACGGGCAGGCCGCGGCGGTGGCGCAGACCCTGGTAGGAACCGATTTCGATCTTGCGACGAATGTCCGCCTGCACCTCGCGGCGCAGATCGCCCTCCACGGTGTAGGAGGACTCAATGGCGTCGCGCAGCGCCGCCAGCTGGTCGTCGGTCAAGTTATCGGTGCGCAGGTCAGGAGAGATGCCCGTCTTGGCGAGCAGTTCCTTGGAACGGGTGGCGCCGATTCCGTAGATGTAGGTAAGTGCGATCTCCATGCGCTTGTTGCGCGGCAGATCAACACCAGCGAGACGTGCCATGAGGTACGTGCCTTTCTGGTTGTTACGGTGGTTTTCTCCCCACCCGTCCACGCCAAGCGACGCTTTACCCGGTCCTCGCCGGATGATGGGTCGTGGTTGCGCGCGGCTCCGGCCACCGCGGCCAGAGGTTGACGACGCACCTGAGGTGCGCTTGGGAAGGGAGGCTTACGTTATTTACTTGTAGCGGTAGGTAATACGTCCGCGGTCGAGGTCGTAAGGAGACAGCTCCACGATGACGCGGTCTTCCGGGAGAATGCGGATGTAGTGCTGGCGCATCTTGCCGCTGATGTGGGCGAGGACTTCGTGCCCGTTGTCGAGCTCGACACGGAACATCGCGTTCTTCAAGGGCTCGACGATGCGACCCTCGACCTCAATTGCGCCTTCTTTTGCCATGCACTCCACTTCCTAAAGCACCATTCATGCTGGTACTTGACGTATTTTCGCGATTGCTACACGACGCCACCGAGCCGGTTTGAATCCGGCTCCACAACGCCAACTTGACAGCTTAGCCCGCCACCTGCGCAAACACAAACCCCGCTCGCGACGCATTGGCGCCGGAAGCGGGGTATGAACCGAGACTGGCTAGTACACGAAGACCTTATCGCCAACCTGCAGGTCGTCGAAGTAGCGCTGCGCATCCGCGCGGTACATGCGGATGCACCCATGGGAGAGAATCGACGGGTCGCCTTCGTGGAACGCGATGCCGTTGTTCGTGAAGTACGTCGCGTATGGCATCGGGGCATTGTTGAACTCGTAGGAGATCTCGTCCTTGACCTTGCGGTTGACGTAGAACGTCCCGCGCGGGGTTTCGTATCCGGCGCGCCCAGGCCCAATCGCCGCGGCCTGGTGGTACACCTGCCCGTCATTTTGCAGCCAGGACCTCCGGCCGTCGATATCGATGCACGCCTTGGCGTCGCGGGGGCAGGGACCGTAATCGAAGGCCGGCGCCGCTTGCTCGGCCGGCGCGGCTTCCGCCGCGGGGGCTGCCTGAGCGGCGGGCTCAGGCGCGGTGCGCTGAGCGATCAAACCGGGGAAAGCTGCTTCCACGGCTTGGTCAACGGCAGCCTTCGCCTGCGCGGGCAGGGCCGGGTTGACCGTCGCAAGGCCGTCCGCCTGCTGGTACATCGCGGCGCGCAAACCCCACGCACCCTCACGCGCGGACGCGTCGTGGCGCTGTGCCGCGTCCTGGAACGTCGCGTTGACCTGGGCGATAAACCCATCAAGGCCGGCATCTTGGGCGTGGGCGTCAGGCCCGCCGAACAGAGTCGTCGTCAATGCGGCGGCTCCGGCAACCACACCGAGGCGGCGCTTGGAAAGGGACGGCTTAGCGTGCCGCGGTGTGTATGACATGAGAGAAGTATAACAGCTGGGGACTAAACTGCTGTCGCTTAACGCACACGCGGCGTGAGAATTCGTGGGCCGTCGCTTGTCGCCGCGACCGTGTGCTCCCAGTGAGCGGCCGGGGAGCGGTCGAGGGTGACCACGGTCCAGCCGTCATCAAGCTCCTCGCTCTCTGTTTCTCCCCCGAGGATAAGCATCGGCTCGATGGCGAGGACCGAGCCTTCTGCAATGAGCGGCCCGCGCCCCGCCCTGCCCTCGTTGGCAAGAAAGGGTTCTTCATGCATCTCATGGCCGATGCCGTGGCCACCATAACCGTCGAGAATCCCCAGCTCGATTCCGAAACGCCGTTCCGCAGCACGCGTTGCCACCTCGAGCGCGTGCGAGACGTCGGTGAGCCGGGCCCCGGGCACCATCGCCTTGAGACCTTCACCCAGCACCCATTCGGTTGCACGATTGAGCTTGTCGACGTCCCCCGGCAACTGCCCCACCCCGAAGGACCACGCGGAGTCACCCACCCACCCGTCGAGGGTTGCACCGCAATCGATCGAGACGAGGTCACCGTCCTTGAGCACCTCCGTCGCGGAGGGAATGCCGTGCACGACGACCTCGTTGATCGAGGCGCAGATTGACGCCGGGAATCCGTTGTACCCAAGGAAGGTAGGGATCGCCCCGTGGTCGCGGATGACGTCCTCTGCCACCCGGTCAAGCTCTAGCGTGCTTACCCCCGGTCGCGCTGCGGCGCGCACTTCCTGCAGGGCAATGCCCACAATGCGCCCCGCGGCTTCCATCGCGTCGAGCTCGCCGACCGTCTTCGGCGGCACGGAACGCCGCTTGCGGAAAACCACTAGCGGGGCAGCTTGCTCAACGCGCGAGCGTTGACCTCATCGACGTCGCCCACGGCGTCGATGTCGATGATCGCGTCGCCGTAGTAGTCGATCAGCGGCGCTGTCTCGTCGCGGTACACGTTGAGACGGGTGCGGATTGTCTCCTCGTTGTCGTCTGCGCGGCCGCGAGCGAGCATGCGCTCGACAACGACGTCCTCGTCGATCCGGAAGTTGAGCACCCCGTCGAGCGTTACACCCTTGCGGTCGAGGAGGTCTTTGAGGATTTCCGCTTGCTCAACGGTGCGGGGGAAACCGTCGAGAAGAAAACCGTCATTGGCGTCGTCCTCCTCCAACCGGGCCTCGACCATGCGTGCGGTGACATCCGTCGGCACCAGCTTGCCCGCGTCGATGTATTCCTTGGCCTCAACACCGAGCGGGGTTCCTTCACCGATGTTGGCGCGGAAGAGGTCGCCCGTGGAGATGTGCGGGATGCCTAGCTTTTCGGAGAGGATAGCCGCCTGGGTGCCCTTGCCCGCACCGGGAGGGCCGAGAAGTACAAGACGCATTATCGCAATAGTCCTTCGTAGTTGGATTGGAGAAGCTGGGATTCAATTTGTTTCACCGTAGTCAGCGCCACGGAGACCATAATCAGAATAGCGGTGCCACCGAACGCGCTCATGCCCATCCGCCCGGAACCACCGACGCCCGCATCGAGCGCAAGGTTCGGCAGAATCGCGATGAGGCCGAGGTAGAGGGCCCCAACGAACAGCAACCGGTTCATGACGAACCCGAGGTACTGGGCGGTGGGCCGGCCCGGGCGGACACCTGGAATGAATCCGCCGTACTTCTTCATGTTGTCGGCCTGCTCCACCGGGTCGTACTGGATGGAGACGTAGAAGTAGGAGAAGAAGATGATGAGGGCGAAGTAGACTGCGATGTACTGCCACGAGCCCGGGTTCTGCAGCCAAGCCATCACGTTGCGTGCCCACCAATTTTCCGACGGGGCCGTCTTGTTCATCGTGACGATTTGAGTGATCAGCACCGGAACGTACATCAGCGAGGATGCGAAGATGACCGGGATAACACCCGCCTGGTTGACCTTCAGCGGCAGATAGGTGGAGGACCCGCCGTACTGCCGGCGCCCAACCATGCGCTTCGCGTACTGCACCGGGATGCGGCGCTGTCCCTGCTCGACGAAGATGATGCCCACCACGAGTGCGACAATCGCGGCGAGAACGAGCGCGAAGGTCACTCCCCCGGAGTTCTGCAAGATGTACGCACCCTCGCGTGGCAGCTGAGTGGCGATGCCTGCGAAAATGAGGAGGGACATGCCGTTGCCGACGCCCTTTTCCGTAATGATCTCGCCGAGCCACATGATCAGCACCGCGCCGGAGGTCATCACGACGATCATCATGATGAGCGTCCACACGCTGCGGTTTTCGACGAGAACCGGTACGCCCTGGCCGAGCAGCTGTTCCCTATCGGCCAGCGCGACAATCCCGGCCGACTGGAGGAGCGCCAACCCGACCGTGAGGTAACGGGTGTACTGGGTCATCTTGGTCTGACCCGCCTGCCCTTCCTTTTTCAGCTCCTCAAACCTCGGGATAACCACCGTCAACAGCTGCACAATTATCGAGGAGGTAATAAACGGCATGATGCCGATGGCGAAGATCGACAGCTGAAGGAGCGCACCTCCGGAAAAAAGGCCGATGACGGAAAACATCGTCGCCTGATCACCCTGCGCAATGTCGTTCAAACGCTGATGGATGAGCGCGTAATCGACACCCGGGGCAGGAATCTGAGCCCCGATGCGATACAGAATGATCAGCGCGATAGTGATCAAGATCTTCTTGCGCAGATCCGGGTCTTTAAACGCCTGAGCGATTGCGGACACAAAGCCTCCTGGCTTCTCCCCCGGCCGGCGGGAGAATAGGACGTGATGGTTCAGCCGGCCGCGCGTTTGACCCGGGCCGGCGGGTTTGACCCCACTACTTTAGCAGCCGCTGCCTACCTTGATAAGTCATGGCGTTGCGATAGGCTCTACACACATGACAGGGGACGAGGGACACATACGCGTCGGCGACGCCGAACGCTCCCAGGCGCTGGACCGGCTTGGCGAGCTTTTTACCGACGGATATCTCACTGTCACCGAGTTCGACGAGCGATCTGCCGCGGCGGCCTCCGCCAGCGTTCGCGGTGAGCTCGATCAACTGTTTGTGGACCTACCGAGTCAGACCACTCCCAGCCCCGCAGACAGGAGTGGGCTTACGCATCTCGATGCCGAAGCCGAACTCGACCGGGTTTTAGCAAAAGGGCGCAAAGTGAGCGCAGCTGACGCCGTCGTTGGGTCAGTTGCTACCGTCGTTTTCTTTCTTGGTCTCTTTCTCGGGTGGGACTACTTCTGGGTTGTTGTCCCACTAGCGGGCGCCGCATGTATCGGCGTACGAGCTTTTTTCCAGCTCGAGGATGAGGAGGAGGAGCTGTACGAGGAATTGTCCAAGTCCGAACGCCGTGAGCGCGCGGAACGGCTTCGCATCGCCGCAATGAAGCGTAAGGAACTCGGCCACTGAACACGAAAACTCCCCGCTTCCTCGGCAGCGCGAGAAAGCGGGGAGCAACGTAGGCGGCTTAAGCCTCGGTGACGGAACCCCCGGCTGCCTCGATCTTCTCGACGGCAGACTTGGAGAACTTCGTCGCGGTGACGTCGAGCTTGACGTTCAGGTCACCGTTGCCGAGCACCTTGACGGGCTGGTTCTTGCGAACTAAACCTGCCTCGGCGATCTCAGCGACAGTAACGGTTCCACCGTTCGGGAACTTCTCCGCGAGGTCTGCCACGTTCACGACCTGGTAGACAACGCGGTTCGGGTTCTTGAAGCCCTTGAGCTTCGGCAACCGCATGTGCAGCGGCATCTGGCCACCCTCGAAAGCGGCGGAAACCTGCTTGCGAGCGCCGGTGCCCTTGGTACCGCGGCCTGCAGTCTTGCCCTTGGAGGCCTCACCGCGGCCGACGCGGGTCTTGGCCTTGTTCGCGCCCTTTGCCGGGCGCAGATCATGGAGCTTGATGATGTCTGCCATGGTGTCCTACTCCCCTGCCACTTCTTCGACGGTAACAAGGTGGCGCACCTTGAGGATCTGCCCGCGAGTCGCGGCGTTATCCGCCTTGACCACGGACTGGCCGATCTTGCGCAGACCGAGCGCCTCGAGGTTCTTGCGCGTCATGGGCTTCTCGCCCACCTTGCCGTGGTGCAACGTAATTTTCAGTGCCATTGTGCTTAGGCCTCCTGTCCAGCGCGCGCGCGCAGCATGCGGGCCGGGGCGACGTCCTCGACGGACTTGCCACGCTTCGCCGCAATTTCCTCCGGGCGGACGAGCTCCTTCAAGCCGGCAACAGTCGCCTGAACGACGTTGAGGGCGTTATCCGAACCGAGAGACTTGGCCAGGATGTCCTGGATGCCCGCGCACTCGAGCACCGGGCGCACGGCACCGCCTGCGATAACACCGGTACCGGGGGCAGCCGGGCGAAGCATGACGATGCCAGCGGCGGCCTCAGCCTGGACCGGGTGGGGGATGGTGCCACCGATCATCGGGACGCGGAAGAAGTTCTTGCGAGCTTCCTCGGCACCCTTTTGGATGGCGGCGGGAACTTCCTTGGCCTTGCCGTAGCCCACGCCGACCATGCCCTGGCCGTCGCCCACGACGACGAGCGCCGTGAAGGACATGTTGCGGCCACCCTTGACGGTCTTGGCCACGCGGTTGATGGTGATGACGCGCTCGATGTACTTATCGCGCTCGTCGTTCTGGTTGCGACGATCGTCGCGGCGGCCTCGGCCACCGCGCTCGTTGTTGCCGCGGTTGTTGTTCTGGTTGTCGGCGGAGCGCCCGCCGTCACGCCGTTCACGTTCGGCCATTACGCGATCCTTCCGTAGGTGATGATGGTTGCGATGGTCATTAGAACTTCAGACCACCTTCACGAGCCGCCTCAGCCAGGGCCGCAACGCGGCCGTGGTACTTGTACCCGGCGCGGTCGAAGACGACCGACTCAATGCCGGCTTCCTTGGCGCGCTGCGCAACCAGCTGACCAACCTTGGACGCCTTGTCCTTCTTGTCGCCTTCCATGGCGCGCACATCCGGCTCCATGGAGGAGGCGGACACGAGCGTGTGCCCAGCCAGGTCGTCGATGACCTGAACGTGCATATGGCGGGACGAACGGTGCACGACGAGACGCGGGGTCTCGGCGGTGCCGCGGAGCGTCTTGCGGATGCGGTTGTGGCGGCGAACGCGGGCTTCGCGGCGGCGCGTAGAAATGTCGCGGCCGACCGGGGTGCGCTTGGTGTTCTCTGCAGTGTTGCTCATGTTTACTTACCCGTCTTTCCGACCTTGCGACGGATCTGCTCACCTGCGTAGCGGATGCCCTTGCCCTTGTAGGGGTCATCCTTACGCAGACGGCGGATGTTCGCCGCGATCTGGCCGACCTGCTGCTTGTCGATACCCTCGATGGAGAACTTGGTGTTTCCGTCGACGGCGAAGGTGATCCCTTCGGGGGCCTCGATCAGGATCGGGTGGGAGTACCCCAGTGCGAACTCGAGGTTCTTGCCCTTGAGCTGCACGCGGTAACCGACGCCGAAGATCTCCATGTTGATCTTGTAGCCCTCGGTGACACCGATGACGATGTTGTTCACCAGGGAGCGGGACAGGCCGTGCAGTGCGCGGTTGTTGCGCTGGTCGTCCGGGCGGGAGACGACGATCTCGTTGTCCTGAACGGACGCGGTGATCGGGGCCGGAAGCTCAAGCGACAGTGTACCCTTCGGGCCCTTGACCTGAACGTTCTGGCCGTCGATAGTCGTTTCGACGCCATTGGGGATTGCGATGGGTGCTTTACCTACACGCGACATAGTTGTTCCAGCCTCCCTTTACCAGACGTAGGCGAGGACTTCCCCACCTACACCCTTCTCGTGTGCCTGGCGGTCGGTGAGCAGGCCCTGGGACGTGGAGATGATGGCCACGCCAAGGCCCCCGAGGACCTGGGGCAGGTCGTTGGACTTTGCGTACACGCGCAGGCCCGGCTTGGACACGCGGCGCAGGCCCGCGATGGATGCCTCACGGGTCGGTCCGTACTTGAGGTCGAGGGTGAGCTCCTTGCCCACCTTCGCATCCTCAACCTTGTAGTCAGCGATGTAGCCTTCCTGCTTCAGGATCTCGGCGATGTTCGCCTTGAGCTTCGAAGAAGGCATAGACACGGTCTCGTGGTGCGCATTGTTTGCATTGCGCACGCGAGACAGCATGTCCGCGATTGGATCAGTCATGGTCATGGAAGTGACCGTTTACCTTTCTCGTTGCGGTTCCCTAACCCACCGTGGCGCCATCTATCGGCACCGCGTTAGCCGTGTGATCTGTCGGGGGCTACTCATCGCTCCGCCACGCTTAGTAGCGCGGGGCGCTCGCCGCCACCCTTGCACCCGGTCCGCACGTTGGCGGGGGGCCTGCAACAAAGTTGGATGTTCGAATGTTCAACGGTCGTGCGCACACCAGCAGGCGCACACGCCCGTCGGTGTACGCTACCCCTCCTATACCACGATGGCCAAATCGCTTGTCGACGCCCCCCGCGCTTAAAGCGAGCTCAGCGGCATGCTCGACACCGCGGCGCTCAACGCCGCCGCATCCGAACCACCGTTGCCGTTGAAGTTGGTGCAGTAGGCGGGGGCGTCTGCGTTATCGCCGCGGAGGCGGGCGAGGATGAACGGCATGCCGAACCCAGAGCCAGACGCGGCTTGGGCGACGTGGTTGTACTCACCGAGTGTGCCCAGCTCGGGGAGGATGTCGTCCCGGTAATACACGTTGACGCCTTTCGCGCACCAGTTTCGTGCGAGTGATTTCGCTTGGCTGTAGTCTACGTTGCGGTCGTAGCGCCCGGACACGACCATCACGGGCACCTGCGGTGTGCCCGCGCCAATAAACTGGTCCGACATTGCCCTTGCTGCGTCTGGATTGTCGAGCAAAAGCTCCGTCAACGAGCGGTCGCCGGTTATCCATTCGCGGGTGGTGGCGTAGCCGTACTGGTCCATGATCTCGTCCGTACATAGGGTGGCCACGTTTTCCAGGGCGGCCTTGCCGTTGTCATTGACGTTCGCGTCGATCACGCTGCGCAGCGAGGAGTACCGGGCTGCCAGGCCGTTAATGGTGGACCCAATGACTCCAGCTAGGTCAGATCCATCGATGTTCTTTTGCACCGCGTCGAGGTCCGCGGGCGGTGCCGAGGCGTATGCGGCGACGAGGTTGAGGTCCGGCGCGTATTCGGGTTGGGCCTCGGCGGCGGCAGCCGACGCCCCGCCACCTTGCGAGTGCCCGTAGAGCGCAACTTTGCCGAACTGCTCTCCCCGGCTTTCGACGAGGGTGCGGGCTGCGCGGGCGGCGTCGAGCATCGCGTGGGCTTGGTCGTCGCGGTTCATGTAGGTATGCATCTCGGCCGTCCCCATCCCGATGAGGTCGCTGACGACGACTCGCACGCCCTGGTGGGCAAAGACCATGTCGTACAAACCCTCGAGGTTGACAAACCGGCCACTGTACACTGGGTCCGGTTGGCCGTCGACTGGCCAGTTCCGCGAGGGCGCGCACTGGTCGCCCTGGCCGACCGTTCCCCGCACGACGACAAGTGTCGGTCGCGGACCCCCTCCGGTCCATGGCACCGTCGGTTCCACCACGTACCCGGTGACAGCGGTCAACTCTCCGCTGGCGTTTTTGGTCGTGTACATGACTTTGTCCACCTCGCTGGGCACCGCCCCGTCATTCGGCCCGAGGATGTTGGAATAGGGAGCCTTAACCGTACGCAGGATCTCCCCCTCCTTGGCCGGGTTGATCCCGGCGGTGTCGTAGAACGGGTCACCATCACCGCGCTGGACAACCCCCTTCGTCACCACCGAAGACCCTAGCGAGGAACCCTTCAGTGAGCTTCCCTCGTCTGCCCCCGCCGGGACTGTGATAACCGCAGCCGCTAGGGTGACACCACCGAGCGCGGAGACAACGGCCCGCGCCACGCCTCTTAGAATCATGTGTTCTGCCTTTCGCTCTCCACCAAACGCGATATCCAACACAATAAAAGAAGCTATTAGTTTCCGCGCCGAAACCTTGATTCGAGATCGGCGCCCCACCCCCGGCATCACCCCTGAGCACACCTAAGAAGAGATCGCCCGGCGCGACGGCATTCTCGTTTGACCCAGATCCACAGCTCGACCGGCCTCTAACCCATCGCCGTAGGAAACACCGTCTATGGCACAGCTCGACCGGTAACTCCCCAAGAAGAACCCCTCGCGTGAGGCGAACTCATCACGCGCCTTGTCGGCGCGTTCGGAATCGCTCATCAGCGCCAGGCTGTAGCGGGTGTCTCTGTCTGCCACCGTTCGCTCGGCCGAGCTCAGACGCTCCCCAACAGATCTCGCGAACCCAGCCATGAACGACCGGCGCTTCACGACAGTCGAGGCGTCACCGTAACCGCAGTGCTTGACGCGCTGGGCGCCAAGAGCCATACCTGGCGAGAGCAGGGCATAGAGAACCTCGACGCGTTCAGCGTGGCGCCGTAAGCCGAAAACCGTCGCGGAGACCACCTTCGTGGAGCGCGGCATCTTGCACTGGAAGCCAGCGCAGTGCAGGGCTACGGCAATCGCGAATAGCAGCGCCGCTTGCTTGTCCGTGTACGAACCGGTGAAGTCAAAGGTGCGCCGCACGACGTCATCACCGTCGTCGGGCTTGCTCACATCCCGCTCACTGAAGCCGTATTCCGCCATGAGCGCGAACGCCTTGTCATAAAACGCGTCCCCCTCGGGCGTGCCCGCGCGATCCGCCGCTTGGTTGAGAAGCTTCGCTACCTTGTCCCGAACCTTGTCCTGCATCATTTCCCCCCTTGTTGAATGCAGTGTGTCGAATGCAGTGTGTCGAATGCAGTGTGTCGAATGCAGTGTGGAAACAGTTATAAACCGCCAGCCGGACACAAGACCAGCCCCCGCGGCCGAAAGCTGTGGATAACCGGGGATCACGTGCGGCGGCCTGTGGATAACGCGCTGTGGACGGCGACAGACGAAAAATCCCCCGCGCCACCCAGGTTGGGCGGTACGGGGGACGTCGACAAGCGGGCAGCGCTATGCCTGCTGCATCTTGCCGTCCTTGTCCACGAACGGGAAGCCGAGGTGGCGCAGCAACGCGCGGCCCTCGTCATCGTTGGTGGCGGTGGTGACGAGCGTGATGTCCATGCCGCGGACGCGATCGATCTTGTCGATGTCGATCTCGTAGAACATTGTCTGCTCGTTCAGGCCGAAGGTGTAGTTGCCGGCGCCGTCGAACTGCCGGTCGCTCAGACCGCGGAAGTCGCGAATACGGGGAAGCGCGACGTTGAGAAGGCGATCCAGGAACTCCCACATGCGGTCTCCGCGCAGCGTCACCTTGGCGCCGATGGGCATGCCCTCGCGAAGCTTGAAGTTCGCGATGGACTTCTTGGCGCGACGCAGCTGCGGTTTCTGACCGGTGATGGCGGTCAGGTCGGCGATCGCACCGTTGATCACCTTGGAGTCGCGAGCGGCGTCGCCGACACCCATGTTGACCACGATCTTGGTCAAGCCCGGGATCTGCATGACATTTTCATAACCAAACTCGCTGCTGAGCTTGGCGCGAATGTCATCCTTGTAGCGCGTCTTCAGGCGCGGGGTGTAGTTCTCAGCCATGGCTAGATGTCCTTCCCGTTCGACTTGGCAACGCGGACCTTCTTGCCGTTTTCATCGAAACGGTAGCCGACGCGCGTCGGGGTGCCGTCCGAGTCAAGCAGCATGACGTTGGAGACGTGAATCGGGGCCTCCTGGGTCACAATGCCGCCGGATTCGGCGCCGCGCTCGTTGTACGAGTTAGCGACGTGCTTCTTCATGCGGTTCACACCCTCGACGAGGACCTTCTCGCGCTTCGGGTAGGCCTCGATGACCCGGCCCTGAGCGCCCTTGTCCTTGCCGGAGATGACCTGAACCATGTCACCCTTCTTGATCTTCATGGGTTAGATCACCTCCGGTGCGAGAGAAACAATCTTCATGAAGCGCTTTTCGCGCAGCTCACGAGCGACGGGGCCGAAGATACGGGTGCCGCGGGGCTCGGTGTCGTTCTTGATAAGGACGGCGGCGTTCTCATCGAAGGCGATGTAGGAGCCGTCGGGGCGACGGGTTTCCTTCTTCGCGCGGACGATGACGGCGCGAACAACTTCACCCTCCTTGACGTTTCCGCCCGGGGTGGCTTCCTTCACGGTGGCGACGATGGTGTCGCCGATGCCGGCGAAGCGTCGAACAGATCCGCCGAGCACGCGGATGCACAGGATTTCCCGTGCACCGGTGTTGTCGGCGACCTTGAGACGCGATTCCTGCTGAATCACTGTGGTCTCCTGACCTGGTAGTATGTGCGCCAGATTTCCGAACTGGGCGCACGTGGCCAATTGCTATCCTGCCCCCGCCTCTATAGTGCAGGGCCCCCGCCCGGAAAAGCGGGCACCCCAGCTAGCACAAGGGGCAACTGGGGTATTAAAGCACGCAGCGTATCTCGAGACAAAATCCGCTGCGGCGGGTGCAATGGGCTCAATCGAGCGCAAACCCCTCCCAATCAGCATCATCGGCGGCGAACACCGCCGCGGAAAAGGCGACCTCGCCCCCGCCTGCCGTGATTTCCACGGCCGCCCCGTCCGCGGTACAGAGCACCTCTCCCTCGCCGCACTCTGCCCACCGAGTCAGGCCGTTTTTGGTCACTGACACTGTTCCCCGACCGTCGCCAGTCGGGTTCCAGGAGACGGTCAGCGGTGTTGCCCCCGTGGCGTCGACAAGCGAGGCGTTGAATGGCTCGCTCCCCGCTGCGAAGCGCCCCACGCACATGCGCGCGTCGCGCGGGATGAGCAGCGATTGGTAGAGGCGGCCTCCGCGCAGCACGACCCGGCGCGGCAAGGTGAGCTGGTGGGCCCACCCCTCCGCCTCCAGCGACGGGGTGTCGCCCCGGGAGGGCTGACCCATCCACCCCAGCATGAGTGCCGCACCATCGGCGACGACGAGGTGGGGGCCGAAAAACTCGTGGCCGTAGTCGAGGGGCGTGTAGTCGGTGACCACGTCAAAGTTGGTGCCCTCAAGGTGGCCGACCACGTAGCCGCTCTCATCCGAGTCCGGAAACCGCGGTGAAAACACTAGGACGTCCGAGCTTTCCCCCGTTGCCTCATCCACCATGCTGAGCAGATTGGGGCGCTCCCAGGCGTGAGCCGAGGCGACGTTGTAGTTGAGGCCCGCGAATTCCAGGGGTCCGACCTCCTCCCAGGATTGCCCGTCGGTGCTCGTCAAAAGCGCGACTGCACCGGTGCCGTTATCGCGTTGGCCGCCGACCACCATGCGCCACTGCCCCCCAGGCCTGCAGGTGACGTAGGGCCCCGCGTCGAGTCTTAGCCCGGGGACGTCGACAAGCGGGTTGGCCGGGCTGCGGTGGAAGAAACCCCCAGCGGGCCCGTCAATGTCTTCCACCTCAACGAGATTTTGGCTGGACCGTCTCTCAGACCCGGCGCCGCTAACGCCGGTGTAGTACACGCGAACACTCCCCTCATCAACGAGCGCGGAACCCGGGTAGCACCCATCGCGGTCGTAGGGGAAGGAGGGAGAAAGGGCGTCGGGAAGGTGCGCCCACGGCCCCCCGTCCAGGGTGGTCACTGCGTGCCCCCAGCCCACCCGCTTTTCCTCGTGCCCGGGGTCGTGCTGGTAGAACACGTGGAGCCGATCACCTACCAGCAGGAGTGCGCTCACACCTTCCAAACGGCCGTGCGGCGGACTGAGGTGGTATGTCGGGCGGTAGCTCATGCGATCAAGCTTAGAGCTTATCGACGCCCCCGCGGCCCCCTTCTGCGCTAGAAGTAGTGGGGTGACACAGCAACCCAGAGTCCTGTCAATCGCCGGCACCGACCCGACCGGTGGAGCCGGCATCCAGGCCGACTTAAAGTCCATTGCCGCGTGCGGCGGGTACGGCATGAGCGTGGTGACGGCCCTCGTCGCGCAGAACACGCGCGGTGTTCGCGAGGTGCACACCCCACCGGCCCGCTTCCTTAAGCAGCAGCTTGACGCGGTTTTCAGCGACGTAGAGGTCGATGCCGTCAAGGTGGGCATGCTCGGGGATGCCACGACAATCCGCACCGTTTCACGCTTCCTCAGCGCGCACCCCGTCGAGGTGGTCGTCGTCGACCCCGTCATGGTGGCAACCTCCGGAGACCGCCTTCTCACCCCTGACGCTGAGGAGGAGCTGCGCGACTTCGTCCGCGAGCACGCCACGGTGGTGACCCCTAACATCCCTGAGCTCGCGGTCCTGTCCGGGGAAGAGCCTGCCACGAGCTTTCCCGCAGCTGTCGCCCAGGGCTCCCGCTACGCCGCCGACGCAGGCGTCACGGTCTTGGTGAAAGGCGGGCACTTAGACGGCCCGCGCGCTTCGAACGCGCTGGTCACCCCGGCGGGCGAGGTCCACGAGATCCACACCGCGCGCATCGACACCGCGAACACCCACGGCACTGGGTGCTCCCTGTCAGCCGCGCTCGCCACGCGCATTCTTCTCGACGTCACCGTTCCCGCCGCCGCCGCGCACGCCACACGGTGGCTCCACGAGGCGATCCTGGGCGGCGCCTCGCTACACGTCGGCCAGGGCAACGGGCCCGTTGACCACTTCCACCGGTTGCGTCGCCTTGCCGCCGCGGGCGATTCCACCCCGCTCCCCGTCGATTCCGAGGCGGCGTCAGTCGAACCACGTATTCCCGCAGCCGGGCCGTTCACCCGGGAGTTGTGGAACCACGGTGCCGCAAAGGCGTGGCCCGACACGCTCGCACTGGGCTTCCTGGAGGATCTGCGCTCGGGCAACCTAGCGGCCGAGGACTTCGCGTTCTACCTCGCCCAAGACGCGCTCTACCTCAGCGACTACGCTCGCTCTCTCGCCCTCGTCGCGGCTCGGGCAGGAGCGCGGGAGGAGCAGGAATGGTGGTCCCGCGCGGCGACTGCGGCAACCGCGGCGGAGGCCGAGCTGCACCGCTCGTGGCTCAGTGACCGCGCCCTCGACGCCGACGTGGACCCCTCCCCCGTCACCCTGGCCTACGTCAATCATCTCAAGGCAACGGCGGCCACCGCTGACTACGCGGTTGGTGCCGCGGCGGTCCTTCCTTGCTTCTGGCTCTACGCCGAAGTAGGCCTACTGCTTCGCGACGCCTGCCACCCCGGCCACCCATACGAGGCATGGTTATCCCTCTACGGCGGCGACGAGTTCGTTCAGGAGGCTGCGCACGCCATCGCGTTGACGGAAAAGGCCCTCGCCGCCGGCTCCGAGCAGCAACGCACAGCAGCCGCCCGGGCCTTCACCTACTCCTGTTTCTACGAGCGGGACTTCTTCGATCAGGCGTACCGCCGCTAGGAGGTCGCCGGCTCCCAGCCGAGAGCGGGGGCGATGTGCTCCGCGAAGTCCGAGAGGACCTTCATGTTGAGGTCCACGCCCAACTGGTTCGGAATGGTGAGCATCAGGGTGTCTGCAGCGTGGATCGCGGGGTCGCTGGACAGCTCGGCGATGATCTCGTCCGGCTCCGCCGCGTAGGTCTTGCCGAACGTCACCATAGAGCCTTCACCCAGCGACCCGATCTGCTCCTCACTACCCTGTCCGGCGAAAAGCCTGCGGGAGACGTCATCGACAATGGGAAACACGCTGCGAGAGATCGACACTCGCGGCTCCCAGTCGTGGCCCGCGGCGACCCACTCGTCGCGGAAGTGCTGGATCTGCTGGGCCTGGAGTTCCCCGAGGCTACGCCCGTCAGCCTCGCTGATCAGAGTCGAGCTCATGAGGTTCACCCCGTCGCGGGCTGCTTGTGCCGCGGAATCGAAGGAACCGGCGCCCCACCACACGTGGCGGTCCGCGCCCGGCGCGTGCGGCATGACCGGCAGGGGCGTTCCCGGGTGGTACATCTGTGGGTACTGCTTCCCCACAGGCGCCGCGGTGGCCATGCCGTCCCCACGAAGCGCCGACAAAAAGCTTTCGAAATGCGCCCGCGCGAGGTCAGCGCCGTTGTCTGAGGTAGCGGTGTACCCGAAGGCCTCCCAGCCCCTGATCGCCGGTTCCGGTGAACCGCGAGAGACGCCGAGGGCAACCCGGCCGTCGGAAAGGAGGTCAAGCGCGGCGATGTCTTCCGCGAGCTGAAGGGGGTTGGCGTAGCGCATGTCAAGCACACCGGTGCCGACCTCGATGTTCTTCGTCACTGCGGCCATCGCCGACAGAAGCGCGATGGGCGAGGCGAACTGCGGCGCGAAGTGGTGGACGCGAAGGTATGCTCCGTTGACCCCGATCGAATCCGCCTGGCGGGCGATCTCCACGGTGTCTTGGAGGGTTTGGCGCGCGCCCGGACCGCGCTGCCCGGGAAGGGCGTAGTGCCCGAAGGAAAGGAACCCAAATTTCTTCATACCCCGGATTATAGTGATATGTCACCAAAATCGGGTAGCAAGCGTTCACGTGCGGGAAGATCGATGCAGGTCAAGGTTATTGTGGAGCTGAGCCGCACAGGCCCGCCGGGAGACGGCGGCCCACTGCGGCAATCGATTTTCTGGGGCAGAATTCGCCTCACTCCGGCCCGCTAGCGCCGGGTGAACGAGGGGCAGGACCCACACCTTGTCGTCACTCAGCCGGAATACGACAAACTCAACAAGCCCTCCTCGCGTGCCACCATCATCGCAGTCCCAGCGGAAGAGGAAATCATCCTGGAAGTGGACGACGAGCCCGGCTGCGATAACCACGGCAGACGGGGTATCCCGTAAATCGATAAGGCGAACCCTCGGCTCCCCCACCACGCCCGTGCCCGGGGCGCGAAGACGAAGATCCAGGACATCCCTTTGGACTTGTTCAATGGCTCCCTGCAGCGCTGTGAGTTCAAAGACGGACCCGGGCTGCGCGCGGAGCTCGACAACCGTGTCGGTAACATTTAGGTGGGTGAGACTGCTCATAAGGTAACCCTAACCTAAACGCGCCGGAGGCGGTAGGGGCGTTAGACGCCGATCTTGCCACCGTCCTCCCGCCACACGACAGCGACAGCCGGCCGCGGAAGGGAGGAACCGCCGTCGGGCCAGTGCGAGGCCGGCTTTTCAAAGGTTGCGTCGTCTTCCTCGCCCGGGTGCTGCACGTTCACCATCACGCGGTCGGCGTCGACAATCGGGCCGCAAGTTTCGGCACCGGAAGGCACAGTGAGGAAGCACTTCACCTGACCGCGGTTCGCCCCCTCCAGCCCCACGGCGTACAGGCCGTCGTTGCTCTTCAGCGCGTTGCCGTCGGTGGAGATCCACAGGTTTCCGTGGTCGTCGAAGGCCAGGTTATCCGGACACGAAATCGGGGAAACCTGGGATTTGTCGAACCCACCGAAGTAGGAGTACGCGGCCTCTGGGTCGCCACAGACCAGCAACAGGTTCCAGGTGAAGGACTCGCCGGCGTGATCGTCGTCGATCTCCATGACAAGACCGTTCTTGTCCTCCTTGATGGGCGCGTACTCTTTCACACCCTCCTTGCTCTTGCTAGCGTTTTCCCCCGCCGCGCCACGGTAGGAGTTGTTGGTCAGTGCGACGTAGAGCTTGCCGGTTTTGGGGTCGGGTTGGAAGTCCTCGGGGCGGTCCATCTTCGTGGCGCCGACCTTGTCCGCAGCGAGGCGCGTGTAGACGGCTACTTCTTCCGCGCTAAAACCATCGACGTGCGATTCCGCGCCGCTCGCTGTAACGGTGAGCAGCTTGTGCCACGTCCCGGTGCCGTCGAACTTCTTGTCGGCCGGCAAGGCGCCGTCGCCAATAATTTCGCCCTCGGGTGAGTTGCCCTGTAGAGAAGCGACGTAGAGCGTACCCTCGTCGAGGATGCTCATGTTGTGCGCGATGTCGCCCTCCTTGACCTTCTTCGAGGAGACGAACTTATAGATGTACTCGAAGCGAGAGTCATCACCCGAGTAGCACACGACGGTGCCGTCCGCGGTGACGTAGATGTTGCCGGCTTCGTGCTTGAAGCGGCCCATCGAGGTGTGCTTCACCGGGGTCGAGGTCGGGTCGTAGGGGTTGATCTCCACGAGCCAGCCGAAGCGGTTGATCTCGTTCGGCTCCTTCGACAGGTCGAAACGGTCGTGGTAGCGCTCCCATTTGCGCTCCGATTCGCCCTCCGGAACGGCGTAGCGCTTGACGTCCTGAGCGGCGCGGCCCTGGGTTACTGCGGAGGAGTGAGACCAGTACTGCTCAAAGTTTTCCTCGCCGGACAATAAAGTGCCCCACGGCGTGATACCACCCGAGCAGTTGTTAAAGGTGCCCATCACGCGCGTGCCGGTCGGATCGGAGCTCGTCTTCAGCAGGTCGGAGCCGGCGGCGACACCGCGGACCTCAAACTCGGTGTTGCCGGTGATACGCCGGTTGAGCGGGCCGAATTCCCGCTTCAGCTCCCCTGAGCCGGCCACCTTGGAAACTTCCAGGATGGAGTGGCCATGGCTTGCGATACCGATGTTGACCTGCTCCTGCGTCGGGTTGTCGGCGTCGTACCCCGGAAGCATGTGCGGCTCCGTCGAATATTCGTGGGAACACACGTACACCAAGCGGTCCGAGCTATCGGGGTGGGGCAAGAGGCCGGCGAAGTCGTTATTGAAGCCGAACTGGCGCTCCGCGGCGGCCGCGGTCTGGTTCTGCGGGTCAAACTCAGGGGCGTCGGCAAACAACGGGTCACCCCACCGGATGAGCACACCCGAGGAATAACCCGCGGGGACGACGAGCTTGTCCTCGGTATTTGCGGCCACGCTGTCAAAACGCATGCCCTCCGGGGGAGTCACCTGGGCCGGCGCGGAGCCAGACGGGGAGCCAGACGGGGAGCCAGTCGAGGAGCCAGTTGAGGACGACGAGGTCGCAGCGCCACTCGTTTGCCCGTCCGCACCACACGCGACAAGCGCGGCCCCGCCGCCGACTGCGAGCACAGCGACGCCCGAGGCCTTGAGCATCCCGCGCCGCGAGACGACATCTCCGAAGTACTCGTTGTCCGACACGTTCGCGCACTCCCCCAAGCAGGCGTTTCCGCACTTGTACGTGCACGTCAGGCTTGAGCGGCGCGATTGAAACAGGTTGAGGCCTTTAATCGGCATGGGGTTCTCCTCCGCACAATAGAAACACATTCAGATGGATAGACCGAACGGAACAATAGGTGTCCTTGGTGTCCCAGCCGGGAAGTACTGATTAATTTTCTGTAAACGGGGAGAGAGGGGGCGTCGACAAGCGAAAAGCCCCGCACGAAGCGGGGCTTGACGGTGACGCGGAGGGGGCTTCTAGCGGGCCTTCTCCACGATCTCGACGAGACGGAAGTGCTTGTCCTTCGACAGCGGGCGCGTCTCCTCGATGCGAACGAGGTCACCGATACCAGCGGTGTTCTCCTCGTCGTGCGCCTTCACGCGCTTTGTGCTGCGCACGATCTTGCCGTAGAGGCTGTGGGACTTACGGTCCTCCAGCTCAACGACGATCGTCTTGTCCATCTTGTCGGACACGACGTAGCCGGTGCGGCGCTTGCGGGTCGGCTTCTTGGTCTGGTTCTCAGTCACGGTTGCCTTCGATGCCTTCGATGCCTCAGTTGCTTCGGTCATGATTTACGCCTCAGCTCCCGGGACAGTAGACAGGCCCAGCTCGCGCTCGCGCAGCACGGTGTAGATGCGTGCGATGTCGCGCTTCACGGTGGAGATGCGGCGGTTGTTGGTCAGCTGACCGGTGGCGAGCTGGAAGCGCAGGTTGAACAGCTCTTCCTTCGCCTCGGCCAAACGGGTGCGCAGCTCATCGTCGTTGAGCTCGCGGAACTCGGATGCGGGGGTACCGACAGCCATCAGAACTGGTCCTCCTTCTTGATCACGCGGACCTTGCAGGGGAGCTTCGCACCCGCGCGGCGCAGAGCCTCGAGAGCGGTCTCCTCGTTCGGGTAGGACATCTCGAAAAGGATACGGCCCGGCTTGACGTTGGCCACCCACTTCTCGACGGGGCCCTTACCGGAACCCATACGCACGCCGAGCGGCTTCTGGGTCAGGGGGCGGTCAGGGAAGATGTTGATCCACACCTTGCCTCCGCGCTTGACGTGGCGGTTGATGGCGATACGTGCAGACTCGATCTGGCGGTTGGTAATGTAGGCCGGCTCGAGTGCCTGCAGGCCGTAGTCACCGAAAGTGATGGTGTTGCCACCCTTGGACACGCCACGACGGGTCGGGCGGTGCTGGCGGCGGTACTTCACGCGCTTTGGAATAAGCATGTGTTTAGCCCTCCTGCTTCTGCTCTGCGCGCTGGCGACGCTGGCCGCCACGGCGCGGGCGGCGGTCGCGGTCACCGCGGCCGCGGCGGTCGTTCGACGGAGCGTTGAGCTCAGACTCGCGGACGCCGCCGACGACATCGCCCTTGTAGATCCACACCTTGACGCCAATCACGCCGAAGGTGGTGTGTGCTTCTGCGGTGCCGTAGTCGATCTCCGCGCGGAGCGTGTGCAGCGGCACGCGCCCCTCGTGGTAACGCTCGACACGCGACATTTCGGCGCCACCCAGACGGCCAGAGGTCATCACCTTGATGCCCTTGACCTGCGGGTTACGCATTGCGGACTGGATCGCCTTGCGCATTGCACGGCGGAACGCCACACGGTTGACCAGCTGCTCCGCAACGGACTGCGCCACGAGGGTGGCGTTGGCGTCGACGTTCTTGACCTCGAGAATGTTCAGCGCGACCATCTTGCCGGTGAGCTTCTCCAGCTCACGGCGGATGCGGTCTGCCTCCGCGCCGCGGCGCCCGATGACGATGCCCGGGCGGGCGGTGTGGATGTCCACGCGGACGCGATCACGGGTGCGCTCGATGACGACATCGGCGATTCCGGCACGCTCCAGGCCCTTGGCCAGGAAGTTGCGGATCTTGATGTCCTCGGCGACGTAATCGGAGTAGTTCTTGTCGGCGTACCAGTGCGACTTCCAGTCCGAGGTGATGCCCAGGCGCAGGCCGTGTGGGTGAATTTTCTGGCCCATTACTTAGCCCCTTCCTTGGACTCGACGGACTCGACAACGACTGTGATGTGGGACGTACGCTTCCGGATCTGGAAGGCGCGGCCCTGCGCGCGCGGCTGGAAGCGGCGCATGGTCGGCCCCTCGTTGGCGTAAGCCTCGGAGATGACCAGGGTGCGCGGGTCAAGGCCGAAGTTGTTCTCGGCGTTGGCCGCGGCAGACGCGACGACCTTGGCTACCGGGCGAGCGGCGGCCTGAGGTGCGTACTTCAACGTGGCGAGGGCCTCGGAAACGGACTTCCCGCGGACGAGGGCCAGCACGCGGCGGGCCTTCATCGGGGAAGTGCGGGCAAACTTGGCCGTCGCGGATGCAGTGGTGATCGTCTCAGCCATTGCTTATCGACGTCCCTTCTGTTCCTTGACATGACCCTTGAAGGTCTTGGTTGGTGCAAACTCACCGAGCTTGTGGCCGACCATGGACTCGTCCACGAACACCGGGACGTGCTTGCGACCGTCGTGAACGGCGAAAGTGTGACCGATGAAATCGGGGAGAATGGTCGAACGGCGAGACCAGGTCTTGATGACCTGCTTGGTACCGGCCTCGTTCTGAGCGTCCACCTTGTTGAGGAGGTGCTCGTCGACGAACGGGCCTTTCTTAAGGCTGCGTGGCATGTCTGTTTACCTCCTCTTAGCGCTTCTTCGAGCGACGACGGCGCACGATCATGTTGTTCGAGTAACGGTTCGGGTTGCGGGTGCGGCCTTCCTTCTGGCCCCACGGCGACACCGGGTGGCGGCCACCCGAGGTCTTGCCCTCGCCACCACCGTGCGGGTGGTCGACGGGGTTCATCACAACACCACGAACCGTCGGGCGCCAGCCCTTCCAGCGCATGCGGCCTGCCTTGCCCCAGCGAATGTTGATCTGGTCGGCGTTTCCGACCTCACCAACGGTCGCGCGGCAACGGATGTCCACACGGCGGATCTCGGAGGACGGCATACGCAGCACGGCGTAGGAGCCTTCCTTACCCAGCAGCTGGATGGACGAGCCTGCAGAGCGAGCGAGCTTAGCTCCCGCACCCGGCTTCAGCTCCACAGCGTGGATAGTCGTACCGGTCGGGATGTTGCGCAGCGGAAGGTTGTTGCCAACCTTGATGTCCGCGTTCGCACCGGACTCAATGACGGTGCCCTGTTTCAGGCCCTTCGGAGCGATGATGTAGCGCTTCTCACCGTCATAGTAGTGGAGCAACGCGATGTTCGCGGTCCGGTTCGGGTCGTACTCAATGTGAGCAACCTTGGCCAGGACGCCGTCCTTGTCGGAGCGACGGAAGTCAATCACGCGGTAGCGGCGCTTGTGGCCGCCGCCGCGGTGGCGGGTAGTGATGTGGCCGTGAGTGTTGCGGCCACCCTTCTTCGGGAGCGGGCGCAGCAGGGACTTTTCCGGCGTGGAGCGGGTAAGCTCCTCGAACTCGGAGACAGAGCTGTTGCGGCGACCCGGGGTTGTCGGCTTGTACTTACGAATAGCCATAGTGTGTCCTTTTCTATCGAGTCACTTAGACGGCTGCGCCGCCGAAGATATCGATGGAGTCGCTGCCCTCGCGGAGAGTGACGTAGGCGCGCTTGGTGTCCTTGCGCTTGCCAACGCCGGTGCGGGAGCGCTTGCGCTTGCCCTCGCGGTTGGCGGTGTTCACCGAAGCGACGTCGACGCCGAAAATCTCTTCCACGGCGATCTTGATCTGGGTCTTGTTGGCAGAGGGGTTCACGAAGAACGTGTACGTGTTCTGCTCCATCAGCGCGTAGGTCTTCTCCGAGAGGACCGGAGCGATGATGACATCACGCGGGTTGACGATCTTGGCCATTACTTCTCCTCCTCCACCGCGGCCTGGGCTGCGGTGGCAGCGTTAACGAAGGTGTGCAGCGCCTCGACCGAGAAGACGACGTCGTCAGCGTTGAGCACGTCATACGTGTTCAACTGGGCCGGCTCAAGGATGTGGACGCCCGGCAGGTTCCGTGCGGACAGGCGGGAGTTGACATCCTCACGGCCGATCACCAGCAACACCGACTTGCGGTCGGTGAGGCGCTCGATGAACGCGCGCGCAGACTTGGTTGACGGAGTCTGACCCGGCACGAGCTCTTCCACGAGGTGGATACGCTCGTTGCGGGCCCGGTCAGTCAGGGCGCCCGCGAGGGCGGCCTTGATCATTTTCTTCGGGGTGCGCTGCGCGTAGGAACGCGGCTGCGGGCCGTGAACGGTTCCGCCGCCGGTGAAGTGCGGCGCACGGGTCGAACCCTGGCGGGCACGGCCGGTACCCTTTTGGCGGAACGGCTTGCGGCCGCCGCCGCGGACCATGCCACGGGTCTTCGTGGCGTGGGTGCCCTGACGTGCTGCAGCAAGCTGCGCGATGACAACCTGGTGCATCAGGGGGATGGAAGCTTCGCGGTCGAACAGCTCCGCGGGAAGCTCTACGGAACCGTTGGTCGTACCGTCTGCGGTGTGGACGTCAAGCGTCAGGTTCGTCATGCGTGAGCACCGCCCTTCACTGCGGTCTTGACGGTAACAACGCTGCCCTTGGGGCCGGGGATGGCGCCCTTGATGAGGATCAGGTTGTTGTCGCCGTCGATGCGTTGGATCTTCAGGTTCTGGGTAGTAACGCGGTTACCGCCCATGCGGCCAGCCATGCGGGTGCCCTTGAAAACGCGGCCCGGGGTCGCGCAGGCGCCGATGGAGCCGACGCGACGGTGGGACGCCTGGTTACCGTGGGCTGCGCCCTGGCCAGCGAAGCCGTGGCGCTTCATCGCGCCGGCGTAGCCGTGGCCCTTGGTGGTGCCAGCAACGTCGACGTAGGTGTCGCCGTCGAAGATTGTGGCGCTGATCTCCTGGCCGACCTCGTATGCGGAGGTGTCGGTCATGCGGATCTCGGCCACGTGGCGGCGCGGGTTCACGCCGGCCTTCTTGAAGTGGCCCGCCTGGGGCTTCTTGGTCTTTCGGGGGTCGATGTCGCCGTAAGCGATCTGGATGGCCGAGTAGCCATCGGTCTCGGGGGTACGGATCTGGGTGACCACGACAGGACCTGCTTCAACGACGGTAACCGGGATAACGCGGTTGTCCTCGTCGAAGATCTGGGTCATGCCGAGTTTCTTGCCCAGAATCCCCTTGATCTGGTTGTCAGACATGTTTTAGTTCTCCACTGCGTGAAAGGTCGGAAATCTCGTTGCTTCTCAGCAGCGTCGTTCGTGTCGTCTACTGGATGTTGACGTCGACGCTGGCCGGAAGGTCGATGCGCATGAGCGCGTCAACCGTCTTGGGGGTCGGGTCGAGAATGTCGATGAGGCGCTTGTGAGTGCGCATCTCGAAGTGCTCGCGAGAGTCCTTGTACTTGTGCGGAGAACGAATAACGGCGTACACGTTCTTATTGGTGGGCAACGGCACCGGCCCCACAACGCGGGCACCCGTGCGGGTGACCGTCTCGACGATCTTCTTCGCGGATGCGTCGATCGCCTCGTGGTCGTAGGCCTTGAGCCTGATGCGGATCTTCTGTCCCGCCACGCTTACCTCTTCCTCGCATCCCCACATTCATGCTGAAGCGGTGGGGTTCTAGCAACTGTTTTCTCTATAACGTTGTCCGGGCTCGGCCCTAGGCTCAACGCCAGTGTCGTTGATGACTGTCATGACACAACCGGAAGATGGGCGCACAGCATCAACTGCGTGCTACACCAGTGCTTCCACCCGTGCGGGGTGTCAGACTCGGAAGGGCGCGTGACCCTTGCGTACTGCCGCTGTTGATTTGCCATGGCCTTCCCCCGGTTCCCGGCGGACCGGGTACCTTCGGTGAAGGTGTCATGCTTGCCTGGCCATCGCGCGCAACCGCGCCATGTCTAGGCAACCGGTCTATTAAATCACGGCGGCTGCAGCATTGCAAGACGCTTGTCGACGCCACCGCGCCGCCCCCCTATTGTTTCAACTCTGTACCAGTGTGCTTGAAAATCGGCTCGGTATCTTTGGGCGTGTGTAAGGTTAGGCCGCATCGAACGGAGACCCCGGAAGGAAGCCCATGACCGACACAAATCCCGCCAGCGCCGCAGAAGCGTCGGGCGCTACCGTCACCCCACCCAGTAATGGGAACCTCGAGTCGGAATTCGGAATCACGGTT
This sequence comes from Corynebacterium capitovis DSM 44611, assembly GCF_030440535.1. Lineage (NCBI taxonomy): Bacteria > Bacillati > Actinomycetota > Actinomycetes > Mycobacteriales > Corynebacteriaceae > Corynebacterium > Corynebacterium capitovis. Next base: position 268,504 of record NZ_CP047117.1, on the reverse strand, counting down.
ATCGACGACAACGTGGTGGGAAAAATCGCTGGCCTCGCCGCCCGCGAGGTATCCGGGGTGTACAACCTTGGCGGCGGCGCGGCTCGGGTGTGGGGCGCTGTGCGTGAGACGCTGACGTCCTCGACCGCTGTCCAGCAAGGCATTGGCGTTGCCGTCGATACCGGCCATGCCTCTGTGGCTGTGGCCATCATCGCGGAGTACGGCGTGGCCATTCACGAGCTCGCCCGGGCCATCCAGGAAAACGTCACGCAGGCGGTGACGCGCATGACCGGCTTGATCGTGGACCGTGTCGACGTCACTGTTCACGACGTCCACCTGCCGGGGCAGGACACCAACGGACGGGACGGTACCTCCGAGCAGGCAGCCCCCTCAGCTCCCGCAGCCAACGCGCCCACCCAGTAATCATGTCTACTGCTGTAGGAGCGTCTTTCGCCGTGACCCGGGACGTGGGCGAAGCCGCAGTGGCTGCCGCCCTTTCCACCCCCGGCGTGGCCGGTCTTCACGCGGGGCGGTTTGGCGAGGTCGCCCTTCTCCTTCCCGGCACCCGGATCCCCGGCCTGAGGTCGGTCGAGCGCGCCTCCCTCCGGGGTATCGAAGTGCACCTTGTCTATGATGTCGATTCCGGCCTCACTGTGTCTGCCGCTGCCAGCAACGCACGCGCCGCGGTAAGCGCCGCGACCGGCGCACCGTTTGTCGATGTCATCGTCGCCGATGCGGCACGAGCCCCGGCGCCCCGGCAATCCGGAGTAATCCCGAACAATCCCGAGAAAAGTGGTTAGAGCTATGAACGTCTTTTCCAACAAAATCGCGCTCGGCATTGGCGCCGGGGCCCTGCTCGCATTCTTCGTCACGTTCGGCGGCTGGGCCGGGCTGGTATGGCTACTCCTCTTCAGTGCGGTCGGCGGCGCTATCGGTGCCCACCTGGAGGGCAAGCTCGATATCGCAGAAATCCTCAGCACCACCTCCGGACGGGGCCGAAGCTGATGCCGTCTTCGTCGATCACCATCAGAGACCGCGCGATCAGTCGCCTTGCGGAGGCCGCCGCGCTGGCGGTCCCAGGTTGCGTCGGGATGGACGCCAAGCTCGCCGGCCTAGCGAGCAAGAGCCTCCCACGCGTCGAGGTGCAGGTTGATCGCGGTGCTGGCACGGTAAACGTGACGGCGGAGGTTGCCGTCGCTTACCCATCGCCCATCGCCGCCGTCGCTGATGCGGTGCGAGAGACGGTGAGCGCCCGCGTCGAGCAGTTCTCGGGGATGAAGGTAACGCGGGTCAACGTCACAGTGTCGAACGCGCAGGCGGGGCCCCGCGTCTCGCTGAGTGACCTCGCCGCACACTCCCCCCGCGCCGCCGTCTCCTCGCCTGCTGCCCCCGAGCCGCGGGCCCTCACGCCAGTGACAGTGATCCTTCCCAGGGAACCGAAAGGCGTGACCGCACCCCCACCTCGCCCAGTCATTCCCATCAATGTGCGCCAGGTGCCGGTCTCGCACCCCGTTGTGCCCCCGCCGCTGCCCCTCGCGCCGATCAGTATCATCCACGTGGTGAGGCCCCATGTCCACGCACTTACCTAGCGCCGCTCCCGGTGCCGAGCCGCGGGCGAACCCGCCTGCCCGCTACCTCGCGGTCTCCATCGGTCTTGTCTTCCTCGCGGTCGCTGCGGTCGCGGCCCGCGACCTGTGGTACCGGTTCGCCGCCAAGCACCCCTCGGATTCCTGGGTGGGGGCGGCGCTGTCGTGGCTGGCGGCCGGGGACGTATCTCCCGCCGTCGTGGCGGCCGGGGTGGTGCTGTCCTTAGCCGGTCTCTGGCTGATCGTCTCTGCATTCCGGCCTCGCGGCCGTACCCACGTGCGCGTTAATTCGGATGCGTCGATGTGGATGCGGCCGGTCGACATCGCGCGCAAAGCCACGTACGTGACGCGCGCCGACATCGGGGCGAACAAGATCAGCTCCCGCGCGGATCGCCGCACGTTGACCGTCCAGCTGGAGGACGACGCTTCGGGCGCGGGGCTGGCCTCCCGTGTCGAAGAACGGCTCAACCGGGAATTTACGCATCTGGCGCGGCCACCGCGGACGCGAGTCATCGTCACCGCTGCGCCCACGACCACGGAGGAGCGCCCACGATGACACGCCGACTTTCCATCATCGACCGCATTCTTGTCGCTCTTCTCGGCCTTCTTCTGCTTCTCGCTGGCCTCGTGCCCGTGTTTTACCGCTTCGACTTTCCTTACAACCCCGGGATCAGCGAGGCGCTTCGCGGGGCCGATCGGGCCCAGCTTGCCGACGTGAGCGCCCGCCCCTGGTTCCCTTACGCGCTCACGGCAGCATCGCTACTGTTCGCGGTTGCTGGTACGTGGGTGATCGTCGCGAACATCCGAAGCCGAGCCTTTAGCATGCGCAGCGTCGGTCAAGGCGAGACGGGACCCGAGGAAATACAGGTCAACGTGCAGCGGGTTGCCGACGCTGCCTGTGCCCACCTACAGCTATCGCCTGCTGTCGTGAAGGTTGCAAAGACGACCGCCTGGGAACGCTCCCGCCCGACCACGACCTTCACGGTGACCGCCGATCCCGACGTCGGCCTCGGTGAGATTGTTGCCCTATTAGAGGACGCGGACCGCGATTTCCGCGCCGCGTGCGCGGGTCTCGACATCGACGCCGTCTACAAGCTGCACTTCGACCGCCTGGACAGCGTGGGCGCCTCGACAACTACGCCTGAATAACGGTGACGTTGTCCACCTCTCCAAGCTCAAGCAGGCCCCGGCCGCCAACCGGAGTGACTGCCATCGCGGCACCTGGAGAGCAGCGATCGATGCGCTCCCACGCGACCGTGTGCAACTCGACGTCGCGCCGGTTCACACGCCAGACGCGCAGACGAGGGGCGACGAGCGCGCGGGAGCCGTCTGCGAACTCCACGAGCCAGCGGGCCTCCCCGATGTTCTGCGCCCGTATCCCACTGAGCGGTGGCACGGAGTGCGGGTCGAACTCCGACACAAGCGAACTAACTCCGAGGCGGTGCTCCACGCCAGCGACGTCCGTGATGACAAGAGGCCGGCCCGGGCCGGTGGGACGCAGCGCGCTGTACGCCCACGCAACCGGCTGACGCGTCGGCACGTGCGGATCGCGCACGACTACACGGTCTGGAGTCAGCGTGACCAGGTGGCGGGGCGCGAAAGTTGCGATGCTCAAGTGCCGGGTCGGCGGAGCGTCGACAAGCGAAGGGTGCTCTCGCTCCACCTGCTCGAGTGTGGCGAGGAAGTCCTCGTCCGACGAACCCCAACCCACTCCGCGGTTAGCGACGAGCCCGAGCAGCGCCGGGAGCGCGAGGTCGGGCTGGCCCTCCCATGCCCGCTGGAGGGCTGCAATGACGCGCGGGATGCGGGTCGGGTCGGTGGGTTCGCTCACGTCAGGCAAGTCTACGCACGCAAAACGCCACCCCTCCCGGCGGGGAGAAGCGGCGTTTATGACCGGGCTGGGCCGGTCATTAGTCGAGGATCTTGGTCACGCGACCAGCGCCGACGGTGCGGGAGCCCTCGCGGATAGCGAAGCGCAGGCCCTCGTCCATGGCGACCGGCTGGATGAGCTCGACGGACATGTCGACGTTGTCACCCGGCATAACCATCTCGGTGCCCTCCGGCAGCTTCACCACACCGGTCACGTCGGTGGTGCGGAAGTAGAACTGCGGACGGTAGTTGTCGAAGAACGGGGTGTGGCGGCCGCCCTCGTCCTTGGACAGGACGTAGACGGAGCCCTCGAACTTCTTGTGAGGGGTGTAGGCGCCCGGCTTGATGACAACCTGGCCACGCTCGACGTCCTCGCGCTTGATGCCGCGGAGAAGCAGAGCGGCGTTGTCGCCGGCCTCAGCGGTGTCTAGCAGCTTGTTGAACATCTCGATGGAGGTGACGGTGGTCTGCGTCGCCTTGTCCTTGATGCCGATGATCTCGACGTCCTCGTTGAGCTTCAGGACGCCGCGCTCGACACGACCGGTGACGACGGTACCGCGGCCGGAAATGGTGAAGATGTCCTCGATCGGCATGAGGAAGTCGCGGTCGGTCTCGCGGATCGGGTCCGGGATGGAGTTGTCGCAGGCTTCCATGAGCTCAACGATGGAGGCAACCCACTTCTCGTCGCCCTCGAGAGCCTTCAGAGCGGAGATGTGGACGATCGGGGCGTCCTCGTCGTAGTCCTGCTCGGCCAGAAGCTCGCGGACCTCCATTTCGACGAGCTCGATGATCTCCTCATCGTCGACCATGTCGCACTTGTTCAGCGCAACGAGGATGTAGGGGACACCGACCTGGCGAGCGAGCAGAACGTGCTCACGGGTCTGCGGCATCGGGCCGTCGGTGGCCGCGACAACGAGGATGGCGCCGTCCATCTGAGCAGCACCGGTGATCATGTTCTTGATGTAGTCGGCGTGGCCCGGGGCATCCACGTGAGCGTAGTGGCGCTTCGGCGTGTTGTACTCAACGTGGGAGATGTTGATGGTGATGCCGCGCTCGCGCTCCTCAGGAGCCTTGTCGATCGCGTCGAAGGCGAATGCGGTGTTCTCATCCGGGTAAGCGTCAGCGAGCACCTTGGTGATGGCAGCCGTCGTGGTGGTCTTGCCGTGGTCGACGTGACCGATGGTGCCAATGTTTACGTGCGGCTTTGTACGCTCAAACTTAGCCTTTGCCACTGTTTGTCCTCCTGGACTTCTGGTGGCTACGACCTTCGCAGCCACGTGGTTGACATTCTGCCCTGTCACGCGCCCATCAACGGGGCACACGACAATGGCCATTTCACAATGTGCCAGTTACACGATCCTAGATTCACACCGCGCGTTTTTCAAACCGCGGAATAGGGCCGCGAAGCGATCTACCTTGGGGAAACGGCCGGCTCAGGCCCATGCGCGCGGGCCTTCGCCCGTGACACCGTTGAGCCTCAGCCCGGCCGCTTCCCCGCCGATCACCCGGCCACGCTGGCACGCGCTGCCGGAAGGGGCGGGAGCGGCGGCTTACTTGCCGTTGCGCTCGTCGATGATCTCCTGCGCCACGGACGAGGGAACCTCACCGTAGGAGTCAAACACCATCGTGTAGTTCGCGCGCCCCTGGGTGCGGGAACGGAGGTCGCCCACGTACCCGAACATCTGGGACAGCGGAACGACGGCCTTGACGACCTTCGCGCCCGAGCGGTCATCCATAGAGTTGACCTGACCACGGCGGGAGTTGAGGTCACCGATGACGTCGCCCATGTACTCCTCCGGGGTGACGACCTCGACGGACATGAGCGGCTCCAGAAGGACCGGCTTTGCCTTAGCGACGGCCTCCTTCAGCGCCTGGGAACCAGCCAGCTTGAATGCCATTTCGGAGGAGTCAACTTCGTGGTAGGCGCCGTCTTCCAGCGTGGCCTTGATGTTTACCAGCGGGAATCCAGCCAGGTAGCCGTATTGCATGGCGTCCTGGATGCCGGCATCGACGGAGGGGATGTACTCCTTCGGCACGCGGCCACCGGTCACGGCGTTCTCGAACTTGTAGATAGCGGACTCGCCCTCTTCGAGCTCCTCCGCAACCGGGTTGTACGGCTCGATGGTGACGATGACCTTCGCGAACTGGCCCGATCCACCCGTCTGCTTCTTGTGGGTGTAATCGAGGTGCTCCACCTTCTTGCGGATGGTCTCGCGGTAGGCCACCTGCGGGGAACCGATGTTCGCCTCGACTTTGAACTCGCGCTTCATGCGGTCCACCAGGACGTCGAGGTGAAGCTCGCCCATCCCGCCGATGACGGTCTGGCCGGTTTCGTCGTCAAGCTTGACCGTGAAGGTCGGATCCTCTTCCGCGAGCTTCTGGATGGCTGTGCCCAGCTTCTCCTGGTCGGCCTTCGTCTTCGGCTCGATAGCCACCTGAATGACCGGATCCGGGAAGTCCATGGACTCGAGGATGATCGGGTGATCAGGGTTGCACAGCGTGTCACCCGTGGTGGTGTTCTTCAGGCCGATGAACGCGTAGATGTTGCCAGCGTCGGCGTGCTCGACCGGGTTCTCCTTGTTCGCGTGCATCTGGAAGAGCTTGCCCACGCGCTCCTTGTGCTGCTTGGTGGAGTTGAGCATCTGCTCGCCGGGGACGGCCTGACCAGAGTAAACGCGAACGTAGGTCAGCTTGCCGAAGAACGGGTGCACAGCGATCTTGAACGCGAGCGCCGAGAAGGGCTCCTCGACAGACGGCTTGCGCACGAGATCGTCCTCGCCGTTGAGGGTGGTGCCGTGGACTTCACCGATGTCGAGCGGGTTAGGCAGGTATTCGACGACGGCGTCAAGCAGGGGCTCGATGCCCTTGTTGCGGTAAGCGGTGCCGCAGAAGACCGGGTAGATCTCGGAAGCGACGGTGAGCTTGCGGATCGCGCCCTTGATTTCTTCGACGGTGAGTTCCTCGCCGCCGAAGTACTTCTCCATGAGCTCCTCGTCGGACTCGGCGACGGCGTCGAGCAGCTTCTCGCGGTACTCTTCCGCCTTCTCCTTGAGGTCCTCGGGGATCTCCTGGATCTGCGGCGGGGTGCCGGTCTCGACCTTCCCCGGCCACATCAGCGCCTTCATCTCGATCAGGTCGACAACGCCGTCGAAGTCATCTTCGGCACCGATCGGCAGCTGCATCACCAGCGGCTTGGCGCCGAGGCGGTCGATGATGGTCTGGACGGTGAAGTAGAAGTCCGCACCCAGCTTGTCCATCTTGTTGACGAAGCAAATGCGGGGCACGTCGTACTTTGCGGCCTGACGCCACACCTGCTCGGACTGGGGCTCGACGCCCTCCTTGCCGTCGAAGACTGCGACCGCGCCGTCGAGGACACGCAGGGAGCGCTCGACCTCGACGGTGAAGTCGACGTGGCCCGGGGTATCGATGATGTTGATCTGGTTGTTGTTCCAGAAGCAGGTCACCGCGGCAGAGGTGATGGTGATGCCGCGTTCCTTTTCCTGTTCCATCCAGTCAGTGGTCGCGCCACCATCGTGCGTCTCCCCCACCTTGCGGTTGATGCCGGTGTAGAAGAGGATACGCTCGGTCGTGGTCGTCTTACCGGCGTCGATGTGGGCCATGATGCCGATGTTGCGGACCTTGTTCAGGTCCTTAAGCACTTCTTGTGCCACGTTTGTTACCCCAACTTAAGAGTCGTCGACGCTGCAGGGCGTCCCAGCGAGCGTCTCTGGCGATTATTTTTTCTTTGTCGATTCTGCCACCAAATACGGCGGGCGGCAGGGGGCGAGTGACTACCAGCGGTAGTGAGCGAAGGCGCGGTTCGCCTCGGCCATCTTGTGGGTATCCTCGCGGCGCTTCACGGACGCACCCAGGCCGTTCGATGCGTCGAGGATCTCGTTGGCGAGGCGCTCGATCATCGTGTTCTCGCGACGCTGGCGGGTGAAGGTGACCATCCAGCGCAGCGCGAGGGTGTTGGAGCGACCGGGCTTAACCTCGACCGGCACCTGGTAGGTGGCGCCACCCACGCGGCGGGAGCGAACCTCGAGGTCGGGGCGGATGTTGCCCAGTGCCTTCTCCAGGGTGCCGACGGGATCAGTGCCGGTCTTCTCGCGGCAGATCTCGAGAGCGCCGTAGACGATGCGCTCGGCGGTGGACTTCTTGCCATCCAGGAGGATCTTGTTCACCAGCTGGGTGACAAGCTCGGAGCCGTAGACCGGATCCTTAACGACGGGGCGCTTTGGCGCTTGCTGCTTACGCATGAGTCTTTACTGTCCCTTCTTCGCGCCGTAACGGGAGCGAGCCTGCTTGCGGTCCTTGACACCCTGGGTATCGAGGGCACCACGGATGATCTTGTAGCGGACACCCGGAAGGTCCTTCACGCGGCCACCGCGCACGAGCACCATGGAGTGCTCCTGCAGGTTGTGGCCCTCGCCCGGGATGTAGGCGGAGACCTCGATGCCCGAGGTGAGGCGAACACGCGCGACCTTACGCAGCGCGGAGTTCGGCTTCTTCGGGGTGGTGGTGTACACGCGGGTGCACACGCCGCGGCGCTGCGGGGAGCCCTTCAGGGCCGCCGTGGCAACCTTCGTGCGCTTGTCGTGGCGGCCCTTGCGGACCAGCTGCTGAATAGTTGGCATTCAAGATCCTTCTTCATTGTGGCTTCGTACGTCCCTGGTCGCCGGAGTTACTCCGTGACAGGTATCGCAGCGACGTGGGAAGGTGCCCAAACACGCGAAAATGGGGGCTCTTTATCCGGGGCCCTGCCGTTTAAGCATGAAACACCTTCGCGTACGTCGCGAGGGATTCAACTTTCACCGCCCGCCCTGAGGCGATCGGGAAATCCTTTGGAACTATACCGGACTCCCGGGGGGCATCCAAATTCGACAACGGCTTTTACAGTGGTGCTTCGGTAATGCGCAGGGCCACAGCCGCCACCTCACTCCAGCGGAACGCAACAGGGCCCCGAGTTCTTCACCTGAGACATAGTCTGACATGTAACCGGAGCCGCCTTTCGAGCTTACGTAACTTGATCATGCTTGACCCCAAGACGGGAAGCCACTGCCCGCGAGCCATAGCCTTCCTTAAATAAATCGACTGCTCGCTCACGCGGAGCCTGACCGAGCTTACTGCGTGGATACATAGAAAACTCCCCACAATCCGGTTTCTGATTTCTCAGTCCGGATTATGGGGAGCAGTTCAAGGTGCCGGGGGCCCTGCAGTGCAGCAGACCTAGCTATTAGCCACGGATCTAGATCTGGTCGAATCCGTACTCGTCCAGCGGCACGGATGCGCCGGTGAACTCGCCGTATCCGTCGTCTCCGTAGATCGAGTCACCGAACGTCGGGATCGAGTAGGCCGCGGAGCGCGCTGCCTCGGTCGGCTTGACCTGGATGTTGCGGTAGCGCGAGATACCGGTACCGGCCGGAATCAACTTGCCGATGATCACGTTTTCCTTCAAGCCGATGAGCTTGTCGGAACGCTTGTTGATCGCAGCGTCCGTGAGCACACGCGTGGTCTCCTGGAAGGAGGCCGCGGACAGCCACGACTCGGTTGCCAGCGAGGCCTTGGTAATACCCATGATCTCGGAGCGCATCTCCGCCGGCTGGCCGTTGTCTGCCACGGTTGCAGCGTTAACCTGGCGGGCCTCAGCGAGGTCGACCAAGGTGCCCGGCAGGAACTCGGTCGTGCCCGAGTCGATGACAGTACCGCGGCGCAGCATCTGGCGGATGATGATCTCGATGTGCTTGTCGTGGATGGACACACCCTGGGTCCGGTACACGGCCTGGACCTCGTCGATGAGGTGCTTCTCCACGCCACGGCGGCCTAGCACCTCAAGGACATCGTGCGGATCGGCAGCGCCGCGCAGCAACCGCTCGCCCACCTCGACGTGGTCGCCCTCGCGCAGGGAACGCTCGATCATGGCATCCGGGTTGGACTCCATGGGGCGGCGCACCTGGGCCAGACCCTGACGCTTGGACAGCTTCTCGTAGACGACGACGTCAGAACCGTCGTCCGGGTGGATCGTGAGCGTCCAGAAGTTGCCCTCGTCCTCCAGCGTAACCGTACCGGCGACCGATGCGATCGGTGCGCGGTTCTTCGGCACGCGGGCCTCGAACAGCTCCTGCACGCGCGGCAGACCACCGGTGATGTCGCCGCCGACGCCGCCCTGGTGGAAGGTACGCATGGTCAGCTGGGTACCGGGCTCACCGATGGACTGCGCGGCGACGATGCCGACTGCCTCTCCGATATCGACGAGCTTGCCCGACGCCATCGACTTGCCGTAGCACTTCGCACACACGCCGGTCGGGGTCTGGCAGGTCAATACAGACCGCACCTTCACCTCGGCGACGCCTGCGGCAACGAGCTCGTCGATGCGCTCCTCAGACAGTTCCGATCCGGATTCGAGAACGACCTTGCCCTCGGCATTCGTTGCGTCCGCTGCGAGGACGCGACCGGAGACGGTGGTCTCCACGAGGTCGTCGCGCACCCACTTGTCCCCCACCTGGTGGGCGACGGGAACCTTGACACCCTGGCGGGTGCCGCAGTCTTCCTCGCGGACGATGACGTCCTGCGCGACGTCGACAAGGCGGCGCGTGAGGTAACCCGAGTCGGCGGTACGCAAAGCGGTATCCGCCAGGCCTTTACGGGAGCCGTGCGAGTTGTTGAAGTACTCCATCACGGACAGGCCCTCGCGGAAGGAGGTCTTGATCGGGCGGGTGATGTACTCACCACGCGAGTTCACGACCATGCCCTTCATGCCGGCCAGGGTCCAGATCTGGCGCATGTTGCCGGCCGCGCCGGACTTCACGATCATCGGGATCGGGTTGTCATCCGGGTAGAGATCCTCCACGGCCTGTCCCACCTTGTTCGTGGCGTCCTGCCACAGCTCAACGAGGCGGTCGTAGCGGTTCTCCTCGGTCAGAGCACCCTTCTCCCAGAACTTGCGCTCGATCTCCTCGGCTTCCTTCTCGTACTGCTCGAGGACCTCCTCCTTGTTCGGGAGGACCAAAACGTCAGACATGGAGATGGTCACGCCGGAGCGCGTGGCCCAGTAGAAACCGGCGTCCTTGAGCTTGTCCAGAGTCTGGGCGACCGTGATCATCGGATACTTCTCCACCATCGACTGGATGATGTCACCCAGCAGCACCTTGCCGGAGCCGCCGCCCTTGCGCACCATTGCGCCTTCCTGGTACGGGAAGTTAAACGGCAGCAGCTCGTTGAACATGATCCGGCCAAGTGATGTATCCGCCATCCAGGCCTGGCCCTTTTCCCAGCCGTCGGGGAACTGCTCTGCCTCGATGTCCACGGTCGGGCGGAGGTGGTCAATGCGCACCTTGATCGGCGCCTGCAGTCCGAGCACGCCGCGGTCGTAGGCCATGATGGCTTCGCGATAGGAGGAGTACACGCCTGTAGCCGGTCCGTTCTCGGTCGCCGGGGCGTACGCGCCCTCGCCACCGATTTCGGCTTCCGACTTCAGCATGGTCAGGAAGTACAGGCCCGTGACCATGTCCAGGCGCGGCATCGCCAGTGGCTTGCCGGAGGCCGGGGACAGGATATTGTTCGAGGACAGCATGAGAATGCGGGCCTCCGCCTGGGCCTCCGCGGAAAGCGGAAGGTGGACAGCCATCTGGTCGCCGTCGAAGTCAGCGTTGAAGGCCTCACACGCCAGCGGGTGCAGCTGGATGGCCTTACCTTCCACAAGCTTTGGCTCGAACGCCTGGATGCCCAGGCGGTGCAGCGTTGGCGCGCGGTTAAGCAGGACCGGGTGCTCCGAGATGGCCTCTTCGAGCACGTCCCACACCTCGGGGCGCTGGCGCTCCACCATGCGCTTCGCGCTCTTGATGTTCTGCGCGTAGTCGTTATCCACCAGGCGTTTCATCACAAACGGCTTGAACAGCTCGAGAGCCATGAGCTTGGGCAAACCGCACTCGTGCATCTTCAGCTGCGGGCCGACGATAATGACGGAACGTCCGGAGTAGTCCACGCGCTTGCCCAGCAGGTTCTGTCGGAAGCGGCCCTGCTTGCCCTTGAGCAGGTCAGAGAGGGACTTCAGCGGGCGGTTGCCCGGCCCGGTGACGGGGCGACCGCGGCGGCCGTTGTCAAACAGCGCGTCCACGGATTCCTGCAGCATGCGCTTCTCGTTGTTCACGATGATCTCGGGCGCACCGAGCTCGATCATGCGCTTGAGGCGGTTGTTGCGGTTGATCACGCGGCGGTACAAGTCGTTTAGGTCCGAGGTGGCGAAGCGGCCACCGTCAAGCTGAACCATCGGGCGCAGCTCCGGCGGGATCACCGGAATGGCGTCGAGGATCATGCCGGCCGGGTTGTTGCCCGAGCGCTGGAACGCGGCGACAACCTTGAGGCGCTTGAGCGCGCGGACCTTCTTTTGGCCCTTACCCTCGGCGATGATGGTGCGCAGCTCCTCGGCCTCGGCGTCGAGGTCGAAGTTGCGGGTCAGCGTCTGGATCGCCTCCGCACCCATGCCGCCGGTGAAGTAATCCTCGTAGCGGTCGACGAGCTCCTCGTACAGGTTCTCGTCGATAATCATCTGCTTCGGCGCGAGCTTGACGAAGGTCTGCCAGACCTCGTCGAGCCGCTCAACCTCACGCTCCGCGGCCTCGCGGATGTGGGTCATCTCCTTGTCAGCAGCCTGCTGCACCTTCTTGCGGGCGGAAGCGTTCGCGCCAGCAGCTTCGAGCTCGGCGAGGTCTTCTTCCAGCTTCTGCGCGCGCTCGGCGATCTCCGAGTTGGCGTCGGCTTCGACTTCCTTCTTCTCGAGGATCATCTCGGCCTCGAGAGTGGACATGTCGTTGTGGCGGGCCTCGTCGTCAACGCTGGTGATGATGTTGGCGGCGAAGTAGATGATGCGCTCAAGGTCCTTGGGCGCCAGGTCCAACAGGTAGCCCAGGCGGGAGGGCACACCCTTGAAGTACCAGATGTGCGTCACCGGAGCAGCGAGCTCGATGTGACCCATGCGCTCGCGGCGCACCTTGGACTTGGTCACCTCGACACCGCAGCGCTCACAGATGATGCCCTTGTAGCGCACGCGCTTGTACTTGCCGCAGGCGCACTCCCAGTCGCGGGTCGGGCCAAAAATGCGCTCGCAGAACAACCCGTCCTTTTCCGGCTTGAGCGTGCGGTAGTTAATGGTTTCGGGCTTCTTGACCTCACCGTGGGACCAACGGCGAATGTCGTCGGCGGTAGCCAGGCCAATGCGAAGCTCGTCGAAGAGGTTTACGTCAAACACGTAAATTCCCTTTCACCTCCCCCGGACGGGGAGGATCGAAGTTGATGGTGATCGTTGCGTTGCTTGGGTTCGAGCCTGCTTACGCCGTCTCCGCCGCGGATCCCTCGTCGCGCGAGAGGTTGATGCCCAGCGAAGAACCGGCCTGGTCATAGTCGTCCTCGTCGCCGGACAGCTCCATCGGCGCGCCGTCGGTGGACAGCACCTCAACGTTGAGGCACAGCGACTGCAGCTCCTTGAGCAAGACCTTGAAGGATTCCGGAATGCCCGGGTCCGGGATGTTGTCGCCCTTGACGATGGCCTCGTAAACCTTCACGCGACCCACCACATCGTCGGACTTGATGGTCAGGAGCTCCTGCAGGGTGTAGGCCGCGCCGTATGCCTGCATCGCCCACACCTCCATCTCACCGAAGCGCTGGCCACCGAATTGGGCCTTACCACCCAGCGGCTGCTGCGTAATCATCGAGTAGGGGCCGGTGGAGCGAGCGTGAATCTTCTCGTCCACGAGGTGGTGCAGCTTGAGCATGTACATGTAGCCCACCGAGACCGGGTACTTGAACGGTTCGCCGGAACGGCCGTCGAAAAGCATGGTCTTGCCGTTGGCATCGACCATGACGTCGCCATCGCGGTTCGGCTTCGAGTTCGCGAGCAGGCCAGCGATCTCCGCGTTCGTCGCGCCGTCGAACACCGGGGTGGCAGTCAGCGACTCCGGTGGCACGTCGTAGAGCTGCTCCGGAAGCGTTTCCAACAGCTCGGCGTTGGCCGGGTCGTCAGGGTTGACGGTCCAGCCGGCCTTGGCCAGCCACCCGAGGTGGACCTCGAGGACCTGGCCGATGTTCATACGGCGGGGAACACCGTGCGTGTTGAGGATGATGTCCACGGGGGTGCCGTCAGCCATAAACGGCATGTCCTCTTGGGGCAAGATCTTGCCGACGACACCCTTGTTACCGTGCCGGCCAGCCATCTTGTCACCGTCCTGGATCTTACGCTTCTGAGCGACGTAGACGCGGATCATCTCGTTGACACCCGGGCTCAGATCGTCGTCGTCCTCCCGCGAGAAGCGGCGTACAGCGATCACCTTGCCGGTCTCGCCGTGGGGCACCTTCAGGGAAGTGTCGCGGACCTCGCGGGCCTTCTCGCCGAAGATGGCACGAAGGAGTCGCTCCTCGGGAGTCAGCTCGGTCTCACCCTTCGGGGTGACCTTGCCCACCAAGATGTCGCCGTCGCGCACGTCCGCACCAATGCGGATGATACCGCGTTCGTCGAGATCCTTGAGCACATCCTCAGAGACGTTCGGGATCTCACGCGTGATCTCCTCGGCACCGAGCTTGGTGTCGCGGGCATCGATCTCGTGTTCCTCGATGTGCACCGAGGTGAGGATGTCTTCTTCCACAACACGCTGGTTGAGGATGATGGCGTCCTCGTAGTTGTGGCCTTCCCACGGCATGAACGCCACGAGGAGGTTGCGGCCGAGCGCCATCTCGCCGTTCTTGGTGCCGGGGCCGTCCGCGATGACCTGGCCGGCCTCGACACGGTCACCCTGGGCCACGATCGGCGACTGGTTGTAGCAGGTGCCCTGGTTGGTGCGCTCGAAGGTGCGCAGCATGTAGGTGTCCTGAATGCCTTCGTCATCCATGATGGTGATGAAGTCACCGGTGACGTTAGTCACGGCGCCAGCCTTGGCGGAGGTGACGACGTCACCAGCGTCATAGGCAGCGCGCTGCTCCATGCCCGTGGCGACGTACGGCGCCTCGGCGCGCAGGAGCGGCACGGCCTGCTTCTGCATGTTCGCACCCATCAGCGCACGGTTTGCGTCGTCGTGCTCCAAGAACGGGATCATGGCCGTTGCCACCGAAACCATCTGGCGCGGGGAGATGTCTAGGTAGTCGACACCGTGCGGGCCAACGACTCCGATGTCCCCGTCTTTGAGACGCACCTCAATGCGGTCTGCGGTCAGCGTGCCATCGGCGTCCATCGGGGTCGCCGCTTGCGCGATGGCGTAGCGGTCTTCTTCATCTGCGGTGAGATAGTCGATCTGGTCGGTCAGCTTACCGTCGACTACCTTCTGATACGGCGTCTCGATGAAACCGAAAGCGTTCACACGGGCGTAAGACGCCAGCGCGCCGATCAGGCCGATGTTCGGGCCTTCCGGGGTTTCAATCGGGCACATCCGGCCGTAGTGCGACGGGTGGACGTCGCGGACCTCGATGCCCGCGCGTTCGCGGGACAGGCCACCCGGGCCTAGGGCCGAGAGGCGGCGCTTGTGGGTCAAACCAGACAAGGAGTTGTTCTGGTCCATGAACTGGGACAGCTGCGAGGTACCGAAGAACTCGCGGATTGCCGCGGAGACCGGACGCACGTTGATCAGGGAGGTCGGGGTGATCGACTCCGCGTCCTGGGTGGTCATGCGCTCACGGACGACACGCTCCATGCGGGACAACCCGACGCGGACCTGGTTCTGGATGAGCTCGCCGACGGTGCGCAGGCGGCGGTTACCAAAGTGGTCGATGTCATCGGTGCTGATCGGCACTACAGTTCCGGTGGGAGACGTCATCTCGGCCTCACCGGCGTGGAGGCGCACGAGGTACTCGAGCGCGGTAGCGATGTCTTCCTCGGTCAACGTCATCAGACCGTCGTGGTCGCCGCCTAGGCCGAGCTTGCGGTTGACCTTGTAGCGGCCGACGCGAGCAAGGTCGTAGCGCTTCGCGCGGAAAAACGCGTTTTCGAGGAGCGACTGCGCGAGGTCACGGGTCGGCTGCTCACCCGGACGCTGCTTGCGGTAGATCTCCAGCAGCGCCTCGTCGGTGTTGGCGACGCCGTCGGACTCCAGCGTTGCCATCATGATCTCGGAGAAACCGAAGCGTTTCGTGATCTGCTCGGTGGTCCACCCCAGGGCCTTGAGAAGGACAGTCACCGGCTGGCGCCGCTTGCGGTCGATGCGCACACCGACGGTGTCGCGCTTGTCAACGTCGAATTCAAGCCACGCACCGCGCGACGGAATGACCTTCACGGAGTGCAGCGGGCGCTCCGTCGACTTGTCGATCGTCTCGTCGAAGTAGACGCCGGGCGAGCGGACGAGCTGGGACACGACGACACGCTCGGTGCCGTTGACAATGAACGTTCCCTTGTCCGTCATCAGCGGGAAGTCGCCGATGAAGACAGTCTGAGACTTGATCTCCTGGGTGTCGTTGTTGATGAACTCCGCCGTGACGTACAACGGCGCGGAGTAGTTAATGTCCTTGTCCTTGCATTCGTCGATGGTGTACTTCACATCTTCGAAGCGGGGCTCAGACAGGGACAGGCTCATGCTGCCCGAGTAATCCTGAATCGGGGAAAGCTCCTCGAGGATGTCTTCAAGGCCGCTGGTTACGCGAGCATCGTCGCCTCGTGCCGCTTGTTCACGTTCGCGCCATTCCGGCGTGCCGACGAGCCACGCGAACGATTCGAGCTGCACATCGAGCAGCCCGGGTACGGTGATCGGCTCCGAGATCTTCGCAAAGGAGTAACGTTGCGGAGCCCCGGGGATAGCGGCCATTGACATGGTCTGGTGGGAGACTGCCAAGTTGGGTCCTTCCAGCACCTCACGCGGAACCGGGAGCGACTGCACTGGCTTACAGTCGTCCGACATTTCCGCTGGTAATTTAGCATTCGGTCTGCTGTGGAAGACCCGCCCCTAGAATGCACAAAGTCACCTTGTCAAAACGGCGTGTCCGCCACGATGACAAGGTTCGCGGTGAATACTGGAGACGGCTTCCAGCGCAACGATTTAGCCTAGACGAAAACAGACGTCTTGTAAAGGCCACGCGAGTGTCTGCCCACCACCCCCGGACATAGGCGGGCCCGAACCCGGAACCCCTCATCGCCCCGCAAGCCGTCAGTCGGGGGCGATCCACACCGGGTTCCGATGAGCGAACTCTACCACCATGCACGCCTAATCGGGCAAACTCCCGGCGCGCCGGCGACGCGTAAGCACAGGCCAGAGGGCCAGAAGGCAGCCAATCAGTGTCATCAAAGCCCCCACCCCGATCACTCCGTACGTCAACGCACGCGACTGGCTCGCGGAGTACACCGACTTCAACTGCTTCACCATCCCCTCGGTCTGCTCAGACGACATCGTGCCGCTGTAGGAAATGATCTGCTCAAGCTTCGCCCCCTGGGCGTCACCGTAGTAGTCGTCGACATTTTCATTAATGCCCACAACTAGGCCCGAGACTTGATCGACCAGGAATTCGCGCTGGGCGGAGTGGAAACGGAACGAACGGATCTGGGTCTTTTCCCCCTCAGGATCCTCGGGGTCGACCGGTCGCTCAAGCGTCTTGGTGTTGCGCGTGTCTGCGTAGAGCCGCGCGACGTTTGTCGGCTGTACCGTCTGCTCAAAGCGGTAGACGGTGCGCCCGGCGATGTGCTCTTCCCCCGCAAACGTCGCGGGGGCCGTCGTGCGAAGGACGGGGTCGAAGATCTGGTACTCTTCCCTGCCCGTGTTGGACGGCAGTTTGAACCAGTGCATCGCGACGCCTTCAGTAGGTACCTCTGTCTCCGGCATTGTCATGACCGATTGAAGCTTGAGGGTCCCCTCCGGCTGGCCCGACCGACGGTCCATGGCGAAAGACCACGTCGACGCGGAGACGAGGTTGTCGAAGTCCTGCCCCGCCTCACCGGCCCGTAGCGTGTCACCGACGCGGATGCTCGCGGAGTCTGTGTCAGCCGGCTCCTGAATGTGCATGTGCAGCTGGTGCGTCACCGGAACCGTTTCCCCGTTGTAACTGCCCTCTGCGTCGCTGATTGTCCACGTTGTTTCGGTCAACCCGAGCGGCAACCGAGCGTCGCCAAGAAGGAGGCGCGGAGCGAGCACACCCGCGGAGAGGAGGGCGACGCCGAGGCCGGCCATAATGGCCGGGAAAAGACGAGAGAGGGAGGGCATGGTGGCCGATTGTATCGCAGTGCGATAGCCCAGTCCCTCACGTTAGCGCATGATATCCCGGCCGAGGCGCAGCGAGACGGCCAGTAGGTTTGCCCACGGTTTGCGGGGAAGGTTGTTGGTGATGAGGTTCATCACCCGCGTCTGAGTCACATTGCGCGACTCGGTGTATTTCGTCAGGCCGTAGTCGCCGTGGCGACGGCCCACGCCAGACTTCTTCCACCCGCCCATCGGCGCGTCAATGGCCGACCACGCAGGTGCGTAACCCTCGTTGATGTTGACCGTGCCCGTCTCCAGCTGGGATGCGATCTCCCTGCCCGTCTTCGGGCTCGCCCACACGGAGGAGTTCAATCCGTATGTGGTGTCGTTCGCGCGCGCGATCGCCTCGTCGTTGCTATCCACCACCTCGATGTAGACGACCGGCCCGAAGACCTCCTCGCGGAGGAGTTCTGCGTCGGCGGGGACGTCGCGAAGAACCGTAGGCGCGAAGAATGCGTCCCCGAGCTCGCGGAGCCGGCGGCCACCGGTGAGCACCGTGGCACCTTTATCTACCGCGTCGTTGACGAAGCGTTCGATCTCGCCGGTGTGCTCCACAGAGATCTGGGAACCCATGTCGATGTCCCAGTCGGGTCCCGTGCCAATCCGCATTGCCTTGACGCGGTTGACAAACGCCGGGATGAATTCGTCCGCCACGGCGCGGTGGACGTACATACGCTCAATAGAGATGCAGAGCTGGCCGGAGTTGCCAAAGCACGCTGACCAGGCGCCTTCGGCCGCGCGTTTCACGTTCGCGTCGTGCGCGACGATCATCGCGTTCTTTCCGCCCAGCTCCATCGAGTAGTCGATGAGCCGGCTGGCCGCTTGCTCGGCGAGCTTCTCCCCCGTCGAGGTTGAACCGGTGAACATGAGGTAGTCGCACTCCTCGATGATCGCCTGGCCCACCTCTGAGCCGCGCCCGGGTAAGACCTGGAACACATCCGCCGGCAGACCCGCCTCACGGAGCAGCTCAACCCCGGCGAGCGCGGACAACGGCGTCTGGGAATCCGGCTTGAGTACCACGGTGTTGCCGGCCATAATCGCGGCCAGCGCGTCGGAAATGGACAGGGACAGCGGGTAGTTAAACGGCGCGATCATGCCCACAACGCCTTTGGGCGCGTGTTCCTCCCAAGTGCTCGTCAGCAGCGGCATCACGGCGCGCCGCCGATGTGGTTTGAGCATTTTTTTCGCCTTATAACCGTAGTGGCGAGCGGTCAACGCCACATCGAGAACTTCCTCGAGGGCCGAGATCCGAGACTTGCCGTTTTCTTTTTGGATCGTATCCATGAGCATGTCGCGGTTATCCAGCGCCAAGTTGTGAAACGTGAGCATGATTTTGCGACGCTGCCGGAAGCTCGTCCGCGCCCACCGAAGTTGGGCGCGCCGAGCTATCTCGAAGGCCTCGCGGGTGTCATCCTTGGTATGGGCCGGGACGGTCGCCACGACCTCACCCGTGGCTGGGTTCACGATGTCGGTCATTGTGCGCTGGGCGGTGGCGTGAGTCATAGGTTTTACTCCTTCACGGGACAGTTTCTTTCGCAATGCTACACATATGACCCATATTCCACCTATTGTTTCACTATGACCAATTCACTCGACACAAACAAAGCGATCTTTATCACAGGTGGGGCTTCTGGCATCGGTAAGGCAACCGCTCACCGGATGTTGAAGCGCGGATGGACGGTGGGCAGCTACGACGTCGTGCCCACCGAATGGGGTGACGACGCGCGGTCGTACCCCGGCACGCTTATCACCGGCAAGCTGGACGTCCGCAACTGGGACGAATGGGAGGCTGCACTAGCCGATTTCACCTCCCACACCGGCGGCCGCCTCGATGCCTTCTTCAACAACGCGGGCGTGATTATCGACGGCCCCATCTCCGAGCAGGATCCCGAGCGCATCCAGTGGATCCTGGACATCAACTGCGTCGGTATCGTGTACGGGGCCAAAGCGTGCTACCCCTACCTCAAGCGCACCAAGGGTTCTGTCATGGTGTCAATGTGCTCTGCCTCGGCGATTTTCGGTCAGCCGGAAATCGCGACGTATTCCGCGTCGAAGTTCTTTGTCAAGGGGTTCACCGAAGCCATGAGCCTTGAATGGGCTAAGGACAAGATCCGAGTCCACGACCTCATGCCGCTGTGGGCAAAGACCAAGATCGCCGAGGTCAACGCCCGCTCCGTGCGTACCCTTGGCGTGAAACTGGAGCCCGGTGATGTCGCCGACGTGGCGGAAAAGGTCTTCGCTGAGCCGTCCTTCTTCCAGAAACTGCGCCTGCACCACGGGGTGAGCACACCCGACAAGGCGCTCAAGACCCTTTCCGACTTCGCGCCGGACATCCTTCGCCGCGCCGCGACGAAGGTCCTCGTGGGGTAGGTTGTGTGGCCTAGGCGCGGCTCTTTGCTCTGTACCGGAACGACTCCTCGTCAGAAACACTCGTCGAGGAGTCGTTCTGGTGGAAGTAACCCGCCTTGCCTCCACCCCGTCGACGTTGCCACGTCCGTATCTTGGCAGCTGTTGTCCATATTTCATGAATTTCCCGCAGTAATAGCACATCCCAAGACAATTGAAACCCGTCCTTCGCGGGCACATTCAGTACAGCTCCGCTGCGGTTCTTCGGAAGCGCACGATAGGTCTCGTCACGGGCTTTCGCAACCACCACCCCGTGGTATGCTTGGAAGGGGGTCACATTGCTATCCAGTGTCCTACCTCAAGGAGGTGCTGCGCTCTGACGCAGAAAGCATCTGGTTTTTCAAGGACGTTCGGGCTTGATGGTCCAGAACCGGGTTCTGTGCCTTGGTGGGGTCACGCACCTTCAAGGCAGAGGGTGCTGGCCCTGGCGACCGCACTACTACTAGGAATTGGGGCTTATTTTCTTTTCAGATGGCTCCTTGACAGCCAAGTCGCGTCTAACCTCTTGGTGGCCGCTATCATCGCCACACTAACGGCCCTCAACGTCATTCAGGCTTGGGAAAGGTCGACAGTCCAAGAAGGACACTCATAATCGCAAAAACTACCGGCTTCCAATGGTCATCTTGACCGCGAACTGGGCAACCGCCAATTCCACGCGTGTGCGTCAGGTGAGCTTGAAGCACCTGCTGCGCTGCCCGTCGGAGTTTCTCTTGGGGCCGGTATTACGCAACCCCTCACCGACGATCTTAGATCCGCACTCGAGAACCTTTGATGTTCCGGCATCGGCAATCGGTATTCGACATCTGGATACCAACGAGTCGGTATTCGTCGACAGTGCGGGCAGCAATGTGGGATCGCTATCACAGCAGCATAACGCGCGAACTCAGACGCAGCCTTCCGTGAGTGTCTACGGGCTAGTCCCAGAAGAAGCCAAGCGGATTATCGGGGCATGCCTCGGATGTGCTTGGGAAGGGGGTCCACTTACTGAGGGCCGTTTTCCGAGAAGTTTTCGAGGTGAAGACCGCGATCAAATTTATCATTCGGCGCATTGGTTTGGGTGCCGCTATTGGCCGTGTGGGTGGAATCATCTGGGAGTACATCTAACCAACTCAGGTTCCTCCGCATCCGACCAACTCCCCGTTGGAACGCACAAGGCTCCCCACCCTAACCCGGGCGGGGAGCCTTCTATGTGGCGCGAAAGGCGGGGCGAGATTACTTGAGGGTGACCTTCGCGCCGGCCTCTTCGAGCTTGGTCTTGGCAGCCTCGGCATCGTCCTTGTTCGCGCCTTCGAGGATCGCCTTGGGGGCGCCCTCGACGAGCTCCTTGGCATCCTTCAGGCCCAGGCCCGGGATGATCTCGCGGACAGCCTTGATCACGCCGATCTTCTTGTCGCCGGCAGCCTCGAGAACGACGTCGAACTCGTCCTTCTCCTCCTCGGCAGCGGCCTCAGCGGCGGGGGCGCCAGCAGCGGCAACAGCGACCGGAGCAGCGGCGGTGACGTCGAAGACCTCTTCGAACTCCTTCAGGAACTCGGAGAGCTCGATGAGGGTCATGTCCTTGAACTGCTCGATGAGCTCGTCCTTGGAGAGCTTAGCCATGGTGGCTTCCTTTCTTTAGCGGGCCAGCGTTGTGGCCACGATGTGTGATTGTGAATGCACGCTGTTAAGCGGCTTCGCCCTGCTTGTCCTGCAATGCAGCGACAAGGCGAGCGGTCTTGGATGCAGGGGCCTGGAACAGGCCGGCAGCCTTGGCCAAGGAGCCCTGGAAAGCGCCAGCGATCTTTGCGAGGGTGGTCTCGCGGTTGTCCATCTCAGCGATGGCGTCAACCTGAGCGGCGGTGAGGGCGTTGCCGTCCATGTAGCCGCCCTTGATCACGAATGCGTCGTGGTCCTTGCCGAACTTCTTCATGACCTTGGCGGCGTCAACAGCCTCGCCCTTGATGAAGGCGACGGCTGTCGGGCCGGTCAGAAGCTCGTCAAGACCCTCGACGCCCTGCTCGTTGGCAGCGATCTTGACCAGGGTGTTCTTGGCGACGTGGTATTCGACATCGAAGCCGAGTTCACCGCGCAGCTGCTGCAGCTGAGCCACGGTCAGGCCGCGGTACTCGGTGAGGACGATAGAGCTCGCCTCCTGGAACTTGCCACGTAGAGCGACCAATTCCTCAGCATTCTTCGGGTTTGCCATTACACACGCCTCCTTCCAATTACGTCATGTCCTTACAATCCGCCGAGGCACGAAAAATGCCCCGTGCAGAAGCACGAGGCAGTTGTTTGCCACGTTTCTCCTGCGTGGGCCGTCCCCTGGGAGGGGGAACCTTCAGCTCGTTAGACGAGCGGCCGACGGTCTTCGGTGAAACTTGAGCTCGGGGGAATCCTCCCCCGTTCAAACTTCGTTGCCTAAGCCTACACGGACTCTCCTTTTCCCCCAAATGGCCCCGCTCCGCGCACCTCTTTCAGCGCGCGCCACGCCGCCGCGAAGAGCACCGCACCGCCGATGAGCGCCATCGCGCCCACACCGAACGCGAGGCCAGCCCAGAAACCACCCGCAGTCATGGCATTGCTTTTCGACGCCGCGTCCTTGCCCTGCGCATATTCGCCCGGGTGCGTGCTGTCGATGGAGGAGACGATTTCCCCTGTGCCACCAGAACCCATGTCGGTGGTAGATTCCGCGCCGTCCGCGTCCGGAATGGCATCGCCCTCGCCGACGCTGCCATCGCTACCCGCTGCTGGCTGCGCCGCCTGTTGCGCCGCCTGGTGCACTGCCGGTTGTGCCGGTTGCGCTGCCTGGGTTGCCGCCGCTTGCGCCACGCTCTTGTGCGTTCCAGTTGAACGCGAAGCAACGGCCGCGGAATTGGGTGCCGTCGTTGCCAGAACTGTCGAGCCGCCCGTAGCCGTCGTACTCGCCCCCGCCTGCGTCGACCGGGCGGGTTGTGGCACGCGCGATACGCTGGCCGCGGCACTCGTGCCCGTCGACGCACCCTGCGACGCACCTGCTTCCTTGCCGTCCTGGCGCACTAGCTTCAGAAGTTTCTCCGTTTCCTTATCCAACTTGGTCACCCCAGTGGTGAAGCCCTGGATCGCTTTGGTCAATTCGGTGAAGCGGGATGCTTCGTCGCCTGCGTCACTGTCTGCGCTGGGGAGGTCGCACTGCTCAACGTCGGCAAGCGATGCGTAATTCTCGTTCTTGTGCGCCCTCGCCTCTTCAATCGCTTCCTTGCCGACGGCAAAGGACGCGCGCAGCTGTTTGGTGAACGCAGCTCCGTTCGCGGCCCTGCCCTGATACGTAAAGGTCGCTGTGTAGAGCCCGGGCGCGGTAAACCCGAAAGCTTGGTGGTCGTGGTCGTTCAGACCGTAGGTAAGTGACTTGCTGGGGTCCGCTGAATCAAGCTCCGTCGTCGCCCCTGACAATCCTTCGTGCCAGGTGAAGAGGCGTCCTGGTCCGGTCACGTCACTCATACTGAGGGTCACGTTTGACCCCTTCTTCAAGCTCGTCTCTTTGAGCTCCGTTGTGGAAAAACCGAGCCAGGGCAGACCGGGTTGCTGCGCCTGGGGCAACATCCACAGCTTGTGCGGCTTGCCCGGCAGGGTAGCCCGGAAACCCTCTGGCGGCTCGACGTATGCCGAATCGGACACCTCGAACAGGAAGGTTCCACTCTTTCGAGCAGCTGACGCGCCGGGAACGCTGTCATCATGAAGCACGGCCTGGATCCCGTTGCCCGAGTCCTCCAACGCGAGGTCCATGTGTCCCTCCGAGATGAACGCCTCGGGCTTCGTCGCCAGCGCGGCGGCGGCGTAGCAGCGGGCGGTGTCTTTGGTGTCTTTGGTGTCTTTGGTGTCTTTGGTGTCTTTGGTGTCTTTGGTGTCTTTGGTGTCTTCGGTGTCTTTGGTGTCTTTGGTAGCGGGGGCTGCCGTAGTAGTGGGGGCCGCGGTGGAGGGTGTTGTTGTAGACGGGGTGGCAGATGCCGTGGTCGACGGCGCCGTCGTGGAAGTCGAAGGCGTAGTCCCGTCGACAAAGGTGGTGACCGGCCGCAAACCGGTGGTCGTTCCTGGCTTCAACCCGACGTCTGGGTCGTCGCCGACGAGCCAGTATTGCGTGACCTCATCGGTGGTTTCAACCGTGCCGTCTTTGTGCACCGCGCGGCCTCTCCACGTGATGGCGTAGATCCCCGGCTTAGAGAACGTCCAGTTGAAGTGGCCGTGTGCCCCCACCTTATAGGGAATGGACTGCAGCTTCGGGTCGCGACTATCGAAGTACCTATCGAGCCTGACGGAATTCTTGAAGAAGATCTGCATGTCCCCCGGCCCGTCGAAGTTGACCAGATCAAAGTACATCGTGTCGTTGAGGAAGTCTTTGGGAATCGAGTCATCGCTCGCTTCGTGCGCGGGATCAAAAGCCCCGAGACCCGACCACAAAGGACGCCAGTTATCCCTCCAGTTCACGGTAGCCGGAGCGAGCCACACCGCCTGACCTGGCGTGCCGAGAAAGTCCATGGTCCCGTCATTGGGAATAACGAAGCGGGACACCTCCGTACCGTTGGCGTCCGCATCTCTCGCAAGGCGGAAGCACACGTCCTTTTGGTATGCCACGCTTTGCCCGTCCACCGCCATGACCGCGAGCTTGTCCCCGCGAATTCGCGTTCCGTAGAGGGCGTCGTTGTGAGACTGGTACAGGAGCTTGCGCCCCGCGCACGGGTGGGTGACAGTCGTTCCCTGATCCGTCTTCATCGTCGTGTTTTCAGGGAGCATAAAACCGTTGCCCACGCTCTTCTTCTTGTGGCCCGTTTCGCTGAGCGCTGGGGTGGCAGGCGCGGGCTCATCCGCGTGGGCGATGACGGGAGCAGTGCTGAGGGAAAGCGCAACGGTGAAGATCGCAGCGCCGAGGCGGCGGTTGAACAACCGCACTTAGATCATCTCCTTTTCGGGCGTCTGTTCGGGTTGGGGTCGGAAACGGCGCAGGCTGTCAGGCACGACTCCTTGGCGTGGGGCGAAAAACCAGCTCAAGACGAAGATCCCCGTGACGGCGAGGACGATCGTGGCGCCGGTGGGTGAGGCGTAACCCCACGACAGCCACACGCCAATCACACTGCCGACGGTGGCGCAGGCTGCGGAGAGCGCCATCATCACGCCCAGCTTGTCCGTGAACAGGCGGGCGGTCGCCGCCGGTGTGACCAACAGCGACAGCACGAGGATGTTGCCAATGGTGCGGACCGAGATGACCACAGCTGCGGTGACGGACAGGTAGAGAATCAGGTCGAGAACCCCCACGGGCAGGTTCATCGCGCGGGCGGTTTCTCGGTCCAGCGCCACCGCCGTCAACCACGGACGCAAGGCGACGGTGAGCGCGATGATGAGCGAGCCCACGACCGCGGTAACCCACAGGTCAGTGCGCCCGACGCCCGTCAGCGATCCGAAGAGGAAGGTACTCAGGGAGGCCGTGTACCCGTCCACGCGGGAAATGAACACCAACCCCAGCGCGAAAGCAGCGGCAAAAACAATACCGATGACGGTGTCTTCCTTGATCCGCCTCCGTTGGGACGCGACCGCGATGAGTACCGCGATGAGCGCTCCCGCCACGGCCCCGCCCAGTAGGACCGACCCGTGAAGCGCAAACGCGATAGCCACCCCAGGGAACACACCGTGGGAGACCGCATCTCCGATGAAGGCCATCCCGCGCAGCACGACGAAGCACCCGACCACGGAGCACACCACGGCGGACAGCAGCGCCGCCGCCAGAGCCCGGGGCAGGAACGATAACTGGGGGTTGGCCATGTCCAGGAGGAATTGCAGAAACCCGACCTCAGGCATGGGCCACCTCCGCGCTTGAACGAACCGCCTGCAACCAGTGGGATTCCGGGCCAACGCCGAAGGTTTCCATCCACGGCTGCGGGTTCGTGAGTTGCGCGGGCGCACCGTCGGCCACCACCCCACCTCGAAACAAGACGAGCCGCGTGCAGGTGCCCGCTGCCTCTGCGACGTTGTGCGTGGACATCACGACGGTGATTCCCTGGGCGACGAGGCGCTGAAACAGGCCCAGCAGTTGTTCGGTCGAGGGAATGTCGAGGCCGGTAAATGGTTCGTCGAGAAGCAATACCTGGGGCTGACGAACCAGCGCGCGCGCCACGAGAACCCGCTGGCGCTGACCCCCCGACAGCTCTCCGAGGGGCCGCTGACCCAGCTCCCGAAGCGCCACCTGTTCAAGCGCCTCCGCGGTCGCCCGGTGGTCGGCCACCTGGGTGGGCACCCACCAGGGCCGCAACCCGAGCCGGCCGTTGAGCACCGCGGAATAGACATCGATGGGGAAGTCCCACGCCACGTCGTGACGCTGCGGCACATAACCCACCACGGCGCGCACGGCTCGCCCAGATGCACCCGCTACCGTGACGCGTCCCGAACTGGGCCGAACAAGCCCCAGCATGGCGCGCAACAGGGTTGTTTTCCCCGCCCCGTTCGGACCGATCAGCCCGACAAGCTCACCCGCGGCGAAGCTCAGATCGACTCCGGTGAAGACGGTGCGGCCGGGGTAGGAGACGGTGAGGCGGGAGACGTCGATAAGCGGAGCGCTCACAACTGCCCCCCGGCCTGGCGGCGAACGCGATTGGCGCGCCGCGCCGCGACGACCGCAAGAGCGACAACGACGCCCACAACCCCCGCGGCTACCGCGAGGGCGATGAGCGTCGTAGTGCTCCCCTCGCTCTGAAGCCCCTGGGCTTCATCGCCGCGCCAGGGGCCGCTAAACGACGCCGCCTGCGCCGCACCGACGGTCTCTTGCCCGCCGATGGCCACCTTCACCACTTCCTCGGCGCGGTGCTCCTGGCCCGCGTCGTCGGTCACGACGGCGCGCACGCCGATCAGGTGTACACCCGGCTTGGTAAACACCCAGTTCGCGTGCGTGTGCGTGTTGGCCTCCACCCACATTCGCTGGGTGCCGTCGAGGCGCGAGTTCCACAGTTGCTGGGGCTGCCGGAAGCCGCCGGGCTGCAAGAAGAGGCTGAAATCACCCTCACCCTCGTGGCCCCCGAACTCCATGTTCACCCCGCCCGTCGCGCGCTGCAGCAGCGCGGGCGATTGCGTGTTCCACCCGAGCCACGGAACGCCGTGCACCTCGGTCTGGGGGATGACCCATACACTGTCCCCGCCATGCGCACCCGTGAAGTCGAAATCAGACCCTTCGGGTAACGTCTGCAACGCCTCATCGCCCACCTGGAATACGACGTCGCTGAGGTGGCGCCACACAGGTGGCGTTTGGGAGTCATCGCGTACCAGGAACTCCAACTCGTCGCCTGTAAAGGTGGCGCCTAGGTCGGCGTGCCCCGCGGAAATGACCGCGCTCTCCCCCGCCGGCGCGACGCGTTCGTCGGCAGTCACGGTTTGTTGCAGCGCGGGGTCGCGGTCAGCCTGCGTTTGTGCGACCCCGGGTGCAGGCGCGCACCCGAGCGCAAGCGCCAAACCCATAGCCGCTGTCAATATACTGAGTTTTTTCATTATTGGTCCTTTCCCATTGTTGACGTGCCTAGGCCAGGCACTCGCTTATCGACGCCGCGTTCGCCCGCATCAGCTCCACGTACGTCGTGGCCGGGCCCGTCCCCGGCGGGTCGAGGCTGTCTCCCCGGATCGGGCAGACTCGAATTCCGAGCCGGTGCGCGGTTTGCTGCAAGTCGCTGGACTTCCCAGCCAGCTCCGGTTCGAGGAAAACCGCCGGCACGTGGAGGTTTTCTAATGTCCGGGTCAGCGCGAGGAGGTCACGGGGGCTCGGTTCCACGCTGGGGTTCGGCGTGACGAAACCAGCGATGCGCAATCCGTACGCGGCGCCCAGGTAGGCGTACCCATCGTGGGTGGTCA
This sequence comes from Corynebacterium capitovis DSM 44611, assembly GCF_030440535.1. Classification (NCBI taxonomy): domain Bacteria; kingdom Bacillati; phylum Actinomycetota; class Actinomycetes; order Mycobacteriales; family Corynebacteriaceae; genus Corynebacterium; species Corynebacterium capitovis. Next base: position 240,624 of record NZ_CP047117.1, on the reverse strand, counting down.
CCAGGTTCCGGCGTTCAGGCGGTATGGAGTCAACCTGCGCGTGCACTTCCGCGTCGAGAGAGTCGAGCTGCTCTCGGTACGACCGCGCGTTAGCGGCGTAGGACCCGGAGTGCGCGGGGTCGACGGCGGCCAGCTCATCGCGCACGACGTTTACCACCGCTTTTATGGCGGACACGTCGTGCCAGAAGTGGGGGTCAAGCTCGCCGTGGACGTGTTTGCCCAACACGGCCTGCGGGAGCAGGTAGGTTTCGTCCCCCGGCGTGCCGAGGAAACGGAACTCCCGCTGGGCCGGAATGGTCTGCAAGGTGGTGGTGGGCACCGCGATGACTGCCTCGCCGGGGTTGTACTCAACGTTGGTGTCGCGGGGCATTCTGCTGCCCTCGGCCGGGCCGTCCCCCCGGAGCGTGAGGCGACCCGATTCCCCGGCCAGGGTTGTGATGTCCACGTGGCCGGTGCCGAGTACCTTCTTGCCCGGTGTGACCGTGGCGGGGTCGGTTCCTACGACAACGGTGAACGTCTCCTCCGACGTGTACACCGCGGAAGGGGCCTTCGCTGACTCGCGGGTCGTCGCCGCAAGCCTCAGGTGGTACACACCAGGTGCCGAAAAGGACCAACTGACGTGGGTGTGCGCGGCGGTTGGCAACGTAATGGAGTCGTCGCTGCCCAGACCGTCCCGGGTGGAAAAAATGACCTCCGGTGTGCCGAAAGTGCCCAGCACGAACGCCGCCGCATCCCCCGGCCCCTCAGCGCCGGTCAGGGCAAGGTCGACCACGGCCGTGCCCGCAGCATCGCCGGGGATATCGCCGTCGACGCGCATCCCGAGCCAGACCGTGTCCAACCCGGCGTCTTCCACCAGCGGAATAGGTGCAAACCCCTCCCGCTGAGCTTCCTCCGACACAGCAACGACGGGCGCACCTGGCCGGGCGGTGGAGGCAATTGTGCTAGTCACCGACTGCGGCTCTAGGAGCAATCCGCTTGTGAACACCGCGTCCGCGTACGCTATGTCGCGCGTGTCGCGCAGGCTCGGTTCGAACGTATGTGGGTCGATCCCCGGGCGCATGAGGCCTGTCACCTCAGCGTTATCACCGGCCACGCGGGACACGACGTCGCGAAGAATGGACGTCGTCGCAACCACACGAGGCTTGGCGTGCTGCTCTCCGCTCGCGGCCGTGCACCCAGTGGTGGCGAGTCCGAGGACCAATGCCAATGAGACGCAGCCGAAGCAGCGTGCCGACCTTCTCACCGCTTCCCGCCCAGCACGAGGCGACGCAGGCGTGAATCGAGCGCGATCATGCCACCCCCGAATCCAATCACCCCGAGGCCGAGCACCGCGAACGGAAGGGTCATCACGGTCGGCCCGGTCTCTGCAAGCTCACCCGTCGCACTACCGGCCTCGGTGGACGCACCTCCGCCCGCCGAGCCTTCGGCGCCTGCGCTGGAACAAGAACCCGCGGCATCATACGTTGCCCCGAAGTCGAAGTGGCCGTCATCGGCATTGCCCTTACCCCCGACATTGAACGTCAGGGTCGCACTTCCGCTTAGCTTCTCACCGCTTTTCGACGTCGCGCTCTGCCGGACCGTCAATTTGTACGTTCCCGCTTTATCGAAAACCCACGACGGGTGCACGTGGGAGTTTGCCGGGATAGTGTGGCTGCCTTGTGCCTTCCCTCCGGAGGCGCGGAACCACTCCTCCCCCACGATCTGCCCCAGGCCGCCTTGGGTGAACACGAACATGGAACCCGGCCCCTCGAAACTCGTGATGTCCCAGGTCACGTCGCCCGTCGTCTGCTGCAACAGGCTTTCATGTTGCGTGTTGGCGCCAAGCCACGGCACGCCCGATTGTTGGGTGGAGCCAATCATCCAGGCCTCGCCTGCAGCGATCGGCCCAACTGCGGAGGGCAGCTGGGTCCGCGCCGCGTCACCGAGCCCGAAGACAAGAGTCGCGGGGTCTTTCCACTCTGCTGGCACGGAGCGGTCGTCCTTCACCTTGGGAACGATGCCCGGGGAGCACGTGCCCGCCGCCTGGGGTGCCTTCGCCGGCTGAGGGTGGGGGGCGGTAGCTTTATCACCAGTAGAGGTACTGGCTGCACCCCCGGTTGTTGTTGCTGCCGCTCTCGGGCGGGCCCCGCCATCCTCGTTAGAGTACGTCGCCACGTTCTGGGAGGCACTGCCCCCTTCCCCCACGACCCACGTGTAGGTGGCGGTGTTCGAGGTCGCGCCGCTCGCGGTTGCGTTCACACGCATGGTGTATTGGCCGGGCTGGGTGAACAACCAATTGGCGTGGACATGGGACGGGTTTTCCTGGCGGATCACTGACCCGGTAGACAGTTGCATGGAGTCGCCGGCCAGCACGGGCCCGATGGTGCCCAAGCCTTGAGCCTGGAAGAGGTACACTTGGCCGGGGCCGTCGACTGATTCGAAGTTGATGTCTACGCTGCTGAACCCGCCGGCGCGGACGTCGTTGGTGTCCCACCCGGGCCAAATCAACCCCGCCTTCTGAGTTTGCGGCAGCAAGTAGCCGGCCACACCGATGCTCGGCACCGACTCCGTCTCGGTGGTATAGGCCTCCGGGGCCACGTGCAGCTCGACGTCTTCGGGAGCGTGGCGCACGTGGGAACCGGTAACGTCTTCTTTGAGGTCGAGGGTGAGCGAGCCCCCGTCGCCGCTGACGTTGAAGGCGTCGATGTGGCCCTCGGTGAGAACAGTGGCCGTGGCCTGCGCCGCTGGCGCGGCGAGGCACATGCTGGCCCAGAGCGACATCAGTACTGACGTGAGCACTGACGTAGCCACTGAGACGTGGCGCGGCGCCCCAGGGTGGGCGACGGTGCATACCATATCCGGTTTTCTCCTTCATTCGACGAACGAGAAAAATACTATTGAAAACAGTTGTCATTTTCATAACCGGGGCGGGCAGGCACCCCCATGAGGGCATGAAAAAAACCCCGCCGAAGCGGGGTAATTTCGACAAGCGTTACGCCTTCGTGGCGTAACCCTTCTGCACGGAGGGATCAATCTGAATGCCCGGGCCCTGGGTGGAAGACACGGAGATCTTCTTCAGGTACACGCCCTTGGCCGACGACGGCTTGAGCCGGACGACTTCGTCGAGAAGCGCACCGTAGTTCTCGGCCAGCTGCTCGGCGGTGAAGGAGGCCTTGCCGATCACGGCGTGCAGGTTGGCAGCCTTGTCCACACGGAACGAGATCTTGCCGCCCTTCACGTCCTGAATCGCCTTGGCAACGTCCGGGGTGACCGTACCAGTCTTGGGGTTCGGCATGAGACCACGCGGGCCCAGCACGCGGGCCACGCGGCCGACCTTGGCCATCTGGTCCGGGGTGGCGATGGCGACGTCGAAGTCGAGCTGACCGTTGTTGATCTGCTCGATCAAAACGTCGGTCCCGACGATGTCGGCTCCCGCTTCCTCCGCCTTCGTGGCGTTTTCGCCTTCGGCGAAGACTGCGACGCGGACGGTCTTACCCGTGCCGTTGGGCAGAGAGACGGTTCCGCGCACGAGCTGGTCAGCCTTGCGGGGGTCGACGGAGAGGCGCAGGGCGACGTCGATAGTGGCGTCGTACGTGCCGGAGGAGGTCTCCTTCGCCAGCGCGACGGCGTCGAGCGGGTGGTACAGCGCATCGGCGTCGACCTTGGCCGCCATCTCTAGGTAGCGTTTGGATTTCTTAGCCATGTTGGGTTCCTTTCCTGCATTACAGCGGAGGGAGTGTGGTGCGGGCCTGGCCGGCCCTACCACGCACGAGGGGGGTTACTTGATGACGTCAATGCCCATGGAGCGAGCAGTGCCAGCGATGATGGCAGCACCGGCCTCGATGTCGCGGGCATTGAGGTCGTCCTTCTTCGTCTCGGCAATCTCCTTGCACTGATCCCAGGTCACAGAACCGACCTTCTGGGTGTGCGGAACGCCGGAGCCCTTCTGCAGGCCAGCCGCCTTGAGCAGCAGCTTCGCGGCCGGCGGGGACTTCAGAACGAAGGTGAAGGAGCGGTCTTCGTAGACCGTGATCTCCACCGGGATGATGTTGCCACGCATGGACTCGGTCGCAGCGTTGTACGCCTTGGTGAATTCAACGATGTTGACACCGTGGGCACCCAAGGCGGGGCCCACAGGCGGGGCGGGGTTCGCCATACCGGCTTCGATCTGCAGTTTGATCAGGCCGGTGACCTTCTTCTTTGCCATCGGATTACCTCAATTCCTTGATACAGCGCTGGGCCACGATGCTTAACCCAGAGCTTCCGGATGCCCACCACGTGTAGGCCACCGGGGACGAACGAATAAACGTCGCGTGCACTGTGCACACGCGACGTTTCACCCTACGGGCTCGACAGGCCTAGACGCAAACTAGATGATGCGCTCGATCTGGTCGGCGGTCAGCTCGACGGGGGTCTCTCGGCCAAAGATCGACACGAGGGCTTGAATCTTGCCGGTTTCCGAGTCGATCGAGGAGATCGTCGCGGACACGGAGGCCAGCGCGCCCGAGAGAATGGTCACGGCCTCTCCAACCTTGTAATCGTGGGACAGCTTCGGCGCAGTTGTTTCCTCCGGCATCGCGATGACCGTTTCGCCCTCTTCGTTGGCCACGGCACGGGTGGCCTCCCCATCGGATGGCGCCTCCTTCGGCATCAAGAACTTCGCGACGTCGCGGTGCTTCACTGGGGTCGCGTTGCCCTCGTTGCCCACGAACGACGTCACTCCGGGGGTTTCGCGAACCACAGACCACGCCGCGTCGTTCATGTCCATGCGGACGAGGACGTAGCCCGGCAGCAGCTTGCGCTTCACCAATTTACGCTTGCCGTCTTTGAGCTCGACGGCCTGCTCAATCGGCACGACGACGTCGTAAATGGAGTCCTCCACCTCGAGCGTCTGGATACGCATGTCGAGGTTGGTTTTCACCTTATTCTCGTAGCCCGAGTAGGACTGGATGATGTACCACTCGCCCGGCAGCTTCTTCAGCTCCCGCGTGTACTCACGCAGACGGCGACGGTACTCGCTATCGGCCGGCTCCTCGGCAGCGTCCGTAGCGACTTCGAGGTCGCCGTCTTGAATGGGCTCCTCGACGACCTCTGCGTCATCCCCCGCCCCTGCGGTCACGTCGGCTTTTGCGGTCACGTCGGTATCTTCGGACTCGGTGGCGTCGATAAGCTCGGGGAGCTCGTCAACCTTCGTCTCGGGCGTGAACTCTGGGGTGGTGTCCTCAGCCATCATTTCTCTCCTCGCTTGAGTACCAAGTCAGCCCCAGCCTACGGGGCAATAAATTATCCCGCCCTCCCCTTGCTGGGGCGGCGGGATGATGCTGTACGTCGACCAGTATACCTAGCGGATCAGTGCTTTCTCAACCGCCCAGCCGGCGACCCAGTCCACGCTCCACACGAGGGCGGTGAGGAGGATGAGAAATCCGAACACGATGAGTGTGTAGTTGAGCATTTGGCGGCTCGTCGGCCAGATCACTTTGCGGACTTCAGAAACAACCTCGCCCGGGAACGCCGCAACGCCCCCACCGGGCTTATCGCTCGCAGCTCGCTTCTCGGCGGACCCCGCATCCGTCTCCCCCGCCTTTGCGCTCGAACCCGCCGAGGGTACCGCTGCACCGCGTAACTGGCGCTTACCGGTTGGCCGCTCGGGGTTGTGAGTCTGCGGGTTAGTCACGGTTCTCCTCCAGCTGAAAACTATGGCAGGGGCGACAGGACTCGAACCTGCAACCTACGGTTTTGGAGACCGTTGCGCTACCAATTGCGCCACGCCCCTAGGACACCGACGAAGCGGTGCACCTACCCTACCACGGGCGCTTGCGCACCCTAGCCAAGGTGAGTAGCGATGGAGAGAATTGAACTCTCGACACAGCGATTATGAGTCGCTTGCTCTACCACTGAGCTACACCGCCTCGCGTTTGCCGGAACCCCGACAAACAACAGAGCCCCCTATCAGAATCGAACTGATGACCTTTTCCTTACCATGGAAACGCTCTGCCGACTGAGCTAAGGGGGCACAGCCTCTGTTTTGTGAGCCGCGGCGTGTCCCGCAACCCGCTCCGCTGAAGCCTTGTAGAGATTAACCCGACACTTCTGCCGAACACAAATCCGCAGGAAGCGTCGCATTTTGCACCCCGCCCGTGGCACCTTAAAGCCACGACGAGCCACAACCGCCGAATGCACAAAACCCGCCGCTCCTGACGGAACGACGGGCGTGTGTGCCAGGTAGAAGATTCGAACTTCTGAAGGCAATGCCGGCGGATTTACAGTCCGCTCCCTTTGGCCGCTCGGGCAACCTGGCAGGCACCCTAAGTGCGTTGATAACCATACATCAACGGCCGCGGGAAAAGGCAAATCACCTGGTTAGCGGCCTTAGCCGACGCGCTGGACCGTAAGCTGTGACAGCTGGCGCAGGGCGCGGTTGGCGGGGCAATCAGGGAGCTGATCCAGCTCCCTTTCGACGACTGCCAGGTAGCGGTGGACGTCGCCAATCGCGCGCTGCCTGCCGTCGGTCTCCGCGATGAGGCGCAGCGCGTGCTCGACCTCCTCGTCGCTCGTCAGCGGGCCGGTGAGCAAGCCGCGAAGCTCCTCGCCCACTGGCGAGTCCTCCTCCAGCGCGTAGAGTACCGGCAGGGTAAACACACCCTCGCGCAGATCCGTCCCAGGCACCTTTCCCGACTCGCGAGAGGTGGAAAAGATGTCGATGATGTCGTCGACGATCTGGAACACCATGCCGATTGCGCGGCCGATCTTCTCGCAGCGCTGCGTCGTTTCCTCGTCGGCGCCGGCTAACCGCGCTCCGAAATACGCGGACGAGGCGATGAGCACGCCGGTCTTTTCCCCGATCACGGTGAGGTAGTGCTCCACCCGGTCCCCGCCGCGGGGCCCGACCGTCTCTCGCATCTGTCCCGTGACCAGCTCCGCGAAGGTGTCCGCGAAGTGGCGCACGGTGTCGGTGTCAATTTCACCCATCAACCGCGAGGCGTGGGCGAAGAGGATGTCCCCGGCCAAGATGGCCACCGTGTTGCCCCAGCGTTGATTGGCGGAATCGACGCCCCGTCTCTTGGCAGCCTCGTCCATAACATCGTCGTGGTAAAGGGTGGCTAGATGCACCATCTCGGTGATGGCGGCCGCTTTCACTACGTCCTCGGTACCGGGGTGGGGGCCAAATTCGCTACACAGCAGAGCAACGAGGGGACGGAAGCGCTTCCCCCCCGCCTGGACGAGGTGCGTGACCTTATCCACGATGAAATCCTCCCCCTGCGACAAACGCGCCAGGAGAAGGTCTTCCACCTCGCCCATCCCCTGGGCAACACGGGCGGTTAGGTCGGCGTCACCGAGGTCCGTGCTGAAGTCGGGGGGCGGTGTCGGTGGGGTGCCGGTGGTCATCAGGGACGTCCTTGCAGGTCGGGAAGACTGCCCGCGGGGGAGCAACCGCGCCGCGGGGTGTAAATGTCGCACTTAACCGTAGCCCACCAGCGCGCCTGAGTGCAGCAGTGGGTGAAATGCGCGGCCGGAGTCCTGTGCCACAATGAGCGGCTGTGGGAATAAGCGAGTTTGAGTGCCTCGTCGTTGGCGCGGGGCCGTCCGGAGCAGCGGCGGCGGTAGCGGCCCAAAGGGCCGGGATGAGCACCTTGCTTATCGACGCCCAACCACCGCGCCGCGACAAAACCTGCGGCGATGGACTGACGCCGCGCGCCGTGCATACGCTGCGTCGCCTCGACTTGACGGATGTCCTTCCCCCGTACCGCAACCTGGGCCTCAAGCTCCACGGGTTCGGCGGCGACGTCACCGCCCCGTGGCCCGACGGCACTTTCGGCTCGGAGGGATCCGCTGTACCCCGGGCACAGTTCGATGCCTCGCTCGTTGACCGTGCCCGCACCGCCGGCGCCACGGTGTGGCACGACTGCCCCGCTACCCGGGTCGAGCGCGAGCAGGGGCGGATCTCCTCGGTGGAAACGCCACGGGGGGATATCCGCCCGAAGTGGGTCATCGTCGCCGACGGTGTGCGCTCAACTCTGGGCAAGCAGCTGGGCCGGGTGTGGCACCGCGACCAGGTCTACGGCATCGCGGCCCGCTCCTACTGCGAGTCTCCTGAGTCCAACGAGCCGTGGATGCACTCGCACGTCGAACTGCGCGATGCGAGAGGCGTTTTGCAGCCGGGCTACGGCTGGATCTTCCCCTTAGGTGACGGGACCGTCAACCTTGGATGCGGGGCGTTGTCCACCGACGCTCGGCCCGCCAAAGTAAATACAAAGGCGCTGCTCGCCCAGTACGCAGCGCAGCAACGCGCAAAGTGGGGACTGGGGCCTGAGCGGAATGTCACCAGCGCTCTACTGCCGATGGGAGGCGCCGTGTCCAACGTCGCAGGGCCTAACTGGGCGTTGGTTGGGGACGCCGCTGCGTGCGTCAATCCCCTGAACGGCGAGGGCATCGATTACGGGCTGGAAACCGCCGTCAGGGCCGTCGACCTGCTTCGCGAGGGCCACGATCTCACCCTTGCCTGGCCACATGAGCTGCGTCGCACCTACGGCGAGGCGTTCACCTTGGCCCGTGCCGCGGCGCGCCTGCTCACCTACCCGCGCTTTCTGCCGGCCGTCGGGCCGCTGGGAATGCGCGGGGCGGGGGCGCGGTTCCTCATGCCCGCAGCCGCACGGCTCATGGGCAACCTCGTCACCCCGGAGGACACCGATCTCATCGCCCGCGCCTGGCGCGCGGCCGGACGGGCCGTTCCCACGGGCCGCGCACTGTGGGACCCGTCCTAAAACCGGCCTAGGGCTTTAGCGCTGAATGCAGCGCGACGACGCCCAGCGCCAGGTCCTGCCACCCCGCGTCAGTCCAGCCGTTGCGGTTAATCGCCGCGGCGAGCTCCTCTTGGCGTGGCCACGCGCGGATCGACTCCGCTAGGTATTCGTAGGCATCCGGGTTCGAGGAGAACACCCGGGCGAGCAGGGGCAGCGCGCGGGGGAGGTATTCCTTGTAGACGGTAGCCACAACCGGCACGACCGGTGTGGAGAACTCGTTGACCACGAGGCGCCCGCCGGGCTTGGTCACGCGTGCCATCTCGCGCAGCCCCGCCTCAAAGTCGTGCACGTTGCGCAGACCGTAGGAAATGGTGACTGCGTCGAAAGACTCGTCTGCAAAAGGAAGGTGCATGGCATCGCCTACCACCTTCGGCACGTCGCGGTCCTTTCCTGCCGCCAGCATCCCCTGCGAGAAATCGCATGCGACAACCCACGCCCCAGACTTCGCTAACTCAACCGTCGACACCGCGGTTCCAGCGGCGAGGTCGAGAACCTTCTCGCCTGGCTTCAAAGCCAAACGCTCTCGCGTGCGTCGACGCCAGTACCTGTCCAGCCCAAACGACAAAACTGTGTTAGTCAGATCGTAGTTGCGGCCGACGTCGTCGAACATGCCCGCAACGTCAAAAGGGTCCTTTTCCAGGTCTGCCTTCGCCATGAGCAGCGAGTCTACCGCTGCCTTCTTAGGCGCTACGCGAGCGGCGGGGCTTGCGCACCCACCGGGGTAGGACCATCTCCCGGCCAAAGAGGTTGACGTGGGAGCGCCTGTACCCGGTTACCGCCTGCTCGTAATAACCCATCAGCTGATCCCCCAGCGCGTGCCACGTCTTGTTCTCCACAGCTGCCCGCGCCTGTTCGCGCAGCTGTGGGTGGCGCGACCCATCCAGGAGCGTGTCCACTGCGCTGGGCAAATCCGTGGTGAACGAGGAGACGTCGAGAAGTAGACCGTTCACTCCCTCAGTGATGAGGTCAACGGGGCCACCCGCCCGCGGTCCGATTGTGGGCACGCCGCTGGCTTGGGCCTCTTGGATCGCCTGACAGAAGGTCTCGAACTCTCCGGTGTGGACGAAGAGGTCGAGGCTGGCGTAAGCACGCGCAAGTTCCTCGCCGGACAATGCACCCGTAAACACTGCGGAAGGAAGCACGCGTTGAAGAGCTTTGCGCTCTGGTCCGTCACCGACGATGACAAGCTGAATGGAAGGGTCGCCCACCAGCGAAGCGAGACGGTGCACGCCTTTTTCTGCGGCGAGGCGCCCGATGAAGCCAACGATCTTCTTGCGGCCTGAGGGATCCCACTGACGGCGCAGGAGCTCAGAGCGCTTCCCTGGGTTGAACAGGGTCGTATCTACGCCACGGCCCCAGTGATGCACGTCCCGGATGCCGTGGGACTCCAACTCGCGGATCGCCTCAGACGACGGCGCCAGCGTCAACTCGCATCGATTGTGGATGTTGCGGGTCCACTCCCACGCCATGGAGGACAGCAGCGAGAGCTGGTATTGGGTAGCGAAGCCCGCCACGTCCGTTTGGTAGATCGCCACCGCCGGCACCCGGGCCTGCATCGCGGCGAACGCGCCGGCACCCCCGAGGACGAACGGGCTGGCAAGGTGGACGACATCCGGACGGAACGTGTTTAAGCTGCGCAAAACCGACGTGGTGGGCACGCCGATCGGGAGTGAGTCCACCAGCGGGATCATGACGGTGGGGACGCGGACGATCTCAAAACCCAGGTAGTCAGGAACCTCTTCTTGGTAGTCCCGCGCCCCGGGGGCAACGACGATCGCGTCGTGCCCTTCCTCCCGTAGGTACTCCAGCACGCGCAAGACGGAGTTGGTTACCCCATTGATGTTGGGAAGAAACGATTCTGCGACGATCGCGACACGCATGGCTTCGACCTTTCCATACCCACCCAAAAGTATCATTCACGCCGAGGAAAGTTCGAGTGAACTTCTTATTACGCCACGGTAACTTTATCTACTGCCCAGCGCCTGATGGCGAACCACGCCGCCGCGGCCACAGCGGTGGACACCGCCGCGACGGACAACGCCGGCCCGACGGCCAGCCACCAGCTGCGCCCCTCCACCTTGACTAACTCCGGGTCTGACTTCGCGTACGTCACCCACACGCGCTGGCCCTCACCCAGGCCCGTCGGGTAGAGCAGCCCGCTTCCGGGCGAGTGAAAGAGCCCGTCCTCATCTTGGTAGTCCGCGTCGGTGCGCAACCACGTTGTGCCGGTCACCGTGGCCAGACCCCGCCCTGGGTCGGCGTGAATGCGCGCGTCGTTGATCGCGGGCCCCGCGACCATGGCAACCACTGCAAGCATCGCGCAGGCGTAGAGAGCTAGCACTAGCTGCAGGAGCCGACGGCGAATCACCGGCGCAACCTTTCTCCCAGGGCGCGGCGCGTTGCGCGCGTGGTCACGGCTTCGATCACGGTGAGGGGCCCGGAGGCGTCGTCAAGCAGGGCAAGGAGCTCGGGCACGGTTTCGGCGCGGCGGTATTGCGCACCGTACGCCTGAGCCAGCTTCTCGACGCTCACCCCGTGCGGGGTCCCAAACGCCCTCTCGAACCCTCCCCGCAGCGAGGGCGCGCCCACCTCAAGTGTCTCGAAAATCCCGCCCCCATCGTCGTTCGCCACGACGATGGTGAGGTTGCTCGGCCGCTGCTCGTCAGGCCCGATGAGCAGGCCGTTGACGTCGTGGAGGAACGTGAGATCACCCAGCAACGCCACCGTGCGCGGTGCGCTGAGCTCCTCGGGGTGCAACTCTTGCGTGGCAAGGGCCACGCCCACCGCCTGCGACACCGTACCGTCGATGCCAGCTGCACCGCGCGCGCTGAACGTACTCACACCGTCGAACGGGAGGCCGACGAAGCTGGCGTCGCGCACCGGGTTTGACGACCCGAGCACGAGGGTATCCCCCACCGCCAGGGTGTCGGCCACGGCTGCCGCGACGTGCAAACCGGTGAAACCGAACTCCTCTTCCGCCAGCGCGTCGCGGACGGTGTCCGCGGCGACCTCGCCGGCGGCCTCGCAGATCTTCAACCACCTGTCCGTCGGTTGCCCCGTCACGTTGACGCGGGAGCCACGTCGCGCGGGCTGCCCCGTGAAGATCTCGCTTCTGCTCAACCCGATGACCTCGATGTCCGGATCCGCAAGCAGGGCCATGACCTCGCGGTGCAGCGTGGGGTGGCCCACCACCACCACCTGCTCCGGTTTCGTTGAGGCCGCGAAATCACCACCGTCGTGACTGATGGAAACCTCGGACTGCGCGAAGAACCGCGCCGCCAGTGGGTGGACTTGATGGAAGGGTGTAGGTGCGGTCGGCTCGGCGATCGTGGGGACGTATTCCAGACCGGGTACATCCCAGGCCTCGTCACCGGCGATGACAAGGGTGTCTTTAGTGATATCCAGATCCACCACACCGTGATCGAGCTGTCCCACCTGGCGGCCCAACTGCCCAGGCCCCACCCGCCTAGCGCGCCCCGTCTTCACTGGGAGTTCTGGTGGCACGAGCGGGACATCCAGGGCTACGTTGATGTGGACATGGTCTGCGTCAAAACTCACCGAATCTTCGACGGACGCCACTTGTTGCGTGTGCGCGTACCTCCCGAAGATTCCCTGTTGCCAGATAGTCTGCGACGCACCCGTTCCCACGAGACGCTCGGGCCGGTCCGCGCTGACCACCGCTAGCGGCGTGTGCGACATGTACGCCTCCACCATCGCGGGCAGAGCGTTTGCCACCGCAGTTCCCGAGGTCATCACCACGGCCACGTGCTTGCGCTGCACTCTGGCCATGCCCAGGGCGGTGAAAGCCGCAGAACGCTCGTCGATACGCACATGCACCCTGATATCCCCCCGCGCCAACAGGGCGTAGGCCAGCGGCGCGTTGCGCGATCCGGGGCTGAGGACCACGTCCGTCACATGCTTCGCGAGCGCTTCTGCGACGTGCGCCGCGAGATCCGGTGCCCCCATCTACTGCTGCCCCTGCAGGAGGCTGTTCGCACCGTTGACCAGGTCGTCGAGCAATGACCCAGCGTTGTCCCGCACCTCCGGAGGGATCTGCGTGGGCAACTCCGACGGCAGCACCGTGGGCAATTGAGAGGCGGTGCTGTCACCTCCCAACAGCCCCGTGCGGCGCGTTGTCGTCGTGTTCTGTGTCGTGGTCTGTGTCGTGGTCTGAGTCTGGGTCACCGTGACCGTTTCTGGCACGCGTTGTGCCTCGCTTGCTGCGCCGCGCCAGAGGAACATAAAGACTATTGCGGTCAGTGCAGCCAAGGCCGCGACGACACCGAGCGCCACGGCCGCGGTGGTGGAGCGCTGCCGTGGCTGCGCGTACACAGGTTCTTGGTAGTAGCTCGCCTCCGACACCTGCTGCTGCGCGGGGTCCGGGAAGTACTGCCTGGGCCTCTCCGGCCGCGGCGGCTGGTTCGACGCCTGCGGCTCCCGCCGAAACTGGCGGGTTTCGTCGTCGTTGGGGTTCATAGGGACAGGGTAGCGCGTGCGAATCCCTGAACCCGCACCCGGAAATCAGACTCGGGGCCACAACGCGACCTGAAACTACAGGGCCCCTAGAACACCAGCCCGAACACCGGTACGGCGAGGAAGAAGGTGGCTAGAGAGATCAGCACCAAGGCAATGAGGTTGAGCCAGATGCCGCCCTTAATCATCTGACCCATTGTGACGTGGCCGGAGGAATACGCGATTGCGTTGGGCGGGGTGGCCACCGGGAGCATGAAGGCGCAGGTGGCGGACAGGGCGACGGGAATCGCGAGCAAAAGCACATTCATCTCGGTAGAGGAGGTGAGCCCAATACCGACGGCCACGCCGCCCATGATCGGCAGGAAGGTCGCGGCGGTAGCCGTGTTGGAGGTCAGCTCGGTCAGCCCTAGAACTAGCGCGGCAACAGCGAGGATGAGCAAGAACACGGGAAGCCCCGCGAGCCCCTTCGCGGCCTCGCCGATCCATAGCGAAAGACCGGTCTGAGTGAACATCGCAGACAACGACAACCCTCCGCCAAAGAGCAGCAGGACATCCCAGGGCAAACCGTTTGCAGTCCCCCAGTCCAGGATTCGGGTCCCGTTCTTCCGCACCGGGACGATGAACATGAGTAGGCCTGCAATAATGCCCACCACGGCGTCGTCGTAAGGAATTGTCCAATCGAAGTAATCGATCCCGAGAGGGACAAACACCCAGGCCAAGGCCGCGACCAGGAAGATGATGCCGACAGCAATTTGGGGGAAAGTCCAGGGCCCGAGATTGCGGATCTCGCCACGGATAAGTTCTTTTCCGCCGGGGATCTGGTCGACCTCAGGTTTGAAAATGGTGATGAGCACGAACCACGCGACGAAGGTGAACACGATAGCTACGGGCATGCCCACGAGCATCCACTGCCCAAAGCCGATGTTGATGCCGTGGGCCTCACGCATATACCCGGCGAGCAGCGCGTTCGGCGGGGTACCAATGAGCGTTCCCAAGGAACCGATCGAGGCCGCGTAGGCGATCGCGAGCATGAGAGCGGTGGCGAAGTTCTTCTGGTTCTGCATGCCGCCCACCGTTTCAGCGGTGAGGGTGAGGACGGAGACGCCGATGGGCAGCATGACAACGGCGGTGGCAGTGTTGGAAACCCACATGGACATAAACCCCGTGGCGATCATGAAACCCAAGATGATGCGGCGCGGACTCGTTCCCACCAAAGACACGACGACAAGCGCGAGCCGGCGGTGGAGGTTCCACCGCTGCAGGCCCAGTGCCATGAGGAACCCGCCCATGAATAGGAAAATCGTTGAGGACGCATAGGGGGCAGCGATGGCGCTGAACTTCGCCACGCCCGCAAGGGGGAAAATCGCGATGGGTAGCAGCGCGGTGGCAGCTAGGGGGATCGCCTCCGTCATCCACCACACCGCCATGAGGACCGTGGTCGCCGCGACAATTCGCATGGCAGCGCCGCTATACGACGCCCCCGGGTCCGCCCCGGAAGACTGCGCGACGGTGTCTGCGGCCGAGGAGGGGAAGACGACGAAGGTGAGGGCGGCGAGGAGGATCCCCGCGGTGAGTCCGATGAGCTGGCGGCGCCATTCGCCGGGAGCGGGTGGCGTGGCGAGGTCACCCTCCGACAGCCGGGATGAGTCGTGTGTTACCGGAGTAGACAAGGAACACCCTTCAATTTTAAGAGGAAAAACTTCTTCGTTTCCCGCAAAACCTAACCGCCCTCGCGTCCGAATCAGACATTGAGGCCCCCATTTGGGTGCACCTCCAGGAGTGGTAGACAGTCTCGGACCCGCTGGAACCACCAGTCGCGACGTGGCCCGGGGGCGCGCAGCCCGTGGAGCCGCTCCGGGTCGGGGGTGGTGCGGGTGATCTCGAGGCGACCCCCGCGAAGCTCGCGCCGGGCGGCGACGTCCTCGACGAACAACCGCTGTGTGGCCAACCCCGCGGCCCGCGAACCTGTCAGCTTCGCTGCAACCAACCCCGCGTCGATGCCCACGGCGGTGTCGAGGGCGCTGGCCACCGTCAGCGACAGCCCCAGCTCCTCCCCGATCGAGACCAGCCTGCGCACCCCTCCCAAAGGGGCCGGCTTCACGACGCCCACATCCGCCGCGCCCACCTCCACCACGCGGTACGGGTCGGCGGCGCGCCGGATGGCCTCGTCCGCCGCGATGGGAGTGGCGACCCGCCGGCGCACCTCCGCGAGCTCCTCCACCGTGGCGCAGGGCTGCTCGATGTACTCCAGCTCCCCCAGCGCGGCGGCTGCTTGCACCGCCTCATCGACGGACCAGCCGCGGTTCGCGTCCACACGCACGGTCGCATCCGGGCGCGCGCGGCGCACGGCGGTGACGCGGGCGATGTCGTCGTCAAGCGACTGGCCCTTCTCCGCCACCTTGACCTTGAAGGTGCCCACCCCCGGGTAGCGTTCGAGCACCTCGGGGACCCGGGAGGCGGGCACCGCGGGCACTGTGCCGTTGACCTCGACCCAGCCGCGCGCCTCGGGCAGGCCGGTGAACGCGGCCTCGATCCCGGCGGCGAGCCAGCTGGCCGACTCCCCCGGACCGTATTCCACGAACGGCGAGAACTCCCCCCAGCCGGCGGGACCGTCGATGAGCAGGGCCTCACGGGTGTCAACCCCGCGAAAGGTGACGGCCATAGGCAGGGCGACCACGTGGGCGCGCTCGAGGATGCTGTCGAGGGTGGGGATCATGAAGCCCAGGGTAGTTGTGGTTCGGCCACATCAGGTTGATTCACCTCGACAACTTGGGTGAACGTATCGCCAGCGACTTCGTAGTGGTGGGGAGCGCCTTTTCGGCAGCGTCGCGCGCCCACGGAGCATCAATGAGCGCCACATCAGATCCGTCAACTCGGACCAATAGAGCGCCACTATTCCGGTCGACATGCAGGTCAACCTGGCCATCCGCCTCAACCCTGAACGACTTTTGATGTTCCTCTACGGGCGACGCAATACTCCACTCGAGTTGCATCCCCGAAGGAGTATCGGTCTTCTCGCCGATCCCACCTCTCGAGGCATTCCGAATTGTAATGCTCTTTGCGGATGGAGCAACGCTACGCGCAGCGTCACTGTTGTTGTTCACGGTTACAAATTGATCAGAGTCGGTGACGTCTTCAGCATTCGCCTTTTCCGCCACAACTCCGCCGGAAAGGATCACCGAAACACTGAGACGTGCGAGCAATTTCTTCATGGACCACTCCGTGTGTCGACGCGAAA
This sequence comes from Corynebacterium capitovis DSM 44611, assembly GCF_030440535.1. Taxonomy (NCBI): domain Bacteria; kingdom Bacillati; phylum Actinomycetota; class Actinomycetes; order Mycobacteriales; family Corynebacteriaceae; genus Corynebacterium; species Corynebacterium capitovis. The sequence continues at coordinate 224,133 of NZ_CP047117.1, read as the reverse complement.
CCAATAGTCACGCATTGAATTAGGAATGTCCCCAAACTAGGACTGCGAGCTCCCTCACCGAAGAATCGACCACTCGGCTTAGGTTCTCCAGCCAAGAGGCTAGAACCCGCATCTCGCGGGCGAAACCCGAATTTAAAAGTCGGCACTAAAGTAGATAAGAAATGAGTGAATTACGCACGGGTGAGAATGATGGAAGGTATCGTCCGCACCCTCTACACGCCGACGGGGACCTCGATAAGCGAGCCGCTGGCCGTTCGGGAGGGTCTGAGGAAACTCATGGGAGACACGATAAACCCCCGCGTCTGAGGTGAGTAATACCTAACTTCGATTTTCTCCACACATCTGTTGTGAAATTGGCGACACGTAGGATGAACCGCATGACCTACTCCACCGAGCAGCCCTTCGACCTCGCGCAGTGGGACGAGGTCGGGGGCTTCGACTTCAGCGACATCACCTACCACCGCCACAACGGGAGCGGGCGCGCCAACGGCATCGTCCGCATCGCCTTCGACAGGCCCGAGGTGCGCAACGCGTTCCGCCCCCACACGGTCGACGAGCTCTACCGCGCGCTTGACGACGCCCGCCGCGACCCCACCGTCGGAACAGTGCTGCTCACCGGCAACGGGCCGAGCCCGAAGGACGGCGGCTGGGCCTTCTGCTCCGGCGGCGACCAGCGCATCCGCGGCCGCTCCGGCTACCAGTACGCCACGGATTCCGGCGAGGTCGACCAGGCCCGCGTCAAGGCCGAAGGCGGTCGCCTGCACATCCTCGAGGTGCAGCGCCTGATCCGCACCATGCCGAAGGTGGTCATCGCGGTGGTGAACGGCTGGGCCGCCGGCGGCGGGCACTCCCTGCACGTGGTGTGCGACCTGACCATCGCCTCTCGCCAGGAGGCGCGCTTCAAGCAGACCGACGCCGACGTCGGATCCTTCGACGCCGGCTACGGCTCCGCCTACCTGGCCAAGATGGTCGGCCAGAAGTTCGCCCGCGAGATTTTCTTCCTCGGCAGGACGTATTCGGCCGAGGAGATGCAGCGCATGGGCGCGGTCAACATCGTCGCCGACCACGCGCAGCTCGAGGAGGAAGCAATCGCCGCGGCCCGCGAGATAAACGGCAAGTCCCCCACCGCGCAGCGCATGCTCAAGTTCGCTTTCAATCTTGCCGACGACGGCCTGGTTGGCCAGCAGGTGTTCGCGGGCGAAGCGACCCGCCTGGCGTACATGACAGACGAAGCTGTGGAGGGACGGGACTCCTTCCTAGAGAAGCGCGCCCCGAACTGGGAGGCGTTTCCGTACTATTACTAGCCGGGCATGAGATCGAACCCAAGGCGAAGTTCCCGCCATTGCTCGGGGGCTCCCTCACCGTCATCTAGCGGTTCGGCCCACAATGACCAGGACGCAGCGTGGATCGCGTCCGCCTCATTAATGACGTGTTTCGTAGCGGACTTGGCCACTCTCATGCTGCGGTAAACGCGGCAATTGCCTGACGCATTAACTCCGACCGCGAAACATGTCTGTCGCGCGCTAATTCATCCAACGCCTCAACTTCGTCTTGGGTGAGACGCACTGCAATGAGTTGTAAAGGCCCGGCCCCCGGCCTGGCCTGCCACGCCCACGCTTCTTCAACTCGTCGACATCATAACCCGCTTCTGCTTCAGCGACCCACGCCTCAAGCTGCTGCTCATTCATTCGAACCGCCACGTAAATTGGCGGAGCGCCCCGACTACCATATTCCCCCGTGACGAATCACCTCGAAGTTCTTCCCGTTGACCCCCGCGACCCGCTGGCGATCATGGCTGACCTCGAGGAAGCCCTCTCGGGGCAGCGCGCACTTCTTCCTGTGCCGAAGGACGACCCCACCCGCGCCCACCTGCTGCGCACCACCCAGCGCGTCGGCGAACCCATCGACAGCGACATCGCGCTGGTCGTCTCCACCTCCGGTTCGACGGGTACGCCGAAGGGAGCGCAGCTCACCACTTCTAACCTGATCTCCAGTGCGGACGCTACTCACCAGGCATTGGGCGGCCCCGGTCAGTGGGTCCTTGCCATGCCCGCTGCATTCATCGCGGGCATCCAGGTGTTGGTTCGCAGCATGGTCGCTGGAGTCGAACCGGAGTTCCTTGACCTCTCCCAGGGATTCCACGTCTCGGAGTTCGCCGCGAAAACCCGCGCCATCTCGCGCACCGGCGAGCGGTGTTACACCTCGCTGACCCCCATGCAGCTGGCCAAGGCCACGTCGACGTTAGAAGGGATAGTCGCTCTGCGCCAGTACTCTGCCGTCCTCGTTGGGGGCGCGGCGACGAACCCGCGCCTACTCGAGTCGGCGCGCAGGTTGCGGATTCGCGTAGTCACCACGTACGGCTCGTCGGAAACCGCGGGCGGGTGTGTCTACAACGGCCGCCCTATCGCGGGCGCACGGGTGCGCATCAGCGGCGGCCGCATCCACCTCGGAGGGCCGATGGTCGCCCTCGGCTACCGTAATGTTCCCAGCCATGAGGCGTTCGCCGAGCCCGGCTGGTTTGCCACCTCAGACGCGGGCGTTCTTCACGACGGCACCCTCACCGTCACCGGGCGCCTCGACAACATCATCGACTCCGGCGGCCTCAAGCTCCACCCAGAGGTACTGGAGACGTTCATGCTCGGCATCGAGGGCGTGATCGCCGCGTGCGTCGTCGGTGTCCCCGACGAGCGGCTGGGCCAGCGCATCTGCGCCGCCTACACGGGTTCAGCACCCGTGCCCGTTCTGATGGAAGCCTTTGATGACCTGCCCCGCTGGCAGGTGCCGAAGGAGCTCAAGCCGGTCCCGGCGCTGCCTCTCCTCGGCCCCGGCAAAGTCGACCGTGCCGCGGTCAGAGCATTGTTCGGGTAGCCTCTTGCGCGGCCCACACCCCCGCCATCCCATGGACCCCCGCGCCCGGCGCGGTCGCGCCACTTGCCAAGTACACGCCGCCACCTAGCGACCGCGGGTGCCGGAACAGCAGCTGCCGCAGGTTCATGTCGCCCGCCGCGATGTCGCGAATATATCCCGTAACATGCCGCGCCTCGACGACGTCGCGAAAGCCGGGCGCGAAGCGCTCGATTTGGCGCGCGATGTGCTCGCTGGCATCCCCGTCAAAACCCCGCGGGACGTGGGCGTAGGTCCACAACACCCGACCCCGCGATGGGTCGGCGACGTACTGCTGGCCCACCATGACGAACGGGGCGTCCGGCATCCTCCCCCGCGCAATCTCACTTTCCGACGCCACAATGTCCCGCGCGGTCCCCCCCACGTGCACCGTCCCCGCCTCCCCGACGCGCGGGTCGCGCCACGGCACCGGCTCACGCAGCAACCAGTCCACCTTGAACACACCCGGCCCCTCGCGCCACGGCCGCACCCGCGCACCCAGCCGTTCCGCCTCCCAGGGAGGCATATTCAATACGACGACGCGGTCGCGGGGCACCTCCCGCACATCGATACCTGTGTGGATCTCCACCCCAAGAGACTCGGCGCGGGCAGCAAGCTTGTCGACGATCCCGCGACTGCCTCCCCGCACCACCGGCCACCCCACCGACGCGGCAAGGGCACCGAACAACACCCCGAACGCTCCCGTCAGCGGCCGGCCCGGCGAACTGAACGAGTGCACGGCGTTGCCCGCCAGCAGCGCTTTCGCGGCCTCCGTCCGGAAGAGGACGGTCCCAAGCGTCGCAGCCGGAAGCGCTCCCCGCACCCCAAAGCGGGCGAAGGCCAGCGGGTGCGGGGGCACGCGCCACAGCGTTGGGCCGAGGATGTTGTCCAGGTGGTCGCCGATGTGGGCTGCAACAGGGCCGTGCACGCGGTTCCACGTCGCTTGGTCAGGGCCGAGCGCGTCCAGGAACCCTGTTGAGTGCTCGAGCGGGTGGGCCACGGGCCGCGGCGGGTGGGCCCACTCCACTCCCAGATCGCGCAGAGTCGCCGCGCCGAAGGGGAAGGCAGCGGCGCCGACGTCACTAATCGTGCCCGGGAAATAGGAGTCGGAGCGGCACGACCCACCCACCTCGTCGTTGCGCTCAAAGACGCGGACCCGCCAACCCAGCTGCGCCAGCCGGATCGCAGCAGCTAGCCCATTGGGTCCTGCGCCCACGACGGTCGCGGTGGCGCTCATCAGAGCTCCGTGGCGCCGTCGAAGAGTTTGAGCTCGTCCGCGCGCGTGTATGTCTGCGCGATCTGCTCGTCGTTTCCCCCGCCACGCAGGTTGGCGCGCACAAGCGCGCCACCTTGCGAGCCCGGAACCAGGGAAAACTCCCGCGGGTGCGGAAAGACCTGCCGGACTAAGTGGTCGGAACGCAGGGCGCAGGCGTTGAGCCACACGTCGTCGGCAAGCGGGGCGTGCTGCGAAAACGCCAGGCCCTGCTGTGCCACGTAGTCAACCATCGACGCCGGGTAAGCCACCCCAGACACCCCGGTGGCGAAGTTGCGCCGCGAGGGTTCGGTTGTATCGACGGCCTTCCACTTCACATAAGGCGCGATGGCACCATCCAGGAGGGCGATTTGGTGTGCGCGGTACGCGGTGACGCAGTCGGGGCTCGCATCCGAGGCATTCAGAAGCTTGTCGACGAACCAGCGCGGGTACATCATGTCGTCGTCAATCGTAATGACTCGGGTAGCCGTACCCGCGAACTGCTGGAACGTGCCATAATACTTGGTGTGCGGGCCGTACTGCCCGTCGGAGCGGTGAACGTGCAGGCCGCGGTCAGCGAGCGAACGCAGTCCCTTCGGCCACGGCCCGTCAAAGTCCTCTGCGTCCAGCCAAAGGTGCACAGGTAACCGCCTGGTGCCCACGAGCAGCGAGGAAACCGCCACGACCGCCGACGAGAGGCGTTTGCCGTAGGAGGTCAAAGACACGACCGTGCTGTCTTCACCCGGCTCCGCGGGGAAGGAAAACGGCGCGTTGCGTGCCATGACACGCAGGCGCGGCGCCCGCGCGGCCGCGGACGCATAAGTAATCACCTGACGTGCGGCATAGTCGACCCACATGCCGGGTAACTTTAGCCGGGCGATGCGGCCTGCGTGAACCTGGAAGGGCAAGATGGTAACCCATGACACCCACTCGCGACTGGTTCATGGCCTCCCGCCCACACACCTGGCCCAACGCCTTCGCCCCCGTCATTGCCGGTACCGGCGCCGCGTTTCACGCTGGGGAGGGTTCGTTCGGTCGCGCCCTCCTAGCAGCGGTCGTCGCTTGGGCGCTCATCGTCGGTGTCAACTACGCCAACGACTACTCCGACGGCATCCGCGGCACCGACGACGACCGCCGCGGACCCGTCCGTCTCACCGCCTCGGGGCGTGCCAAGCCCCAGCACGTCAAGTACGCCGCGTTCGCTGCCTTTGCCGTGGCGGGGTTGTTCGGCGTCGCGCTCGTCGCGGTCTCCTCAACGTGGTGGCTCATCCTCCTCGGCGCCGTGTGCATCGCGGCGGCGTGGTTCTACACGGGCGGGTCCCGGCCCTACGGATACGCCGGGTTTGGTGAGGCCGCGGTGTTCGTTTTCTTCGGCCTGGTCGCGGTGCTGGGCACCGAGTACACCCAGGCCGGCCGCATCACATGGGCTGGCGCACTGTGCGCCGTGGCGATCGGGGCCATCTCCGCATCCGTCAACCTGGCCAACAACATCCGCGACATCCCCACCGATGCCGTCGCCGGGAAGCGCACCGTGGCTGTCCGGCTCGGCGAGGTGTGGGCGCGCCGCTTGTTCGTCCTTCTGACGATTGTGCCGTTCCTCGCCTCGCTCCTGTTGGGTGCGCTCTCGCTCCCCTGCCTCTTCGGCCTGGCGGCGTTGCCGCTGGCCATCGCAGCGATACGCGTCGTGCTCGGTGGCGCCACGGGTGCCGCGCTCATCCCAGTGCTCGGGATGAACGGCCGGGCCATGCTCGTGTGGGCTGCGATCACTGCGCTGGCCCTGGGGGTGTGACGGGTAGCATCGTCGGAGTGCTCAACGTCGTCACCGCATTCGCCATCATTTTCGTGGTAATCGGTGCGGGGTTCGTGCTCTCGCGGACGGGTGTCATCGGCACAGGAGAGGCGCGGCTGCAGCTCAACCGCATCGCCTTCTACGCCGCGACGCCGGCGCTGATCTTCTCCAACGTCTCGGTGTCGGACAACTCGGCCTTCTTCTCACCGGTCGTGCTGGTCATTGGGGCTTCCTCCTTTGCGACGATGGCCCTGTTCTGGACTCTGAGCAGACTGTTCTTCCGCCGAGACGTGCCAAACACCATGGCCGGGGCCGCAGCCTCGTGTTACTACAACTCGGTCAACATCGGACTCCCCGTCGCAACCTATGTCATCGGAGATGCAACCTACGTCGTGCCCGCGCTTGTCCTGCAGATGACGGTTGTCTCCCCGATCGTGATCGCCGGGTTGAATGCGAACGGCACCGGGGGCGTGCGCGCCGTCGTTAAGTCGATGGTGTCCGGGCTGACCGCACCGGTCGTAGTGGCCGCGATCGCGGGCGCCCTCGTCGCGGAGTCGGGCCTGGCCATCCCCGACCCAGTCCTCGCCCCGCTGAAAATCCTCGGCGGCGCGTCGATCCCCCTCATCCTCATGAGCTTCGGCGCCTCATTGAACGGCTCCGCCGTGCTGCACGACGACCCCGTGCCGACCCTCATCGCGACCCTGCTCAAGCTCGTTGGGATGCCACTGATCGCGTGGGCGGTTGCCACGGCGCTCGGTTTGGAGGGCACCCACCTTTACGCGGCGCTGATCTTGGCCACGCTGCCTACGGCGCAAAACGTCTACAACTACACCGCAACGTACGGGGCTGGGACAACGGTAGCCCGGGATACGGTACTGCTCACCACGTTCCTCTCCATGCCGGCGATGCTCCTCATCGCGGCCGCGTTCCGCTAACGCTCGGAAAGCTCCCCGCGAATCCAGTTCTTGCGGGCATCGCGCTGCCGCTTCCACTCCGCCAGCGCCGCATTGGCCGCCAGACGCTGCTTGGAAAACAGCATCATGGACAGGGGGAAAGCGAGGATTAGGGCGAGGAGCGCGGACATGATGAGGGGCACGGGGGCATCGATAAGAACTGCTACGAGCTGGATGGCCACCGTGAGCGCAATGAAAAGGAGGAGGCGGTAGAGGCCGTAGAGCGCGGCCGCCTTGTTGGCGCGGGAGCGCGCCGCCGGGTCCGGGGTGAAATCCTGGGGGGTTGACACAACCCGGTAGCCTACTCACCCCCCTGATGTCCGACCCAACCAGTATCGTGGGCGTATGGGAAGAATTCTGCTGTTGCTGCTGGTGGTGTTGGCGGTCTACCTCATGTGGCGTGCGTTCGGGCCGGGCAGCAGCTCGCGGGGCGCGGACCAGCCCCCCGCTATCAAGGGCCCAGACGATGACGAGGAGTTCCTCTGGAACATCGAAAAGAAGCGCTTCAAAGAGCGGCGCGCTCGGGAAGAGGAAGAACGCAAACGCCGGGATGAGAGCTAGCGCAGGGCCGCTTCGTCACGGAGCACCGCCGGTAACTTGGCCGCCCACTGCAGGGAGTGTCGCACACCCTGGGCGAGCGTGAACTCCGGCCGCCACCCCAGTACCTCGGCAGCCTTGTCGACGCGTGCGGCAGAACCCACCACGTCACCCTCGCGACGGGGCGCGGGCACGACATCGAGTGGCTCACCTGTTGCCTCCCCCACCGCGCTGGCGAGTTCGAGCACCGTCGTGCCCGTGCCGGTGCCGAGGTTGATGGCCTCGTACTCCCCGAGCTCCCTCTGGAGGGCCGCCACGTGGGCGCGCGCCAAGTCCCACACGTGGACGTAGTCACGCAGGCCAGATCCGTCGCGGGTGGGCCAATCCACGCCCGTCACAAAGAAGGGCTGATGCTGTTGGTGGGCGGTGATCATCTTGCCCAGAGCGTGGCTAGGCGCCGGGTTCTGAAGTCCCGTCCGCATCTGCGGGTCCGCACCGATCGGGTTGAAGTAGCGCAGGGCGACGGCGCTGATCCGGCCGGTGGCGGCGGTATCGGCTAAGACCCGCTCGAGCATCCACTTCGATGCGGCGTACGGACTTCCCGGGTTGACCGCGCTGGCCTCGCTGACCATGAAATCCGGGTCTGGCTCATACATCGCCGCTGTCGAGCTGAGCAGGAAGCGGCGCACCCCGCGGGCCGAGAGGGCGTCGATAAGGGCCACGGCCTTGGCCACATTGGTGTCGTAGTACGCCAGGGGCTGCTCCACCGATTCAGGCACCACGATCTTCGCGGCGCAATGCACCACGGCGTCAATGTCCGGGTGCTCATCAACGATGCGGGTGAGCAGCGCGACGTCCGCGATATCACCCTCGTAGTGGGCGTAGCGGGCGGCGAAGACGCGCAGGCCCGTGGAATAGTCGTCGAGGATGACCGGCGTGATGCCCGCGTCCTCGCAGCACGACGCGATCGTGGATCCGATGTAGCCGGCCCCGCCGGCGATGAGCACCTTCATCTAATTCAGCCCCGCGTAGGAGTGCAAGCTGGCGATGACGAAGTTGACGTAGGTCATGTTGAAAATGGTCATGGCCAGCGCGAAGACGTTGATCCACGCGGCGCGCGAGTTCTTCCAGCCAGCGGTGGCGCGGGCGTGCAGGTAGGCCGCGTAGAGGATCCACGTGATGAGGGACACCGTCTCCTTTGCGTCCCAACCCCAGAACCGGCCCCACGCAACTTCGGCCCACACGGCGCCGAGCGTGATGCCGATGCCAAACAGCGGCAGCGTCACAATGGCCGTCTTGTAGGCCAGCTCATCGAGCGTCTTCGCGGTGGGCAGCGGCCGCACCAGCGCGCCGATCACACCGTGCTCCTCCCCCCGCGGCTGCCACATGCGCAACAGGTAGAGCAGCGAGAATATCCCGGACACGATCCCGACGGACGCTCCAACCGACACCGAGGACACGTGCACCGGCAGCCAGTACGACTGCAGCGCCGGCACCACGGGGGCCGCCTTCATGTGGAAGACCGTCGAGTTCAAGTACATCGCCACAATCAGCGGCGCAAGCAGCCAGGGGTAGAGGGAGTACCACTTCTTGCGCTGGATGGTCACAGCCGCAACAACCATAATGACGGCCGTCATCATGAGGATGTACTCGTACAGATTGCCCAGCGGGAACCGGCGCGCACCGAGCCCGCGGGTGATCACCGCTGCGACGTGCAGCAGGATCCCGAGCCAAATGAGGGCCTGGGTCATCCCCGCCCACTTCCGCGCACCTGCTACGCGCTTGTCGTACTCGAGCTCATCGAACACCGGCTTGTCGACGCCTTCTGGCTCGTCCACCACGATCGAAGCGCCCCCAGCCCCCACGGCCACCTTGTCCTGGTCACGGGCCCGGTCACGCACCGCCGCTTTCTCGCGGCGCATGTCCACCACGCTAAACATCCGCCCGTAGTAGAGGCACGACATGAGCATTGCCACGATGTAAATGACAAACGCCGTCCGGAACGTCAGGTCGGACAGATCCGCCATTGTGGTGTTCACAAGCATAGGGTTAACCTACTCCACCCTATCGATACAGGCCAAGGGCACAATCAACCGCGCGATGTTACTATCCCCCTGTGCATACCCCGCGCAAGCCGGCGCACCTTACGCGCCGAGCGCTGATTCTAGGTGCTCTGGGCACCGCCTGTGCCGTTGCGGTGGACGGTAGGAGCAGAAAAACAGTGCCCGCCGCGGCATTTCCGCCCGCCCCCGTTGTCCCGCCACCGCCGGGACCCGAGCACTACACAGGAATGGTGCCAACTCAGTTTGGAATGGATCTCCCAGGAATTACCAGGACCGTTCCCACGAGTCCTGGAGTCCGCACTCTAGCACTCACCTTCGACGCGTGCGGGGGCCCTCACGGCTCGGCTGTCGACTGGAAGCTCATCAACGTTTTGCGGCGTCACCGCGTACCCGCCACTCTCTTCTTCAACTCCCGGTGGGTGGAAGCGAACCCGACCCCTCGAGCCGAGCTTTCCAATGACCCGCTCTTCCAGATTGAAAGCCACGGCGCGACTCACGCACCGATGTCGGTAACGGGCCGCTCCGCCTACGGCATTCCAGGTACGTCAAGTCCCTCCGAGGTCATCGCCGAGATCGCGGGCGCTTCCCGCTGGTTCCGCGCCGGCACAGCACACTATGACGACGTCGCCGTACGCATCATCCGAGACCGCGGGATCCGCATTGCGGGGTTCACTACCAACCTCGACTACGGAGGCACCGCGAGCCCAGACGCGGTCACGACGAACCTGCTCGGCGCGCCCGACGGCGCGATAATTCTCGGTCATATGAACCAGCCCCGCGGCGGAACAGCTATCGGGGTCGACGCCGCACTGAACCGCCTTGCCAACGTCCAGTTTGTGAAGCTCCCGCTGGTGACGTCCGCCTAAGAGGAGTTGCTCTACCCTAACTCGTCCATTTCGTCGTCTGAGCTGTGCTCTTCCCGCACCCGACCCAACACATCGTCAGCGATGCGCTCGAACTCGGGGCCCCACCCGGCGCGGTCGGTGCGGGCCAGGCCGCCGAGCTCCACGCGCGTGCCCGAATCGGTGGGTATGTACCGTACCCAGATCCGCCGCCGCTTGATTGTCAGCGACCCAATCAGGGAGGCCAGCATGACTACGGTAGCCACCAGGGACCACACCTGGGTCGGGTCGCGCGAGATTTGGTAGTTTGCGTACTCCGCAGCGCCGTCGAAACGTACCGTGATGCCACCCGGGATAGTCACCTCTTGACCCGGTGTGAGGTTCAGGCGTTGCACCTTCTCCAGCTGGCCACTGGCGATCAGCGACTGGTCCAGCACGAAGATGTTCTGTGAGCGGCCAGTATCCAGCCCGGCGTCACCCACGTAGACATCGACAGCCATCGCTGGGTCATCCATCGCGGGAAACGACGACTGCAGCATGTCGTCATTCGGCCCCGTCCACTTAGCGGTCGGCGCGAACACCCCCTCAATGGCGATCTGGTTCTCGCGCCGCTGCGTCAGGTCTGGGAACATACCCGCCGGCGGGTCGAAACGCATCACTCCGGAGGAGAGGAAGTTCTGCACGTCCGTGGGGCGGAACTGAATCATTTGCGTGCGAGTCTCACCGTCCGGCCACGTCACCGTGATCTGCGGCGCGAAACCGTGGCCTTGCAGGTACACGCGGTCGCCGTTTACCCGCAGCGGGTGGTTGACACGCAAGGTGGTGGGCTCCCAGGTGCCAGGGTCGCTATCCACATCCGTGGTATACGTGATGTCCGAGCTAAACCCGCTGGCCTGGCCCGTGTTGAGGTAATCAGCGGAAAAGTTCTTGGATTCAAGGCAGAAGGGGGTCAGCCCGGTGCCGTCGAAAAGCGGGCCGGCCCGGAAGACATCGAAGTTGGCGGGCGAGGTGTTGCAAAACTCGCGGGACTGGGTCACCGGCACCGCGGAGGGCGATTCCGAGTTGGTCACCACGATGACCTGGCCTTCGTAAAACACCAACCTGCCTGCGGTAAAGGCGACGATCACGCCCACCAGGCCGATGTGGAACAGCAGGTTCATCAGCTCTCGACTGTGACCACGCTCGGCGGCGAGCGACGCAGCCCCCGCCCGGTCTTCCTCTGCGGAGTACGAGGCGACGTGCCATTTCTTCAGCACGCGGCGCACATGCGTATCGACGTCTTCCGCGTCCTGCTCCACCACGCCCTCCGCATACAGTGGCATGCGGGTGAGGAACTTGGGCGCGCGCGTGGGCTTGGCGCGGAAGGCACGCCAATGGTCGATGGAGCGCGGGATGATGCAGCCGACCAGGGACACCATCAACAGGGCCACAATGGCGACAAACCACGTGGACCCGAAGACGTTGAACAGCTGGAGCCGGTCGTAGATGGGGCCCATCGTGGGGTTGGCGGCGAGGAAGTCGTCGACAAGCGTGGCGCTGACGCTGCGCTGCGGCAACAGCGCACCGGGAACGGACGCGAGCGCGAGAAGAAACAGCAGCACGAGAGCCGTGCTCATGCTTGTAAGCCAGTGCCAGGCCTTGCGAAGCCAACGCAACAAAGCGCCTCCTAGATAACGGTGCCGCCGTAACCGACGACGAGCTGGCGAGTCCAGCCGACGAAGTAGTTCCACACGCCGGTGAGCAGAAGGAGACCAACCGCGATCATCAGCACAGCGCCGATGAGCTGGATTGCCCGGGAGTGCCGACGCAAAAAGTCAACGCCCGAAACGGCCTTGGCCGAACCCATCGCCACCAAGAGAAACGGTAGACCCAAACCGAAACAATAGGCGAGCACCAGCGCACTACCCCGCATCGCGGTCACTCCCTGCGTGCCTACGGAGACAGAGACGACGGCGGCGAGGGTCGGGCCGAGGCAGGGCGTCCACCCCAGCGCGAATACGCCGCCCAGCAGCGGCGCGCCCATCCACGTCGCCCAGCGACGCGGCGCGAGGCGCGTGTCCTTTTGCAAAGCGGGGACCCATCCGGCGAAGACCAGGCCCATCAGGATGGTGACCACCCCGCCGGCGCGCATCAGGGTGTCCGCGTTGAGGGTGAGCGCGCTGATCGCCCCGAAGACCGAGACGGTGGCCAGCAGAAACACCACGGTGAAGCCCAGCACGAACAGGCCCGCGGCGCCGACCACAGCCCACTGTCTGCGACGCCCGACTCGCGGTCCGGATTCGTCGATCACCATCTCCCCTCCCACCACTCCGGTGAGGTAGGACATGTACCCCGGGACCAGCGGGATCACGCACGGAGAGGCGAAGGAAACCAACCCCGCGAGCGCCGCCGCAAACATGCCGACGATGACGGGACCGTTCGTCACCAGGTTGCTGAGAGCGTCGCCCATTTAGGCGTCCGCCTCCGCTCGCACCACCGCGAGGATGTCGTCGGCCGTCACCTCGCGGAGGAACACTGCCGCGGGTCGATGCTGTTTGTCCAACACAATGGTCGTCGGGATAACGGAACTGGGTACCCCTCCGAGGCTGGCGGCGGTCTTGAATGGCGGGTCGTAGAGCGACGGGTAGGTCACGCGATTGTCCGCAACGAAGTCGCGGGCGATATCCGCGTTGTAGTCGCGGACATTGATACCCAGCACCGTGCCGGTGCCATCAGCCGCAAGCGACTCCTGGACCTGCTCTAAATCGTCTACTTCGGCGCGGCACGGTGCGCACCACTGTCCCCAAGCGTTGAGGACGACGATTTGCCCGTCGAAATCCGAGAGGTTGACGGTGGCACCGGGGGTGGTCAACGACTCACCGGAAAATTCCTTGACGGGCTTGCGCTCAGCCTCGTCGTAGAAGATCTCGACCTTCCCGCCCGGGGAGTGAAACGAGTACGTGCTTCCTTCGTCCCCAGAGCGGCAGCCTGCAAGCCCTGTTGCGAGCGCAGCTGCACACAGCGCAGCAAGCGCGCGTCGGTGTCGCATCTAGATATCCTTTGCCGGTTGACTGTAGGACCAGTCAACAACATCGCCGCCGTTGAAGACAACCGAGGTCACGCTGGCCAGATCGCACTCGCGGCTCATGTGGGCCAACGGTTTACCCTGCACGAAGCGTTGCACCGTCACAATGGGCAACTGGTGGCTGACCAAAACGGCCTCGTGGCCCTCGGCTTCATCGCGAGCGCCCTCGACCTCCCGCCACATCCGCTCGAGGATATCGCGGTAGGACTCGCCCCAGCTGGGGCGGGCGGGGTTGGTCATGTGGCGCCATCGGATCGGGTTGATCAGCTGCGAGCGCCACCCCTTCGTTCGCAACCCCTCGAAGGTGTTGCCCGCCTCCACGATCCCCTCGCGGGTGCCGACCTCAAGGCCCGTGACCTCCGCGATGGGCTGCGCGGTTTCCTGGGCGCGCTCCAGCGGGCTCGCGGCAAGGTAGGTGACGTCGCGCCCACGAAAGAACTGCGAGGTCGCGGCCGCCATTGAGCGCCCGCGCGAGGAAAGGTGGTACCCCGGCATCTTCCCGTAGAGGATCTTCTGGGGGTTGTAGACCTCGCCGTGGCGGACGAGGTGAACCGTCGTGCGCGTCATGCGTCGCCCTCTTGGGCGGCAGCGGCGGCGCGCGCTGCGGGGGCAAGCGCGCGTTCAATCGTCGAAAAGTCATCCGCGGTGAGCGCCGTAGAAACAAACCACGTTTCAAACGCGCTCGGCGGGGCGTAAACACCACTTTCCAGCAGTGCGTGGAAGAAGGGCGCGTAGCGGAACGTGTCCGCGGCCTTCATCTCCTCGAAGTTGCGTCCCTCGCCTTCCGCGAAACGCACCGAGAGCATTGTCGACGCCCGCTGCACGTGATGTTCCACGCCCTGCTTGGTCAGCGCGTCCCTGATCAGCTCCTCCAGCGTGTCCGCGTTGCGTAGCAGCACAGGGTATATATCCTCGGTGGCCAGACGCAGGGAGGCAGCACCCGCCGCCACCGCGACGGGATTGCCCGACAACGTGCCGGCCTGGTACACGGGTCCGACCGGCGCGAGGCGCTCCATAATCTCCGCGCGCCCACCGAAGGCGGCGGCCGGCAGCCCGCCCGAGACGACCTTGCCAAAGGTCGTCAGGTCCCCCGCCACGTGGTCAACCCCGAACCAGCCGTTGTAGGACGTGCGGAACCCCGTCATCACCTCATCGAGTATCAGCAGGGCGCCGTGCTCGTGCGCGATGTCGCGCAGCGTCGCGTTGAACCCCTCGGCCGGTTTCACCGTGCCCATATTGCCCGCGGCGGCTTCCGCGATGATGCAGGCGATCTCGCCTTCGTTCTCGGCAAACGCGTGGCGCACCGCATTCACGTCGTTGTACGGCACGACGATCGTGTCTGCGGCCTGGGCGCCCGTCACACCCGGCGAGTCAGGCAGTGAAAACGTAGCCAACCCCGACCCCGCCGACGCGAGCAACGCATCGACGTGCCCGTGATAACACCCGTCGAACTTGAGCACCTTCGCCCGGCCCGTATACCCCCGGGCAAGACGAACGGCGGACATGGTGGCCTCAGTCCCCGAATTAACCAGGCGGACTTCCTCCACCGACGTACGCTCGATGATCAGTTCCGCCAGCTCGACTTCGCCCTCGGTCGGTGCGCCAAAAGACAGACCCTGCGCGGTAGCCTTCTCGACGGCCGCAGCGATCTCAGGGTGCGCATTGCCATGAATCATTGGCCCCCAGGAATTCACTAAGTCAACGTAGGCGTTGCCATCGACGTCGTAAAGCGTGCTGCCCTTCGCCCTAGCGATAAAGCGAGCCTGTCCCCCGACCGACGCAAACGCGCGTACGGGCGAGTTCACCCCGCCGGGTATGACGCGACGGGCGCGGTCGAAGAGTGCTGCCGAACGCGCGGTGTTCATGGTGGGGCTCATGCTGGGCGCGGGGAGGTCAGTCATGTGGAGCCATTCTAGGCCATCCGCACCATCCGAAAGTTTTACTGGCTCGGCTGGCGCTTGCTTTGGCCCTTGAACGCTCCGACGAATATCACGACGAGAAGCGCGATGGCCACCCAGTTTGCGACCCGCGCGTACTGCTCCAGCACGTAGACAACGGGTTCTCCAATCACCATGCCCAACGCGAAGTACCCCAGCGACCACAACGTCTTGGCCACAAAGTTAAGAACCATGAACTTCCACAGGGGCATACCCGCCGTACCCGCAAGCACGAACACAACCAGCGCGATGGGCAACGGGATGGGGACGTAGGCGAGGAAGATTCCCAACCAGCCGAGTTTGAGCGCCCACGCCTCAGCGCGCGCTATGTTGCGGGCGGAGCGCTTCGACCTGCCCGCCTGCACCTCGAGCATCCCGCGGCCCCACAGCTTTCCCGCCCACCAGTAGATCCAATCGAACTTGATCGCCATCACCGAACCGACAAGCAGGTAGAACAACCAGTTATCCGCCTGGCCCACTGCTTGAAGGGCACCCGTCGACGCTGCACCGATTCTCGAACCCGTCAGCGCCAGCATCACGGGCGGATCCAAACCAAGGAGCCACGCCCGCAGCGGGATCATGGCCAGGCCGAACAACCCTACAAAGCCGAACCAGCCCAGGCACCAGTAGTCCTGCTTCGTCGGCTTGGAGTTCCACGGCAGGCCGTCTTGTTCCCACCATTCTTGTGTGTCTTGTTTGGTGGGTTCTTCGGTTGGTTCTCGGGTCGGCATGACCAATAAAGCTACCTCGTGCCGCGCTTCTTAGCGGAGTGCTGCCCCTCCTCTCAACCCCCAGACGTACTGGCACCTTTACGAAAAGGTTTGTCACTGCGCGATTCCGCCACCCCGCCGGCGCGCGCTACTTCCGCCGCGCCACCTCGCGGGCGTTCGCAATGACAGCCGGCACACCAACTCCGCCCACCCAGGCGCCCGTGACGTCGATGCCGGGGACGGCACGAAGCAGGGCCGAGACCTTGGCGACGGTGGCGAGGTGCGTCTCGTCGTAACGAGGCAGCCCGCCGAACCAGCGTTGGACGTAGATCTCTTCTAACCCCGCGGCGCGCCCGTCGAAACCGGTAATGGTGAGGAGGTCGTCGAGCGCCCAGTCGACGAGGTCGTCCTCGGACGCGCGCACTGCGATGGTGTCGCCGAAACGGCCGAAGCTGGCCCGCACGAGCGCACCACCACGTTCCGCAAGGTGGGGCCACTTCCTCGAGGAGAAGGTGAATGCCTTGGCGGTGACGTTCTCAGTACCCGCCGCGACGAGGATGCCGGAGTTGTCGGGTAGGCCGGTGTCGTCGGCAAAGCGCATTCCCACAACGACGGAGTCCGCGAGCTTGACCGGCGCCACAGCCTCGGCCACGTCGGGCGCGACCTTCTTCAGCAGCAGTGCGGCCGTGGGAGCGGGCACGGCGAGGATGACGCGGTCGTACACCTCGTCTTCCCCACCGTTCAGCCGGTACCCTTCCCCTTCTTTGGCGATGCCCGAGATGAAGGCGTCGACGTAGATGTTGGCTCCCGATTTCTCGGCGAGCGCCTCGTAAAGCTCTTGGTACCCATCTCGGAAGGAGTTGAACACCGCGCCCTGGCCGGTGGGCAGTTCGGCCCGCGCCTGCTCGAGGTTGCGTACCGCGGCCGAGAGGTGCACTGGCCCGGCTGAGGCCAGCCGGTCGAACTCTTCGGCCAACTGCGGAATGGTTGCGCGCAGGCCGAGGTCGTCGGCGGTACACGAATACACCCCGCCGAGCAGCGCGGACACAACGTGGTCAACGATCTCATCGCCGTAACGCTCACGCACAAGCTTGCCGACGTTGACGTCACCGCCGATCTCCCAGTCGATCCCGGGGGCGTCCGATTCGGCGTCGATCAGTGATGCTGCCTCCGGCGAAACGAGGTGGGCAACCCCCACTGAGGAGGAAGGGACGCCCATTATTCCGCCGCGAGGCAGGGGGCGAGTCTCCCCGTCGATGTAGACAAGCGAGCCAAGGCCGGAAGGCTCCACCAATGAGCCGGCAAGGCCGAGCTCAGTGAAAAAGTCGACCGCGTCATGGCGGCGCGCGATGAAGGCCTCGGCGCCCATGTCTGTGGGGCCGGCAGCGAAAGCGACGGTGTGGAGCTTGCCACCGATGCGCTCGGTGGCCTCGTATACATCGACCGCGTGGCCCGAATTCCGTAGCTCATACGCGCAGGTCAGACCGGCTAGGCCCGCGCCGATGATGGCGATGTTCACTAAGCCTCCTCGTGAATGATCCGGACTGCTTCCGTGATGGCGTCCGGGTCGGTGGTGGGCAGCACACCGTGCCCGAGATTGAAGATGTGCCCCGTCGCAGTCCCCGACGCGATGGCCCGGGCGGCCTCGTCCTTGATGCGGATGACCTCCGCGCGGATGACGTCGCTACCTGCTAAAAGCAGAGCCGGGTCGAGGTTGCCCTGCAGGACGCGGGGTGAGGCGAAGCGCGTTGCCGCAGTGTCGAGGGGCACGCGCCAATCCACGCCCATGACCTCGGAACCCGCCTCGCTCATTGCGCCGAGCAACTCGCCCGTGGCCACGCCGAAGTGGATCCGGGGAATCACTCCCTCGACCGAGGCGAGAATTTCCGCAGAATAGGGCAGCACGTGCTCGCGGTAGTCGGCCTCGGTGAGGAAGCCGGCCCAAGAGTCGAACAGCTGCATCGCGTCGATACCGGCGTCGACCTGTGTCTTCAAGAAGGACATGATGGTGGGCACCAGCCGACGCATGAGCGCGTGCCACGTGTCTGGCTCCGCGTGCATCATCGCCTTGGTCTTCTCGTGGTTCTTGCTGGGGCCACCTTCGATCAGGTAGCTTGCCAGCGTGAAGGGGGCGCCCACGAACCCGATCAGGGCCTGACTGTCGTTCAGCTCCCCCAGAACCGCCTCGATCCCCGCCGCAACTTCCGGGACCGCGTCCTCGAGCACGGGGAGCTTGTCGACGTCACCGCGGCTGCGCACCGGCGACCCCATCACCGGACCCCGCCCAGGCACGATATCGACGTCCACCCCGGCCGCTTTGAGAGGGACGACGATATCCGAAAACAGGATCGCCCCGTCCATGTCGTGGCGGCGGACCGGTTGCACGGTGATTTCCGCCAGGAGCTCGGGTATGAAGCACGAGTCCAGCATGTCGATACCCTCGCGCACCGCCCGGTACTCGGGGAGGGAACGCCCCGCCTGCCTCATGAACCACACGGGGGTGCGGCGAGGTGTGCGGCCTAGGGCGGCCTCGACGAGCGGGGCATGCGTCAGGTCACGTCGTGTCATGTGCTTTAACACTACCTAGCCGGGAAAGCGGCGGGCACGAGAGCTCCTCGCCTCGATAAACAGCGAGCTGCCCAGCATGAGCAACGTCGCTCCCACAGGCGGCAGCACCCCCGCGACGGCGAGAAAGATCGCCACGAGGTTGTAGGCCCAGGCAAACACCATGTTGGAATCGATGATGCGACACACCCGACGCGACAGCTCCACCAGCTGGGGCACGGCCATGACGTCGTTGCGGATCAGCACGACATCGGCCGCGTCTTCAACCTTGCTCAACCGGGCCTCGATGGACGGTTCGTCAGCGTAGAGGATGCCCACGTCCGCCACTTTGAGGGTGCTCATCACGGAGTGGTCGCCCACCATCGCTACCGTTGCGCCCTGCGAGTGCAGCGAACGCACAGCCACCGGCTTTGAGTGGGCGGGGATGCCCGCCAACACGTTCGAAATGCCGAGGAAGTCCGCAAACCGCCGGGCGACCGGGTACGTGTCGCGGGTGAGCATCACCGTCTCGATGCCCATATCTTCCAGGCGCTCTATCGCCTCGATCGCGTCTGGCTTGGCTGGGTCGAACAGCGTGATGACACCTCGGTCCTTGC
Source organism: Corynebacterium capitovis DSM 44611 (assembly GCF_030440535.1). NCBI lineage: Bacteria > Bacillati > Actinomycetota > Actinomycetes > Mycobacteriales > Corynebacteriaceae > Corynebacterium > Corynebacterium capitovis. The sequence continues at coordinate 204,942 of NZ_CP047117.1, read as the reverse complement.
CCTTCCACCTCACGACGACAGGCGCTCCCCCCAAGGTCGCTGCAATGGCGAGCTTCCCGTGCAGGCGGGACAGGTTGGTGGGGCGCCACAGGGTCGCGTCGAATGACTCCGTGCGCTCCTCGCCGTCCTGAGAATCGAAGGTGAGTGTCAGCCGGCCGCGGAAGTCGCCATCTGCCGTGATTTCGTGGTCGGACAGCTCGATCCACGTCGGCAGGCCCTCGTCCTTCGCGCGCGAGTCGCGCGACTCTCGGGACGCCTTCACCAGCGCCTTGGCCAACGGGTGGCCCGACTCCATGGAGAGCGCCGCCGCGATCCGAAGCACGAGATCTGGGTCCTCACCGCGCTCGGCGGTGACGGTTTCCACCACCATCTGCGGTGTGACCAACGTACCGACGCGGTTGAACACGGCCGTATCCACGTTCTCCAGGGTCCGGAATGCCTCGCCATCGCGCATCATGATGCCGTTGCGCGCGGCGGTCTCGATGCCAAGGCGGGTCGCGACGGCCGGCGAAATCGCCAGGGCGACCGGAGCGACCACCGCGAGGATGGACATGGCCGTGGAGAAAGCGAGGTTGTAGTTGCCGGTGATGAGGAGCCACAAAGCGAAGTCGAGAAGCGCGATGACGTAGGCGAGCGGAATCAGCGCGCCGGCGGTTCGGGTGGACAGCAACGTAGCGACGTTTTCCCTCTGGGAGGCATCCTCCACCCAGCCGTGCACCGCAGCCCAGCGCGTCGCGTGGCCGGTGCGCACAACACGCACTTTGATGCTGCCGCTTTCCACGACCGTGCCCGCGTGCACGCGAGACCCCACCTTGACGTTTACCAGCTCACGCACGTCGATCATCGCCGGGCGGAGGGTACAGCTGCCGCCGACCACGTCTCCGTCGATAGGAATGGTGTCCCCGGCGTTAATGACAACATCGTCGCCCCGGTTGATTTCGGAGACAGGCAGTACCTCCTCAATCACCCTGTCCGTCGTGCGGTTGCGGTGGAACACGGTGAACTCGCTGTCCGGGTCGGGGCGTAGTTGCTCCATGTCCTGGAGTAGGTAGGAGCGGACGCGAATCGAGTTGTACCGCCCCACGAGCAACATCGCGGTAACACCGCACGAGACGTCAAGGAACGGTTCCATACCCAGGCTGTACCCGGTGGCCAGCCACCCGGCGGGCGAGGTCCAGCCTATTTCTCCCGTCGGTGTGAAAACGAGAGCCACCAGTGCCCAGAGGTACGACGCAAGCACCGCGATCGAACTGGCCCCGTCAAGGGCGGGCATGCCCCGGCGCACACCACCCGCCATGGCCCGGTGGAATGGGAAGGCGCACCACAGGGCGACGGGCGTAGCCAGCGCAAGGCTCACCCACTGCCAGCCGGCGAACTGGAGCTGCGGAACGTAGCTCATAGCCAGCACCGGAATCGCGAGAATGACGGCCGTCCACATGCGCAGCGGCGTCACCATGTCGCGAGCCGTGAACAAGACATCAATCTGGCTGGTCCGCATGTGCCGCGGTTCGTCTCGAATGAACCCCGCGTCCCGTTTGCGGACCAGGTTGGCTTCCTCGTCCCGGCGCTGCCGGCGCATCCGGCCGGTCATTCCTCGCGTCCCCCTCCGGGGAAGCGGGTGCTCCGCGGCACGACGCCCCAGCGCGCGACGGTGCAGCGTGGAGTCAGTCATCGTCGCCGTCACATTAAAACGGTGAATGACCCCGATAATGCGCTCGGGGTTCATGTCCTTCGGGGCGGTGATCCATGCTGTGGAGGACGGGTACACAAGCCGGGCCGAAACACCGTCCAGCTGCTCCAACGCCCTCTCGATCTCGCGTAGCTGTGGCGCGTCTTCAACCCCGGCGAGGTTGAACGCGTAGGAGGCGTTGGGGCGGTTGAACTCTTCGCGCTCCTCGTGCGGCGTGTCGGGGTCGAAACCGGCGTCGATCGCTGCGCTGCGAGCGGCGGCGATGCACTCGGTGAGCTCGTCTGTCGACATTTACTCCACGCCCTTCCACAGAGAGTGCTTGGAATCGATGAAGGCGTTGGCAGCGGGGCGGAACATACACAGTGCCGCCACGGAGAGGAGGACGACGATAACCAGTACCGACCAGCCCGCAACCTGGAGGGCAAACGCGGCGGCGTTGAGGAAAATCCCCACCGCTACGAACGCAGCTGCCCAGCGGCGCGCCACCCGGGATCCGCGCTCGAAGTAACTGGCGGTTCCGCCTAGCCCGAGAGCGAGGAGGACGTCACCCCACGCGACGACGCGCATGTTGACCATGTACGCGTAGCGGAAAGACTGGTCCGCCCCCTGCGGAAACCCCGTGGTGAGCAGCATCATCGCCGTCACCAACATGAGCGCTGCCGCGGCTACTACGAGCCAGTAGGCGGTGCGAAGTGAGCGCGGCCACTGGTCCCCGGACGGCGCGGAGTACCTGCGGTTCGGATCGTTGGGGTCGCCGACCATCGTGGGGAACATCCCTGCCATGTGGCAGTCACCTCTCTTTTGCCGCCTCGCCATTATTTAGGTGCCGCTGCACCTCGTCCTGCAAAGAATAGAGGACGGCGCAGACACCCGCTGCGGCCAGCGCGATTTGCAGCGCCCCGTCGACGGCATACATCGCAACGGGCACTCTTGTCGACGCCGGCGCGCTCAGAAACAGCACGGCGGCGCGCAGGGCGAAGTACACCGAGAATACCTGCAGCAACCGCAGCGCGTTTCGGGCCCACTTCTTGCGGTCAGCGATCGCGCCGCGCGATATTGCCAGTACCGCGACCACGGCGAGCTGGAACAGGGCCATCACAGCGACGGAGGCGAAGACGCTGGCGGTGAGAACCGCATCGCTCGCCTGCTCACCCGAGGAACGAGCCGCTTCCGTTGCCGCCTGCCGCAGAGCGGAAGGGTCAATGACGAGGCTGATCACGGAGAGCACCTGGTGGATCAACTCGCCTGCGATCATGACCTTCCAGCAGGCGAGCATGTACCGGAAGGGCTCAGGCATGAAGCTTCCTCGCGGCATCGATGGCAAAATACGTCAGGATCTGGTCGGCGCCGGCGCGCTTGATGGAGGTCAGGGACTCCATCATCGCCGCCTCCGGGTCAATCCACCCGTTGTTTCCCGCCGCCTTGATCATGGCGTACTCACCGGAGACGTGGTACGCAGCCACCGGAATCGGGGAGAAGTCCGACACGCGCGCCACGATGTCCAGGTAAGGAAGCGCGGGCTTAACCATGACAAAGTCCGCCCCCTCGGCGATGTCAAGCTCGGCTTCGAGCAGGGACTCACGGGCGTTGGCGGGGTCCTGCTGGTACGCGCGCCGGTCCCCGACTAGCGAGGAGCGAACGGCGTCGCGGAAGGGGCCAAAGAAGGAGGACGCGTACTTCGCCGAGTACGCCATGATTGCCACGTTGTCCCAGCCGGCCTCGTCAAGCGCGCGGCGGATCGCTGCAACCTGGCCGTCCATCATCCCGGACGGGCTGACGATGTGCGCACCCGCCTCAGCCTGGGACACCGCCATGTGGCAGTAGCATTCGATGGTCTCGTCGTTGAGGACTACCTCGTTGCCAAAGCGATCCGTTCCCACGACGCCGCAGTGGCCGTGGTCGGTGAACTCGTCGAGGCAGGTGTCAGCCATAACGAGGAGGTCCTCCCCGAACTCTTCGCGTAGCGCGCGAATGCCACGGTTCAAGATGCCGTCTTCGGCCCACGCAACTGACCCTCGGGCATCCTTGTCGCCGTCGACAGGCACGCCGAACAGGTCGACGCACGTCACTCCGGCGTCGAGGGCCTCGTGCGCGATGGCCTTGAGCGTATCGACGGTGTGATGGTACTGCCCCGGCATCGAGGCGATCTCGCGCTTGGCGTCGAGCCCGTCGGCAACGAACAGCGGGAGGATGAAGTCGGAGGGGGAAAGCCGCGTTTCCGCAACGAGGTCGCGCATGGCCGGGGTCGTGCGCAGCCTCCGGGGTCGGCGGCTCTGATTGGTCTTGGTCAGGGGGGAAGCACTCGAGGACAACACGCACCCCATCCTAGGAGTTGCGCGTCCGGCGCTTCTTCCTGGGCGGGGGCAGCTGTCCCGCAGCCCGCAACGTGGCGGCGTGGTGCGCAAGGGCGTCGACAAGCGAAGGCACGTCCGCAACCTCGGGCTGCACGTCCACGCGCAGGCCCTGCTCGCGCGCCGCGGCAGCCGTCATCGGGCCGATGCAGGCGATGATGGTGCGCTGGTGGGGCTTACCGGCGATCCCGACGAGGTTCTTCACCGTGGAGGCGGAGGTGAAACACACCGCGTCGAAACCACCGCTCTTGATCAGGTCGCGAACCTCGGGCGCGGGGGGCGCGGCGCGGACTGTGCGGTAGGCGACGACGTCGTCGACTTCCCAACCCTTCTCCATGAGGCCCGCGACAAGCGCGTCGGAGCCCAGGTCGGCGCGCGGCAACAACACGCGGGAGACGGGATCGATGTCCTCGACGTACTCGGGAAACATCTCCACAATCCCCTCGGCGTTCTGCTTCGTCCGGTGCGGGATGAGCTCGGGGGACATTCCCCGAGCGCGCAGCGCATCGGCAGTCTTCTGCCCCACGGCGGCGAGGTGCACCCCGGCAAAGGCACGAGCGTCGAGGCCGAGCACCGCGAACTTGTCCCACACCGCGCTGACGGCGTTGACGGAGGTAAACACGACCCACTGGTAGCGGCCCTCGACGATTCCCTTGATCGCTCGGTCCATCTGCGCGGGGTTGCGCGGCGGCTCCATGGAGATCGTGGGAACCGACTGCGGAATGGCGCCGTAGGAACTCAGGCGCGCGATCATCGGCCCCGCTTGCTCCTTCGCGCGGGGAACGAGCACCCGCCAGCCGTAGAGCGACCGGTTCTCCCACCAGGAGTACTTGCTCCGGTCGTCGACCGCGGTGCCGACGGTGACAACAAGGCTGCCCTCGAGGTCCGCGTCGATCTTGCCCAGGGTCTCCAGCGTCGCGTCGAACGTGCGCTGCAGCCTCGTCGTGCCGTTAGTGGTCACCGTCAGAGGGGTCGTCCCCGCGTACCCGCGCGCCTGCAGCTCGGAAGCGATCGTCTCCAGCTGCTCCTCGACGGCCTGGAACACCAGCGGCTGGGGGGCGGCCGCGAGCTGGTCCCAGTCCACGTTGTCGTTGGACAGGTCCGTCTCGGTGTACGTCGAACCCAGCGCGATGCCCGCGAAAGACGGCACCGTCGACGGCAGCGACATACCCGGCACAACCTGGAACTCGAGACCCGCGGCGGCGACGGCTGAAATCTCCTCCATCACGCGGTCCCGGGTCAGCGGGTTGCCGGACACGAGGCGCACCACGTCACCGTCGCCCGCCTCACCCCGCGCGATAGCTTCCGCAGCGCGCTCACGCGCTTCGCTCAGCTTTTCGACGATCCCACTGCCCATAAGTTCGACCTCATCGAGTTCAGCAGCGGTCGGATCGGCGGGTCGTGGCGGCTTCCGGCGAGCCCCGGCGGCTTTCGCCTCCGCGCACATCGCCTCATACTGTTCCTCTGCCGCCTTCATTTTTTCGGCAGGGACCGGCAGCTTGGAGGCGACAACGTTTCGGACACCCTGATAGACGTCAGGTTCGACGATCGCGATAGAGTTGTGTTCCATCACCTCGCGAGCGCGGATGGTGAGCAGATCAGGGTTGCCCGGGCCCGCGCCGACGAAGATGATCTTCCCCGGCTGGGGCGTGACGGAGGGCAAAGTCATAGACGATTCTTTTCTCAGGCGTATCAATGGCGTGAAGGCCCCGACGTCACGGCGCGTGTATATGGGGGCCGTGGCGCCTGGTTAATTCAACGTGTGGTAGTTACACCTTAAAGTGAACGTCCGCCGATTCAAAAACGCCTTAGTACTGTATGAGGTCAGCCGCCCCTCGCTCCAGCAGGGAGGCCGCTACCGCCTGGCCTAGCCGTCCAGGCTCAGTGGCCTCCCCTGTCGCAGTCTGGGTGAGCTGCGCGGACCCGTCCGGCGCGAAAACCCCAGCAGTGAGGCGGATCTCCTCGCCGTCGAGGGTGGCGAACGCGGCGACCGGCGCTGTGCACCCCGCCTCCAGCTGAGCGAGAACCGTGCGCTCGGCGGCGGCACAGCGGAACGCGGTGGCGTCCAGCAAAGAGTCGATAGCGTCTCGCGCCTCCGCGTCGTCCACCCGACATTCGACCGCGAGTGCACCCTGCGCGGGTGCCGGCATGAGAACGTCCGGGGCGAAAACCTCAGTCGCCCACGATGCCAGCCCGGCGCGGGAGAGCCCGGCGTAGGCGAGGATGACGGCATCCACGTCTCCGCTTGTCACCCGGCCCATCCGCGTCTCGATGTTGCCACGCAGCGGCCGAATATCCAGGTCGGGCCGCAGAGCACGCAGCTGCGCGACCCGGCGGGGAGCGGAGGTACCCACGCGAGCGCCGGCAGGCAGCTGGGCGAGCGTGAGACCATCCCGGGCGATGAGGGCTTCCCGGTTGTCCTCTCGGCGGGGCACGATGAGGTGGGTGCGCGGCTCGGGGGCCGTCGGTAGGTCCTTGAAGGAATGGACCGCGACGTCGACGTCGCCGTCGAAAAGCGAGTCCCGCAGCGCCGACGTGAACACACCCACCCCGATGCGTTCGACCGGGGCGGCGGAGATGTCACCGGCCGTGGTGACGATGCTGAGCTGCGCGGGCCAGCCCCCTGCAGTCAGCGCGTCGCGCACGTGCCCGGCCTGCGTGGTGGCGAGGTTCGATCCTCGCGTTCCGATTTTCAACATGTCGGCCTCCCTGTCAGTCTGCACCCTTGATGTCTTCCAGCCGCGGCAGCTGCGCAGCGTCGACGGACACGGGCGCCGATCCCAGTCCGAAGAGCTCCTCAATAGCCCGCTCGACGCTCACTGTCTCCGTGGTGGCGGCCAATTCCTTGATCCTCACCGTCGGCGTGTGCAAAATCTTATCGACGACCCGCCGCACCGTTCTGGTCACCTGGTTGAAGTCTTCCTCGCTCAGGCCCGGCAGGCGCGAGCGCAGGCGGCTAAGCTCCGCGTCCGTCACGCTGCTGGCCGCCTGGCGCAGCTGAACAACCGCGGGCCCGATGTCGCGGACCCGCTGCTGAGAGCTGAACGCGGCGGCCTCTTCCGCCACGATTGCCTCGGCGGCGTGCTGCGCGGCGAGGCTGTCCGCGTCCGTGGTCTGACGTTCGTTGTGCAGGTACTCGATGTTGACCAGGTGCACGTCCCCGCGCGCGGCCACGGCGTCATCAATGTCTCGCGGCAACGACAGGTCAGCCAGAACAATGGGCCCCGAGATGTCCTCCGGCGTGATGGTGAATCCATCGCTGGCGGTCGCCGATACCGCCACGTCGACGCGCGCTAGGGCACCCGCCCGCGCATTGAAATCCACCACCTCGGCCGGGACGCCCGCCTCGCGCGAGTGCTCGGCCAGGCGTTCCGCGCGCGAGCGCGTGCGGTTAGCCACGATGAGCTTGTCCACCCCAAGCTTGCCCAGGTGCGTAGCGGCCAGCGACGCCATCGCCCCGGCCCCGAGAACTAGGGCGGTCCGGCCGCGGAAGTCCTCGGCCCCGATCGCCCGAAGGGCGTTATCGAGGGCGAGGGTCACCATCGACGCCCCGGCGTCATCGATTCCCGTTTCGGTGTGAACCCTCTTGCCCGCGTGCAGCGCCGACTGGGCCAGAGCATGGAGCGCGGGGCCAACCGTGCCGTGTTCCGTTGCCTGGAGGTAAGCGCTGCGCACCTGCCCGATAATCTGCTGCTCGCCGACAACCATGGAATCCAGGCCGGCCGCAACTTTCATCAGGTGCGCGGCCGCGGCGTCGGCGTAGCGGACGTAGAGGTAGGTACGCAGCTCCTCCTCCGCTACCCCCGACATCGCCACCAACGTATTCAGCACCTGCTCCACGCCTGGATGGAAAGAGTTCGTCACGGCGTAGACTTCGAAGCGGTTACAGGTGGAGATGATCATCGCCTCCGTTAAAGACGGCTGCCTGACCAGCTCGAACGACGCCTCGGTGAGTGCGTCGCCGTTCAAACTCAGCCTCTCCAGCAGGGCTACGGGCGCCGAGCGGTGCGACATCCCTACAACGAGAACACTCACTAAACCCTCCGGACATTCGTCTAAATCAAACTAAAGGTTACCCCAGCCCCCTCACTTTCCTCCCATTAGCTCCGCCGCAAGCTCCGCATTGTCCACTTCCCAGCAGGCAAACTCCTCGCCATCGATGAGCACAACGGGAACTCGGTCGCCGAACTCGGCGGCCAAGTCCGGGTCAGCATCGACGTCGACAAGTGCGAGGCTCGCGTCGCATAGCTTGACGACGGGAGCGATCTGCCCCGCGACACGCCCGCACGACCCGCAGGACTGGCGCACCATCAACTTGACCTGCTTCACATGCACCGCCCCGTTTCTCTTTTCAACATCCTTTTCAACATCCTTGTGACGGAAGAATTACGATTGTTCACGCTACCCCGCCCCCGGAGAAAGGCAGTCAACCACATGAGCGCGGATTTTTCCCCCCGACCAGGCAGGGAATTCCTCGCGCAATGGTCTGTCTCGCGCGGCAATCTGCGCCGTTTTCTGGAAGATATGGCGCTGCCGCCGCTTGGCGGGAACGCGCAGCGCACGGCTGGCGAGGCCGCCGCAGCAGCCGCGGTCGAGGAGACCTTCGGCATTGACCTGAAGGACTTCACCACGGGGGTGGACTCCGTGAGCGGGGCTTTCGCCGCTGCTGGCGGGTCGACCCTCACCGCACCCGATCCCGACATCCCCCAGGATTCGGAGGCGGTGGCCTTCTTTGACATCGACAACACGCTGGTCCAAGGCTCGTCGCTGGTGCTGCTGGCCATTGGCCTCGCGCGGCGGCGCTATATTTCGCTGCGCGAACTCATGCCGGGCGTTATCAAACAGATCCGGTACCGGCTCAGCGGCTCGGAGAACTCCGGGGACATCGCCCGCGGGCGCGAGCAGGCACTCGATCTGGTGAAGGGCAAAAGCGTCGCCGAGCTGAAGAACTTGTGCGCGAGCATCGTCGACCAGCAGATGATGGGCAGGGCTTACGAGGACACGCTCGAGCTGGCGTCGATGCATATCGCCGCTGGCCAGCAGGTGTGGCTCGTCTCGGCCACCCCAGTCCAGATCGGTCAGGCCCTCGCGCAGCGGCTCGGGTTCACCGGCGCGCTGGGCACCGTCGCCGAGGAGGAGGACGGGCACTTCACCGGAAAACTCGTCGGCGATATCCTCCACGGCCCCGGCAAGATGCACGCGGTGGCGGCACTGGCCGCGATCCAGCAGCTCGACCTGTCCAAGTGCACGGCCTACTCGGACAGTATTAACGACGTGCCTATGCTGTCCATGGTCGGAACGGCCGTTGCTATCAACCCGGATCGAGCTTTGCGCGCGCACGCCCGCCGCGAGGGGTGGGCCATCCGCGACTACCGCCCCATGCGCCGCTTCCTCGCCCCAGCCCTCCTCATTCCCGCGGCCGCAGCCGTAGCGTGGGTAGCAATAGCGAAAGCCCGCACCAGATAAGGTTGGTGCGGGCCTTCGTTGGGTATAACTTGGGCTTATTTGCCAAGCTTACGACGCTGAACGCGCGTCCGGCGAAGCATCTTGCGGTGCTTCTTCTTGGACATGCGCTTGCGGCGCTTCTTAATCACAGAACCCATTGAGTTTCCTCGTTTCTTAGCGTATACGTACAGGCCTGCCGGCGAATCCCCACCAGCATACCGCCCACGAGGAAGCGGGCCAAAAACTATCCCACGTCATACACCGACGAATCGAGGTAATCGCTCACTGCGGTCTCGTTCACGCGGAACGAGCGACCGACCCGAACGGCCGGCAGCTCCCCGGAATGCACGAGGCGGTACACCGTCATCTTGGAAACCCTCATGATCTCCGCGACCTCCGCGACGGTGAGGAACTTTCCCTTATCTTCGTTAGCCATAAAAATTTGTAACCCTTCAAGCACGGTCGCGCTGCAGGCTTCCCCTCCTCCAGGACGATCACGCACGTGCTGCAACCAGATTAGCGTGAACCGTGGGCGTGGTGCGACATATGGGTTGAAATCTTTTCAGAGTTCGCACAGTAAACCCGCCGCTACTGCTGTGACGTGGGGGGTTTAGGCCCCCAGCTCACGCGCCCGTTCGGCGCACGCTTCCGTCGCCCGGTAGAGCGCACCGCGCACCCCGGACTCCTCCAGTTCGCGGATCGCGGCGGCGGTCGCCCCACCGGGCGAGGTCACCGCGCGACGCAAGCCGACGGGGCCGGCCTCTCCCAGCAGCATTTCACCGGCGCCGGCCGCAGTCGCGGTAGCCAGCTCGGTGGCCACGCTCCCCGGCAACCCGAGGGCCACGCCGGCGTCGATAAGAGCCTCGGCGATGAGGAAGAAGTACGCAGGGCCCGAGCCCGACAGCGCGGTGGCCTTGTCGATCAGTTTCTCCTCAACGACAACCACCCTCCCCGTGGCCGCCAACAGGCCGTGCACCCTCTGCTGCTGCTCGTCGGTGACGTACCGGCCATAGGAAACCACGTGGACGCCGCGGCCCACCAGCATTGGGGTGTTTGGCATGACGCGCGCGAGGGCTGTTCCAACCGCGCACACGGCGTCCTCCATCGCAGAGAGGGTGACACCCGCGGCCATAGAGACAAGTACGGTCGAGGCGTCGTTCTTGGCCACAGTCTTATTGATGCCTGAGATGACGTCGACCACCTGGTTCGGCTTGACGCAGAGGAAGCAGACGTCGGCGTCGGAGACAGCCTCGTTGTTGTCGGTGGTCGCGATGATCCCGTAGCGCTGAGCCAGCTCCGCCCCGCGCTCCCCTCTGCGGTTCGTCGCCCTGATGCTGCGCGGGCTGACCCCTGCGTTGATAAGCCCCGCGATGAGGGCCTCGCCGATCGTGCCCGCCCCGATGACGGCGATTTTGATGTCGGATGGCTGTGTTTCTGTAGTCACGACACCCACGCCTTAGACCAGGAAGGCGGGCCCGAAGCTGACGACGGCCGCCGCGAGGCCCGCAAGAGTCATCGTGAGGCCGTCGCGGCCGGTGCGCATCGAACGGACGCCGAACACGGCACCCAGGGTAAAGACTGCCGCGAGCAGCGCCGCGATCACGTTCGACAGATGGTCCCAGACCCACTGGAACCCGAGGAAGCCCAGCACTCCGACGATGAGACCGAGAAAAACAAGGAGGACGAGGAGGACCGGGTTGAGCGGCGCGCGCTCAGTGCCTGCTGTTCCCTCGCTAACGTCTTTGCCGAGCTCAACTCTGCGGAGTTCGCTGGTCTCTTCCGCGGAGGGGGCGGGAGCCGGCTCAGGGGCATCGACCTTCCGGATCTCGGCGGTGTCGCTCGCGGAAGGGGCGGAAGGGGCATCCAGGGGAGCGTCTAGGGGAACGCTGGAGTGCTTGACCTCCGCTGGTCGCGCCTCCACCTTCTTAACGGACCCGGTCAGCTCGGCGACCGAGATCCCGCCTTCCTCGAGACTGCGACGACGACGGGGCTTTTCCACACCCGGGTGCTCTTTTTGAGCTCGGGCGAGGAGCTCGGCAACGGTGAGCTGCTTGTCCTCGGCCATCAGTTGTCCTCTTTCTGGTCGTGTCCCTGATCGATCCACCGAAGTATGACGCCTTCACGCAGCGCCCACGGGCAGATATCCAACTTATCAAGATTAAGGGCGCGCATCGCGGCTTCCGCGACGAGGGCACCCGCGACGATTTGGTGGGAGCGGTCCGCGTTAATGCCTTCCAGCTCGGCGCGGTCCGCAGCGGTCATGCGCGAGATAAACGCGATGAGTTGCCGCAGGCCGGGGGCGGTCAGAGTGCGACGCACGAAGGGGCCAGCCGAAGACGGCGCCGCACCCGTCAAGCGGGCGAGCGTGCGAAGGGTCTTCGAGGTCCCCACGGCGAGACCCGCCTCCCCGAGGGCGCGGAATTGCTCGGCGGGGCCAGCCAGTTCGGCGTCAATGAAGTCGCGCAGCAGGTTGATCTTTTTGCGCTCGGGTGGGTCAGTATCGAACCATTGGTGTGTCAACCGCCCGGCACCGAGGTCCAGGGACACGGCGAGATCAGGTGTTTCCTCGACACCGCTGGAAATCTCCAGCGAACCACCGCCGATGTCGAGGTTGGTGATGCGCCCGGCCGACCACCCGTGCCAGCGGCGCGCGGCGAGGAAGGTCAAGCGCGCTTCTTCCTCACCGGAAAGAATGGTCAGGTCCACACCCGTTTTCCGGGCGACTTTCTTGAGCACGTCGTCAGAATTTGTGGCGGAGCGCACGGCGGACGTCGCGAAGGCGAGAAACTCCTCGCACTTGAGTTTTACGGAGAGGTCTTTGGCCTCCTGAACGGCGTCGATGAGCTTGTCCACGCCCTTGTCTTCGAGGTTGCCATTCTTGTCGACGAGCTCGACCAACCGGAGCGGCTGCTTCCAATCGCTCATCGGGGTGGGGCGGCCGCCGCTGCGGGCGTCGACCGCCACGAGATGGACGGTGTTGCTGCCTACATCCAATACACCTAGTCGCACACCCCCAAGACTAAAGGGTCTACGGTACTCAGGTGTGAATCAGCCATCCTCTTCAGCCGTGTTTTTGGGCTTCCCTGCCTCCTCCCCAGCGGGCAGGTCGATTGTGGCTGGCCGCGAAACGAGACCCGACTTCCCTCGGGACTGGTTTGAGTTCGTCGATCCCGCCGACCCGACCCACTACTTCTCTATCGACCTGACCTGGGTCGAGTCCACGTGGTCCTGCCGTTTTGGCACTCCCGAGTGCATGGGCGTCGACGCAGACCAGCCCGTCGCGGGGTGCTGCACCCACGGCGCCTACCTCGCCGACGAGGTGGACCGCGACAACCTATACAACGCGGTGGCCGAGTTGCCGGCGGAGCTGTGGCAGCACCGCCCCGCCGGCGTCGATGAGTTTTATCAGGCCGCAGATCCCGTCGCTCTCGAGCCGTGGCTCGAATGGGACGAGGGCGACCTCAAGACCACGCTTGTCGACGGCGCCTGCATCTTCGCCAACCGCGCCGCCGCGCCCAGCGGCCCCGGTTGCGCCCTCCACCAGTGGGCGGTCGCCCAGGGCAAGCCCGTTGTCGGCTCGAAACCGGAGGTGTGCTGGCAGGTTCCCTTTTCCCGAGTCGACGAGTGGGAAGAACGCCCGGACGGAGCCGAGGTCTTGCGCACCACAATCGGCGAGTATGACCGGCGACAATGGGGCGGCGGCGGAGAGGACTTCGACTGGTGGTGCACGTCTGCCCCGGCGTGCCACACGGGGGCCACACCGGTGTGGCAGTCAATGAAAGCTGAGCTCACCGCCCTTATCGGGGACGGGCCGTACGCGGTTCTCGCCGACCACTGCGCGGCGCGCCAAGCGTTGCCCCCGTCGGCCCGGGCGCAGCACCCCGCCTCGGTTCAGGCCTCGAACTTGTAGCCCAGGCCCCGCACCGTGACCAACTGCGTGGGACGCGAGGGCGCCGCCTCGATCTTGGTGCGCAGGCGCTTGACGTGCACGTCGAGGGTCTTGGTGTCGCCCACGTAGTTCGCGCCCCAGATCCGGTCGATAAGCTGGCCGCGGGTCAGCACCCGTCCGGCGTTTCGCATCAAGTACTCGAGGAGGTCGAATTCTTTGAGGGGCATTGGGACCGGTTGGCCGTCGACAAGCACGAGGTGCCTTTCGACGTCCATCTTCACGCGGCCCCCCTCAATGATTTGCTTGCCGTCGCTGGGGGCCTCTTCGACCTCGGGACCGCGACGCAGCACCGCGCGGATCCTCGCCACCAGTTCGCGGGTGGAGTAAGGCTTCGTCACGTAGTCATCGGCACCGAGCTCGAGGCCGACGACCTTATCGATCTCGGAGTCGCGCGCCGTGACCATAATTAGTGGCACCGAGGACACGCTGCGGATCTTGCGGCACACCTCGGTGCCGCTCATCCCGGGCAGCATGAGGTCCAAAAGAACGAGGTCAACACCGCCCCGTCCGAATTCCTCCAGCGCGCTCGGCCCATCGCCGGCGACGACGGTGTCGAACCCTTCCTTGCGCAGTAGGTAGGCCAGGGGGTCGGCCAGGGACTCCTCGTCCTCAACGATAAGGATGGTCGTCACTGCTCTTCCCTTTCTTTTCGACGCCCCGCCACCCGCGTCACCGCCTTGCGGATCCCGTCTTCGTGATCGGGCCCCAAAACGCGTTCCTGCGAGGTGAAGATGGGCAGTTCAATCGTGAACGTTGAACCGGTCCCCACGCGGGACCACAGCTTGATATTACCGCCGTGGTTTGCCACGACGTGCTTGACTATCGCCAGGCCGAGACCCGTGCCACCGGTGGAGCGGGAGCGCGCCTTATCCACCCTGTAGAAACGTTCAAACACGCGCTTTTGGTGCTCGGGGGCGATTCCTATCCCGCGGTCCGTGACGCGGATGAGCACCACGCTTTCCCGGACAACCTTCTGCGTAATGCTGACCGGCTGGTTGTTGGGCGAGTAATTGATCGCGTTGGCGACCAGGTTGGACACCGCAGCGGTCAACAACGCACGGTCCCCCAGCACCGTAATTCCCGTTCGCGCGGAACGCGTCAGCTCAATCTCCCGGTCGTCGGCGGTGACCTGGTTGCGCTGGATCGCGGCATCGATGACGTCGTCAACGCGAACTGGCCCCATGTCCGGCAGCGCCTCAGCCCCCTGCAGCTTGGACAGCGAGATGAGGTCGGTAATCATATCCCCGATCCGGTGTGATTCCTTCAGCAACTTGTCGCCGAAATACCTGACCATCTCCGGGTCCGTCGGGTCCTGCATCAGGGCCTCCGCCAGCAAGGCGATGCCCCCGACCGGGGTCTTTAACTCGTGCGAGACGTTTGCCACGAAATCCCGGCGCGCGGACTCCATCCGGACGTTCTCCGACTCGTCGGTGCCGTAGGCCACAACGAAGGAGTCGTCGTTGAGCGCCAGCGGCTTGACCAGCGCGCGAACGTTGCGGATCCGGTTCCCCGTCGCGCGGCGGGGCAGGTCCAGCTCGAGCGCGTGGGATTCCTCCCCCTCGAAGACGCTGTTGGCGGCCTTAAGTACGAGCGGGTTGAGGTTCCTGTCGTGAACGAGGCTCATGGCGTGGGCTCGCTCGTTGGACATGATGACCCGGCCCGCCCGGTCGATCACCGCGATCCCGGTCGGGGCCCCCTGGACAGCCAGTTGAAGCACCCGGCCGACGGTGCTGACGGCTTTGTCGTCCCCACCGTCGCGCGCGTGAGTCTGGCGGTACCAGCGTCCCGCCCACCACAGGCCCAGGGCCCCGGCGCAAACGGCCAGGCCGAGCAAAAACGCGAAAAGTGGATTCACCCGCGCTCCGCCGCGCCCTACGCCTTACCCTGGTTGGCCACTGCTGCCGCACCGGCCGCGGCGGCCTCGGGGTCGAGGTACGTGCCGCCCGGGTTGAGCACGGCGCCGCGCTCGCCGATCTCGTAAACGAGGGGCATGCCGGTCGGGATGTTCAGGCCGGCGATGTCATCGTCGGAAATATGGTCAAGGTACTTCACCAACGCACGCAGCGAGTTGCCGTGCGCGGCGACCATCACGTTCCGGCCAGCCAGCAGCTGCGGCAAAATCACGTCGACGTAGAAGGGCATGAAACGCTCGACGACATCCTTCAGGCACTCGGTGCGCGGCACCTCTGGGAGGAAAGCGTAGCGCGCATCGTGAGACTGGGAGTACTCGTTGTCCACGTCGATCTCCGGTGGCGGGGTGTCGTAGGAGCGACGCCACATCATGAACTGCTCCTCACCGAACTCCTCGCGGATCTCCGCCTTGTTTAAACCCTGGAGGCGGCCGTAGTGCCGCTCGTTCAGGCGCCAGTTGCGCTCGACCGGAATCCAGTGCCGGTCGGCCACGTTCAGGCAAATCTCTGCGGTGCGGATGGCGCGACGCAGAAGCGAGGTATAAACAATGTCCGGCAGAACGCCGCTTTCCGTCAACAGCTTGCCTGCATTCGCGGCTTCCTGCTCGCCCTGCTCAGTTAGGTCAACGTCCACCCAGCCGGTGAACTGATTGGACTTGTTCCACTCGCTTTGCCCGTGGCGCACGAGAATCAGCTTTCCGTTGCTCATACCCACTAGCATGCCACGCCTAGGCGCCGAAGGGGTCCCGCTCGGCGGTGCCCGGCACGAAGCTGGCGAGAGTCTCATCGTAGACTTGGGCGAGCTTCGCCGCGGAGGTCGCCCAGCTAAACCGGCGCGCGTGCTCGGCCGCGGCCCGTCCCATGGCGAGGCGTCTCGGGTCGTCGTCAAGGAGCTCGGCGAGGGCGTCGGCCCAGGCCACCTCGCTATGCCCGGTCACCAGCAACCCCGTCTCCCCCTCCACAACCGCGAGGGGCAAGCCGCCGACCCGCGCCGCGAGAACCGGTGTCCCCGTAGCTTGGGCCTCCACGGCGACTAGGCCAAAGGACTCGTTGTAGCTGGGCACCGCAACGACGTCGGCCGCTTGGTACACGGCCACGAGCTCCTCCGGAGGTCGGGGCCCCAGGAATCGGACGCGCCCGCCGATACCCTCCTCCTCCGCTAGCTTCCGGTATGCCTCGACGCTCGCACCGCTTCCCGACGCCCCACCGCACAGCACCACTCGCACATCCAGGGCGGGCTCGCGGCGCAGCAGTTCGCCGACAGCGCGCAGCAGCACCTGCGGCCCCTTGAACTCCTGGAGGCGCCCGACAAAGGCCACAACCTTTGAACGAAGCGGGATGCCCAGCTGCCGGCGCGCAAGTTCGGTGTTGCGGTTGGTGCCGGGCGTAAATAGGTCGGTGTCAGCACCCGGCGTGACCACCGCGATTTTGGCGGGGTCCACGTCGTAGTGAAGGGCCAGCTCGTTAGTCTCGTCGTCGGTGTTGACGACGAGGGTGTCGGCGTTATCCACAAGCTGCTGCTCGCAGATCCGCCGCGCCTCGCTCTCCGAGGTATCCGTCACCGCCCGGTAGGCGTTTTTCACCGCCGCCCATGTATGCCCAGTGTGCACGAGCGGCACGCCAATCAAGTCAGCCAGCAGCCACCCGACCTGACCGGAAAGCCAGTAGTGGGAATGGATCAGGTCGTATGAGGAGCCCTCCTCCCGCGCGAACTGGACGACGCCACCCGAGAACGCGGCCAGCTGGGTGGGCAGAGCCTCTTTGCTCAGCCCTTCGTAGGGGCCCGCCACGACATTGATGACTCGCAAGTTCTTCTCGACGCCAACCACCTGGCCCTGGCTGGGCCGCGTCGCCCGGGTGAACACGTCGACCCCGATCCCGCGCCTCGCGAGCTGGCGCGCCAGATTGATCACGTAGACGTTCATCCCGCCTGCATCGCCCCACCCGGGCTGATCTAATGGCGAGGTGTGCATGGAGATCATGGCGACGTGCATGCGCCCCACTTTAGGGTCACCACACGGCGTGACGGTGCCACGACCCGAAATCCGCGGCTACCGTAGCAGCGAGTTCGCGGTAGGCCATCAACGTTGCGGGATTGAGGCGGTCAAGGTCCACCACGGCGCCTTCGGCCAAGTGACGGTCGTACGGGATGATGTGAACCGCTCGCGCGCGGGAGGCGAAGTGGTTGACCAGGCGGGCGACGTCGATAGTTGGCCGCCCAGGCGCCGAGGATGAGACGACGACCACCGCGTTAGCGGCGAGCTGGTCGTGGCCGTGGAGGTTGAGCCAGTCCAGGGTGGCCGCTGCCGACTGCGCCCCGTCGAGCGCGGGCGAGGTGACCAAGACGAGCGCGTTGGCCAAATCCAGGACGCCGGCCATCGCGGAATGCATGAGGCCCGTGCCGCAGTCGGTGAGGATGACGTTGTAGTGGTGTTGGAGGATGTCGACTGCGCGGCGGTAATCGGATTCGCTGAACGCCTCGCTTACCGCGGGGTCACGCTCGGAGCCGATCACCTCCAGACGGGACGATGCCTGGTTCGTAAAGGCCCTGACCTGTGGGTACCTAGATGTGTCGGGGGCGGCGAGGAGGTCCCGGATCGTGGCGGGCCCGGTGGGGGCGGTGCGCTGGGCAAGCGTGCCCAAATCGGGGTTGGCGTCGATCGCGATGACACGGTCCCCGCGGGCCTGCGCAAAAACGCCACCGAGTGCCACTGTTGTCGTGGTCTTTCCCACCCCGCCTTTGAGGGACATGACGGCGATGCGGTAGTCACCCCGTAGCGGCGTGCGGACCGCCGCCATGATCCGCTCCTCCTTCGCCTCTTTCGCAGAGCTGCCCGGGTTGATCCTGCCCCGGCTGAGCGAGTGGACGGCGCGCCGCCATCCTTTCCCCGGCGGCGCCTTGACCGGGTTGAGCAGCGTCGTCTGGTCGAGTGGCCCTTCACTAGATGCGGCGTTTGGCCGTTCACGCTCTGACAGCGTCATTGCACAATCCTTCCCCCCGATGACCGACCCCACTTATCCCACGGATTACCAGCGTCCGCAACCGGAGAGACAGCCTAATGTAGTTTCACTCACGAATGTGGGGAATATGTGACACGCAACACCGTTACGCTTTATACTGGCTCCCCATGAGAAGCCGCCGAGCAATAAGGAGAGGCCCTAGATGAGTGCTGTCGAAGAGAAAGCGTGGCTGAAAAGCTACGCACCGTGGACGCCCCACGAGATCGATCTGGGTGATGACACCCTCGTAGACATCTACGAGCGGAACCTTGCCAAGCACTCGCACCGCACCGCCACTTGGTTCTTCGGGCGGACCATGACGTTCGCCGACCTCAACGAAAAGGTGGTTAAGGTTGCGGCCGGCCTGCAGGAGCTCGGCGTGAAGAAGGGCGATCGCGTCGCCCTTGTCATGCCCAACTGCCCGCAGCACGTCATCGCCTTTTGTGCCGTTATTCGCATCGGCGCCATCGTCGTCGAGCACAACCCCCTCTACACAGCCTCGGAGCTGCTCCCCCAGTTCCAAGACCACGGTGCGAAGGTGGCCATTGTGTGGGACAAAGCAGCGGGAACGCTCTCCACGCTGCGCAAGGATTCCCCGTTGTCAACCATCGTGTCGGTCAACATGATCGAAGAGATGCCGCTGTCCTACCGCCTGGCGCTGAAGCTGCCGGTGGGCAAGGTGAAGGAGATGCGGGAGAAGCTCACGGCCCCGGCTCCGGCCACGATGCCGTGGGAAGCCCTCTTAATCGACAAGCCGTACGAGCCGTGTGAGAAGGTGACCCAGGATGACACGTGCCTCATCCTCTACACCTCCGGAACCACCGGCCCTCCGAAGGGCGCGCAGCTGACGCACGGCAACCTCAACGCCGTGTTGAAAGGTGGCCTGGTGTGGGTGAAAGACCTGGGCAAGGAACGCGAGAAGATCATGGCAATCTTGCCGCTCTTCCACGTCTACGGTCTCGCGCTCAACCTCGGTTTGGCCCTGGGTATCGGGGGCGAGGTCATCCTGGTTCCCTCACCGGAGCCCTCCCTGATCGCAATGGCGCTCAAGAAGAACCCGCCCACCTTCTTCCCCGGCGTTCCCACGCTGTACGAAAAGATCGCCAGCGCCGCGATCGAAAACGACAAGAAGTACCCGACGATCCGTAACTCCTTCTCCGGCGCGTCGACGCTGCCCGCATCAACGATCGAAAAGTGGGAGTCCATTACCGGCGGCGTGCTCGTGGAAGGCTACGGACTGACCGAGACCTCGCCCATCCTCACCGCCAACCCGATGGACGGCAACCACCGCCCGGGTTATATCGGGTTGCCCTTCCCCAACACCGAGGTGCGCATTGCAAACCCGGACAACCTGGACGAGACGATGCCGGATGGAGAGCCCGGTGAGCTCCTCGCCCGCGGCCCGCAGGTGTTCAAGGGCTACCTGAACAAGCCGGAGGACACGGCCAATGCGTTCCACAACGGCTGGTTCCGCACGGGTGACATGGGCGTGATGGAGGAAGACGGGTTCATCCGCCTCGTCTCCCGCATTAAGGAAATGATCATCACCGGCGGCTTTAACATCTACCCCGACGAGGTGGAGCAGGTGATGAGGCAGCACCCCGACATCGAGGACATCGCCGTCGTCGGGCGCCCCCGTTCCGACGGCTCGGAAGACGTCGTCGCCTGTGTCACCCTCCGCGAGGGCGCGATCATCCAATCCGACACCCTGCGTGAGTACGCCCGCGAGCGCCTTACCGCGTACAAGGTGCCGCGCACCTTCTACCACTTCGAGGACCTCGCCCGCGATATGACGGGCAAGATCCGTCGCCGCGAGGTGCAAGAGACGCTGATTTCCATGCTGGAGGCCGGCGACGATACGACCGTTGGGAGCCAGGCAAGCAAGGCAGAGTAGACCGCCCGAGTTCTATACTCGGGACCATGCTCGAGAACCCTCAAAAGCCCTGGCTGCAGTACTATCCCGAATGGACCGACCATTCCCTGACGTACGGCACCACGACCCTGCCCCAGCTCTACGAATCGAACCTGAAAGCGCACGCCGACCGCCCGGCGACGCGCTTTTTTGGCCGGAGCCAGACATTTAAGCAGCTCGACGCGGAGGTGCGCCAAGCCGCCGCGGGGCTCCAGGCCCTCGGGGTGAAGGCCGGCGACCGGGTCGCTCTCCTCCTGCCGAACTGCCCCCAACACATCGCTGCGTTCTTCGCCGTGCAGCTCCTCGGCGCCGTCGTCGTGGAGCACAATCCCCTCTACACCGCCGCGGAGCTGCGCCCCCAGTTTTCCAACCACGGTGCCCGGGTGGCCATCTGCTGGGACAAGGTCGCCCAGACCGCCTTGACGTTGAAGGAGGGAACGGACCTCGAGTCCGTTGTCAGCGTGGACATGACGGTAGCGATGCCACGCCTCCAGCAGGCGGCGCTGAGGATCCCGCTGAAGAAGATCCGCGCC
Source organism: Corynebacterium capitovis DSM 44611 (assembly GCF_030440535.1). Taxonomy (NCBI): domain Bacteria; kingdom Bacillati; phylum Actinomycetota; class Actinomycetes; order Mycobacteriales; family Corynebacteriaceae; genus Corynebacterium; species Corynebacterium capitovis. Next base: position 184,152 of record NZ_CP047117.1, on the reverse strand, counting down.
GCGCGGGCTCAGCTTGCGGCGCCACGCCGCGCCGCGGGCACTATCGCCTGGGAAGAACTCACAAGCAGCAGCTTTGGCGGCGACGGCGCGGGCCTTTCCGCCCCCAACACGGTGACGCCCGATTCTCCGGCGCTCATTCTCTACACCTCGGGGACGACCGGCCAGCCCAAGGGCGCTGTGTTGAGCCACGCCAACCTTCATGCCAACGCCTACCAGGGCGTGGCATGGGTGCGCGAGTTCCAGCAAGGAAACCAGCGCATGCTGGCCACGCTGCCGTTCTTCCACGCCTACGGCCTGACCTTCTCGCTCACCCTGACCTTTTTGATCGGAAGCGAGGTGATTTTGCTGCCCGCTCCCCAGATCAACTTGGTCATGTCCGCCATCAAGAAGTACAAGCCGACCTTCATTCCCGGGGTGCCCACTCTTTTTGAACGCATCGTGGACAGCGCGAAGGAAACCGGGGCCGACCTCTCCGACATCACGACGGGGTTCGCAGGTGCTTCATCGCTGCCGGCCCAGGTCATCGACGAGTGGGAGGCTTTGACTGGTGGACATCTCGTGGAGGGTTACGGTCTGACGGAGGCCTCTCCGATTCTGGTTGGCAACCCGCAGAGCTCGAGCCGTCGGCCCGGTTACATCGGCATCCCTTTTCCCGACACCGAGATCCGCATCGCGAACCCCGAGAATCCGGACGAGGACATGCCCGCCGGAGAGGCGGGCGAGCTTCTGGCCCGGGGCCCCCAGGTCTTCTCCGGCTACCTGGGCAACGAGGATGCCACCCGGGCCGCGTTCCACGACGGGTGGTTCCGCACCGGTGACATGGGCGTGATGGAGGACGACGGATTTATTAAGCTCGTCTCGCGCATCAAGGAGCTCATCATCACAGGTGGTTTCAACGTCTACCCCCAGGAGGTCGAAGACGTTATCCGCCAGCACCCCGACGTCGTCGACGTCGCCGTGGTGGGCCGCCCTCGCTCCGACGGTTCAGAAGATGTCGTTGCCTGCGTCACCCTTGCCGAGGGCGCCCCCCTGGACCCCGATTCGCTGAAGGACTTCGCCCGGGAGCGCCTCACGCGCTACAAGGTGCCGCGCACCTTCTACCACTTCGAGGAGCTCGCCCGCGATCCGCTGGGGAAGATCCGCCGCCGCGAAGTGCAGAGCGACCTCATCGAGCGGTTAGAGGCTAACTAGAGGCTCAGGCCCACCCACACGGGTTCGGGCTCCAGCGCTACGCCATACCGCTTCTCGACGCCACCACGCACCGACCGAGCCAACTCCGCAATGTCATCCGCCGTCGCCGACCCCCGGTTGGTGAGGGCGAGCGTGTGTTTCGTCGACAAGCGAGCGGCCGCGCCCTCGCCGGGGTAGCCGCGGGGGAAGCCCGCATGCTCGATGAGCCAGGCTGCAGAAAGCTTCACCCGCCCATCGGGTTGGGGGAAGCGGGGCATGCTCTTCTCCCCGATCGCGTCGGCAATCTCCGCTGGGACGATGGGATTAGTAAAGAAGGAACCCGCCGACCACGTGTCGTGGTCGGCCTCGTCGAGCACCATCCCCTTCGCACGGCGCGTCTCCAGGACCGAGGCGCGGGCGTCAGCAAGCGGGACGCGCTCACCCCCGAGGTGGCGCAGCGGGATCGACAGATCCGTTTTCTCCAGCTCGATCTCCAGCTCGAGTACGACGGCCCGCCCGGTGAACTTCAGGTTGGAGGAGCGGTACCCCAGTTCGAGCGACTCCGCGGGCACCCACTCGTCCGCCAGCGTCTGACGGTTCCACAACCGCACCCGGGTGAGCACGTCCGATATTTCCGACCCGTACGCACCCACGTTCTGCACGGGGGTGGCACCCGCCGAGCCGGGAATTCCGGAGAGCGCCTCGATTCCCCCCAACCCGTGGTCGACGGCGAAAGCCACGACGTCGTCCCACACGGTTCCGGCACCGATGCGCAGGGTGGCGTCGTTAAGCCACACGCCCTCGTTGCCGGCGATGACCGCGGTGAGGTCGAGGTCCCCCTCCGCTACGACGAGGTTGGAACCGCCCCCCACGACGAGGAGTTCTCGGCCCTCCCGGTCGAGCCGCTCCACGGTGGCGGCTAACTCATCGGCGCTGGTACAGCGGATGATCTCGCGCGGGCTCCCGCCCACGCGCAGTGTAGTCAGGGAGGCGAAACGTGATGTAGGCACGCGTTCAACGGTAGTCTGTAGCCCATGACTGCACACAGTGAAACCACCGTGACCATCAACCACTCGGCGCAGAAGGTGCACCAGGCGTTGAGCACGAAGGAGTACTGGGAGTTCATCGCCGAGAAGCTTTCCCCCGAGCCGGGTCAGCTGCACGACTTCACCGGCGACACCGCGACCCTTTTCGAGGTCCTGCCCAAGTCCATCCTCCCCGAGGCAGCCCAAGCGATGATTTCGCAGGATCTGAAGCTGAAACGCGTGGTCACCATCGGCGCGCTCGACGGCGACAAGGCCACACTGTCCTACACCGGCGACGTGAAGGGAACCCCGGTCGACTTCTCCGGCGACATCGCGCTGAGCGGAGAAGGTGATGTCACCTCCCTCGCTTACGACAACGAAGCCAAGGTCAACATCCCCTTCATGGGTGCCGCGTTGGAGCCGAAGGTCGGCGAAGCGCTCGAGGAGATCTTCGCCAACGAGGCGAAGCTCACCGAACAGTGGATTTCTGAGAACCTCTAACTGCGCGCAGTGCCCGACCATGCCCATAACCTCCGGGCGAAACGCGGCCCGGGCAAGCCGTTTGGGGTGATCACGCGGGGCACGACGGGCGTTAACAGGCTGCGCCGCTCCGACCGCTGGACCCGGTACCACCCGCGCATCCAGGAACTGCTGCGGTCTTCGCCCCAGCCCCTCGCCGTCGATTGCGGCTACGGAGCCTCCCACACCACCACCGTCGAGTGGGCCCGCTGGCTGCGCCAGGTCAACCCGTCGACGGAGGTGGTCGGCCTCGAGATCGCCCCCGAGCGCGTCCTTGCGCCCCGTAACGGCGTGCGCTTCGAGCTCGGCGGGTTTGAGCTCGCAGGCTACCGGCCCCATCTCGTCCGCGCCTTCAACGTGCTGCGCCAGTATGACGTCTCGGACGTTGAAGAGGCATGGCAGACCGTGACGCAGCGCCTCGCCCCCGGCGGAGTTTTCATCGAGGGCACCTGCGACGAAGTGGGACGCCTCGCATCATGGCTACTTCTCGACGCCACCGGCCCGCTCACCCTCACCCTCGCGTGGGACCCCTGGGCCGTCGAGAAACCTTCCGCCCTGGCGGAGCGGCTGCCGAAGGCCCTGATTCACCGCAACGTTCCAGGCGAACCCATCCACGACCTGCTCGCGGCCGCCGACTCAGCCTGGGACCACGCCGCGGCATGGGCTCCGCACGGCCCGCGGGTGCGCTGGGCGCACGCCAGGGTGGAGCTGGCCGCGGCCGGCTGGCCGATTCAGGTACCGCGGCGCCAGCTTCGGGATAATCTGCTCACTATCGGTTGGGAAGCCGTGGCCCCGCACGTATGATGCACCCATGAAGACAGCCTGGAAGGTGATCGCCGGCACGCTCGCCGTTGCGCTTGTGCTCCTGCTCGCAGCTGAGATCGGATTACGCAATTACATCGCGAGCCAGATCCGGGGGGAGGTGTCCCAGGAAGCAGAGCCCGAGGTTTCCTTCGGCTCCACGCCCGTCACCCTCGGCTTGCTCGGTGGAGCGCTCCCCCACGTCTCGCTGTACCTCCCCTCAACGCTCGCGGTCAACGGCGACAACACCGCGGGCCAGCCGGCCACGACTGTCGACGTCACCAGGCTCCACCTGAGAACCCACGTCGCCGACGACCTCACCGCCTCAGCCGAACTTCCCGACGATTTCCTGCGCGCCCAGCTTCAGCAGCAGCTCAGCCATACCCTCAACGAGACGGGAGGCACCGCCGCTTCTCTTCTCGGCGGCATCGTAAGCGTCTCGGGCGTCCATTCCAACCCCTCTGAGGGGACGTTCACGATCAGCCTGAGCAACGGGCTGGCCGGCATCGACCTCCGCCCCGTGGTGGACAACGGCGAGCTCACATTTGAAGCACCTTCGAGCTCGCTGTTCGGCGTCGCCTTGCCTCAGTCCGCCGCCTCCGTGCTGACTGACATCCTGCGCGAGCAGGTGGGCTCGATCGCCACCGGAGAACTGCAGATCACCGACCTTACCCCCGTCGATGGCGGCCTCCGCGCGACCCTCACCGGCCAGAACGTAGACCTCAGCAGCTTGGGAGATTCACTGCCGTAAAGACGCCCGTGGCGCCGGCCTCAAGCGCCTCGATTACAGCCTCCGGGCTGTCCTCGACCCCGAGCACCACGACGTCGAGCCGCGACTGCGGGACCGACTGACCAGACGACACCACGAGGCGGTCCGCTCCGGCCCGCTCTGCAGCCCACACGGCTGCGTCCCCGGTGACGACAACCCCGAGCCGCGCCGGGTCCTCGACCGCCTGGCGCACCGCGACAATGTCCGCTAAGAGCGCGTTCCTCTCCGTGACCGCGGGATCGAGGGCGAGCCACACTTCCGACGCACCCGCCTCGACCGCGAGCCGCGCCTCGGCCGCCTTGATCACGCTGTGGTGGCGGCCCGTCGGCCACCCAACTACCGCGAACACCGGCAGCCCCCGGCGCCTAGCCGTGCCGATGTGCGTGGGCTCCACGACCACGCCCATCCGGTGGCGTGGCGAGGGCTCGGGGAAGGGCTCGGATTCACCCAGAAGAGACAAACCCGTCCTGGTGGCCAGCCACTCCACATTGTTCACGTCTACCAGCCCGAATTGCCGCGCAGGATGTTGTTGAGCTGCGGCCGGACATCAAGGTAGTACAGGCCAATCGCGACGGCGCCGAACCAGGATACAAAGGGGAACCGCAAGAGGCACACGCCCGCGCCGACGGCGAGGATGGCTACCCACGCCCACTTGCTCTGGCGATTCCCCGCGGCGAAGGCGTCCTCCCTCGTCGTGGCCGCCAGAACCGCCCCGACGACACCGGCAATCCCGACGGCGAGGAAGAGCAGAGTACGCACGATGCCCGGCACGGCCAGGATCGAAGCGACGGAGCCAGAAATCATTAGGGGATCCCACCTTGTAGCTTAGGAAGTAGCTTTAGGAAAACAGCAGCAGAGAAACAGTGTAGATAGCCATCCCGGCGAGTGCACCAACGATGGTGCCGTTGAGGCGGATGAACTGCAGATCTTTTCCCACCATGAGCTCGATCTTCTCGCTGGCTTCCACGCCGTCCCAGCGCCTGATCGTCTCCGAGATGATCCCGACGATTTCATCGGCACCATTGTCGGCGAGGAAACGCGTGGCCCGCCGCAGGTTTTTCTCCGCCGCGGCGCGGACCTGCTCATCCTTCACCAGCTTGTTTCCCCACTCCAGGCAAAGCGAGGCGATTTTTTGGCGCAAGGCCGACTGCGGGTCCTGTGCGGCGTCGAGAAGCGAGCTCGAAACCTGCTCCCAGGCCCCCGCAGCCGTGGCACTCACCGCGCGCGAATTCATGACATCCGCCTTGACACCCTCGACGCGCGCGATCATGTCGGGGTCGTGCTGCAGATCGTCGGCGAACTGAGCCAGCTGCCGCCGAATCGCCTGGCGGGCTTCGTGGTCGGGGTTGGTATCGACCTCCCACGCGAAGTCGGCGAGCTCGCGGTACACGCGCTCACCCACGAGTTCCTTGGCGAAGCGTGGCGCCCACCGCGGCATCCGCTCGTCGATCATCTCGACAACCGTCGACTCCATCTCCCCGACCTTGCGGCGCGCCCAGGAAATCGCCTCGTCGACAAGTGGATCGACCTTTCCGTCCTCGACGAGTCCCTCGAGCGCCCGGCCGAGCGGTGGGCCCCACTCCGGTTCAGCCACGCGATCCAGCACCTGGGAACGAATGAACCGCTCGGCGTCGTCCGCGCTTATCCCCGTGATCATCCGCGTGGCGATGCCTCCCGCCTGCTCCGACACAAACGTGGCGTTATCGGGCTTTGCCAACCACGCGCCCACTCGGCGTGGAACGTCCGCCTGCATGACCTTGTCTGTGATCGTCTGAGCGTTGAGAAAGTTCTCGGAGACGAAGTCGCTAAGCGCCCCGGCCACCTGGTCCTTCTTGCGCGGAATGATGGCCGTGTGGGGGATCGGAATGCGCATCGGGTGGCGGAAGAGCGCGGTGACCGCAAACCAGTCCGCGAGGCCACCCACCATCCCCGCTTCCGCTCCGGCCCGGATCAACCCAATCGCCCAGTGTTCGTGGCCCTGCGACTCGAGCCAGGAGCAGGTAAGGAAAATCGCCGCCATGACCCCGAGGAGGGCGGTGACGGCGATCTTGTATCTCCGCAGGGTCGCGCGCCTGCCCGCCTCATCGCTGGGCGTAGGGAGAGAGCTCGCGTCGGCTGCCATTGGTGCGGACGCTTAGTTGATGCGCCCAGTTCGGGTGCGGTACTCCTTGTACGCTCTGCGCGACCGAGAGATGAGGAGCGCGCCGACCGCGAGAGTGATGATTGCCTCGGCTAGACCCAGGACAAACAACCGGTTGCTCAGGTCCACCTGAGAACCGGAGCCGTAGAAGTGTGCCGCGCCGCCCCACACGGCGAGGCCGATTCCGAAGAGCGCCGAGAGGATGAGGCCCATCCCGATCCATAGTGAGTACGTCTGCAGGGAGGAGTGTGGGGCACCCAGCGAGACGGGGTCGTAGCCCTCGACGTACGCGTCCTCGATACGTGCCTCGTAGTTGGGAAAGGACTCGGAACGGATATCCGCCACGATATGGTTGGAGTTGCCCATTGCTTCGCTCTTTTCCTCGTGATCCTCGTACTAGTTGTCGTTCCCGCGGAACGCTGCGCGAGCGCGCTCGGCGTTGATGGCCGCGACGGCGTCCAGCGGAATGCCGGCGGGGCAGACATCCGCGCACTCGCCATAGAGGCTGCAGTGACCGAAGTTAGTTTCCAACTCGTCGACCATCTGGCGAGCACGCTTGCCACGCTCTTCTTTGCCAAGCGGCAGCAGCTTCAGGTGCTTCAGCTTAGCACCGGTGAACAGGTGGGCGGCGCCGTTCGGGCACGCCGCAACACAGGCGCCACAGCCGATGCACGCGGCGTAATCGAGTGCTAGCTCTGCGTCGTGGTGATTGACGTGAAGCGTATCGGCGTCGGGGGCCGTGCCAGCGTGGACGGAGATGTAACCACCCTGCTGCATCACGCGGTCCAGCGCGGAGCGGTCCACCGCGAGGTCCTTGATCACGGGGAAGGCGCCCGAGCGGAACGGCTCAATCTTCAGCGTGTCGCCATCTTTGTAATTGAATAGGCGCTGGAGGCAGGCGGTGGTGTTTTCTGCGGCACCGTGCGGGCGGCCGTTGACGTTCACACCGCAGGTTCCGCAGATCCCTTCGCGGCAGTCCGAGGAGAAGACGAAAGGCTCCTTGCCCTCCTCCACGTAACGGTTGTTGACATGGTCGAGGAGCTCGAGGATGGACATCTGCTCGACGGCATCGTCGACCTCGACGGTTTCGTAGCTGCCTTCTGTATCGGGTCCGGCCTGACGCCAGATCTCAAGTGTCAGTTTCATTACTTGTAGTTCCTTGCCATCAGAGGAATCGAATCGAAGAACAGGGGCTCGGCGTGGCGGACGAACTGCCCGTCACCGGCCGGCTCCCAGGCGGAGACGAAGCACCAGTTCTCGTCGTCACGCTCCGCCTCACCATCCTCGGTGAGGTGGTCGGCGCGGTAGTGGGCGCCGCACGACTCATCGCGGTCGAGGGCATCGACGCACATCAACTCACCCAGGTTGATGTAGTCAACCAGGCGGATCGCGGCCTCGAGGGTCTGGTTCATGTCCTCGGACGAACCGGGCACTAAGATGTTGGCCCAGAAGTCCTCGCGCAGCGCGCGGATCTTCCGGATGCCCTCTTCGAGCCCCTCCACCGTGCGGGCGACGCCGCAGTGCTCGTAGAGAATTTCGCCGAGCTGTTCGTGGAAGTATTCCGGGCCGTGAGGCTGCGGGCCTCGCACGTTCATGATGCGGGTGACCATCGCCTGGGCGCGCTCCACGGCAGCGAGGGCCTCCGGGGAGTCGACCGCGGGAAGCGGCTCACCCAGGTGGTTGGCCAGGTAGTTCGGGATGGTGAACGGCAGGGTGAACCAGCCGTCAACCGACGCCGACAGCAGCGAGTTTGCACCCAGGCGGTTTGCGCCGTGGTACGTCCAGGATGCCTCGCCGGCAGCGAAGAGGCCATCAATAGACGTCATCTCGTTGAAGTCCGTCCACAGGCCACCCATGGTGAAGTGCACGGTCGGGGCGATGCGCATCGGCGCCTTGTACGGATCCTCGCCGGTGGAGTCTTCGTACATTTCGAACAGGTTGGAGTAGCGCTCGCGGATCGTATCCACGCCGAGGCGGGCGATCGCGTCGGAGAAGTCGAGGTAGGCCGAGTTGTGCAGCGGGCCCACGCCGTAACCAGCGTTGAGCTGCTGCGAGATCGCGCGGGACGCAACGTCGCGAGGAACGAGGTTGCCGAAGGCGGGGTAGCGACGCTCCAAGAAGTAGTCGCGCTCCTCCTCGGGAATCTCGTTCGGGTTGCGGTCGTCGCCCTTTTCCTTCGGCGTCCAGATGCGGCCGTCGTTACGCAGCGACTCGGACATCAGGGTCGTCTTCGCCTGCCACTTCGCATTGACCGGAAGGCCGGTCGGGTGGAACTGAATGAAGCAGGGCGAGGCGAGGTAGGCACCGCGCTCGTAGGCACGCATCATGGCGGAGGAGTTGGAGTTCTTCGCCAAAGTCGTCTTGTGATAGACGTTGCCGTAGCCACCCGTCGCCAAGATGACTGCATGCCCCGTGAACGGCGTGATCTCACCATTGATCAGGTTGCGGGTGACAATGCCGTGGCAGTGCTTCTTGCCATCCTTCTCGGCGACGATGAGATCCAGCAAATCGTGGTGGGTGAAAATCTCGACGTTGCCTAGGTGGATCTGGCGCTGGAGGGCCGAGGCTGTCGATAGCTGGAGCTGCTGGCCCGTTTGACCGCGCGTGTAGTACGTGCGGGAGACCTGAACACCGCCGAAGGAGCGGGTGGCCAGGGTTCCGCCGTATTCGCGGGCGAAAGGCGCACCAATCGCGTTCATGTGGTCGATCACGCGAACGGATTCGACGGCTAGGCGCCAGCAATCGGACTCGCGGCAGCGGTAGTCGCCGCCCTTGACCGTGTCTTTCACGTGGCGGTAAGCGCCGTCGTTGTCGACCTTCTTGCCGCGGGCGGAGTTCACGCCACCCTGGGCAGCGATCGAGTGCGCGCGGCGCGGGGCGTCGTGGTAGGTGTACACCTTGACGTTGTAGCCAAGTTCCCCTAATGCAGCCGCAGCCGCACCACCAGACAGACCGGTGCCGACAACAAGGACGGTGAACTTCCGACGGTTGAGGGGGGAGACCAAGTTCATGTGGTCTTTTTGGTACTCCCACATGTCCTTCATACGGACCTTGGTACGGTCCGGTTCCGCGCTGTCCAGGATGCGACCAGGAGTGACACCCGGCACGATTGAGGCCGGCTGGCGGAAGGCTTGGGGGGTTTGAGCGGTAGTCATGTAATTCTTCTCCTAATCAGCCGTTACCTGGAAAAGCCGGGAACCCAGCCGAGCGTGAGCGCAAGCGGCATGATGACGTTGCCCAAGACGACCATTCCGGGGAGGATGTACGCGAGGACCACCATGATGGCGTGGCCTCGCTTGCCCAGCCAGCCCAGGTCAGACACGGCCAGGTAAATGCCGTGGGTGAGGTGCAGCAGCAACGCCAGGTTGGCCACGATGTAGACCAAGGCAACCCACCAGCGTTCGGGCGCGAAGGTGGCCAGCAGGTTGTTGCGCACCGCGCCGTGCACGAATTCGTCGGAGGCGACGACCTGGCCCACCGTGAGGTCCAGAATGTGGAAGATCACGAACAGCAGCAGGATCACACCGGTGACGAGCATGGAACGCGTTGCGGTGGACTGCCAACCACCCATCAGGCCCGTCCGCTTGAACTTGCCGCGCGACCGAGTGGACCGGGCGCGCAGCGCGAAGGCGCCGTAAACGTGGAGAAAAAGGCTGGCCAGCAGCACAAGCCGGATGATCCACAACAAACTCTCGTGGGGGAACAGGGGCTCACCCATGGAGCGCAGGAACCGGGCGTAATCGTCGATCGGGGCTACGCCGTTTGCGTGCAGCGGCATGAAGATTTTGAGATTGCCCACCATGTGGCCGAGGACGTAGAGGGCGAAGATCAGCCCCGTAACGGCCATACCCAGCTTTAGCGCCCACGTGGGGAATGACGGCCGTTCACGGAGTGGCCGCTCAGTAATTTTTCCGTTACGGATTGCGTCGCGATCTGCGTTTTGAATAGTCATGGCACCTCCAGTGTCGTTTCAACTTTACGAAACACTGGGAAGTTTCACCTACTCATTGAGGGCCCACCAAGAGCCGCTCAGCCCTCGCGCGCCTCGAAGGCGCGGTCGATGGCGCATATACGTGATTGATGTGATTTTTCCCACTAGCTCGTGGGGCACACCGGGGCCCCTCCCGCACCACCCCAAAGGGTGTCATACTTTTGGATGTAAGTATGTCCTTACAGGGGGAAATCGGCGTGCGAAGTTCTTTAGCAATCCTTCACAGCGGGGCCTCCGTCGATGGTTAGATAGGTCCATGCCTAAGACCTACGTTGGCTCCCGGCTCCGCCAGCTGCGTCGTGAACGGAACCTGAGCCAGGCCTCCCTGGCGGCTACGTTGGAGCTGTCTGCCTCCTACGTCAATCAGATCGAGCACGACGTCCGCCCCCTCACCGTCTCAGTATTGAAACGCATCACGGAGGCCTTCGGGGTTGACGCGACGTTCTTCTCCCGGGACGACGACTCCCGGCTTCTCGCCGAGTTGAAAGACGTTGTCGCCGACCAAGAACTCGGCACCGGAGACGTGGAACTGCAGGAACTGTCGGAGTTGGTTTACCGGCACCCGGCCGTGGCGCGGTCCGTCGTCGAGATGCACCGCCGTTACAGCAACGCTCGCGACAAGCTGACCTTGGCCACGGACTCGCGCGTCTCGGCATCCGAGACGCTCGCGATGCCCCACGACGAGGTGCGCGACTTCTTCTATTCCAGGCAGAACTATCTCGACGACATCGACCACTACGCCGAATCCCTCGCGGCACAGCTGGGCATCTCGCGCTTCGGCATTCACGAGACTGAGGTCGCCCTCCTCGAGCGAATTACGGTTCGTCACAACATCGAGGTACGTATCCGGCCGACCGACAACGGCATCTTGCACCTCCTTGACCCCGCCCGCGGAGTCCTCACCCTCTCACCCATCCTCTCGGCAGGTCAACGCTCGTTCCGCATCGCGTCCGAGCTCGGTTACCTCGAGGCAGGCCAGCTTATCGACGCGCACGTAGCCGCCGAACCCTTCTCCTCTGAAACCTCGGTGAACCTCGCCCGGCGCGGCATAGCAAGTTACTTCGCCGCGGCCACCCTGCTGCCGTACACCTTGATGCACTCCGAGTCCGAGGCCCACGGTTACGACGTGGACTACCTCAGCCACGTATTCGGCGTGGGGTACGAGACCGTGGCGTCGCGGCTGTCCACACTCCAGCGCGCGAACCGTCGCGGGGTCCCCTTCACCTTCGTGCGAGTGGACCGGGCCGGCAACATCTCAAAGCGCCAATCCGCGACGGGCTACCACTTCTCCACGTCGGGTGGCACCTGCCCGCTGTGGGGCATCTACGAGTCGTTCTCGCTGCCCGGCGAAACGGTCCGCCAGCACGCGATGATGCCGGACGGCCGCACGTACCTCTGGGTGGCCAGGACCGTGCGCCACCACCGCTTCCAATTCAACGAGACCGAGAAGCTCTTCGCCATCGGCCTGGGGTGCGAGACTCGCCACGCTGACCGCACGATCTACGCGCAGGGCCTCCCGCTTGACGACGTCACGCAGGCCACCCCCATCGGCGCAGGGTGCCGCGTGTGTCCCCGGAAGAACTGCGCCCAGCGGGCCTTCCCCTCCATCCAGTACGGGGCACACGTCGACCCCCACTCGACGTCGATCGCCCCCTACTGAGTTTTCTCTACACTGGGCGCCATGACTGAGCAGACGAACACCGCAACACGAGTCATCGACGCCCCCGCGGGCACGATCTTCAATATCCTGTCCAACCCCCAGCGCCACGCGGAGACGGACCACTCCGGTTCCGTCGTCTCCGCGGACCGTGGCGACCGCCTCGGCAGCATCGGCGACACGTTCACGATGAACATGTCCAAGCCAGACGGCTCCGAGTACCAAACACGCAACGAGGTCTTCGCCTTCCAGCCGGATCGCGTCATCGGATGGAAGAACGTGGAGAACATCACCGGCGGCGTCCAGGTCGGCTCGAAGTGGCTCTACGAGCTCGAGCCCGTTGACGCCGACCACACCTCCGTGACGCTGACCTACGACCGGTCGGAGCTCGCGTCCGACGCCGCCCGTTCGGTCTCCGAGAACTACAACGACGACACGCTCGCGGAGTCGCTCGGAGCCTTGGCCGCAGCTGTTACAGGTTAATCATGTGCCCCTCGACGCCATGCGAGATCTCCTTGAGAGCCTCGGAGAGCGTTGGGTGGATGTGAATGTTGCGCGCGATCTCGCTCGCAGTGAGATCGAAGCGCTGCGCCAACGTCACCTCGGGCAGGAGCTCGGAGACGTTGGCTCCAACCAGGTGGGCCCCTAGGATCTCGCCGAAGTCGGCGTCGGCAACAAGCTTGGCAAAGCCGGTGGACTCGCCGAGGCCAAGCGCCTTGCCGTTGGCCGAGAACGGGAACGTCGCCACCTTGATTTCTTTGTCCGGCCACTTCTGGCGGGCCTGTTCCTCGGTGTAACCCATGGACGCGACCTGGGGGTTGCAGAAGGTCGCGCGGGGGGTCATCATGTAGTCCTCGATCGGCAGGGTCTCGGCACCGGCGATCGTCTCCGCCGCGATGATGCCCTGCGCTTCCGCGACGTGGGCCAGTTGCAGCTTCGCTGTGACGTCGCCAATCGCGTACAGGCCCTCGACGTTGGTGCGCATGTTGTCGTCGATAGCAATGGCCCCTCGCTCCGTGAGGTCGACGCCCGTGTTCTCTAGGCCATAACCCTCGGTGCGGGGCGCGAAGCCAACGGAGATCATGACACGGTCGACGGTGAGCGTTTCCGTGTCCTCGGTGCCGTTCTTCTTGATGTCCACCTCGACCTCGGAGCCATTGTCGCGCACAGCGGTAGTGGCGTGCCCGGTCAGGAGCTTCACGCCGAGCTTCTTGTACGCCTTGGCGATCTCCTTGGAGACATCCTTGTCCTCGTTCGGGAGCACCCGGTCCATGTACTCCACGACGGTGACATCGACACCGTAGTTGGCCAGCACGTAGGCGAACTCCATGCCGATGGCGCCTGCACCGACGATGACCATCTTACGCGGCGCCTCGGGGTTGAGGATCTGCTCTTCGTAGGACACGACGTTGTCCGACAACTCAATGCCGGGCAGGCTACGCACGACGGAACCCGTCGCGATGATGCAGTTGTCGAAGGTCACGGTCTTGCCCGCGTTTTTGCCCTCGCTGATCTCCAGCGTCTTGGCGTCGGTAAACGAGCCGAGGCCGTCGATCTCGGTGATCTTGTTCTTCTTCATCAGGTAGTGGACGCCACCGACGATCTTCTGGGAGACCTGGCGGGAGCGCTTGTGGGCGTCACCGAAGTCGAACTCGACGTCACCCTTGATGCCGAAGGTCTTCGCTTCGTGGTTAAACAGGTGCGCGACCTCGGCGTTTTTCAAAAGTGACTTAGAGGGAATGCAGCCCACGTTCAGGCACACGCCACCCCAGTACTTTTTCTCAACAACCGCGACCTTCTTCCCAAGCTGCGCGGCACGGATCGCGGCGACGTAGCCACCGGGGCCCGCACCGAGGACAACAACGTCATAGTGTTCGTTACTCACGCCCACTAGGATACGTGGGTACGCGGCATCGGGGGCGGCGAGTACCTGGCTAGAACAGATGCAGCGCCAGAGAGAGTTTGGACAAGCCCGAGGAGCCGAGGTGGATCAAGGGGCCGAGCGCGTTGTTGATCTGCAGCTGGATGTACTCGATGGGGTTCACAGGTATCCCTTTCGTCGCGGTAATTGTCTTGAGGCCCGATTATTGTCGCACAATCTCGCACGTTGTGGCATACGCTACCTGTACGCTCGGTAGTGCTCTCGCGAGCCGTCGGCTACATTGACACGCAGCTGAATTTCTCCATTGAAAAGGATGTACTCCGCCCATGAAGATCGCACGTACGGTGATGGCCGTCGCTGCCTCCCTGTCCCTGGCTCTGGGTCTCGCCCCCGCCGCTTCCGCGGAAACCACGGTGAAGGCGTGGGACGTCACCACGGACGTTCCGCTGACCGTCTCGGGGGGCAAGGCGCAGGCGTGGACGAAGCAGGTCGACCACGTGTCCCTGCACGCCTACAAGGTCCACTCCCCGTCGATGGGTCGCGACATCCCGGTGGCCGTCATCCCCGCCACCAGCGCGGCGGGCGAGCGCGTCACCGAGGCGCCGACGTTCTACCTGCTCAACGGCGCGGGCAGTGCCGAGCAGGACGCCGACTGGATCTCGCGCTTTGACGCGGTTAATTACTTCAAGGGCAAGGGCGTAAACGTCGTCATCCCGCAGGAGGGCGCGTTTTCCTACTACACGAACTGGGTAGACACGACCGTGCAGGCGCCCTACTTCAAGGGCCCCCAGTTGTGGGAAAACTTCCTTCTCGACGAGCTCCCCACCGCCATCGAGCCCTACCTGGAAGCAAACGACAAACGCGCGATCGCCGGCTTCTCGATGTCCGCTACGTCCTCGCTCGTGCTGCCCACCTTGAAGCCCGGTTTCTACGCCGCGGCCGGATCCTTCTCCGGCTGCGCCGCGACGTCCTCGCCGCACGGTTACAACTTTGGGCGGATCACGATTAACCGCGCCTCGGAATCGGGAGACTACACATCCGTCACACCGGAGATGATGTGGGGCCCGATGGGCAGCGAGAACAACGTCAAGCACGACGCGCTCCTCAACGCCGCCAATCTGCGCGACACCGCGCTCTACATCTCCGCTGGCACGGGCCTCGCGTCGAAGGATGATTTGACGTCGACCCTCGCAGCTCAGGGCCTAGCCGCTCCCGTTGCCTCTATCGGAGCGGCCCAGTTGCAGGTCGAAGGCGGCGTCATCGAGGCAGCCGTGAACAAGTGCACCCACGACCTCCAAGCTAAGCTCGACAGCCTGGGCATCAACGCCAAATACGAGTTCCGCAACACCGGCACACACTCCTGGCCCGTCTGGCGCCAGGATATCGACGAGGCCTGGACCTCCACTATCGCTCCGGCGCTCGGCGTCGCTTAGTCAACGCCCACTTCTCGACGTCGTACCGGCTCCCCCGGTGCGACGTTTTTTGCTGTCTACGGGTTCGAAAATACTTTCGCTGTGGCGTTGACAAGCGAGCATATGTTCGATAATGTGGGGGCTGGACCTGAATAAGAGACATTCTCGGGGGAGATTCTCGTGACGCAACCTGGCCCTACTTACTTCACCATCGAACGCAACGACACACCCGCATCGAGAGGTGCCTACCAGCGCCGCGCAGGGGAATGCGCAATGTTTATCGGCTACGCCACCGGCGACGGGGACGTCGAGGATTTCGACCTGGAAGTCGCCGCCCTCGCCCAGGAAACCGACTTGGCCAAAACAGAAATCGAACACGCGATCTGTGCCTATATGCGCCTCGCACAGCTGCCTGCCCTCCGGGAATTGCAGGAACGGACCTGCCTTATCAACATCAAACGGCTCTCGATCATCGATCACATTTTGTGCACGCTGCATCCGGAGACCCCCAAGGAAACGTGGCAGGCCATCGACTCGTTTCTGGTGGGCATGTTCACCCCTCGCAAAGCCGACCAACCCTTCCCCTCATCGAGGTCCGTCGCGCTGCGCTTGCGCAAGCTCGTGGGGAAGATCGATGAGACCATTAATTTCGATCCGAAGCGACGGAAGGAGCGTGCCGAGCAGGCACGCGAAACGTCGATAAGCTTCGTGCCCGGCTATACCAACGATGTGAAAAACGCCGCAATCATCATTTCAGGCGCTACAAGCACGATCGCTGGCTACGAAGCGACCCTGCGCGCGGTGGCACGGGAAGGGCATCTGACACTGGCCGAGGCTTTGGACGCGGTGTTCCACGGGGGAGCCCAGCCCGCGTCACGCCCCGTCACCTACGCCTTTACACCGAAGGGGCGGGACACGGCGTACTACCCCGGTCACGGCTGGGATGCCAACGGCGAGGTACCGGAGCCGACCGTCGACCTCGACGACATTGCCGCGGAGGTCGTCGAGGGTTACGCACCCACCGAGCACATGCGCAACTACGTGCGTGCGCGCGACGGCGTCTGCATTTTCCCCGGCTGCGACCGCGCTGCCGAGGAGTGCCAGCTCGACCACCGGGTTCCCTACGACGCGGGCGGACCCACGACCCCCGGCAACCTGTTCTGTCTTTGCGCCCACCACCACAACGTCAAGACGGACCGGCGAGCCTTCTACATCCCTGACCCGTCTAGCGGCGAAATCGTCTGGCTGTTCGAGGACGGCACGTGGGCCACCACCGAACCGGAAGGCATCCTCGTCGAGGAAACTACGCCCACGGTTCCCAGGTGGAAAGCAAGCGCGGCAGATATCCAACGTCGCCGTGGCTCGGCGGCCCGCTTCTACGCGCGGTGCCACGCTCTGCTCGATGAGCACGACAATGGCGCGTCCCTCCGCCACACGCTGCAGCAAATCCAGACCCTCGAGCAGGAGTACGGAATGACGTTTCCCTTTAAACCCGACGCGAAGGCCCCTGTAGACTCACCCCAGTGAAAACCCAGCGCCTGCGCTCCACCCCGGTACCCGGTACCCGCGACACGTACACGGGCATCGAATTCAACCTGGGGTTCCACGTGACTCACTACCACCTAGAGATGGACTACAAGGTGGGCCCCAACCGGTTGGACGGAACCGCGACGCTGACGCTGACCAACTGGCGCGACCTCGATCACATGACACTGGATGTGGATGAACGACTGACGGTCAGACGTATGTCGGCGTCGTCGGGAATTCAGGTTCGGCGTTACCGCCAGTCGGAGGGCAAGCTGCGGATCTCATTCGCAAACACGGTGCCCGTCGACACGGAATTCACGCTGTCTATCCGGTATTCGGGCAGCCCCGCACCGCGCCGGACTCAGTGGGGCGCGCTGGGTTGGGAGGAGCTGACGAACGGAGCGCTCGTGGCAAACCAGCCCAATGGCGCGCCCACGTGGTTCCCCTGCGACGACACCCCCGATGAGAAAGCCACGTACTCCTTCGACGTGCGCGCGGACCAGGGTTTTTCCGCCGTGACGAACTTCACCGCGAAGCCGATGGCAACCTACCTCGCGTGCGTCCAGGTAGGCCGGTACTCGCGGCACTCGCTGGGGCGGAACACCTATGCCTGGCTTCCGCCACGCACTCAGGTGGGCGACCTTGCCAAGCAGCAGGCAATGTTGGATTTCTTTGAGGAGCTCTTCGGCCCCTACCCGTTTGAACGCTACGAGGTCGTGGTGACGGAAGACCCTCTGGAGATCCCGCTGGAGGCTCAAGGGATGTCGATCTTTGGCGTCAATCACCTCGCCGGGTATGAGCGCCTCATTGCCCACGAGCTGGCTCACCAGTGGTTTGGTAATTCGCTCGGCGTCGCGCAGTGGAACGACATCTGGCTGAACGAGGGTTTCGCCTGCTACGCGGAGTGGCTGTGGGCCGAACACCTCGGCGCTCCCATCGACCGCAGCGCCCGACGACACTACAATGCGCTCACCCCGCAGAACTTCTGCCTCGGTAATCCCGGCCCGCGCAACATGTTTGACGACCGCGTGTACAAGCGGGGCGCGCTCACGCTTCATGCTTTACGACGTCACATCGGTGACCAGGGGTTCTTCAGGGGCGTTCGGGAGTACGTCGCCAAGAATGCGCATGGCGTCGTGGAACCCTTCGATTTGGCTAACGCGCTGCGCCCCTACGGTGCCGACGTCGACGGCGTGATGGACGCCTGGCTAAACCACTCGGACCTTCCGGAGTTCCCGTGAAAGCGCTGTCACTCTCAACCGTCTTCGCTGCTCTATCTGGCTTCGTCGTCCTCTGGGTCGCGCAGTGGGCACTGGGTGCGGAGACCGATTACCGCTACTTCGCCGCTTTCTGGGGTTTGTTCTTCGCCGCCACGGGTCTTATCGACGGCATGACGCACGAAACCACCCGCGCCGTTTCGGGAGCGGTGAAGACGGGTGTCAGGGGATCCGGCAACCCGTGGGGGCTGGCCGCGGGGGCAGCGGTCGCCGCGCTCGTAGCGGGTGGCGTGCTTGCCGCGGCTGTCGTCCCGCGGCTCGTGCCCACGGCCCCCGTTACGGCCGGTGCTCTATGTGCCGTAGGCCTGGTGAGCTACGTTTTCCAGGCCATCCTCTCGGGTGTTTTGAGTGGCACCCAGCGGTGGAACCGCTACGCCGCGCTCCTCGCCCTCGATGCGGGGCTGCGCCTGGCCCTTGCCCTCGTCGCGTGGTGGCGCGGGTGGGGCCTGCCGGCATTCCTCGTCATCACGGTGATCGGCGCCCTCAGCTGGCTCGTGGTGGTGCGCCGCGAATACGTGCGCACCGCACTCGACGTGGACACGGGCGAGCTGCTGCGGCGCGTCCTTTCCGCAATGGTTGCCTCGGGGGGCTCGGCAATCTTGATCATGGGCTTTCCTACCGCCGCGAGCGCCGCGTTTCCCGCAGACGAGGGCGTGGCCGTCTCGGCCATCATTAACGCCGTCATCTTGACGCGCGCCCCCGTCCTCGTGCCCCTGCAGAGGTTCCAGTCGGCGCTGGTGGTCCGCTTCGTGGAAAACCGGCACAGGATCTACTCCGCTCTGCGCGGCCCGATAGCGCTTGTAATGGTGCTCGGCACGGTGGGATTCGTGGCAGCGTGGGCACTCGGCCCCTGGATCCTCCGCCTCGCGTTCAAGCCGGAGATGTTCGTCCCGGGCCTCACTTTGGGCGTACTGACGTTCGCGTCCGCGTTCATGGGCTCGCTGATGATTACGGGTGTGGCCCTCCTCGCGCTGAAGCGCCACGGTTGGTACGTCGCTGGGTGGGTCGCGGCGACCCTGGTCACCCTTGTTTTGTTGTTTGTCGTGCCGCTCCCCGTGTCGTCAACTGCGTGTGTGGCGCTCATCGTCGGGCCCCTAACCGGCTCCGTGGTCCACGTCCTCGGTCTGAGGCGAGCCGTATAGTTGCGTGATATGCGCACCATGCTGGTCACCGGCGGAGCCGGGTTCATCGGATCCAATTTCGTCCGCCTCGCCGCCCAGCGCGGCACCGCAAGGATTGTGGTGTTAGATGCCCTCACCTATGCCGGGAACCGGGCGAACTTGGAAGGTGTTGAGCACGAGTTCGTCCAAGGCAGCGTCACGGACGCCCCGCTTGTCGACGACCTCGTCCGCCACTGCGACGTCGTCGTCCACTTCGCCGCCGAATCCCACAACGACAATTCCCTGGCCGACCCCTCCCCGTTCGTAAACACCAATGTGGTGGGAACGTTCACCCTGCTCGAGGCCGTACGGCGGCACGGGAAGCGACTTCACCACATTTCCACGGACGAAGTGTTTGGGGACTTGCCCCTCGGCGGCGACGAGGCCTTCACCGAGCAGTCGCCGTATCGGCCGTCTAGCCCCTACTCCGCCACTAAGGCGGGGTCGGACCACCTGGTGCGGGCGTGGGTCCGCAGCTTCGGGGTGAAGGCGACGGTGTCACATTGCTCCAATAATTTCGGCCCTTACCAGCACGTGGAGAAGTTCATTCCGCGGCAGATCACGAACATTTTGAGCGGGGCGCCGGCCAAGCTCTACGGTTCGGGTGCGCAGGTGCGCGACTGGATCCACGTCGATGACCACAACGATGCCGTCCTGGCAATTCTGGAGCGGGGGCGGCTCGGGGAAACCTATAACATCGGCGCTGGCCACGGCCATATCACGAACAAGGAGGTCGTCGAGATGATCTGCGAGCTTCTGGGAGGCACTTACGAACACGTCGCCGATCGGCCGGGCCACGACCAGCGGTACACGATGGATGCGACGAAGATTCGCGGGGAGTTGGGGTGGCGCCCGCAGTACACCGACATGTGGGTTGGGCTCGAGAAGACGATTACATGGTACGCCGAGCACGAGGATTGGTGGAGGGGCGCGAAGGTGGGCGTCGAGAAGCGGTATGCGGAAAGTGGGCAGTAGATGAACACGCCGATCGAAGGCCTCGAGGTACACACGCTCGCCGTGCACGCGGACAACCGCGGGTGGTTCAAGGAGAACTGGGCGGGCCAGGGTCTGCGGCCGGTGCAGAACAACGTGTCGTTTAACGCGCGGCGCGGAGCGACCCGCGGGATGCACGCCGAGCCCTGGGACAAATGGGTCTCCGTCGCTGCCGGGCGCGTTTACGGAGCGTGGGTGGACATGCGCGAGGGCTCTGAAACATACGGTGCGAAGTACGGCATCGAGATCGGGGAGGACACCGCCGTGTTCGTGCCCCGCGGGGTGGCCAACGGCTTCCAGGCCTTAGAGGACGCGACGGCCTACATCTATCTGGTCAACGAGCGGTACAGCCCCGGCGCGCGCTACGCGTACTGCTCCTACCGCGAAATCGACTGGCCGCTGGAGGTGGCGGAGCTCTCGGACGCGGATAAAAAGCACCCCGCGCTTGTCGACGCTACCCCCGTCCCGCCCCGCCGCATCCTCGTCACCGGGGCGAACGGCCAACTGGGTCGAGCGCTGCGCCCGCTGCTGCCGGATGCGGAGTTTTGCACGCGGGAAGAGTTCGACATTACGTCCCCCGGCGAGCGGGACTGGTCGCGCTACTGGGCAATCATCAACTGCGCCGCCTACAACGACGTCAACGGCGCCGAGGCGGACCGCGCGGGTGCCTGGGCGGTCAACGCGTCCGCGGTGGCGAAGCTTGCCCGCATCGCCGAGGAGCACGACCTGACCCTGGTGCATGTCTCCAGTGACTACATTTTCGACGGCTCGGTTGACGTTCATACCGAGGAAGAGACCTACTCGCCACTGTCGGCCTATGGTGCGTCCAAGGCCGCGGGGGACGCGGCGGCCCAGACGGCTAGCAGGCACTACGTCATCCGCACCTCGTGGGTCTTTGGCGAGGGCCGCAACTTCATGGAGACCATGGCGCGTCTGCACGGGCGCGGATTAAAACCGGCTGTGGTCATGGACCAGCGAGGCCGGCCCACCGCCGCCACTGACCTCGCCAAGGGCATCGCCCACCTGCTGACAACGCGCGCCGCGTACGGGGTGTACAACATCACCTCCGACGGTGACACCGCCGGGCGGGATGAGATCGCGATGGCCGTGTTCGCCGGCCTGAGCGGCAACCCCGCTGACGTGCGCCCGGTGACCACGGCTCAGTACGCCGAGCTCGTGAGCCCCGAAGCGCCGCGCCCGCCCGAGTCGACGCTGAGCCTGGACAAGATCAAGGCGGCGGGCTTCCAGCCGTCGCACTGGCGCACGGCGCTGGCGCTCTACCTGGCGGTGCGGGAGGGCTAAGAGGTGAAGGGAATCATTCTGGCGGGTGGGTCGGGTACACGGCTCTACCCCATCACTAAGGGCATCTCGAAGCAGCTCATGCCCATCTACGACAAGCCGATGATCTATTACCCGCTAAGCACCCTCATCAGCGCTGGAATTAGAGAAATCCTGATTATCACCACGCCCGAGGACGCCGCCGCTTTCCGACGCCTCCTCGGCGACGGCTCCCAGTTTGGAATCATGCTGGACTACGCGGTACAGCCCTCGCCGGACGGGCTGGCGCAGGCGTTCATTATCGGTGAGGAGTTTATCGGCAGAGACTCGGTAGCTCTCGCCCTGGGCGATAACATCTTCGACGGCTCTCAGCTCACCCGGATCCTGGGTGAGACGCGGGACGTGGACGGAGGCGCAATCTTCGCCTACGAGGTGTCCGACCCGCAGCGCTACGGCGTCGTCACCTTCGACGCGGACGGAACTGCCACCTCCATTGAGGAAAAGCCCGCGCACCCGAAGTCTACGTTCGCCGTGGTGGGATTGTACTTTTACGACGGCGCGGTCGTTGACGTCGCCAAGCGGATTGCCCCTAGCGAGCGCGGGGAATTGGAGATTACGGCCGTAAACGACGCATACCTCGCCGCGGGGAAGCTGAAGGTGCACCGGCTCTACCGCGGGGACGTGTGGCTGGATACGGGCACGATCGACTCCATGAGCGAGGCGAGCGCGTACGTGGAGGTCATGCAAAAACGCACCGGGACGATCATCGGCTCACCCGAAGTGGCGGCGTACAACCAGGGTTTCCTCTCGCGCGAGGATCTCCTAGCCCAGGGGCGCGCCCTGCTCAAGTCGGGGTATGGTCGCTACCTCATCGACGCGGCCGGAGAGTAGCCTAATGTCTACCATGAATACCACCCAGGAGTATCAGGACACCTGGCTTGTCATTCCCTGTTACAACGAAGGGCCCGTCATCCAGGAAGTCATCGCCAACGCCAGAAAGACCTTCCCCAACATCGTTGCCGTCAACGACGGCTCGAAAGACGATTCCGCCGAGGCTATCCGCGCAGGGGGAGCCCACCTTGTCAATCACCCTGTCAACCTGGGCCAGGGGGCCGCGATCCAGACGGGTGTGGAGTACGCGCGGGCTCAGCCGGGGGCGCGCTACTTTGTCACCTTCGACGCGGACGGGCAGCACCAGGTCAAAGACGTCGTTGCGATGCTGAAGCGGCTGCGCGAGGAGGCGCTGGACATCGTCGTCGGCACGCGGTTCCAGGGGCAGGAGAACTCTCAGGTCCCCTGGATCAAGCGGGTCGTGCTGAAGACCGTCGTATTTCTTTCGCCGCGCACGAGGCGCCTGGGGTTGAGTGATGCCCACAACGGCCTGCGCGTGTTCAATAAAAAGGTGGCCGACGAGATGAACATCCGCATGAACGGGATGTCCCATGCCTCCGAGATCGTCACGATGATCGACCAGAATGGCTGGCGCGTCGCCGAGGAACCGGTGGACATCCTCTACACCGAGTACTCGATGAGTAAGGGCCAGTCCCTTATCAACGGCGTGAACATTCTTGCCGACGGCATCGTGGCCAGGAGGCTCCCGTGATCCAGATACTCCTGCTCCTGGCGGCCTTCATGCTGGCCTGCTACTTCTTCGTCAACCGGCGGAAGGCTAACGCAAAAGCCTGGGTGAAGGTGGGCTTTGTTGTCCTCACGCTCGCCGCCGTGTGGGCGATCCTGCGCCCCGACGACGTGACGATCCTGGCCAACTGGCTCGGCGTAGACCGCGGCACCGACCTCATGCTCTACGTCCTCATCGTGGCCTTCTTGTTCACCACCCTGTCCACGTGGACGCGGTTTCGTGAGCAGGAGCTGCGTTACGCCCGGCTCGCGCGTGCCGTCGCCCTGCAGAACGCGGTGCCGCCCGAGGGGACTAATAACCCCGCTTGATCCACTCCTCGAGGTGAGGGGCTTCCGCGCCCACGGTCGTGTGCTCGCCGTGCCCGGTGCGCACGATCGTTTCCGCCGGCAGGTCGAGGACCCGCTTCTGCAGCGATTCGATGATCGTGTCGAAAGAAGAGTAGGAGCGACCCGTCGCACCCGGGCCGCCCTGGAACAGGGTGTCGCCCGAGAACAGCTCGCCCGCCTCTTCGGCGTAGAGGACTATCGACCCGGGGGAGTGGCCCGGTGTGTTGAGAACTTTAAGGTCGGCGCCGGCGACGTTGAAGATGTCGCCGTCTGAGATGGGCTCGAAGTCGAAGTCGGGGTTCTCGGCCCTCCACAGCATGTCGTCGCCGGGGTGGAGATAGACGGGGGCGTCGACAAGCGAGCTCAGCTTCGGCGCGGCGTCGACGTGGTCGCTGTGGCCGTGGGTGGCGATGATCCCTTTGACCGTGCGATTGCCCACCGCCTTCGCGATGGCCTCGGCGTCGTGGGCTGCGTCGATGATGAACACCTCGGAGTCATCGCCGACGATCCACACATTGTTGTCCACGTTCCACTCGCCGCCGTCGAGCTTGAACAACCCCGAGGTGACGACATTGTCGATCTGCAGCGCCATTATGCGAACTCCACCACGCTGCGCAGGACCTCGCCTCGCTTCATCTTGTCAAAGGCGGCCTCCACGTCACCGACGCCGATGCGTTCGGAGACGAATTCGCCGAGGGGGAAACGGCCCTGCAGGTGGAGGTCGACGTACGTCGGAAAGTCGCGCTCCGGCAGGCAGTCACCATACCAGGCGGGCTTGATGGAACCGCCCCGCCCGTAAACGTCAATCGCGGGAATGTCGACGTGGTCGGTCATGTTGGGCACCCCGACCATGACGAGGCGCCCCGCCAGGTCGCGGGAGTAGAAAGCCTGGCGCCAGGTGGGCTGAATACCAACCGCGTCGATGGAGACGTCGGTGCCGAATCCCCCGGTCAACCCTCGGACGGCCTCAACGACCTCATCTTCGCTCATCCCCCGGGTGCAGATCGAATGAGTGGCGCCGAAGGTTTCCTCGGCGGCGGCGCACTTCCGCTCGTCTAAGTCCAGCGCAATGATCGTGGTGGCCCCGGCGAGCCGCGCGCCCGCGACGGACGCCAAGCCCACGCCGCCGAGCCCGAAAACGGCGACGGACTCCCCCCGCGTAATGCCCGCAGTGTTTACTGCGGCGCCGAGGCCCGCCATGATTCCACAGCCCAGCAAACCGGCCACCGCCGGGTCCTCCTCCGGGTCCACCTTCGTGCACTGCTTCTCGTGCACGAGCGTCTTCTCAGCAAACGAACCGATCCCGAGCGCAGCGGTCAGCGCGGTGCCGTCCTCCAACGTCATGGGCTGCGAGGCGTTGTGGGTGTTGAAGCAGTTCTTCACGTCGCCCTTGCGACACGCACGGCACTCCCCGCATACGGCGCGCCAGTTCAGGACAACGAAGTCACCCGGCTGGACGTGCGTGACGGCGTCCCCGACACGCTCCACAGTGCCGGCGGTCTCGTGGCCGAGGAGGAAAGGGAACTCGTCTGCAATATCTCCGTCGCGGTACGCGAGATCCGTGTGGCACACCCCCGTCGCCTGGACGCGAACGATGACGTCGTTCGGTCCGGGCTCCGGAATCCTGATATCGACCAGTTCGACCGGGGAACCCTTAGCTCGCGCAATTACACCCTTAACGATGTCGCTCATGGACGCGAGTATATCGCTTAGGACGAGGCGATCACGTTGGCCACGTGCTCATGGCCACGCTGGTTGACGTGAATGGGCAGGTTGCCGGCGCCCGCGTAGAAGTCAACCAGGCCGGCCCACATGCGCTGATCGTCGGTCGCGCACATTCCGTTGTTGGCGGTCGACGGCTTGAGGTCTAGGAACTCGGTGCCGGTGGCCTGCGCCGCGTCAACCTGCATCCACTGCGCCTGGTTCTCCCACTTCTGCACCCGAGGGAAAATCGTCCAATCGGAGGTGTTCGGCGCGATGTGGAAGAGGCACACGCGGTCCCCTGACGTGATCGTGGGGTAACCGACGAACTGAATGCGGGCGCCGGGAGCCGCGCCGCGAATCTTCGCAACCTCGTTCTTCATGTAATTGACGAAGTCCCGGCGCACGTCGGAATCGGGGCGCGCGTCGTTGTTGTAGGTGTCGTTGAAGCCGGTTGAGATGATGACGCGCCTCGTCGATCCGTTCAAGGCGCCGTCCCGAATCGCACGATCAACCTGTGTGGCTAACTGGGGACCCTGGGAAATAGTGGTGGTCCCCGTGCACGAGTAGTCTTGCGGGATCAATCCCAGTTTCGCGGCCGCCTGCTTGCCCCAGTTGGTGGGGCTCTGGGGGCACCACGTCGTGACACCCGAGGAACCGCGGGGGTCCAGCCCGAGTTTTCCGGCGAGCCACTGGGGCGCGTTCGGGTCTGCGATCACGGAGTCACCGAAGATGACCGCGTTCTGTTCCTGCGCTTCCGCATGGGGCACGACGCAGAAAGCGGTGGCCATGGCGGCGAGGGCCACGGCTGCGCGACGAAGACGGGGCAATGTCATGGAAAGATCCTTAAAAAAGAGTGTCGGTCTGTTGCAGGAGATATCCCGTTGGGGCATCTATCCGTTACGAGACGCCCCATCTTTCACTTGAGTCACTTTAACACCATCTATACCATGACGTGCAGCAACGGAACCCTTTGTTCCAACGAATCAACAAAGTGCCCCCGCGCAACCCCCGCCAGGAAGGAACCCTATGCCCACCGCGTCCCCGCTTCAGCGCGTTGCCTTTACCGCTACCTCCACGGTCAAGTTCGTCAGCGCTGCCCTCCGCGCCGGCATCCTCACCCCCGAAGGTGGACATAAGTCGATGACGGGCCTGCTCCCCGTCCTGGCACGCTACCGGTTTACCACGGCCCGCGAGGTCGAACAGGCCAACAACACGGTCCCCGAGCGAAACGCCCTTATTGACGACGACGGCGTTCTCACCTACGGCCAGCTCGCCGACCGAAGCAAGGCCGTCGCTAGGTGGTTGCTCCAGCTCAAAGCCGACCGGGGACTCGACGAGCTGCGCATCGGCATCATGGCGCGCAACGGGCGCGGAATCATCGTACCCATGACCGCCAAGGGGTATTCGGGTGGACAACTCTTCCTGCTCAACGTCGGGTCCTCCCCCGAGCAGCTGGAGGGTTGCTTCGAGGAAAACAACATCAACGTTCTCTTCATCGACGACGAGTTCGCCGAGCGCCTACCCGCCTCCTCCGACATCACCGTCGTGTGGGCGCACACCGCCGCAGACCATGGGGAGGAGCTGACGCTCGAAACGATCTCGCGCCAACCCGTCGATCACCTCCCCCGCCTACCGCTGTTCCCGAAACACGGCAACATCGTGCTCATGTCGTCGGGCACGTCCGGGGTACCCAAGGGCATCCTCCGTCCCGAGCCGATTTTCCCCTTCGTCGTCGCGGGTTACCTGGACACGGTCAAGTGGCGTATCGGGATGACGATCCAGCTCACCGCGTCGATGTTTCACACCTGGGGCTGGTCGGCCGTCAACGTCGCATTTGCCGCCCGCAACACCATCATCACCCACCGCGTCTTTGACCCGGAGAAGGTCTTCCGCGAGATCCAGGACTTCCGCTGCGACGGGTTGGTCTCCTCCCCCATCTTCTTCAAGCGCATGCTCGAGGTGCCCGACAACCGCGCGTACGACACCTCGAGCCTGACATTCATTGCCTCGGCCGGCAACGCGCTGACCCCGCTCATGGTGGAGCGCATGACCGAACGCTTCGGCCCGATCCTGGCCAACTACTACGGCTCCACCGAGCTCGCCCTCGCGGCCTGCGCGGACGCCGAGCTGCTGGTGACCAACCCCACCATCGCCGGCCGAATCCCGCCCGGAACGACGCTTAAGCTTTTCGACGACAACGGCAACGAGGTTCCACAAGGCCACGTAGGTCGCATCTTCCTCCGCAACGAGACGGCGCTTAAGGGCTACTCCAACCCAAACACGAAGATCGTTGAGATCGACGGCCTGATTGAGATGGGCGACCTCGGATTCTTCGACGAGCGTGGCTTCCTGCACGTGCTCAGCCGCAACGACGACATGATCATCGTAGGCGGGGAAAACGTCCACCCCCAGTCCGTCACCGAGGTCCTCGAGCGCATGCCCGGCATCAACGAGCTCCACTCCGGCGGCGTCGACGACGACGTGTGGTTCAAGCGCATCGCCGTATGGGTGGTGCGCGAGAACAACGAGGCCGGCCGCGCCCTCACTGCCGACGCGATCCGAGACTGGGTGCGCGAGAAATTAGCGGACCACTCGGTACCCCGAGACGTAAACTTCGTCGATAAGCTACCGCGCAACGCGACTGGAAAGGTCATCGCGCGGGATCTGCCACCGTCGACACGCAAAGATTAAGGACACCGGATGCACTTCACTCCTTCCCAACTCCGCCGCTTCATCTTCCTGTGGCCACCGTTTCTCGGCGCGGGGGTGAAGGTCAAAGAATTCGCCGACGACGGCTCGAGGGTGGTCGTTCAACACAAGCTGACCAAGCTGAACCAAAACGCCGTGGGCACGGCGTTCGGGGGGACGATCATGGCGATGACGGACCCGTTCTTCATGCTCGCGTCGATGGCCCGCCTAGGTAAAGAGTACCTGGTGTGGGACGCCGCCGGAGAGGTACAGTTCCTCAAACCCGGCAAAGGCCGCATCACCGCGACCATGGAAATTCCCGACGACGTCTACGAAACCATCAAAGAAAAGACCGCTGGTGGCTCCAAGTACCTTCACTGGTTCGACACCGATGTAGTGGACGAGTCGGGCGAGGTCGTTGCGCACGTGCGCCGGCAGGTGTACTACCGGCGCAAGGCAAAAAAGTGAGCCACCTGCGAGAATCGAACTCGCGACCTTCTCATTACGAGTGAGATGCTCTACCGACTGAGCTAAGGTGGCCGGACGCGTCGACGCGTACCGGATAGAAAGCATAACGGACGCCACCCAAAACCATAAAACCCGCTGGTTACACGACGTTGCACGCCTTTCGGATGCGGCCGATCATCCCGTTGAACGCGACTAGGGGCGCGACGTTGAAATCCAGGCTTTCACGGCAGGTCGCGATGGCGTCCTGACAAGCCACGAGGCCCTCTAGACTCACGCGCTCGGCGATCTCGGCGCTCAGCGGCGCGAAGTCAGGGTGGGTCAGCGGGATCTCCGCCCCCGAGGCCTGCACCATCGCGTCCCTGTACACCCCGGCGAGGTCCACGAGGGTCAGATCCAACACGTCGCGTTTGCGCCGGGTTCCGCGCGCCTTCTGCTCGCTCTCGAGGCTTTTTAGCGACGCCTCCCCGCCCCGCAGTGCGCGCGCCGCCCCCTTTCCCCGCGCGCCGACGCCCACGGCCTGCGACAGTTTGTCCCTCTCGCGCTGGTCGGCCTCCGCGTGGGCCTCCACCGCTTCCTTCTCCGCCGCCTTGATGAGGGAACCCACCGCCTGGAATGCCTGGTCCCCGTGGAAAATCAACTCGGCGACATTAATGGCCTGTGCCCGACGTTGCTGCACGGCGGTGTTTTTGACGAGGAGTCGGGCGCGTCCGATGTGGCGGAGGGAGGTGGCTGCGGCCAGTTCGGCGTCGTCAAGCGAGGCTCCCTCCTCCTCCGTGAGGATGCGCACGATCTCGCGCTGGGAGGGCGCGGGGATGTAGAGATGGCGGCAGCGCGATCGCAGCGTCTGGGAGAATTCTTTTGGGTCGGTGGACGGAGCGGACATGATGATGATGGTGCGCGCCGGCGGTTCCTCGACAGTTTTGAGGAAGGAGTCCGCGGCGGCAACTGTCAGGCGGTCGGCGTCGTCGACGATGATGACGCGCCAGGGCCCGACAGTGGGCATCCGGGCGGCCTGGTGCACGACCGCGCGCACAACCTCGGCCGAGATCCTCAACCCGCGGGGCACGATGTGCTCAATGTCGGTGTGGGTGTCGGCGAAGGCATCGAGGCAGCCCTTGCACCGCCCGCACCCCGGCTCGCTCGGATCTGTACACACGAGGGCCGCGGCGAACGCCAGTGCGGTCGTCGACCGGCCCGCCCCGGGGGGACCCGTAAACAGCCACGAATGGGTCATCTGCCGCGCGTCCCCCTCACCGCGCGCGGCGCGCGCCGCCTGCATGATGGTGTCGCGCACCCGGGGGATGTCGGCGAGCCTTTCGCTCACGCTCCGGTAGGTCACTTCACCTACCCTACTAGTTCTCCCGGGGAGGCAAACGTCCCGTTAAAGTGGGTGGACATGGACAGACTCTGGCGCAGCTTGAAGTGGCTGTGGGGCACATCGTGGCCTCTGTACGCCGCAACGGTCCTGGGTACCAACGTCTTTGGCGCGTTGGCCATCATGCTGTTTATCCGCTACTTCATTCCGCTGCCCGAGGTCGAGTCGCTGTCCCTGTCGGGCAACGGAACGGGCACCGGCATCATCGGGGTGGCGTACTTCGTCTTTGCCGTCGTCATCGGGATGGCGGTGACGTTCCTCCTCTTCCGCCCCGTGCTGGAGTGGCAGCGGGCCCCCGACGACCACGACCCGAACATGGTCCGCAACCTGGTCATGCGCCTGCCCGTGCTGCAGACGGCCATTGTCATCGGCGTGTGGCTCATCGGCATCGCGATGGCGGGGGTGGTGGCCTCACGGGTAAGCGGGCGGCTCACCGTGGTTGTCCTCGTGTCCACCGTGATGGCGTGCATGGTCGTGGCCATTTTGACCTACGTGCAGGCGGCGCGCCTCGTGCGCCCCATCGCGGCCAGCGCTCTCGCGCGCCGTTTTGAGGACTCGACCCTTGAGCCGCCCATCGCGACCCGGTTGCTGCTCACGTGGTTCACCACGACCGGGGTGCCGCTGGCCGGGATCCTCATCCTCGTGTGGGCACGGCGCCACGGGTACTTCTCGGATTCCCCCGACGCCGGGGATATCGTCCCCGCCGTTGCCGCCCTCTCCGTGACAGCTTTCATCACCGGCATCATGGGCACGACCTTCGCGATCATGGCGGTGGTCGACCCCATCAAGGAGTTACAGGAGGCGATCAACCGCGTGCGACGCGGAGAGTCCGACACGCAGGTCGACATTTACGACGGCTCCGAGATGGGCGTCCTCCAAGCTGGGTTCAACGAGATGATGCGGGGGCTCAATGAGCGCCAGCGAGTGCGCGACATCTTCGGCCGCTACGTCGGCATCGAGGTGGCCCAGAAGGCCCTGGAGGAAAAACCCGTTCTCGGCGGAGAAGACCGCAAGGTCGCCGTCGTGTTCGTCGACATCATCGGGTCGACGGCCTTTGCCGTCGACCACACCCCCGAGGAGGTCGTCGCCGCGCTCAACGAGTTCTTCAACATCGTCGTGGACGTGGTGCACCGGAACAAGGGCGTGATCAACAAGTTCGAGGGCGACGCCGCGCTGGCCGTCTTCGGCGCGCCGATCGCGATCCACGACGCCACGTCGCACGCACTCCAGGCGGCCCGGGAACTACGCCAAGAACTGCGTGGGCTCGAGCTTCAGGCGGGTATTGGCGTCGCATCCGGGCACGTCGTCGCCGGCCACATCGGCGGCTCCGATCGCTTCGAGTACACCGTCATCGGCGACGCCGTGAACGCCGCGGCACGCCTCACCGACCTGGCCAAGGACACCCCCGGCCAGGTACTGACCAACGCCGCTACGCTGCGCGCCGCGAACGAGGCCGAGCAGCAGCGCTGGACGCTTATGAAGTCTATCGAGCTGCGCGGGCGCAACCGGATGACGCAGCTCGCGCGCCCGGTACGCTCCACCCTGGCAGACCGCTACTAGCTCCGCCGCTTGACGGTCCGTTTCTTCGTCGCCTTCTTCTTGACGGGCGCCGTGCCCTCCTCCGCCTCGCGGGCGCGCCGCGCGGAGAGCAGCTCGTTGGCGCGCTGATCCGTCATCGTTTCGGGAGTATCACCCCGCTGGAGGGAGGCGTTTGTCACCCCGTCGGTCACGTACGGGCCGAAGCGGCCGTCCTTCACGCTCATCGGCTTGCCCGAGACGTCGTTGTCGCCGAGCGCCTTGAGCGGCGGCTTTGCTGCCGCCCGGCCGCGGCGTTTCGGCTCCGCGTAGATCCGGCGCGCCTCGTCGAGGGTGATGGAGAAGATCTGATCCTCACTGGCGAGGGACCGCGAGTCCTTCCCCTTCAGCAGGTACGGGCCGTAGCGCCCGTTCTGGGCGGTGATCACCTCGCCGTCGGACGGGTCCACTCCCACCTCGCGGGGCAGGGAGAGGAGCGCGAGCGCTTGGTCAAGAGTGACGTCGGCGGGCTCCATCGAGGAAAACAGCGACGCAGTGGCGGGTTTAAGCTGCTCCTCCACGAGCTCGGCGATACGCTTTTCCTTCTGCGCGGCGGCGGTCTTCGTCTCCCAGTTCTTGGCCCGCTTGCCTTCCGCGGCGCGCTGCTCGTCTTCCGCGGCACGCTCCTTGGCGACGACATCCTCCGCGTCGGCCTCAGCCCGCTCCCGTTCGTCGTCGCGCACCAACTCGGTGACGTAGGGGCCGTAGCGCCCCTCTCGCGCCACAATGGTGCGCCCCGTGGCCGGGTTGACTCCCAGCTCCCTGCCGGTTTGCGGCGTGGCAAAGAGCTTCTCCGCCATTTCCAGCGTGATCTCGTCCGGGGTGGCGGATTCCGGAAGGTTGGCGCGCTGGTACTCGGGTTCACCGGCGGCGTCGGTGCCGACTTGGCGCTCGATGTAGGGCCCGTAGCGCCCGACGCGGACGAGGACGGGGCGGCCCTCGTCATCGTTGAAAAGCGTGAGCGAATTGACCTGGCGGGCGTCGATGTTCTCGAGGTTGTTCTCAATGAGGTGCTTGAGCCCACCGCGGCGTGCGACGGCCTCCGCCATGCTGTCATCCGCGTCCGCGTCACCGAAGTAGAAACTGGTGAGCCACTGCGTCCGATCCTCGTTGCCGTGCGCGATCTCGTCGAGCTCGTCTTCCATGGAGGAGGTGAAGTCGTAGTCCACGAGCGCATCGAAGTTATTCTCCATCAGCCCGACGACCGAAAACGCAACCCACGTGGGCACGAGCGCGTTGCCACGCGCGGCCACGTAACCGCGGTCCTGGATCGTTTTGATGATGGACGCGTAGGTGGACGGCCGCCCAATGCCGAGGTCCTCCATCTTCTTCACCAGGCTTGCCTCGGTGTAGCGCGCCGGCGGGTTGGTCGAGTGGCCATCCGCCGTGACCTTGTCGGTGCGCAGTTCATCGCCCGTAGCCAGGCGAGGCAGGAGTGTTTCGCTTTCGCTGGCGTCGGAATAGGCCCGCAGCCAGCCCGGGAAGGTGATCGAGCGGCCGGTCGCGGCGAACTCGGCGTCTTCCCCGCTCGTGGCATGGGTGGCAAGGGTGACGCGCATCGACGTGCCGCGCGCGTCCTCCATCTGGCTGGCCACGGTGCGCTGCCAAATGAGCTCGTAGAGCTTGAACTCTTCCGCGTCGAGGGAGCTCGCGAGCTGGCCGGGCGTGGCGAAGCGCTCGCCAGCGGGGCGGATCGCCTCGTGCGCCTCCTGGGAGTTTTTCACCTTGCGGTCATAGACGCGCGGGGATGCGGTGACGAAGTTGGCCCCGTAGAGCTCGGTGGCGGCGGCGCGGGCGGCGTCGAGACCCTGTTTGGACAGCGACGTCGAGTCCGTACGCATGTAGGTGATGTGGCCGTTTTCGTACAACCGCTGGGCGATGCGCATAGTGCGCGCCGAGGTGAAGTGGAGCTTACGGCCCGCTTCCTGCTGCAACGTCGAGGTCATGAACGGCGGGTGGGGGCGTCGAGAATAGGGCTTTTCCTCTACCCCGGTCACGCGCATCGGGGTTGCTTTCAGCCCGTCGGCAAGGGCCTCGGCGGTGGCTTGGTCCACGACGTAGGTGTTCGTGGACTTCACCCGGCCACGGTCGTCGAAGTCGCGCCCCTGGGCCACGCGCCGGCCGTCGACGGCGACGAGCCGGGCATCGAAAGAGTCGTCCTTGGACGCTTTGAACACGGTCGCGGTGAGGTCCCAGTACGCGGCGGGGATGAAGGCCATGCGCTCGCGTTCGCGCTCGACGATCACGCGGGTGGCCACCGATTGCACGCGGCCCGCAGACAGGCGCGGCATGACTTTCTTCCACAGCACGGGGGAAACCTCGTAACCGTAGAGGCGATCGAGGATGCGCCGGGTCTCTTGGGCATCCACGAGATCCATATCCAGCTCGCGGGTGTTGTGGGCCGCTTCGCGGATGGCGGACTCGGTGATTTCGTTGAACACCATGCGCTCAACCGGCACCGTGGGCTTGAGCGTTTCTAGCAGGTGCCAGGCGATGGCTTCGCCCTCGCGGTCCGGGTCTGTGGCCAACAGGAGACGGTCGGATTGCTTCAGCTTCGACTTGAGGTCCGCGACCTTCTTCTTCTTATCGGGGCTGACAACGTAAATCGGCTCGAACCCGTCCTCAGGGTTGACGCCTAGCTTGGCCCACTGCTCTTTCTTGTACTTCGCGGGGATATCGGCGGCGCGGCCCGGCAGGTCCCTGATGTGGCCTACCGACGCCTCGACAAGATAGTCATTGCCCAGAAACTTCTGGATCTTCTTCGCCTTCGTCGCCGACTCGACGATGACGAGGGTCTTGCCGTTGTCCGCCACGCTGGGTGACACCTCTCTCCTCAGGACGCGCTACCAATAGTTCCACCTCGGATACCAAAAACTCCCCTATTTGTACCATGCCCCCTTTCCCCTTCCCCCGTCGTTACACTTTGTGTGGTCGCCCGCACCCCGCGGGGCCGTGCGGAAGGAGACCTTCGACGTGATCAATTCGCTGATCCACTTCTTCGAACAGCTTATGCAGATGCCGCTGTTCTATCCGCTGGTCGGCGTGATTATCGTGTGCGACGCTCTCGCACCCATCGTTCCTTCGGAATCGGTGCTGAACCTGGCGGGGGCCTTCTCGGCCGCCAAGGGCGTGCCCGACCCGTGGGGGGTGATTGCCGCCGCGGTGATCGGGGCGATCATCGGCGACAACCTCTGTTTCCACTTCGGGCACCGCCTGATTAAGGTCGTCGACCGCCTCGATCCCGATTCCCGCGCAGGTGCATCCATCTCCTGGGTGCGCCGCAACATGAGCCGAGGCGCCGGCGCGACGATCATCGTCGCGCGCTTCCTCCCCTGGGCGCGCTGGGTAGCCACGATCGTGCTGGCCTCGGCTGGGTACAGCTGGGCCGCCTTTTTTATCTACGACACCATCGGCGTCGTGGTATGGGCGTGCCTCTCCGTGGGGGTGGGCTACCTCGGCGGGACGCTCTTTGCTAATTACCCCTTGCTGGCGATGGTGGTGGGCGTCGTGCTCGGTTCGCTCGTCGGGCTGCTCATCCAGCGGCTGCAGGCGAAACTCTTCGACTGGAACGATGTTAGGCGCGGGGTCTCATCCCTCTAGACAGAAAAAATCCCCCTCCGGGGAGGGGGATTGATGCTGAAGGGCAGCTTAGAGAGCGCGCACCTTCTGAGCCTGCGGGCCCTTGGCACCCTCGCCGATCTCGAACTCGACCTGCTGGTTCTCCTCGAGGGTGCGGAAACCGCTGCCCTGGATCTCGGAGTAGTGAACGAAGACGTCAGCGGAGCCGTCGTCCGGGGCGATGAAGCCGAAGCCCTTTTCGGCGTTGAACCACTTGATTGTTCCGGTTGCCATGTGAAGTACCTTTCGATTGAAACTGGCAATGAACGGTCTGTCGATCACCAGGACCCGAAAGGACCTGGTGCCCGCGTAACAAAAACCCACGAGCACCCTCAAAGGCGCGCACAAATTCTGCGACCGAAGGCTATTGTGCCATGGAATACCCAGCCGCGCCAGTGGGTGGCATAATTTCCCGAATCTATTGGCCATTCCGGGGGTGATTCTTGTGTCCAGCTCGTATGGCGGTGAGCTCCTTTCCGAGCTGCGCGCGCGCTTTCCTGCCGCGTCGCTCACGCACGTCGAGGAAATACCGGCCCGGCCCGCGCGCTACGCCGAGTGGCCTGAGTGGGTCGACGAGGGGCTCAAAGCCTCGCTTGTCGACGCCAACCTCACCCGCCCCTACATCCACCAAGCGCTGACCGCGGACCTCGCCTGGGCGGGGCGCGATGTCGTCGTCGCCACCGGCACTGCCTCCGGCAAATCGCTCGGTTACCAGTTGCCCGTGCTCACGCGCTTGGCCCGCGACCCCCAAGCGTGCGCGATATACCTCACCCCCACCAAGGCGCTTGGATCGGACCAGCTCCACGCGGTCACGCGCCTCGCCCCTGCCGGGGTCCACGCCGCTCCCTACGACGGTGACACTCCCCCTGAGGCGCGCGGCCCGATCCGCGAGGCCAGTAGATTCATCTTCACCAATCCGGACATGCTCCACGCCGGCATCCTGCGCAATCACCAGAGGTGGGTTCGACTCCTGCGCCACCTGTGCTACATCGTGGTTGATGAGTGCCACGCCTATCGGGGTGTCTTCGGAGCCAACGTGGCGTTGGTACTGCGCCGTCTCCTCCGCCTCGCGCACGCGTACGGCGCCCACCCCGTCCTTATATTCGCCTCCGCAACGGCGGCCCACCCGGCCGCACAGGCCTCACGGTTGTGCGGGCGGCCCGTCACCCCCGTCACCGAGGATGGCTCTCCCGCCGGTTCGCGCACCATCGCGCTGTGGGAACCAGGGTTCATCGAGGGAGCCGAGGGCGACAACGGCGCTCCAGTGCGCCGCGCCGCCACGACCGAATCCGCCGACCTGATGTCCGCTCTGCTCACTCAGGGCGCTCGCACGCTTACCTTCGTGCGCTCGCGTCGTTCCGCCGAGGTCGTCGCCATGCGCGCCCACGAGGACCTGGCCGCGCAGGGTCGCGCAGACCTTGCGAGCCGAGTTGCCTCGTACCGCGCCGGGTACCTCGCCGAGGACCGCCGTGCGCTCGAGCGAGCACTTGACGACGGCACCCTCCTCGGCCTGGCCACCACCAACGCGTTAGAGCTGGGAATCGACGTGGGCGGGCTCGATGCCGTCGTGATGGCGGGGTTCCCCGGCACGGTAGCGTCGTTCCGGCAGCAAGCGGGGCGGGCGGGGCGCCGCGGCCAGGGGTCGCTTGCCGTCCTCGTGGCACGCGATGAACCGATGGACACCTATCTAGTCCACCACCCCGAGGCGCTGCTCGGCCGACCTGTGGAAAACAGCGTGTTTGACCCGCACAACCCCTACGTCCTGCGCGGCCACATCTACTGCGCCGCGGTGGAACAGCCCCTCTCCGAAGTCGACGTCGACGCCTTCGGCGCCCGCGCGGTCGTCGACGAGCTGGCGAGCGAGGGACTATTGCGGCGGCGCCCGCGTGGTTGGTTCGCTGTGCCGCAGCTCTCCGGTGACATCAGCCCCGAAAACGCGCATGCGAGCGTCAGCTTGCGAGGCGGTTCCGGCAGCGAAGTCATGATCGTAGACCAAACCGACGGGCGCTTGCTGGGCACCGTCGACACCGCTCGAGCCATGAGCCAGGTGCACGGCGGCGCGGTCTACATTCACCAGGGCAACCACTTCGTGATCGATACCCTTGACCTTCATAATTACGTCGCCTTAGCCGTCCCAGCGCAGCCGGATTACACCACGCAGGCGCGATCGACCACAGAAATCAGCATTCTCGGAGAGCCGTCCCGGTTAGACAACCCCTCCCCCGGTCTCTGGGTAGCCAACGTCGACGTCGAAGTCGTTGACCACGTCACTGGGTACGTTGTCAGACTCGCCGATGGCACGGTGTCAGAGCACATTCCGCTCGACCTGCCCCAGCAGCGCCTTGTCACCCGCGCGGTTGCCTACAGCCTCGACCCGCTCGTCCTCGATGCCGCCGGGGTGTCACCCGCCGAGGTGCCGGGCGCGCTGCACGCGGCCGAGCACGCAGCCATCGGCCTCCTCCCCCTGCTGGCCACCTGCGATCGGTGGGACATTGGCGGGGTGTCGACGGCGCTCCACCACGACACCATGCTGCCCACGGTGTTCGTCTATGACGGCCATCCGGGCGGTGCGGGTTTCGCCGACGAGGGTTTCGCCCGCTTCGCCGAATGGATCGCGGCGACCTTCGACGCAGTGCGCTCCTGCCCCTGCCAGTCGGGGTGCCCCTCCTGCGTCCAGTCGCCGAAGTGTGGAAACGGCAACCAGCCACTGGATAAGCAAGCCGCGTTGACGTTGCTGGGCGCGCTGGTCACCATGACCGGCTAGAGCGGACCCGCCCGCGACGTCGACGCCGACGCGCGCACCGTAGCCGTGACCTCGACATCCGTGCCCACCATGCGGCAATCGCGAACGGTCGCGCCATTGGCTTCTGCCGTGCGGCGGGCCGCGGAGCACGCGTCTGCGCCAACGTAGTGCGCTGTTGCAGCGGCCACAGCGGCGAGATCCGTGGCGACACGCGCCCGGTGCGAATCGGCCACCTTCGCCCCAAGACCCGCCACGACAAGGAGCAGGCCGAAGACCGCCGCAATGATCCCCGCCGACGTGACGGTCGCGTAACCGTCGTCGCGTTCAAGCCGTTTCAATCCCGTCATCGGAACTCCACGGGGAACACTGCCGAGGCCTGCATGGACATCAGCGGACCCGGAACCTCGGCTGAAACAGTTACCATTCCAGCAGCCTCAGTAACGGTAACGCTCCCACGAGGAGGGGTGTAGTCCACGCCGATAGCGTGCGCGCGAGCCGCCGCGCCCGCCACGTCGACCGCCGCAATGTAGGCGGCCATCGTCGCGATACCGGCAACGATCGCGGCCGCCACCGTCACGAGCACGGCCAGCGACAGCGCTGCTTCGACGGTGACGGAACCCGTGTCGTCGCGAAGCATTAACCCGGCTTGTTGCTTAGGGCGTCGGTGATGACTCCCTCGATGGCCGAGACAACCCCGTTGCCGTTGACGACCATATAGAGCACCCCGGCCAAAGCCGCCGCAGCCAGGGACCCGAAGGCGTATTCGATCGTGGACATTCCCCGGTCATTGCCGAGGGTGCGAAGGCGCGCCCCAAGGAAAGTAGTCGCGCGGAGGTAGAGGTGGAACATAGTGGGGATTCCTTTCTTAACGCGGTGAACTAGTGGGTGGTGAGACTTCCTGCGAGACCCAGGACGACAGGTGCCAGACCAAGGACGAAGAACGCAGGGAGGAAGAAGGCGGTCAAGGGGATGGCGATGAGGACGCCGGCGCGCTCGGCTTTCGCCGTGGCTTCGTCACCGGCAGCGCAGCGGAGGCGGTTCGCGATGCGTTCACAACCAGCTGCGATCGCGGTGCCCGAGGAGCCCGAAAGGACGACCAGGTTAGCGAGATCCGGCCCGCCCGGAAGGTGACGCATCTCTTCCCAGGCCCGGTCCGGTTCTGCGCCCAAGGCAGCCAGCGCGGCCACGGTGCGCCACGCCTCCGTTGTGGGGCGCGGGGTCGAGTGGGACTCGGCAACCGCCGCGGCGGCGGAAGCCGCCGGCATGCCCGCGCGGAAGCAGGCTGCGAAGAGCTCGATGTCCCCGGCCATGCGGATCTGGTCCGCATGGCACCGGGCGGGGCCGTCCCGCGGTGTCTTCGTGGTGGATATGCGCTCGAACGCCGGCGCCGGGGAGACGGCGAATGCCGCGGCGAACAGCACGAACGAGAACGCCACCATCATGACGCCGCCCCCTCGATGATGTAGGCGCACGCGAGGTAACCGGCGCAAACCAAAATCGTGCCCACGAGCAGGAGGATTCCGCCCACACCCCCGCCGAAGAGAATGCGCAGGGGGTGAGCACCCATCGCGGTGCCCATCGCGATGCCTGCCAGGGGCAGGGCGGAGAGCACCACGGCCGTTGTTTTCGGTCCCGCCAACGCGGCCTCCGTCGCCGCGTGGTGGCGCAACTCGTGGTCGATCCTGTCGCGGGACCCGCGGAGCAGTTCCGCGATGGGCAGCCCGCGGGACGTTGCGAGCGCCCACAGCGCACCCACCTCCCGCAGCTCCGGGGTGTCCGCAGACGTTAGGGCGTGCTCGGGGGCGCCCCCCGATTGCGCGGCCGCAACCGCGCGACGGATCTCGCGGATGAGGCCGGGCGGGGTGTCTGTGGGGAGTCGCTCGGCGGAGGCCGCGGTGGCGTCGAAAAGCGATGAGCCGGCCTGCAGATGGGAGACGAGATGACCGAGGAAACCCGCGATGAACTCGCGGGATCGGGTTCGCTGCTTCACCTGCCGGCGGCGAGAGAGAGTGCGGATGACCGTGGCCGCCAC
This sequence comes from Corynebacterium capitovis DSM 44611, assembly GCF_030440535.1. Taxonomy (NCBI): domain Bacteria; kingdom Bacillati; phylum Actinomycetota; class Actinomycetes; order Mycobacteriales; family Corynebacteriaceae; genus Corynebacterium; species Corynebacterium capitovis. The sequence goes on along the minus strand of NZ_CP047117.1, from coordinate 144,383 downwards.
GATGCATCCGGAGATGACCACGGTGGCGCGGTCGGCCACGATGGACGCCAGCGCGACGGCGGCCACCGCGCCACCGAGCGTGGGGATGAGTGCCCGGCGCGACCGGGGATACCGGCCCCCGAGGCGCCTGCTCGGAGGTATGGGGCTGATCAACGCGGCCCCCGCGAGCCACAGCAGCGTCATGGCGCCGCCTCCCAGGTCACGCGGATCGTGACGGGGTTGCCCTCGACGGCGCCAATCTGATGTACGACACGACGCCCGTCGGGGTGGCGCTTGACCACGATCACGAAATCCACCGCCGCCGAAAGCTGAGAATGCAGGCCAGGCCGGTCCAACCCGCCCAGGGCGGCGAGAGCTTCGAGCCGCGCCGAGACCTCTCCGATGGAGTTGGCGTGGAGCGTGCCAGCGCCCCCGTCGTGGCCTGTGTTGAGAGCTGCCAGGAGGTCCACGACCTCTGCTCCCCGGATCTCACCGACGACGATTCGGTCGGGCCGCATGCGCAATGCCTGGCGCACCAGCTCCGCGATGGATATGCGTCCCACCCCCTCCGCGTTGTTACCGCGGGTAGTCAAGTTCACGACGTGTGGATGGACGGGTGCGAGCTCAAGGGTGTCCTCGATGGCGACGATGCGCTCGTGGTGCGGGACTTCGGCCAGCATCGCCGACAGAAGCGTCGTCTTTCCCGCGCCCGTCCCTCCGACGACGAGAAACGCCTTCCGCTTCTCGACTATCTCGCGCAGCGCGCCGGCCGCCTCCGCACTCAGGGACCCGCCGGCCTCGAGCTCCGCCAGTGTCGTCGTGGTTTGACGCAGTACCCGAAGCGAGATACATGTCCCGGCCGGCGAGGTGGGAGGCAAGACGGCGTGGAACCTGAGGAGCGTGCCGTCCGCCCTGGTGAGGTGCCCGTCGCAGTACGGCTGCGCGTCGTCGAGGCGGCGCCCGCAGCCCGCCGCAAAGCGCGTGGCGAGGCGGCGGACCTCTGCCTCGGAGTTAAACGTCACGGGTGATAATTCCAAGCCCGACCCCCGGTCCACGTAGACGCGGTCGGGGCCGTTGACGCACACGTCGGTGACATCCGGCCCGCCGAGGAGGGGCTCCAGGCAGCCTGCGCCCGTGGAGTCGTCGCGCAGTCTGCGCATCACGTCGAGGAGGTCAACGTCGCTGATCACCACCGCTTCTTCTCGGACCAGCGCCGCCAGCCGCGCGGGATCGGGCGCGCCGGGCTCATCGGCAAGTCGGCGTTGCACCCGCTCGATCACCGCGTCCGTCGCGGCCGGGCTGAAATCGGTGCTCATAAGCCCACCTCGCGCAGGACTGCGTCCGCGCCGCGGGCGAGGGCTCGGGGCAGTCGCTGCGGCAGACCCGAGGTTTCCACGACCCGCGAAAGGCGCGGAATATTCCCCACTTCCGCCACCACGTGCGTGTGGGCGACGCGTTCGACCTCCTGTGCGCTCAGCGAGGACCAACCGCGGTGCCGCACCACCATTGCGCAGGTAGCGCCGGCCGCGGCGCATTCCGCCACTAGTCGGGCCGCCGCGGCGGCCCCGCGTACTTCGGCTGGGGTCAGGACCACCACTACGTCCACCCGCGGGAGAAGGTCGACGGGCGCGTCCACGACGGTAAGCCCGGCCCCGCCGACGGCGGTGATCAACCTCTCGAGCGTTGCTCCGTCCAATGCGTACGGGTCATTGACCGTGGTCCGAGCGTGGGTCAACACGGCAATCCCATCCTTCGTCGCAGGCAGGGCGCGACGCACGTCGTCCCGGTTCACGGCTCCCTCGCCGACGACGATTTCACCCCACCTCGCGCCGATCTCACCCTCTATGCCGAGGAGGAGATCCAACCCGCCGGAGTAACGGTCCGCGTCGATAAGCGTGGGCGTGTGTGCCGCTCCCGCTTGTCGGGCGAGCGCCGCCCCGAATGTCGATGTCCCAACACCGCCCGCCGCCCCGACGACCGCGATGGTGCGGCCTCTGTTTTTAACCAGCGGGCGGGTGCTGGCCAGCGCGCTGAGGGCGCGAAGCACGTCACCGGCCTGCGCGGGCAACACGAACGACCCAGAGACGTGCGGGTAGATCGCGGCGGTGGCTTCGACGTCGGCAAGATCGGCCCCGACGAGGAAAACGCCCGGCCGGGGTGGCAGGTGTGCTGTCTGGGCGGCAAAAGTGACGTCGAGAAGCACGGCGTAGGCGCGTGGGTAATCTGGCAGGAGGGAATCAGCCGGGCCCACGTCGACAATGGGGCGCCCCGTGGCGGCCGCGATATGAATGGCCTCGGGGTGAACCGACGCGTCGTCGACTGCGACGAGGAGCGGCTCTGTCAGAGTGATGGCTGAGGTCATGCCTCAACAATCCTTGGGGGCGCGGTCAGGAACAATGCAGTGGCGCACCAGGCTGGGGATAACCCGCTTCTTCGGTGACACGTCACCGCAATTGCTGTGGATAACTGGCCTCGGGCATAAGGGACGGCCCGCGCCTCGGGGGGGTGTGCGCGGGCCGTCGATAACCCGGCCTCGGGGGGGTTGGGCCGGGGCAGGCCACACTGTATATCGGGGCCATGCGAGGCTCATTATGGCACACCAGCCCCACGGGAGGCAAGACGTCACGCCGAAATGCGAACAATTTTGCTAAAACCGCAGCTCACTCCCCGTGTCGCGCCACGGGTTACACTTACACCTATGTCTTCCTCCGCCGTCGCTTTGCGCCGTACCGCGGCTTTCTTTGACCTGGACAAGACGATCATCGCCACCTCGTCCGCCTTCGCCTTCGGCCGCGAGTTCCTCAGCAACGGTTTGATCACCCGTCAGGAAGCCCTAGAGCTGTACCTGTCCAAAGCCACATACATGTTTTCTGGACACAGCGACGAGCAGATGGACTCCACCCGGGACCAGCTGACTCGAATGGTGGCCGGGTGGTCGGTCGAAGACATCGACCGGATCACCACCGAAACGATGCACAACGTCGTCACCCCCGCCATATATGCTGAGGCCAGGGAACTTATCGACGAGCACCGGTCCACCGGGCGCGACGTCATCATCATCTCCGCCTCGGCCTCCATCCTCGTGGAGCCTATCGCCCGGGAACTGGGGGTGCACACCGTCGTCGCAACGGAGCTGGAAGTCAAGGATGGAAAGCTCACGGGCGAGATCACCCGCTACCTCAAGGGCGGGGCCAAGGCCGATGCCGTCGCAGAATTCGCTCGCAGGCACGGTTACGACCTGTCTCGCAGTTACGCCTACTCCGACTCGGCCACGGACATCCCCATGCTCGAAGCAGTGGGGCACCCCGTCGCCGTCAACCCTGATCGTGCCTTGCGCAAGCACGCGATGAAGCAGGGGTGGGACGTCCGCATCTTCCGCAACCCCGAGCCGCTCATTCAAATGCCCAACGCCAAGGAAGTCGGGATCGGCGCTGGAGTAGTGGCTGGCGCAACGGCGCTCGCGGCCCTGGGTCTATGGCTGGCGCAACGACTGGGGACGAGCCAACGCGCGGCGGGCCGCACGCCCGACTAAAGCGTCAGCACAGGATTTAGTGATAAAGTCGCATTCATCGTGCCAGCGCAGCTAGGAAGGTAGTTATAGTGAGCGACAAGGGTCTATATACCGACGGGTCCACCGCAATCTCCGCCAAAGTGGATTCGATCCCGTTGCGTGACACCGACGTTACCCAACCGGGGCAGGATTCCATCGGCACCCTCATTTCCAACGCGACCGAGCAGATGTCCACCCTCGTGCGCAGCGAAATCGAGCTGGCCAAGTCCGAGGTTGTGGGTGAGGTGAAGAAGGGTGCCGTGGGAGGCGGCCTCCTCGCCGGCGCAGGCGTCGTCGCCCTGTACTCGACGTTTTTCCTGTTCCTCTTCGTCGCCGCTCTCCTCGCGCAGTGGCTGCCGTGGTGGGCCGCCTTCCTCATCGTCTTCCTCGTCATGCTGGCGGTTGCGGGAATCCTCGCTTTTATCGGCCTGAAAAAGTTCAAGAACATCCAGGCCCCGAAAAAGACGATTTCCTCCGTTAACGAACTGAAGAACCTCGTTCCGGGCCAGGCACAGAAGAACCTGGCCAAGGATGACAGCGGGCTGTACACCTCTGCCGGCGAGCTCGCCTCGACCACCCGGAAGTAAGGTCCCATCCCCCGTTTCCCGTGGCGCGGCAGGAGAGACGTCTTTCGCCCAAGGTGGCGGAGGTCCACGGAGAGTTCACCCACCGGATGCTGCACACCCGCGGGGTGCGCCTCCACGTTGCCACTGCCGGGGATCAGTCCCACCCACTGCTGCTCCTCCTCCATGGCGCGTACGGAGCCTGGTTCGATTTCAAGGACGTCCTCGGCCCCTTGGGCGCCGCAGGGTTTCACGCCGTTGCTCTGGATATGCGCGGTTACGGGCTGTCTGACAAGCCCGCGCAACGCCGGGGAGATTCCGCCCGCGTCGCGATCGGTGACCTGCGCGACGTGATCACGACGCTAGGCCACCGCCGGGTGACGCTCGTCGGCCAAGGGGTCGGCGGGGCTCTCGCCTGGCAGTTCGCGGCCGCGCACCCAGATCACATCGAGGCGCTTGTCTCGCTGTCTGCCGCCCACCCCGCCGACATGGGCTACGCCTTAGCAACGCGACCCTGGCGCCACGGCCGGAGTATCACGCGGCAGGTGGTCGCCCGTTCGCCCCTGCGCCTTCTGCAACGTTCGGACGAGGCGGTACGTCGCGACCTCCTCGCGGCCACCGAGCCCGCATTCCACGCCTCGTCCCAATTCGCCCAGACGCTGCAACTGCGCCAGCGCGCCGCGCGCATCGACCACGCCTGGCCCAACCTGAGCGCCGCGCCGCGCCTGCTGACGCAGCGGGCCGCGAACTCCGCGCACCCAGTCACCGCGCCCGTCCTCTTGCTGCAGCCCCCCGGATTCGGCGGCGCGGTGCTCGCGCGCCGCCAGTCACAGAGGGCCACCGGGGAATGCGCCGTCGCTCACATTTCTGGGACCAAGCACCTGCCGCATATGGAACGCCCCGAGCGGTTTGTGCGCGCCGTCGAGAAGTTTAACCCGGCCTCCTAGCGCGCGACGCAGCTCTGCGTATCAACGCTGCTGGTCAGCGACGCGAAATCCCCCACGCTGGCGAGCACCTGACGAGTAGTCAGCGCGTAGCCGGTGTCAGAGGAGTCAATGGATGCGCCGAAAACGACGCCAGCAACGCTTCCATCCGGGGTGAGCAAAGGGCCGCCCGAATTGCCCTGCCGTATCGTGCCGCGCACGGTGTACGCTTCCCGCTCCACCCGTCCGGAGGCGTAAATATTGGGGCCGGCAATCGTGGTCACGCCGCGAATGCGCGCGGCGGCGGCTTCAAACGGGCCCGATTGGGGGAACCCCATCACCACGGCGTCATTCCCCGTACCCAGGGTGGCGTCGGCGAAGGGAAGCGGATCCAGGCCAAGGCCTGGCGACCACAGAACGGCGATGTCGATGCCCGGGTCGTAGAACACCACGGTGGCGCGCTGGACACCCAGCACGGTATCGAGATTCACCGCGTCCGTCCCCGCGACGACGTGGGCGTTGGTAATGACGTAGTCCTGCGCGGCGACGAAGCCAGAGCCCATGAGGCGGCGATCGCACGACCCGGCATCCGCCATGACGTGAACTACGCTCGGCCGGGTCTGCTTAACTACGTCGGCGTCGATCGCGCCGGCGTCCGGAGCCGCGACCGAGGACGCGGGGGAAAACGGCGTGACCAAGGGGGGCAGCCCCGAGTCGTCGAGAAGGGCGGCGAACCGAGCGGGTAGAGCGTGCGCGCTGGCGGGGGCCGCGGCGTCTAGAGCCGCGAGGATGCGCGAGCTGCGCAACCCCTCCCCCACGGGCCCAGGAACAACCGTGGCCAGCGGGATCGAGACAAACCAAATGGCTACCGCGACCGCTGTGACCTGGAACAGGGCGCCGCACACGGAGTCAAGGACCTGCGTCGAGCGGAGCCTGGCGCGATCTCTAAGACGGATCCCGATCATCGTCCCCACGACGTTTCCCAGTCCCACGAAAACGACGACGAGGGCAAGGACGGTAAACACCCTGACCAGGTGACTCGAGCTCCACTGCTGGACGGGGATGGATGTTGACAAACCCACGACAAGGCCGGCGAGGATGCCCACGGCGGCAAGCACCGCCGTCAGCGCCCCTCGGCGCCAGCCGCTCATGAGGGCCACAAACATCGTCACGCCAAGGGCCGCATCTACGACGAGGTGTGCGTTCAACCTACATCCGCTCCTTACAACCCGCGCTGCTGGGCTGCAATGTTACCCCGCCCCCCTCATGAGAAGTGGCGTTCCCCATTACGGGACCGCTTGAGTGCCGAGCGGAGGGGCACGATGCGCCCGCTCTCCCACGGTTTCGCCCAGCTCCCGGCGCGCAGTAGGGCGTCGAGAAGGGCGCCCGTGAAACCCCACACCAGGTAGTCATTGACCCAGAAGGCGGGACCGTGCCACGCCAGCATGCCCACCTGCACGCGGTTGGCCGGCTCGATGAGGTCGGCCAGGGAGGCGAAGAAAACATCATCGGTTTCCTGCACGCTAGCCACGCGGGTTTCTCCCGGGTCCGCGGAGTAAGCGAGAACGGGGGCGACAGCTCGGCCGCTGCCCCCGGTAGTCACCGTATCGAGAGTAGCTAGAGGCGCAACCCGCGCGCGCTCCAATCCCGTTTCCTCCCAGGCCTCGCGAAGCGCCGCGTCGACGGGGCCCGCGTCGCCCGGATCGATGCGGCCACCGGGAAAGGCCATCTGGCCCGAGTGGCTGCGCATCGTCGGCGTCCGGTGGGTGAGGAGCACGCGGGCGTCACCCGGGAGGTCTTTCGCACCGGGGTCGCCGCTGAGCAGCATGAGCACGGCCGCCTCCGCAGCGGTGTCCTTCTGCGGTACCCGCCGCCCCAGCAGCCGCCGCAGCTGGTCGCTCGACGCGTCCAGCCCGCGGACCAGCGGGCTCATCCACTCGGGTGCCGAGGCCGGCAGAGCGGGCACGTCACTCATCTAAACCACCTGGCCCACGGCATCGTTCACAGCGTCTACCGAATCGAAGGTGCGCGCGAACACGGCGATCTGTTTGCCATCGCGCAGCACCACGGTCACGGGCACAACAGCCGGCAATCCGAGCGTGCCTGCAAAGGCGTTGGAATCGTCCTGGTAGCTGGGGATGTGCACCCCGAGTTGGGTCAGCAGGTCTGCGCCCCGGGACGCCGACGGATCGGCGTGGACTCCCACGACCGTGTACTCGGGATGGCGCGCGGCGAATTCGTCAACAACCGGTAGCTCGGCTCGGCACGGTTCGCACCACCACGCCCAGAGGTTCACCACCGTAATTCCCGCTTCCGCGGCGGCGTTCTCCTGCCCGCCGAGGCACGGCAATTCGACTCCCGCGACGCTACCTGCGGGGCAGTCGGGGCGCGGGGCGACGGGCACCTCGCTTGTCGACGCCCCCTCGCCCGGGTTTCCCACGCCTTTCCCGCCCTTCGCGACCAGTGCGTACAGACCGGCAGCAATGACGGCGGTGGCGAGAACCACCGCCACGATTCCCACAACGACGGACCTGTTGAGCGTGCGCATCAGCGCTCCCTTCCGAACGCAAGGATGTGGCCCCGCTCCGGGCCCGTCACGCGCTCGGCGGCAGTCGTCGGGACAATCGGCCCATCGACGCCGAAACTCGGGCAATCGAAGGCGATGGGGCACACCCCGCATGCAGGCCGGCGCGCGTGACACACCCGCCGCCCGTGAAAGATGATGCGGTGGGAAAACATGGTCCACTCTTGACGCTCGATGAGCTCCCCCACCGCGTGTTCAATCTTGACGGGGTCGGTCTCCTCAGTCAGCAGCAGGCGGCGCGCCAGCCGCTGAAAGTGGGTATCGACGGTCAACCCCGGCAGACCGAACGCGTTGCCGCGGACCACGTGGGCGGTTTTCCGCCCCACTCCGGGCAGGGTGACCAGATCCTCCAGCGCGACGGGGACCTCCCCGCCGAAGTCGGCCACGAGTTTGCGCCCCAGCCCGATGAGGTTCGCCGCTTTGGCTCGGTAGAAGCCAGTAGGGCGGATAATCGCCTCGACCTCTGCGGGCGTGGCGGAGGCGTAAGCGGAGGCCGTCGGGAAGCGGGCGAAGAGCTCGGGAGTAACCTGATTGACGCGCACGTCCGTCGTTTGGGCGGAGAGGACGGTGGCGACAAGCAGCTCTAAGGGGGTGGAAAAGTCCAGCTCCGCGTGCGCGTCGGGGAAGACGGCCGCAAGCGTTCGGTTGATGCGGCGCGCCCGCCGGATACGGCCGCGCGGCGTCTCCGTACCTCGGGCAGCCGGGTGCGCGCCCGGGCGGCGGTGCCGCTGGGGTGTGAGGCTCGCGCCCCGGTTGTCACTCATGCCTCAGAAGTCTAATCCAGCGCCGCCGGGATCCGAAAGCGCCACAAAAAGCGCGTTCTGTGACGAACCTCCTACTTTTTGCTAGACTTCCGGGTTGATTGTGGCGAGGCGCGTTTCGCGCGCTCGCCCCACCGATTTCACCCATCCGAGGAGGACCTATGGAAGGCGTACACGATACCCTTGCCCGCGCAGGCATCTTTCAGGGCGTGGACCCCGACGCGGTCTCCGCCCTTATTAATGACATGGAGACCGTTCACTTCGGGCGGGGCACAACGATTTTCGACGAGGGCGAGCCCGGCGACCGCCTGTACATCATCACCGAGGGCAAGGTGAAGCTTGCCCGCCACGCCCCGGACGGCCGCGAGAACCTCCTGTCCGTGATGGGGCCCTCCGACATGTTCGGCGAGCTGTCGATCTTCGATCCGGGCCCCCGCACCTCCTCGGCCGTGTGCGTGACCGAGGTATCGGCAGCGACGATGAACTCCGAGATGCTGAAAGAGTGGATCAGCAACCACCCGGAGATCTCCCAGCAGCTGCTGCGTGTGCTCGCTCGTCGTCTGCGCCGCACCAACGCCTCGCTCGCTGACCTCATCTTCACCGACGTGCCCGGGCGCGTCGCCAAGACGCTGCTGCAGCTGGCAAACCGCTTCGGTATCCAAGAGGGTGGCGCGCTGCGCGTCAACCACGACCTCACCCAGGAAGAGATCGCGCAGCTCGTAGGCGCCTCGCGGGAGACGGTGAACAAGGCGCTGGCCACGTTCGCCCACCGGGGATGGATCCGCCTGGAAGGCAAGTCCGTGCTGATCGTCGATACGGAGCACCTCGCACGGCGCGCCCGCTAGCGGTTCTACTACGCCTTGAGGTAGCGCAGCGCCACGCGGGTCGACTGCTCCGCCGCGCCACGCAGGACGGGATCCACGTCGTCGTAGATCTCATCGACTAAGGCGCTGACGCTGACGTCCGGGCCGAGCTTCTCCAGCGCCGCGCGGATCTGCTCCAGGCGCTGGTTGCGGCGGTCGATGTATTTGCGGGCGTAGGCCGACAGGTCGGCTCCTTCCGGGCCGTGGCCCGGCAGCAGCGGGATGTTCTTGCCCACCTCCTCCAGCATGGACAAGGTGTCCAGGTAGGCGCCGAGGTCGCCGTCCGTTTCCGAGATCATGGTGGTGTGTCGGCCAGCGATCGTATCGCCGGTGATGATGCCCTCTAGCGGGCTTTCCTCGGCCGTGCCGGTGTAGACGAAGTAAGAGACTGAGTCGCTCGTGTGACCCGGGGTGGCTACGACCTTAATCTGGGGTGTCACGCCGTCGAGGGCGATGACTTCCCCATCGCTCAGCGCCGGGGCGCCCGTGCAGTAATTGGGGTCCAAAGCCCGAATCGGCGCGCCGGTGAGCTGCCGGAAGCGACCCGCCCCATCGGCGTGGTCGTGGTGCCGGTGGGTCAGCAGGATCAGCGCCACCTTGTCCGCTTTCGTCTGCAGGACATTGAGATGCCCCTCGTCTTCCGGGCCCGGATCGACGACGATGGAGAATTCGTCATCCGGATCCCGGATCACCCAGGAGTTCGTCCCCTCCAGCGCCGCGTAGCTCGGGTTCGGCGCGAGGACGACCGCGGCGGATTGCGTCACAGGGCGCAGTTGGCTGTAAGCAGGATGCTGCATACGTGCAAGCTTAGCGCTTTACCCCGTCTTTGAGCTCCACGACAAGTTCAACCTCAACCGGGGAATCGAGCGGCAGAACCGGCACTCCGACTGCGGAACGCGCGTGGGCGCCGGCCTCGCCGAACACCTCGTCCAGCAGGTCGCTTACCCCATTAACGACGCCCGGCTGCCCCGTAAAGGACGGATCAGAAGAGACGAAACCGACGACCTTGAGCACCCGCTCTACGTTGTCGATGCCGACCAGGGAATCCACGGCAGCCAGCGCGTTTAACCCGCACTGGCGAGCGTAGGCGTAGGCGACCTCCGCCGATACGGCGGCGCCAACTTTTCCTGTGGCGGGCAAAGAACCGTCGATAAGCGGGAGCTGCCCCGATGTCCACACCTGGCGCCCGACCTGGATCGCGGGGACGTACGACGCGAGAGGGGCGACGACGGGAGGCAGCTCGATGCCGAGGTCGCGGAGTCGCTCGGACCACGTTGCCCGCATTGCTTACTCCGCCTCGCGCTTCATGTACGCCACGAGGTTGTCAGCCGTGGGCCCGGGAACGACGCTGACAAGCTCCCACCCGTCCTCCCCCCACGTGTCCAGGATCTGCTTGGTGGCGTGAGTGAGCAGCGGCACTGTGGCGTATTCCCATTTAGTCATGGACTCATCCTACCGGGGCCGGACGGGGTTAGAGGCCGTCGATGTCTGCGCCAGAGGCAAGGTGGGCGGCCCAATCCGTGACGTGGGGATTCTTCCTTAACACCGCGCGGCGCTGGCGCTCGGTCAACCCACCCCACACACCGAACTCAACCCGATTATCTAAGGCATCGGCCCGGCACTCCATCATGACCGGGCAGAGGCGGCAGATGGCAGCCGCCTTGCGCTGCTCGGCGCCACGAACGAAGAGCGCGTCGGGGTCCCCCGAGCGGCACGTCGCCATGGTGACCCATTCTCCACGGTCGCGGACACTGGTGCGGGGCCAAAGCGTTGTCGTCATCGACGGTCTCCTTAACAAGGCTGCGAAGTGAGCCGAATACCGGATCCTCAGAGAAACTCCGTCTCGTTGGGGCCAGGTCCAGCGCAAACGCGGAATCTCTCATCTGGAATGAATTGATTTGTAAGTGTATTCACAGCGCACCCCGGATGTCGAATGGGTCACACAAAAAGGGGGGAACGGGCATTCCCCCGCGCCAGTGCCGTCACATAAGGTAAGGGAGTGTCTGACGCTAGGTCCCCCTTCACCTCTGTCCTCAAGCTCGTGCTTGCTATCCCTGCAGCAGCGCTTGCGGTCGCCCTGTGCCTCGCGCCCGTCGTCGGGCTCGGGGGGGTCGCCCTCGCCCGCACGGACGAGACGATGAAGTCGAACCTGCTCGATCTCACCAGCGGAAGCGTTCCCGGCGTCACCACGATTACCGACGTCAACGGCACGCCCATGGCCTGGCTCTACTCCCAACGCCGCTACGAGGTGGCCAGCGAGGACATCTCGCAGTACGCCAAAGACGCGCTCGTGGCCACAGAGGACCGCCGCTTCTATGCCCACGACGGCGTGGACATGCAGGGTTTCGCGCGCGCCATTGTGACCAACGTGCTCGCCGGCTCGGTGGAGCAGGGTGCGTCGACGATCAACCAGCAGTACGTAAAGAACTACCTCTGGCTGATCAACGCGGAGACGGAGGACGAAGCCCGCGCAGCGACGGAGCAATCCATCCCCCGCAAGCTGCGGGAAATGCGCATGGCCTCGGACCTGAACAAGACGCTAAGCAAGGACGAGATTCTCACCCGGTACCTCAACCTCGTCTCCTTTGGCAACCACTCCTATGGCATCGAGGCAGCCGCGCTCACATACTTCGGCATCCCCGCCCGCAACCTCGGCCCGGCCCAGGCGGCCCTGCTCATCGGCCTGCTCCAGTCCGTGGAATACCTCAACCCCTACACCAACGTCGAGGACGCCACCGAGCGACGCAACACCGTCCTGACGAACATGGCCAACGAGGGCTACCTCAGCCAAGCCGAGGCCGACGCGGCCATCGCCTCCCCGCTCGGCATTTTGCCGGAGCCGCAGGGTCTTGCCGACGGCTGCATCGCCGCCGGAGACAACGGCTTCCTCTGCGACTACGCCCTGAACTACCTAGCGGAGAAGGGCTTGCCCATCGAGGAGCTGGAAAAGGGGTCCTACACCATCACCACCACTCTGGACCCCGCCATTCAGGCCAGCACGGTCCAGGCGGTGCGCTCCAACGTCAGCCCCACGACCGACGGGGTCGCCGAGGTCCTCAACGTCATCACGCCGGGAAGCGATTCCCATGACATCGCCGCCATGGCCTCTTCGCGCTACTACGGTTTGGACCTCGACAGCTCACAGACCCTGATGCCCCAGGGCTCGTCGATGGTAGGCAACGGCGCCGGTTCCGTATTCAAGATTTTCACGGCGGGTGTCGCCTTGGAGCAGGGCCTTGGCCTCGACACCATGCTGGACACCCCGACACGCGCGGTGGTTTACGGGATGGGCGCCGGCGGGGCCGCGAACTGCCCCGCGGGCGCGTACTGCGTGGAAAACGCGGGGACCTACGCGCCCCAGCTCAGCCTTCGCGACGCCCTGGCGCAATCCCCCAACACGACGTTCATCCAGCTCATTCAGAAAGTCGGCGTGACGCCGACCGTCGATATGGCGATCCGCCTCGGACTACGCTCCTACGACGACGAGGGCAGCTACGACGGCACCCGCTCCGTGCGTCAGGCCGTCGAGGAGGAGAACATGGGCTCGTTCACCCTCGGCCCGACCGCGGTCAACGCGCTAGAGCTCTCCAACGTGGCGGCGACGATCGCCTCCGGCGGCCGGTGGTGTGAGCCCAACCCGATCGTCAGCGTGAAGGACAAACTGGGGCAGGAGGTCTACATCGACCGCCCGGCGTGTGAACAGGCGGTCAGCCCAGACATCGCGGGCGCGCTGGCTCAGGGCATGTCCGAAGACGCCAAGAGTGGTACTGCCAAGGCTGCCGCGACCGCAGCCGGATGGACGACACCGGTTGCATCCAAAACAGGAACGACGGAATCCCACCAGTCCTCCGCCTTCCTCGGATTCACCCAGGGCGTGGCGGGAGCGGCCTATATCTTCAACGATGGAACGCAAACCACAGCACTGTGCACGAGCCCCGTGCGCCAATGCAGCTCCGGCACGCTCTACGGCGGCGATGAGGCAGCACGCTCCTGGTTCCAGATGGCTAACGGTGCACCGGGCGCCCGTGAGGCGGGTCTGCCCAGCTCCAACCAAGTATATAACCGCGGAACGCGCCGCGCGGCGATCGACCAGGTGGTCGGCCTGAGCAAGAGCGCGGCGCGCACGCAGCTGGAGCAGGCCGGTTTCACCGTGACCACGCGCACGGTCTCCGGCAACGGCACCCCCGCAGACACCGTCATCTCGGCAGAAGCGGCGGATTCCGGAGTCGGCCGCGGATCCCTGGTCACGCTCAACGTCTCCGACGGCTCCCCGGCGCGCACGCGGAGCACGACACCAACGACACCCTCCCCCACCCCGACACAGGCGCCGGGCCCGGACCTCGAAGAGCTTTCACGCACGCTTAACGACGCCCGGAACGCCTTCAATTCCCTCCTGAACCAGTAGCGCCCTACTGAGAGAGGTGGGCCTTAACCGCCTCGGAGAGCCGCTTGCCGTCGACTCGCCCCGCGGCCTTTGCCGTGGCCGCCTTCATCACCTGGCCCATCTGCGCCATGGAATGGGCGCCCGTCTCCGCGACCGCTTCGTCAACGAGGGCGGCCAGAGCACCGTCGTCAAGCTGCTGCGGCTGGTACGCCTCGAGGACCTCAGCTTCGGCGAGCTCGTTGTCGGCGAGGTCGTCGCGCCCGTTGATGCGGTAAATGTCCGCCGACTCGCGGCGCTTCTTAATCTCGCGGGCGACGATGCTGATGATGTCGTTGTCGTCAACCTCGTGCTTCGACCCCTCGGTCTCCGCGGCCTGAATGGCGGCGAGCAGCATACGGATCGTGCCCGTGCGCACCTTTTCCTTGGCCTTCATCGATTCCTTCAGGTCAGCGCGGATTCTCTCTTTGAGCTCACTCATGCCCCCGAGAGTACGCGACGGCACAGACACGAAAGGCGCCCAGCGGGGCTCTCCACATCGGCCCAGTAACGTGGAACGGGTGAAAACTTCGCGAGTGATCCTGTCCCTTGCCGGCTCGACCGCGGCCGTCGGCGCCCTCGCGCTCGCCGCGGGCAACCGTGAACTGCGACAGTTCCGTTTGAAGACGTACGAGCTGCCCATCTTGGAGCCCGGTACCCTGCGCGGGTCGAAGGACTTCACCATTCTCCACGTGTCGGATTTGCACATGATCCCCGGCCAGGAGACTAAAGTCGCGTGGGTCTCGGCTCTCGACGCGCTAAACCCCGACCTGGTGATCAACACCGGTGACAACCTCTCCGACCCGGCGGGGGTGCCTTGGGTGCTCGACGCGCTGGGCCCGCTGTTGGACAGACCGGGCGCCTTCGTCTTTGGTACGAACGATTACTGGGCCCCCCGGCCCGTCAACCCCGTGAAGTACCTGCTGGACCAGAAGCGGGAGCCGTCGTACATAGACCTGCCGTGGAAGGGGATGCGAGCAGCCTTTATCGAACGCGGCTGGCAGGATGCGACGCATCGCCGGCTGGAGTTTAAGGCGGGTGGGCTGAAGCTGGCGCTGGCGGGGGTGGATGACCCGCACCACGACTTAGACGACTACTCGCAGGTCGCGGGCGCTCCCAACCCTGACGCCGACCTTTCCATCGCGTTGCTCCACGCCCCCTACCGCAAGGTGCTCTCCGCCTTCGAGGCTGACGGTTACGACCTTGCCCTAGCCGGCCACACCCACGGCGGCCAGATTTGCCTGCCCGGTGAGCGTGCGATCGTGACCAACGCGGACATCGACGCTGCGCGCGCATCGGGGCTGCATCGCTTTGGGCGGATGTGGATGGAGGTCTCCAACGGGCTGGGCACCTCGAAGTACGCGCCAGTGCGCATCTTCTGCCGTCCCTCCGCCGCACTGCTGCGCATGAGTGAGCGAAAGCACTGAGACCTGCAGTTTTGGCCTCAGGGAGGGGCTGCACTAAAGTATCCCCAGTACCGGGATATGGCGCAGCTTGGTAGCGCGCTTCGTTCGGGACGAAGAGGTCGCAGGTTCAAATCCTGTTATCCCGACCACGGTCAACCGGCGTTCTTCACTCTTTCACAGAGGGGGGAGCGCCGGTTTTTCGCGCCACCCCCACAAGGACATGATTTCCAATGGAGCGCCGCTTTCTCTCCGGGCAACTGCCCGGCGGACTCGTCCGCAAAACTGCCCAGGTGTGCACGAAGCGTCGTCACCATGGGCTGTCAGGACGGGATTGTGGTTACCAAGACGGTGAGTTCCGCACACTCCCGTCGCGGGGTGTCCGGTTCGTTTTAAACGCGGGCACGAGCCCCACAGCAGCCAAGGCGGCGCTTAGCGCGATTCCCAGCCACATGGCGTGCGGCGCCCCACCGTTGCCGGCCGCCGACAACGCGGCCGTGACCCAGTGCATCGGCATCGCGCTCGACACCGCCTCGGCGATGTCGCCTGCCGCGCCCGTCGTCGCGGACTTCCATACCCAACCGACCACACCGATTTGGATGGTGACGAGCGCGGCCGCCACCCCCAAGCCAACCCGGGGCCCACACGTCGAAAATATGGCGCGCGACAGGCCCGCGGAAGCAAGGGCGCCGGCGACAAGCGCCACCGCTCCCACCGCCTGGGCGGTAGCACTCAGACCGGAGCCCACGATGACGGCGAGCACGTAACCCACCAGCGCGAAAAAGACCGCACCGCCCCCAATGACCCACCGGTTGCGCTGGGAGCCGAGGAGGAAACCGCCGCAAACGACGAGGGCGGCGAGCAGCATGGCGGCGAGCGGGGCAAGGGTCGATGTCGGGGAGGCTTCCGTTGTCGCCTCCGCCTCACCGGCCTGGGCGGCCGGCAACGCGCGCTGCACCGCGTCGATCTTCTCAGAGGTCAGGCCCGCCATCGTGTCGATCTGCGCCGCACCATCACGCAGCTGTCCGATTCCCTCGCCCGCGGCGTCGGCACCCGTATCCAGCCGGGACAACCCGCTGGCCAGGTCGGCGGCTCCCTTCGTCGCTGAGTAGATCCCGTCGTGGTAGCCGTAACCGGGAACGGCGAGCTGGTTGGCTACCTCCCGTGATCCCGACTTCAGCTGGTTCATCTGCGCCACCACGTCGGCAGGAATCTCCGCCGTGCGGGCCTGCTCACGCAAGTTGGTCAGGGTCTCGCGCGCTTGCACAATATCCGGCTCTCGGGAGTTGCCCATCTTGGCCAGCGCCGAGTCGATGCTGGCCACCACCTGGCCGCGCACCGCCTCGAACCCGACGACCTGGTCCACCACTCCCCCCACCGCGTCGGCGACCTGCGTCGCCCCGTCGGCCAGCTGGCCGGTGCCCGCCTGGATTTCCACCATCCCGTCCGCGAGTTGCTGCGCGCCGTCGTGGGCGGACCCGATGCCGTCGAGAAGTTGCTGCGACTGGTCGTCGAGTTGTGCAGAGCCGTCTTTGAGCTTGACTGTCCCCTGGGTGAGGAAGCCCGCCTGGCTGTCGGCCTCCCCCGCAGCTCGGCGGGCGGCGACGAGCTCGTCCGAGGTGGCGGTTACCGTTGGTGCCCCCTCCGCCCCGTCACTGTGCGTCCACGTGCTCGCGGGTGTCAGGGGGAGGAACGCGCCAGCAGTGCAAAGCACCACGGCTGCCGGTAAACGCCACTTCATGCCACGAAATATAACGCCGGCGACCGGCTAAGCAGACAAGGCGCACCGACGTCTGCGCTGGCGCCACTATGAGGCTGTCGGGCTGGGTTGCTACCCTTAGCCTAGCTTTTCCCAACCCAGAGAACCTGACGTCAAGCCCCGGAGCTCACATGACTCTCCCCCTCGTGCTCGTGTTGGTCGGTGCTGCAGTGGTCCTCGCGCCGCCGCTCGTGCGCGTGTTGGACAGGCGTGCCGGCTGGCCGCTCGCGCTTCTCCTCTTCGCCGCCGCGGGCGTTCTCGCCCGCCGATACCCGGAGGTCGCGGCGGGCGCGCCTTTGACGTGGAGTGTGCCCTGGGCACGGGGTATTCTCGGCCCGTCCACGAGCGTTGACCTCGCGTTGCGCGCCGACGGGCTAGGCATGTTCTTTGCGCTTCTCGCCCTCGTCATCGGTGGCGTTGTGTTCATCTACTCGGCGGCCTACCTGCCGCGGCGCGAGGGCAACACGAGCTTCTACACGCTCATGACGGCGTTTACCTTCTCCGTCCTGCTGCTCGTGCTGAGCAACGATGTCGTCGTCCTCTTCGTGTCCTGGGAGCTGGTGTCCATTGCCTCGTTCCTCCTCATCGCCCGCTCCGGGTCGGGCGGTCAGGCCGGTTCGTATCGCACTCTCATCCTCACCTTCTTCGGCGGGTTGACGCTGCTTGCGGCCCTGGCGGTCGCGGCTGTGGCCACCGGCACGACCCGTCTAGATGGGATCCTCGACTCACCGGTGTGGTCCGCCCGTCCGGGCCTGACCACCGTGGTCGCCCTCCTTGTTGCGGTCTCCGCCTTCACTAAGGCCGCGCAGTTCCCCTTCCACTTCTGGCTGCCGGAGGCGATGGCTGCGGCCACCCCAGTCTCCGCCTTCCTCCACGCGGCGGCAGTGGTCAAGGCCGGTATCTACGTGCTGCTTCGCTTCTCGACGATCTTCGCCGACGCACCCGTGTGGCACTGGCTCCTGGTCACAGTCGGGTTGTTTACGGCGGCGATGTCCGCGGTCTTCGCGATCACGAAGACGGACCTTAAACACCTCACCGCCTACTCCACGGTCTCCCACCTGGGGTGGATTGTCGCCGCGATCGGCATTGGCTCCCCTCTGGCACTCGCGGCTGCGGTGACGCACACACTGGCCCACGCGCTGTTCAAGTCCAGTCTTTTCATGCTCATCGGCGTGGTTGACCACGAGGCGGGAACGCGTGATATCCGCCGGCTAGGCAGGCTGTACGACAAAATGCCGTGGACGTTCGTGTCCGTGGTTATCTCCGCGGCGTCGATGGCGGCCGTTCCCCCGCTGTTCGGGTTCGTGTCCAAAGAGTCGATCCTCGCCGCGTTTGCAGAAACCCCGGGAACCGGTACGTTCTTGCTGGTCGTTGCGGGGTGCGCAGCATTCCTCACCTTCGTCTACTCCGCGAAGATCGTCTTCGGCGCCTTCGTGGACGGGCCACGGGACATGACAGGTGTCCACGAGGCGCCTGTCTCCCTCTGGCTCCCCGCAGCCCTGCCCGGCCTCATGTCGGCGGTGCTTCCCCTGATGCTGTCCCGCGTCGACGGGCCCATCAACGCCGCGGTCGCCTCCATCACCCAGGGGGAGGAAGCGCACCTCGCCCTCTGGCACGGCGTCACCGCACCGTTCGTCGTGTCAATGGCGGTGCTGGTGGGTGGCATCATCTTCGTGTTCAAACGCGCCGGCATCTACGAGGCGCTGAACAATCGAGCCCTGCTGCCCACCGACGGCAACGCTGCGCTTCACGGCCTAGTGGGAGCGCTGAGTTCCGCTGGACGTGGGCTCGGGGCGATGGCAAACGGCTTCAACCCCTCCCGCCACCTGCTCTGGCTCATCGCGGCCGTTGTCGCCCTAGGCGCTAGCGCGATCGCGCTGCCCGGCATCGACGGTGCCACGCCCGCCCCGCGTGTCGACGGGTTGACCAACTGGTGGGACCTCATCCCGTTTGCCATCATCTCGATGTCGGTCCTAGCGCTGGTGACCACGCGCAGCCGGTTGGCCGCGGCGGTCCTGCTCGGCACCGTGGGCGTTGGTATGACGCTCCAGATGTTCCTACTCAGCGCGCCGGACGTGGCTCTCACCCAGTTCGCCGTGGAGGCGCTCACGGTCGTGGTGATCATGATGGTGGTGCGCTACCAGCCCCGCTCTTTCCCCGAAACCCCACGCGCGCGGAAATGGGCCGCGGCCGCCCTGGCCCTCCTCGCCGGAGTCGTCGCCTTCGCCGGGGTCTACGGCCTCACCGGGCGCCGGGAGCGCTCGGATCTGGCGCTGTGGTACCTCACCGAAGGCGGTCGGCTCACGGGGGCGGACAATATCGTCGCGGTCATCATCGTTGAGTTCCGCGGTTTCGATACGCTCGGTGAGCTCTCCGTGCTTGGCATGGCCGCCGTGGTCATCCTCGCCGTCACCCGCTCGATGCCGCGCCACATGTTCGAGGCCGGTACCCGCCCCCGCCCCTTCGGCCAGTCCCAGCTGAACTCGGTGCCACTGCGCAAGGCGAGCGCGCTAGTCGTCCCGGTTCTGCTCGTTTTGTCCGTGCTGATCTTCTTCCGCGGGCACACCGCCCCCGGGGGCGGGTTTGTCGCCGCGCTGGTCATGGCCACAGCGTTTGCGTTGAACTACCTCTCGCGCGGCGCGGACAACTACGTGGTCCGGGAGCTATCCCCCTCGCGTTTGGCCGGCTGGGGGATCATCATCGCCATCAGCTCCGGGTTCCTCGGCTTCCTGGAGGGCGGGTTCATGTACGCCATCCACGGCGAAATCGCCGGCGAGCACCTAACCACCTCACTTATCTTTGACTTCGGTATTTACCTCGCGGTGCTGGGCATGATCACCCAGGCCATCAACCAGCTGGGTGGCTATCTTCGCCCGGGCACGGAGGTGGAAAACCTCACCTACCGCCGCGGGGGACCCAACCCCCTGCCCGATGTGCCCCAGCCGGAGCAGCCGGACAACACGGCCCCCGCTCACCCAGAGCCCATCAACCCTGCCGACGACCCGCAGCCCGTCGGGCGGAAAGAGTTCTAGCATGATCATGGCTTTGACCATTGCCGTCCTCGTGGCAGGCGCCGTCTACCTAGTGCTGCAACGAGGTATGGTCCGCATCATCTTCGGCATGTCCCTGTTCGGGCACGCCACGAACCTGACGCTACTGGCCACGGGCGTGGGGGCCTGGCGCGGCGAGGATTTCCCCTCGCGCACCCCCCTCTCCGACATGGCTGATCCCCTCCCCCAGGCGTTCGTTCTCACCGCCATCGTCATCGCGATGGCGACCACGACGATCCTCCTCATGCTCTCCTCCCTCGGCTGGGACGACGACACGGTGTCGCGCCCGCCCGAAACGGAACCCGACGTGCTCCGCCCCTCGGCCCTCTCCACCGCGGGTCGTTCGGCCCGCCTGAATCCCAAGAAGCTCAACGAGTTGGAGGAAACCCCGTGACCGTGGACGCGCTCCTTCCCGTCTTCGTGGCGCTGCCGCTCATCGTGTCGGCCGTGACAGCGCTCAACCCGCTCAAGCGACTTAACGACGCGTTGGGGCTGCTGATCCCGGCCATCAACCTCGCCGGCGGCGTGTGGCTCTACCTCTATACCTCCCGCCACGGCACGATCGCCCACGTCATTGGCCTCTACCAGGGCGGGGTGGGCATCTCCTTCGCCGGGGATCGCTTCTCCGCGCTCATGATCATCGCCGCAATGACGGTCGCGATCGCCGCCAACTGGTTCGCCATCGCTGCCGGAGAAACCACGGCGCGCTACTACACGCCGCTGACCCTGGTGCTCGTCACGGGTGTGAGCGGTGCGCTGCTTACGGCGGACCTATTCAACTTCTTCGTCATGATCGAGGTCATGCTGCTGCCGTCGTACGGGCTGATCGCGATGACCGGGACCCGCCATCGCCTCCTCTCGGCGCGCATGTTCGTGCTGTTTAACCTGGCGGCGTCGACCCTCCTCGTCATGGGTGTCGGGTATATCTACGCCGTCACGGGGGCGGTGAACCTCGGAGCGCTGCGGGGTGCCGCGGCCGGCAACGGCCCGGTCACCGTGGCGGCGGGGATCGTCGTCATCGCCATCGCGTCCAAAGCGGCCGTCTTCCCCGTCCATACCTGGCTGCCGCGCACGTACCCGTCAACGTCAGCCTCGGTCATGGGGTTGTTCTCGGGCCTGCACACCAAGGTCGCGGTGTACATGCTCTACCGACTTTGGGTGACCCTGTTCGACATGGATGGGCGCTGGAGCACCTTCATCATCGTCGTGATGGTGATCTCCATGATGGTGGGTGGCTTCGCGGGGCTGGCGGAGACGTCGATACGCCGCGTGCTCGCCTACCAAATGGTGGGGGGCATGCCGTTCATCCTGGTCATGCTCGCGTTTACCGACGCCTCCCCGCGCCAGGCCCTGGCGGCCGGCCTGCTCTACACGGTGCACCACATGGTCACCGTCGCCGCGTTGGTGTTGAACTCCGGGGCGGTGGAGGAAACGTACGGCACCGGTTCGCTATCCAAGTTGGCGGGCCTGGCGCGGCGCGATCCCTTAACCTCCGCGGTGTTCGCCGCGGGCGCGTTCTCCATCGTCGGCTTCCCCCCGTTTTCCGGTTTGTTCGGCAAGGTCACGCTCATGATGGCCGCTGTCGCGCCCGGTGACTGGCGGTCGTGGGTCGTGGTCACCGCCATCATCATCGCCTCCTTCGGTGCGCTCCTGTCCATGATGCGCGTGTGGAAGGACGTGTTCTGGGGTCGTCCGATGCAGAATTACCCGGCGGCGTTGAATGTGGCGCCCCGACTCCTGGCCCCTTCCGCGGTCCTCATGGCACTGTCGGTGGTGATGTTCCTGGCTGCGGGTCCGTTGTGGTCGGCCTCGTTGGCGGCCACCGATAGCTTGTTGGATGTCGACGGCTACGCGGCCGCCGTGCTCGGGGACAACCCGATTGGCGTCCCCGATGTAGCAACGTTGCAGGAAGGAGTGAAGTGATGGCGGGCAAAGGTCCGGGCACTGTTCTAGGGCGCATCGGCCACGCGGTCGGGTACGCGGGTTGGCTGGTCAAGGAGATTTTTGCTGCGGGCGTCGGCGCTACCGTCGCGGCGTTTAGCCCTGACGCGGGAATGAAGCCCATCATTATCTTCTACCCTCTGCGCATTCGCTCGGACTGGGAGCGGTTTTGGTTTTCCACGTCCATTACCGCGACCCCGGGGACGCTCTCCATCGGGTTTCGCCACGACCCAGACCACGCGGAGCGGAAAATCCTCCTCGTTCAAGCCGTCTTCGGCGCCGACCCGATCGAACAGATCGAGGGCCTACGTCAGATGGAAGAGCACCTCGCCCCCTGGGTCGCCTCGCTTCCTTTCGACGCCACAGCGGTACCGTGGCGCGCATACCGCGATCTTGGCCCCGATACCCCGCCCGAGGATCTCCCTTCCGCAGAAAGGTTGGACTAGACGTGTTCGCACTGATTATGAACACCTGCATCGTCGTGATCACTCTGAGCTTGCTCATCGGGTTGGCCGCGTTGATCCTGACCAAGGACGAGCTCTCCCGCGCGGTGATGGCCGACTTGGTGTTTTACGGCATGGTTTCCATCTACTTCATCTGGACGCTCACCCACGATTCCTCCATTGGTTACGAGGTCGCGGTGCTCGCCGGCCTCGTCTGCGGGGCGATCCCCACGATGTCGATGGCCCGCATTATTTCCCGGGGGCGGCGCTGATGACGGTCATGACACTGAGCGAGATTATCGTCGCCCTCCTCGTCGTGGCGGCCACGATCTTCACGGTAGCCACGGCCGTGCTTCAGCTTCGAGCGCCGGACGCGCTGACGCGCGCGAATCTCCTCGGGCCTCTCGTGTGTCTCGCGTTCCCCCTGCTCATCGTGGCAAAGCTCATCCGCTCTTGGGCGACCGCCGGGTTTGATGTCTCCGACTTCCTGCGCGCCCTGTTGTCCCTGGCAGGCGTGTGGATCATCGCCTCCGTAGCCAGTTTCGTTATTGGGCGCTCGATTTACGGTTTCACCGTCGTCGATAAGGTGCCGCCCGAGATGGGTGCTGAGTCATAGGGTCATAGGAAAACCCGCCGGAGCGCGTTCACGCTCTGGCGGGTCTAGGGGGGCTGGGGGGCTAGGGGGCTAGCGCACGACTAGAAGACGGAAGACTGCTCTTCCTTCTCGTCGAGGCCCGCCTCCTCGCGCTTGCGAGCGAGCTCCGCGCGCAAACGCAGCTCGAGGTCCTTATCGACGTTGCCCCAGTAGGCGAACGTGCGCTCCTCAACGTCCTTGTCCTCGATGGGCAGCATCTTGTTCGTCACGTTGTGGACGAAGCGAGCACGTGCCGCGTCGTCGAAGACCTCACGGTAGAGGGTGCCGGCCTGGCCGAAGTCGTCGTCTTCCGCGTGCTTGACGTAGGCGGCGCGGACGAGATCGGTGCCGTGCGGGTCCGGGTTGACGTAGAGGTTCTCCGCCTGCCCGTAATCCGTGTGGTTGGAGGAGGAGTCCTCCCCGTTGTCCAGGTAGCCAGCGCCCTTGGAGGTGCGGTTCGGGCTGTAGTTCGGCTCACCCTCGTTGGAGAAGAAGTAAGCCATCGGGCCGCGCTCCGCGTAGGTGTTCACCTCGTTGATCGGGCGGTTGACCGGCAGGTCCTTGTAGTTCGGCCCGATGCGGTAGCGGTGCTGGTCCGCGTAGGCGAAGGCGCGTCCCTGCAGCATACGGTCCGGGGAAAGGCCCACACCCGGAACGAGGTTGCTGGGGTCTAGGGCGAGCTGCTCGATCTGTGCGTGGTAGTTCTTCGGGTTGCGGTTGAGCACGAAGTAACCCACATCAACCAGCGGGTAGTCCTTCTGGGACCAGACCTTGGTCAGGTCGAAGGGGTTGAAGCGGTAGTTCTCCGCGTCCTCGAACGGCATGATCTGCACCTTGACGTCCCAGGCGGGGAAGTCGCCACGCTCAATCGCGTCGAAGAGGTCTTGGCGGTGGTAGTCGGCGTTCTTGCCGGCCATCTCCGTGGCTTCTTCCTCGGTGAAGGTCTCCCAGCCCTGGCGCGTCTTGAAGTGGTACTTGATCCACACCGCATCGCCCTCTTCGTTGACCCACTGGAAGGTGTGGGAACCGAAGCCGTCCTGGTGGCGCGAGGTCTTCGGGGTACCACGGTCGCCCAGCAGGTAGGTCACCTGGTGCGCGGACTCCGGGGTGCGGGACCAGAAGTCCCACTGCATCTCGTCGTTACGCAGGCCGGAGTGGGGCTGACGTTTCTGCGAGTGGATGAAGTCCGGGAACTTCATCGGGTCGCGCAGGAAGAAGGTCGGCGTGTTGTTGCCGACGATGTCGTAGTTGCCGTCCTCGGTGTAGAAGCGCAGGGCGAAACCGTGCACGTCGCGCCAGGTGTCGGGAGACCCGACCTCACCAGCCACGGTGGAGAAACGGATCGCCAGCGGGGTGACGGCACCCGGCTGGAAGAGCTTGGCCTTGGTGTAGCGGGAAACATCGGAGGTGATGTGCAGCTCACCGAAGGCGCCGTGGCCCTTCGCGTGCGGGATGCGCTCCGGTACGTTCTCGCGGTTGAAGTGGGCGAGCTTCTCAATCAGGTGAATGTCGTTGAGGACATTCGGGCCCTGGCGACCCGCGGTAACGGAGATGTTCTCCGAGGCGACCGGCTGGCCGCCCAGCTGGGTCGTCCTGCCATTGCCAGCAGGGCGTTCACCGCGTTCGACGATGTCCTCCGCCTTCGATGTGTCTGCCATAATGTCGGCCTCCTCTTGCCTTCAAAAAGCGTTGGTTATGAAAAACGTGCAATTTATATCTTACGTGTAGGCAATTGGCCCGGCAACGAGTTTCACCCCCTATTTACCGCCCACAGTGGGCCCACCCCCGGCTGGTAATCTCTCCACCTGTGAGCAGCCGGAACGACGAGTACGTGACCGAACTCGCCCTCCGGGCGGGACGCGGTGACAAGGCCGCTCTTTCCCAGTTCATCCGCGCCACCCAGGACGATGTGTGGCGCCTCCTCGCCCACCTCGCCGGGCGCGAGCAGGCGGATGACCTGACTCAGGAGACGTACCTGCGGGTCCTCGGGGCCCTTCCCCGTTTCGCCGCGCGATCGTCGGCACGCACCTGGCTCCTTTCCCTCGCCCGGCGCGCGTGGATCGATTCGGTCCGCCACGACATGGCCCGGCCACGCAAATCCGTCGCGGAGTACGACACCGTAGCGGCCACACAACCGAGCCCGGATAACCCCAACACCTGGTCGGAGATGATGGACGCGCGCTCGCTTCTCGACGCCCTCCCGGCGGAACGGAGAGAGGCGCTCATCCTCACCCAGGTGCTCGGTTACACGTACGAAGAAGCCGCGCGAATTTCCGGGGTGCGGGTGGGAACCATTCGTTCTCGGGTCGCCAGGGCGCGCCGAGACATGGTTGCTGAGGTGGACGGGGCCTAGGAGGGGCGGCCTATCCTAGCTGGAAAAGAGCCCGGACACGAGGCCGCGGAGCTGGTCGATCCAGTTCTTCGAGTTATTATCGCTGGCGGGCTGCGGCTGCTGCGCCACAACGATGTTGAAAGAGCCCTTGCTGCCATCGGAGCGCTCCACCGTAATGGTGGCAACACTTCCGGACTCCGCGGTGGACGGGACGGTCAAGCGGAGACTGCCGTCTTTGCTTAACACGCTCCAACCCGCCGGCAGTGGCGGCTCGGAGGCGACCGTGTAGCTCACGCCGTCCTCGGCCGCCAGGGTAAGGGTGCTCCCAGGCTCGACGGCGACGTCATCGAGGTCGTCGAGGTTCGCAGCAGGCGAGACGCTCGTTGTGGCCGCGGCGCTTTCCGCTCCCGCGGGCGCTGCCGGAGTGGCTAGGCAAAGAGCCACTGCCGCTGCGCACGTCGCGGCCCGCACGCGGTGGGAAAAAGTCATGCGTTCCATTGTCATCTCCGCCTCAGCCTGCGCAAGCAGGTTTATCGGACTGAGACCAAAATGTGAGGCAATCCGTGGCCCACGGCGCGGCCACGCTACACCAGCAACTCGGCAATTTGGATCGTGTTCAGCGCCGCGCCTTTGCGCAAATTGTCGCCTGAGACGACGAAGACGAGGCCGCGGTTGCCGTCGACAACCTGGTCCTGGCGAATGCGGCCGACGACGGACTCGTCCTTCCCGGTTGCTTCGAGCGGGGTGGGAACCTCGACCACGCGCACACCCGGTGCCGACTCGAGAGCGGCGTGCGCCTCCTGCGGGGTGATAGCTCGGTCGAACTCGGCGTGGACGACCATGGTGTGGCCGGTGAAGACGGGAACGCGAACGCACGTCCCGGACACTTTAAGGTCCGGCAGGCCCATGATTTTGCGCGATTCGTTGCGCAACTTCTGCTCCTCGTCGGTCTCTAGAGAGCCGTCGTCGACGAGAGTGCCGGCCAGCGGAACCACGTTGTACGCGATGGGCGCAACGTAGGGAGCGGTGTCGGCGGTGGCCGCTGCGGAACCGTCGCGGGACAGCTCGCGGTTGCGCTCCCCCACCTGAGCGACCTGGTTCGCCAACACCTCCACACCCGCCAGGCCCGAACCGGAAACGGCCTGGTAGGAGGCAACGCGCATGGTGTTCAGGCCAGCGACGTCGTGAAGAGCCTTTGCTACCGGCATGATGGCCATCGTGGTGCAGTTCGGGTTGGCGATGATCCCTTTGGGCAGGTCGCGCGCCTTGTCCGGGTTGACCTCGGTCACGATGAGGGGCACCTCCGGGTCACCCCTCCACGCGGAGGAGTTGTCCACTACTTTCGCGCCCGCCTCAGCGAACACGGGGGCCCACTGGCGCGAGGTGCCTCCGCCCGCGGAAAACAGTGCGATGTCCACGTCAGCAACGGACTCCGGGATGATCTGCGTGAGATCCTCCACCACAATTTCCTCGCCCCGGAATTCCAGCGTGCTGCCCGCCGAGCGGGGGGAGGCGAAAAACCTCACCTTATCTGCCGGGAAGTTGCGTTCCTGCAGGATCGCGCGCATGACGCGCCCGACCTGCCCGGTAGCTCCGACGACTGCGATGGTGGTCAAGGCGAACCTTTCTTCTGGGGTGGGTGGTGAGGGGCGTCGATTAGCGGCCCGTGCCCGCGTACACGACGGCAGGCTCGTCACCGCCGAGGTCGAACCTCTCGTGGATGGCGCGTGCGGCGGTGGCCAGGTCCTGCTGACGGACCACGGCGGTGATGCGGATTTCAGAGGTGGTGATCATCTCGATGTTGATGCCGGCGTCACGCAGCGCTTCGGTGAAGTCGGCCGTCACCCCCGGGTGGGATTTCATGCCCGCCCCGACGAGGGACACCTTGCCAATCCCGTCGTTGTAGGTCAGATCGTCCCACCCCTCGGCCTGGCGCAGCTCTTCCAGCAGGTCGATAACGCGGGCGCGGTCCGCCGTGGGCAGCGTAAAGGTGATGTCCGTTTTGTGGTCCTCGCTCGAAGAGATGTTCTGCAGGACCATGTCGATGTTGATTTCCGCGTCCGCGAGCGCGCGGAAGATCTTCGCCGCCTCGCCCGGCGTGTCGGGGATGCCCAGCAGGGTGATCTTGGCTTCGGAGTCGTCGGTGGCAACTCCGGACAGGACGGCTTCTTCCACGGGAATATCCTCCAATGCTCCGGCGACGAGCGTGCCGGGGTCGTTACTGTATGACGAGCGAACGCGCAGGGCGACGTTGAATGCGCGGGCGTATTCCACGCTGCGCAGGACGAGGATCTTCGACCCCGAGGCTGCCAACTCAAGCATCTCCTCGAAGCAGAGCTGGTCCAGCTTCTGCGCGCTGGGGACGATCCGTGGATCGGCGGTGTACACGCCGTCGACGTCCGAGTAGATCTCGCACACGTCGGCCCCCATCGCCGCGGCCAGCGCGACCGCAGTGGTATCGGACCCGCCACGGCCCAAAGTGGTCACGTCGCGGGTGTCGCGGTTAACACCCTGGAACCCGGCCACGATGGCAACTTTGCCCTGGTCGACGGCCTCCTGCACTCGCCCCGGGGTGACCTCAATAATCCGCGCGTTGCCGTGGCGCTCCGTCGTGATCACTCCGGCCTGGGAGCCGGTGAAGGACTGCACCTCCGCGCCGTGGGAGGCGACCGCCATGGCCACAAGCGAGTTGGAAATGCGTTCCCCGGCGGTCAGCAACATGTCCATTTCCCGCGCGGGCGGGGTGGGGTTGACCTGAGCCGCGAGGTCGAGCAGCTCGTCGGTGGTGTCACCCATCGCGGAGCACACGACCACGACGTCGTTGCCGGCGTCGCGGGTGGCCACGATGCGCTGCGCAACGGCACGGATACGCTCGGCGCTTTCGAGGGAGGAGCCTCCGTACTTCTGGACGATCAATGCCATCCTGCCACGCCACCTTCCGAGTCGTCGTCGCTGCGCTAGTCCACTACCGTTACCGCCCTGATACTACAAGGCGCGTCCTGCCTTATGGTTGTCTGTCGTGCACAACAACTTCCTGGCAGTCACCTTCGCGCTGACGTCGGCGCTGCTGATCGCGGTGGGCACAGTGTGGCGCCACCGCATCCTGCGGACGGGGCTGGCGCAGACGGAAGCAAACCCCTCCCCCCTCGAGTCGCTGGGCCGGCCCTCCTGGTGGATGTCGCTGGCGCTCGCCTTTGCCGCCTACGGCATGCAGGCAGTCGCCCTCGCATTCGGGTCGCTTCTAGTTGTCCAACCGGTTCTCGTGCTCTCGCTGATGCTCACGCTCGTCCTCTCCGCGCGCGTGGAGCGCCGGAGAATGGAGGCCGACGAGACGTTCTGGGCGCTTCTTCTCACCGCGTGCGTCGGCATCCTTGTCGTGTTGGGCCGCCCGATTCCTGGCGAGCGGTCCGCGTCCAGCTGGGAGTGGGTCTCCCTCGTCGGGGGTGGCATCCTCGTCGGCGCCCTCGTTTTCGCATTCGCTTCTCGACGCCCCCCGGCCGCCCAAGCCCTCCTCTACGGCATCGTCTGCGGCGGGATCTTCGGTTACCTCGCCGTCTTCTCTAAGGTCACGGTGGATGCCTTCGCTAGCGGCGGGGTGCACCAAGTGCTGCACACCTGGCAATTTTGGGCGCTGCTCGCCTCCTCCGCACTGGGCACACTGGTGCAGCAGTTCGCTTTCGGCGCGGGCATGCTCTCCCGCTCGTTGCCCGCGATGAAGATCGTCGAACCCCTCGTCGCCCTGCTCCTCGGCTTCACCGTCTTGGGTGAGCGCCTGGCCGTCTCCAGCGCGCTGGGCTGGCTGGTCATCGGCGCGGCGATTATCGGCATGGTGGGTGCGACGGGCATGCTGTCGCGCCGTCCATCGGCCTGAATGGGGGGAAGTGTTGCGCAGGACAAGGGCACCGCTACACTGTGTCCCATGTCATCGGCAGCACCAGCTGCCCGGGTTCTGCCGGGTCAGCTACTCCTTCTACGCCGCGGCGGGAATCAGGCCAACCACTAGCACGGCCGGCACCCCGTCGCGGAGTTAGTGTTGCCGGCCGTGAGCCCCCCCCACTACAGCGAGAAGGATGACGACGCCATGACCCCCAACTCCGTGCACACCGGCTTTGCAGCTCCGAACGAGATCAGCACCCCCTCCGGGCCCCGCAACGAGGGCCAGCCGTCCTGGAATAAGCAGCGCGGCTCCCAGATGCCGGTTTCGCGCTACCTCAGCTTCGCCGAAGAGGTAGAAGACATCGTGCTGCCCGACCGGACGTGGCCGGACAAGAAGATCACGGTGGCTCCCCAGTGGTGCGCCGTGGATCTGCGCGACGGCAACCAAGCCCTCGTCGACCCGATGAGCCCAGAGCGCAAGCGCCGCATGTTCACGTTGCTGGTCCAGATGGGGTACAAGGAAATCGAGGTTGGTTTCCCCTCCGCTTCGCAGACGGATTTCGACTTCGTCCGCGAGATCATCGAGCAGCACATGATCCCTGAGGATGTCACCATCCAGGTCCTCGTCCAGGCCCGTGAGCACCTGATCCGCCGCACCTTCGAAGCGTGCGCGGGTGCGAAGAACGTCATCGTCCACTTCTACAACTCCACCTCCAAGCTGCAGCGTGAGGTGGTCTTCCGCAAGGGCCGCGCGGAGATCAAGAAGTTGGCCACGGACGCCGCCGAGCTGATCAAGACCATCGCGCGGGACTACCCGGACACCAACTGGCGCTGGGAGTACTCCCCGGAGTCCTACACCGGCACCGAGTTGGACTTCGCCCTTGAGGTGTGCGACGCCGTCGTGGACATCATGGAGGCAACGCCGGAGAACCCCATGATCATCAACCTGCCCTCCACGGTGGAGATGATCAGCCCCAACGTCTACGCCGACTCCATCGAGTGGATGCACCGAAACTTCGCGCGGCGGGACAGCATCATCCTGTCGCTCCACCCCCATAACGACCGCGGCGAGGGTGTTGCCGCCGCCGAGCTGGGTTACCTCGCCGGCGCCGACCGCATCGAGGGCTGTCTCTTCGGCAACGGCGAGCGCACCGGCAACGTCGACCTGGTCACCCTCGGGTTGAACATGCTCACTCAGGGCGTGGACCCGCAGATCGACTTCTCCGACATAAACCGCATCCGCGAGGTCGTGGAATACTGCAACCAGCTGCGCGTTCCGGAGCGCCATCCCTACGGCGGCGAGCTCGTCTTCACCGCGTTTTCCGGCTCCCACCAGGACGCGATCAACAAGGGCCTCGACGCCCTGGCGCAGAAGATCCGCCCGGGTGCCACCTCCACCGACGTCGCCTGGGAGGAGCTGCGCGACACGGTATGGGAGGTGCCCTACCTGCCGATCGACCCGAAGGATGTGGGCCGCACCTACGAGGCCGTGATCCGCGTCAACTCCCAGTCCGGCAAGGGCGGGGTCGCCTACATCATGAAGACCGACCACGGCATCAACATGCCCAAGGCCATGCAGCCCGAGTTCTCCGCAATCGTCCAATCCATTACGGATGAGGAGGGCGGCGAGGTCAACTCCAAGAACATGTGGGACATCTTCGCGGGCACCTACCTGGACCTCGACTCCCCGCTGGAGCTGGTCAGCTACGAAGTCACCGGTGCCGCTGAGGAGGACGCTGAAGAGGACAAGGACTCCTCCGTGACCGCCCGCGTGGTCTACGACGGCGAGGAGAGAGACATTCAGGGAACCGGCAACGGCCCGATCGCCGCCTTCGCCCACGCCCTAGAAAGCCTCGGCATCGAGTTCGAGGTCCAGGACTACTCGCAGCGCTCCCGCTCCGCGGGTGACGACGCCGACGCTGCCTGCTACATCAACGCGGACATCAACGGCGCCACCGCGTGGGGCGTGGGCGTGGCCGGCTCCACCACCCGCGCGTCTCTGAAAGCGATCGTTTCGGCCACCAACCGCGGCTTGACCCGCGGGCAGACAGGTGGCGTGTAGGCGCGCGCCGTTGCCACGCCACTACACTGTGCGACATGAGTGATCCGACCGCCGCCGAGGCCGCCACATTCCCCTTCGTGGCGGTGACCGTGCAGGCAACGGGAATTCACCCGGCATCGGACCGACTGCTCACCCTCGACGCCGTGGCGTTCGACGAGGAGGGCCGGGTCGGGGACGACACCCATCTTGTCTTCAACCCCGGCCGTGACCCGGGCCCACGCCACATGCACGGGCACGAACAGGGCGAGTTCTCGCAGGCCCCGCGGTTCGCGCGCCATCTGCGAGCGCTGGACAAGCTTCTCGACGGCCGCGTCCTCGTGCTCCACGACGCCCCCACTGCCTGGGGTTTCATCGTCGCGGAGGCGCGTCGCGCGATGACCGCGGCGGCGCGCGCAAACCGCAACCGCAATCGGAGGCGCCGCCAGCGCGTGGGTCACGTGCCCCGCCCAGAGGCGATCGTGGACACGCTCGCGAGTGCGCGTCGTCAAGGCGACATCCCGCTCGACACTCGCCCGGCCGCAGTGGCCCGCCTCATCGGAGTCGACGCCGAGGACCCGACCGCCTCGGTCGAGCGCGCGCGGCTGCCTGAGGAAGACACCTCGCGCGAGCAGACGCAGCTGATCAAGGAGCTCTTCTTCGCGCTGCGGGAGCGCGGGGCGCTGGCGCAGGTGCAGCCGGAAAACCTCGCCGCTGATCGCTTTGGCCTGCAGCGCTCGGTAGTGCGCGTCGACGCCGAAAACGACGCCCCGGCCGCGGACAACCCCGGCCCGTACACCGCCTCTGGCGGTCTGAAGAAGGGTATGGAGATCGCCGTCGCGGACGATGTGGCAACAGACCCGGACGACATCATCTCCGCGGCCCTTGACCACGGGCTGAGTTATGTCGAAAAACTCTCGCGCCAGACCTCCCTGGTGGTCTCGGACGCCAAGGCCGTGGGCGTTGAGCTGCTCGGCAAAGCCATGCACGCGGACCGCAAGCGGATCCCCGTGCTTTCCGTCGCGGAGTTTGAGCGCGCCGTGGCTCGGCTGGATGTGGCTGATAGTTAAGGAGCCGAGCCCACGAATAGTCTGCCGCCTTCTCCGCGTAGGGTAGAGCGCATGACAAGAGGTCCACTTTCCCGGTTGCGTTCGCGCGCTGCGGTAGCGGCGGCGCGGCTCGCCACGACCACCTCAAGGGCCACCGGGCGCGGCGCGGGCGGGATGATTGGCGGGCTCGTGGCGGGTGCTATCGACCCGGGCATCATGGCCTCGCTGGCCAACGGCCGGCCTGCGGTGCTGGTGACGGGCACGAACGGGAAGTCGACGACGACGCGGATGCTGGCGGGGGCGCTGCGGACGTCGACAAGCGTGGCGACGAATAGCGGCGGTGACAACATGGACGCGGGGATCATTTCCGCGCTCATGGAGGGCAAAGACGCCTCCCACATCGTGCTGGAGACCGATGAGCTGCATGTGCCGAAGGTGGCCGAGCGCCTCGATCCGAAGGCGCTGGTCCTGCTCAACCTGTCGCGAGACCAGCTGGACCGCGTGGGGGAAATCAACAAGATTGAACGCGCCCTGCGCGCCGCGGTGACGGCGCACCCGGACATGGTGGTCGTGGCTAACTGCGACGACGTGCTAGTCACCTCGGTCGCCTTCGACCACCCGAACGTCGTGTGGGTCTCCGCCGGCGCCGGCTGGGTGGGAGACTCGGTGACCAACCCGCGCTCCGGAGGCCACGTCGTGCGCGACGGGGAGGATTGGTACGGCACGCAGCCACTTGACGACGGCCGAGAATTCCGCCGCCCCACACCCTCTTACTCCGTGGACGGTGACACCCTGCGCACGCCCACGGGCGACGTCCCGCTCACGCTGAAACTGCCGGGTCGCGCGAACCGGGGCAACGCCGCCCAGGCGATCGCTGCGGCCGTCGAGGCCTTTGGCATTCCGCTCGCGGACGCGGTGCGGGCTGCGGAGGACGTGGACAACGTCGCCGGCCGCTACTCCACCGTCCACCTCGGCGAGCGCGAGGTGCACCTGCTGCTGGCTAAGAACCCGGCGGGCTGGCAGGAGGCGCTGTCCATGGTCGACCGCGAGGCGGACGGCCTCGTCATCGCCGTCAACGGCCAGGTTGCCGACGGCGAGGACCTCTCCTGGCTATGGGACGTCACCTTCGAGGATTTTGAGGGCCTGGCCGTGAAGGCGTCCGGCGAGCGGGGCACCGACCTCGCGGTGCGCCTGTTGTACGCCTCGATCGAACATGACCTTGTCCACGATCCCGTGGCCGCGATCCGCGGCTGTCCCCCCGGGCGCATCGAGGTCCTGGCCAACTACACCGCTTTCCGAGACCTCAAGAAGGCCCTGACCAAGGAGGCTGACTACCGTGCCTAAGGGCATCCGCATTGGCCTGATCCTGCCCGACGTGCTGGGCACCTACGGCGACGACGGCAACGCGCTCGTCCTGCGCCAGCGCGCCCGGATGCGCGGTGTCGCTGCGGAGATCGAGCGGATCACCCTCAACGACGACGTCCCCGCCGACTGCGACGTCTACACCCTCGGTGGCGGGGAGGATTCCGCTCAGGTCATCGCCGCAGCCCGTCTCGCCGCTTCCCCTGGCCTCCAGGCCGCCGTCGCCGATGGCCGACCCGTCTTCGCCGTGTGCGCCGGCATGCAGGTACTCGGCCACACCTTCACCGCCCACGGTGAGACCGTCGAGGGCATCGGGCTTATCGACGCCACCACCACCCCCATGTCCGCCCGCGCCATCGGCGAAGTGGCCTCCACGCCTTCCCATGCGGGAGTGACCGCGGAGCTGACCGAACCCTTGACCGGGTTTGAAAACCACATGGGCGGAACTCTGCTCGGCCCAGACGCCTCCCCGCTGGCCAAGATCACCCGCGGCGTGGGTAACGTCGCTGGTAGCGCTGTCGAAGGAGTTGTGCAGGGCAGCGTCGTGGCGACGTACATGCACGGCCCCGCGCTGGCCCGCAACCCCCAGCTCGCGGACCTTCTCCTCGCGCGGGCCCTGGGCATGAGGCTCAGCGAGCTGGAGCCGCTGGAACTGCCGGTCATCGACAGGCTGCGGATGGAGCGGCTCGCCGGCTAGAGCGTCAGCCGCCCGCTCAGCGCGCGGGACAACGTCAGTTCATCCACGAACTCGAGGTCCCCGCCAAGCGGCATCCCCGATGCCAACCTTGATACCGTCAGGTCCGGGAAGTCCTTCAACAGCCGAGCCAGATAGGACGCCGTCGCCTCCCCCTCGGTGTTCGGGTCCGTGGCGAGGATGACCTCGGTGATGCGGGGGGCGTCCCGACCGTCGGCGTCGTCAAGCACCCCGCCAATGCGCTGCAGCAGTGAGGAAATGGCCAAATTCTTCGGGCCCACGTTGGCGAGCGGATCGAGCGCGCCGCCGAGCACGTGGTAGCGCCCCCGGTACTCCCCCGTGCGCTCGATGACCTGAATGTCCTTGGCGTCCTCCACGACGCACACGAGCGAGGCGTCGCGTCCCGAGTCCCCACAGATGCGGCACACCGCGTCGCGCGAGACGTTGTTGCAAATCCGGCAGAACTGCACCCCGTCCCGCACCGCGAGGAGGGCCGCACTTAGCCTCTCGACGTCATCCGGATCCGCCCTCATCACATAAAACGCGATGCGCTGCGCACTCTTCGGGCCTACACCGGGCAGGCGCGAGAGCTCGTCGATAAGATCTTGCAGCGGTCCTTCAAACACGGAGGCGAATCTTAGATGACGCCGCCGAAGGGGATCTCGCCGGGGGCCGGCTGCTGCGCACCCGGGTTGGCCAGGGGCCCGATCTTCTCCTGCGCGAGCTGGCCCGCCTTGTCGTGGGCGTCGCGGTAGGCGGCGAGGATGAGGTCCTGCAGCGTTTCGACGTCCTCCGGGTCCACGGCCTCCGGCTTGATGATCAGGTCGCGGATCTCAGCACCACCGGTCATGGTGACGGAGACGAGACCGCCGCCGGAGGTTCCCTCCACGGTGGTGTTGAGCAGCTCTTCCTGAGCCTTCTGCAGCTGCGCCTGGACTTCGGCGGCCTGGCGGATGAGTTCCTGCATGTCGTTCGGCATGCTCGGCTGGTTTGGTTGGGTCACGGCAGGATGCACCTTCTTACGAAGTCGGGTCACAGTTAATTGGTATGTCAGTAAGTCTACTTCTCGCCCACCTATGGCGCCATCGTGAAACCACTGGGAAACCGCAACGACAATGGGCCGTGACTAACCCGGTCCGTTGTCTCGCTAGTCTTATGCGGATTTTGAGAGCGCCGTGGTGAGCGACGCCCGCTCAACGCCTTTTGCCGCGTGAGCCGGTAAGAATGGGGAGCGTCACGCGCGTTTCTGGAGGATAGCTTCCTGCAGACGTGTATCCGCAAGTTCTTCCACGAGCCAGGGGCTGAACGCGAACGGCGTGGCGTTCACCGCCGCGATCAGGGCTTCCGGATCAATCCACACATGAGAGACAACTTCGTGTGGGTGAGGGTCCAGCACCGCGCCTAATTTCAAGTGGGCCACGAAGACGGGGCAGATTTCATTCTCAACGATTCCGCTTGAATCAACGGCCCGGTAGCTAAAATCCGGGAGGATGGCCGATATCCCGTGAAGTGACCCTGGCTCGCATCCCAGCTCTTGGCAGTTTCGGCGTTCGACCGCCTCAAAAGTGGTTTCTCCCGGCGCAGGATGGCCACAAAAGCTGTTGGTCCACACGCCCGGCCACGTCTTCTTGCTCAGGGCGCGGCGAGTCACGAGCAGTTTCCCGCGCTCGTCGAGAAGAAAACAGGAGAAAGCGAAATGAAGCGGCGTGTTGGACGTGTGAATCGACGCTTTCGGCGCTGAGCCAGCAGGTCTTCCATTTCTGTCTGCTAGAACTACCATCTCAACGTCGTTAACCATGTTCACGTTCCATTCTTTTGCCCCGCAGGCGCTCGGGGTTTGTAACACCGTCGGGCCGCGGTATGGCCGAGCTTGAGAAAGGGGGCTGTCGCCAAACATGCGAGAGCCCCCTTTTTGCCTAACCAGGCGGATCTACTTTCCCACCCGTTTGGCTTCTACATCGGGCTTAGGACACCGTCGATGACGTGGATGACACCGTTATCCGCCTCGACGTCCGTGGTGACGACGTTGACGCGGTTTCCAGCGGCGTCGACCAGTGCAACCTTGTCACCGTCAACTTCCACGGTGAGAGTGCCACCCTGAACTGTTTCGATGGTCTGTCCGTCCATCTTCGCAATGTCGGCTGCGGGAACCTCGCCGGAGACGACGTGGTACTTCAAGATTACCGCGAGGTCACCCTCCGGATCGGCAAGAAGCTCATCGAGGGTGCCCTCCGGCAATGCGTCGAACGCTTCATCGGTCGGCGCGAAAACCGTGAACGGACCCTCGCCCCTCAAGGTATCTTCCAGGCCCGCCGCTTGGACGGCGGACACTAAGGTGTTGAACGATCCTGCACCTACTGCGGTGTCAACGATGTCGCCGTTTGCAGCGGCCTCAGCGGACGTGGCCTCCGCGGTCGTCTCTTCCATTGACGTGTTGGCCATTGAGGTGTTGGCTTCAGACGATGCCATGGACGACGAGGTTGCCTCGGTAGTGGTGTCACCCTCGGCACACGCCGCGGTGAGGAGGGCGAGGCTGATAACCCCGGATACTGCGAGAATGCGCTTCATTTTTAAGCCTTTTCCTATTAGGAGGTCAATGTTCACTAGTAATCTTAATGGCGCTTATGGCCTTGTCAACAAAAAGATCGGCGTTATATCAAACTGCCAGTAAACTGATACTCAATTTACTGTTTAGGAATATTTTACCGCTAGTTAACTTCCAGTAAGTCGCATGACTACCGACCGTGACCCGCGGTCTCAAGGTGCCCACGGGCGCCGTCATAAGCCACTGTCCGACGCTTAACTCGGGCATAAGCGGCCTTCAAGCTCAGAAAAACTGTCCGGGCGGCAGATCTACCCGCCCTACAGCGGGCGCGCTCCGAGCTCGGTGGCGAGAAGATCCATCGCTACCGCCGTTGCGTCGCGACGATCCCGCGTCCCCTCCTCCTTGCGCGCCTGCTCCGCCATGTCGCGCTCCTCATCCTCACGGCTGTAGGCAGGCCGCGGCGCGGGTTCCTCGTAGGGCGGTTCCTCGTCGTCCGGCTCCGGCGGCAGCGGAACCTCGGAGCGCTCGCGCTGGGCCCGCATCGCTACCTCGGCCGCGGCGCGCCAATCTTGCTTATCGACGCCCGCCGGCGCAGGCTCCTCAGGCTCCGGCTCGCGCGGGGCCTTTTTCGCGTTCGGGTTCCACACCTGCGCGGCTGGGGCGTCCGACGGTGTAAACCCCGCCTTGCTGGGGTCGGTGCCCACGACGCAGCGCACCTTAATCGGCGTGCCCAGGTGCTCGGAGAACACAGCGGCAATGTCGGTGTTGTTGGACTCTGCGTTGATACGCTCGGCGAGCGCGCCGGTGTTGTGGCCGACAACGAGGGTGTCGTCCTCCATGCCGAGGGGTTTGGCCTCGGTGAGCATGATCTCGGCGACCTTGTTGCGCGCGCCCACGGCCTGGCGCATGCGCGTGAAATCGGCGCGGACCTTGTCAAAGAGGTCGCCCTCGTCAGCAACGGCAGCAACAGCGGGCTCGGGTTTGTCCGGCTTCTCCGTTTTCTGCGGCGGGGGCGGCTTCTGCGGCCCCGGGGTAGACGTGGTGCGCGGGGCGCGCTTCGCGCCGGCGGCGGCTGCCGCTGCCGCAGCCGCGGCCGCTCCCGAAGCTTGCTTGGTCACCGGCGCCGGCTGCGCGGGCTGGGTCGGCAGGTCCGGACCCGGCAGCTGCGAGGGCGCGGATACCTCGGGCGTGGTGATGAGGTGCGCCATCATCACCTCGAGCAACAGGCGCGGGCTTGTGGCGCCGCGCAGAGACACCATTCGCTCGTTAACCTCCGAGGCCAGGCTGGCCAGCTCGTTTCCGGAGAAGCGCTCCGCCTGCCCGCGCAGCACCGCCTCCCGCTCCGTCGGCGCGTTGACTAGGCCCTGGCCAAAGGCGTCGGGCACGGTGCGGATGATCATCAGGTCGCGCAGGCGATCGAGCAAGTCGGAAGCGAAGCGGCGCGGCTCGTGGCCGGCCTCAATGACGTCGTCGATTGTCGCGAACATTGCGCTTGCGTCGCGGGTGGCCAGGGCGTCGACTGTGGCGTCGATAAGCGAAAGCTCAGTCACCCC
Source organism: Corynebacterium capitovis DSM 44611 (assembly GCF_030440535.1). Lineage (NCBI taxonomy): Bacteria > Bacillati > Actinomycetota > Actinomycetes > Mycobacteriales > Corynebacteriaceae > Corynebacterium > Corynebacterium capitovis. Next base: position 106,061 of record NZ_CP047117.1, on the reverse strand, counting down.
GAGCAGCGGGATAGCCAGGTCGTACGTCAGCCCGTCCGGGCCGGAACCGGCGAGGAGCTGATCCAGGATGGAGAGCGTGTCGCGGGGCGAACCGCCGCCGGCCTGAATGACCAGCGGATACACGGCATCCTCGACCGCCACACCTTCCTCGCGCACCACGTTTTCCAGCAGCTGGCGCATTGCCTGCGGAGTGAGCAGGCGGAACGGGTAGTTGTGGGTGCGCGAGCGGATCGTGCCCAGCATCTTCTCCGGCTCGGTGGTGGCGAAAACGAAGATGAGGTGCTCCGGCGGCTCCTCCACGATCTTGAGCAGGGCGTTGTTGCCCTCGCGGGAGATCATGTGGGCCTCGTCGATGATAAAGACGCGGTAGCGCGACTCCGCCGGCGCGAACAGGGCACGCTCGCGCAACTCACGCATGTCGTCGACGCTGCCGTTGGAGGCCGCGTCCAGCTCCATCACGTCGAGGTTGCCGGCCCCGCCCGGCGCCAACGAGACGCAGGAGTCGCACACCCCACAGGGTGTCGACGTCGGCCCCTCCACGCAGTTCAACGAGCGTGCCAGAATGCGCGCCGAGGACGTCTTGCCGCAGCCGCGCGGCCCGGAGAAGAGGTAGGCATGGTTGATTCGGCCGTTATCCAGGGCGGTCGACAGCGGGCGGGTCACCTGATCCTGGCCGATGACCTCACCGAACGTCGCGGGGCGATACTTCCTGTACAAAGCCACGGGGTAGAGCTTAGGCGTTCCAGCGCGGTAGGGAACACGCTGCCCCTCAACCCGGACGGGTCACTCTGCGCCGATGCGGCCCGAATTCGGGCCGGTTGCCGCTTCCAACTTGAGGGGGAAGGTGTTATGCGTCCCTCCCCCAGTCCGCGACCCGCACGCCTCGGCGCCGCAGGCGCGTGGCCAGCGCCGGGCAACCGCGGTCGGAGGCAATCGCGAACTCGTCGTCGGTGAGCGCGACCAGTTCGAGCAGCAGCGTCAACCGGCCGGGCTCGGTGTACAGCGGGGTGCCACGCTCGAAAAGCTCCGGCTCGCGCAGGAGACCGTGGCGCACGGTAGCGCCATCCGGCAGCGCGACACGTTCCAGCAAGCCGTCCAGCAGCACTCCCGGCTGGGCCGGCACTCGCAGGGTCTCGACCATGTGGGCGGCTTCAACCACGGCCGCTCCCAGAACCTGCACCGGCACGTTCGCGCGGCAGACGATCTCACAGCGCACCTCGGTGGCGCGGTCGTCCTCAACGACTAGGCCCGTGTCCACGGACGAGAACCCAGCCGTCACAACCACGGGCATTCCGTCCAGCGCGGACACCACCGTGGGCCGGCTGCTGTCTACTGAAAGGTGCGCACCCGGGAAAACCGAGGCCAGCCAGGTGACAACGTCGTCGCCCGTCATGCACCAAGCTTTTCGACGGCAGCCAGCAACACACAGGTCGCAACGCCGTCCATCGCCTCGGTCACCTCCTCGAGCGGGGGCAGCGAGGGCGCGAGGCGGAGGTTGCGGCCGCGGGGATCCTCGCCGCGCGGGAACGACGCTCCCGCCTTGGTCAAGGTGATGCCGGCTTGCTTGGCCAGCTCCCAGACGCGCTCAGCGGTGCCGTCGATGACGTCGAGAGAGATGAAGTAACCGCCCTCCGGCTTAGTCCAGGTGGCGACGCCATACGCGCCCAACCGGTCCTCCAGGATTTCCTGGATCGCAGCGAACTTCGGCGCGAGAATGCCGGCGTGCTTACGCATCAGGGTGCGCACACCCTCGGCGTCGCCAAAGAACTTCGCGTGGGCCAGTTGGTTGACCTTGTTCGGCCCGATGCCCCGCACACCAGCGATGTGTGAGTACCAGTTCAGGTTCTCCTTCGAGGAGGCGAGGAAGGACACCCCGGCGCCGGCGAAGGTGATCTTCGAGGTGGAGCTTAAGTACCAGAAACGATTGGCGTGGCCCGCCTGCTCCCCGATGGCGATGACGTTCGGGTTGTCGGGGAACTCGTCGCTAAGCGTGTGCACGGCGTAGGCGTTATCCCATACGATGCGGAAGTCGGGGGCGGCGGTCTCCATCGCGGCGAGGCGGTCGATGACCCTGCGGGAATAGGAGATACCGGTGGGGTTTCCGAAGATGGGGACAGACCACATTCCCTTCACTGAAGGGTCCTTCACGAGCTGTTCGATGGCGTCGACGTCGGGGCCGTCGTCGAGCATCGGCACGGTGACCATCTCGAAGCCGAAATGCTCCGTGATGGCAAAGTGGCGGTCGTACCCCGGCACCGGGCAGATCCACTTCACGGTCTCTTCGTCCTTCCACGGACGTTCCGAGTCGTTGTTGCCGAACGCGTACGACCAGGAGATGAGGTCGAACATGATGTTCAGCGACGACGAGTCCCCCGCCAGGAGCGTCGCCGGGTCGATGCCCAGCACCTCAGCCCACAGCTCGCGGATGTCCGCGATGCCTCCAAGGTTGCCGTAATTGCGGACATCGGCACCAAACTTGTCGACGTCCTCTCCCGCCCCCGGCAGGCCAAGCAACGCGTCGGAAAGATCCAGCTGCTCACTCGACGGCTTCCCCCGGGTCAGGTCGAGGCTGAGGTTTTTCGCCTTGAGCTCGTCGTAGCGGGCGCGTACATCGGCGGCGAGCTGCTCCAGCTCAGCGGCGTCAAGGTCAAGCAGGGACATGGGCGATTCACTCCGTCTCTCGAGGGGTCATCTGACTGGCCCTATGCTACCTTTCGCCCCGGACATGAAAAGGGGACCCCACGCACCTGCCAGAGCTCGCTGACCCTTGCTGCGTTCCCGCCCTGGGGGAGTTCACAAGTTAAACACCGCGTGAGATCCTGGCCATGATTCTAGCTGGTAGTTGGGAGAGGCACAAAAAGGCCGGGGAGCTGCCGTTTTGGCCGGGGGTGCGTTGTAGATTAACATATCTTCCCGATGCTTCGGCGTCGCTATTTGGAGGATTCGACTAGCGGCCTATGTCACACGCCTGGAACGCGTGCGGGTAGCAATACCCTCGTGGGTTCAAATCCCACATCCTCCGCCAAACTTTTTTAAAGCCCCGCTTCGGCGGGGTTTAGTTTTTTCGGCGTTGTTTGGGGCCGGGTCGGGGTTGTGTCAGGGTTGAGTGACAAATGATGACAGGGCCTTTTCCCGACCTGGGCTGAGTGACAAAAGATGAGATGTCCGGGCCACACTTGTCACTGGCCCGCTAAGGCCCCAGCGCCAGCAAGGGAAAGGTGCGAATTCCTTCCGCCGACGTGTAGCTCATCCCCATGCCAGTGACGACAGCTGCAAACGCCGGTTCGGCGTCAATCTGCTGTAGCCTTCGAAGCCCAGCTTCACGGACAAAGCCGTGGCAGCAAAAGATGCGTCGGCCAAGTGATACTTCCGGCTTGTCCATTAGCGTGCTTTAGAGCGCAGCCGCGGAGTGCACGCGGCCTCAAGCGAAATGCGTTCATTTCTTTGCCGCGTCATTTGCCTTCACCGCGCAGTAGATGAAGCCTCCTATTGAAACTGCATAAGCGCTCGCAAGAAGCGTTAGACAAGAAGCGTTAGAGCAGAGGCGGGGCTGAGGTCAAAAAACACAAAACCTATTGCCATGAGCGACAGAGCTAGACCGATGTCGACATATCCAAAAGCACGCAAACTCGGAGCTGCTGCTTGGTGCCCGGCATTCCAAGCGGCATCGTTCTTCATGGTGGAGGCGGTTCGAATACCGAAGCTTCCGTTGCGCTGGTTAGTGCCATTAATCGTGGATCGCCAAAGCGCCAGGGAAATACACCCTAAGAAGGCTAGAGCGACCGATGAAACAATGAGGGAGATACCCAATGGAATCGCCTTTCGATGGTCGGTGTGGATGATCTTTTCTTTCCGAGAACCGAAATTTCGAGTCCTACGAGAAAGTATGAAACGAGCGGATCCGCCCTTCGCCACTGCAGGAGGCAACAAGGGAACGGAAGGACACACCCGATCTCTCCCCCGTGGGAAGACTGAGTTGGCCGGCCAGCGAATACTTTCCATGCAGCTTGTGAAAATGGTTCGTTTGTAACCGCACCGCATCTTGCACCCAACCCGGATCTTGCCGGACGTGGCGACCGCGCTGCACTGCCTAAACCGTATTTTGCAGACTTTCTAGGCCGTCGTTTGCAGGATTCCTAATCGGCACTTTGCAGATCGCCTCGCCTAACAAAACGGCATACTGACACCATGACCTCTCTCATCGCCTACACCGCGCTCATCGTCATCCTCGTCGCCGCCGCGGTCATCCCCCGCCGCCCGTGCACCGACGCCACCACCTTCCCCTGGTTCTGGGTCGTCTTTCCCATCACCGCGCTCGCGCTGGCCATGGCACTCGCCAGCCAAGCCCCCATCGCCCCGCTCGGCGTGCAATTCGGCTGGACCATGTACGAATCCGAGCTCCCCGAGGACATCTTCCCCTGGAACACCCTCTTCTGGATCATCACCAGCATCATCGGCCTCGTGCTTTCCATCTGGACGTGGCGTCGCGGGCGGTTCTAGGACTTTCCTCCAGACCGTACCTTCACCAGAACCGTCCCCACGATCGCGGACGCGATGACAGCCGTCGCCAATCCGATGAGGATGAAAGTAACCCATCCCCGGAAGCTGTCGGGCCCACCATCACCCAACAGGCCAACGAAGACATAGACGACGATGTCGATAAGCGCCACCGTCGCATAGATACCGGACGACTTTCGATCCACGGTAAACCTCCTCCCCTTTCCCTCCCGGCCATATGAAAGCGACGACGCGCGCGCCCCGAGTTCCTCCTCTTTGGCACTTTCGTCTATACCCATCGCCTTCGCTTCTCGACGCGCCCCCGCCCCAACCGAGAGACGAGTACTTTCGGCGGAATCCAACAACCACCTATGCGAAGGACTGCCATGTCACCGACCCCAACATCCCAAAACGTCGCCCGCCTGGTACTGGGAGCTTTTATGAGCTTCGCCGGTACCAGCCATCTGACATTCAATCGCAAGGAGTTCCAGGCGCAGGTGCCGAACTGGTTCCCCGCGAACAAGGATCTCGTCGTTCTCGGCTCCGGAATTGCCGAGATCGCCCTCGGCGCCTCCCTCCTCGCCCTACCGAAGCAGCGCAAGTTGACGGGCACCACGCTTGCGGCGTTCTACGCAGCGATTTTCCCGGGCAACATTGCCCAGTACGCGGAGCGCAAGGACGGATTTGGTCTCGACACCGACGGCAAGCGCCTGGCCCGCTTGTTCGGCCAGCCAGCGCTTATCGCTGCAGCACTGTGGGCGGCGGGGATTCCGAAGCAGTAGACGCTCCTGAGGTTTCCCCCAGCGGGAAATCAGCTGCGCGATCTGCGGGTGGAACCGACTCTAGAATTTCGATGAGCTTTTCACATTGCTTGGTGGGACACGGCAATCAGTTCCTCTTTAGTTTAAGGTCTGGCCATGACAGCAACTGTGCACCGAGGTGACGCTGGAAGGCCTACACCCGCACACCAACCCCACCTCTAAGTAATCTATTCGGCGTGACTAAAGAACCGATCAACGTCGTCGGGGCTGTCTTCCACAAAGACGGTCTCGTCTTCGCCACCCGGCGCGGACCAGGCAAAACCATGGACGGCAAATGGGAATTCCCCGGCGGCAAGATCGAAGACGGTGAGACCCCGAAAGAAGCTCTCGTCAGAGAACTCAAGGAGGAGCTTCTTATCGACGCCCACGTGGCCGATCACATCGTCACCGTTGACCACGAGTACGACTTCGGTGTCGTGAGACTTTCCACGTACTTCTGCGAGATAGCGTCCGGCGAACCGACGCTTACCGAGCATTCTGAGGCACGCTGGATCCCGCTCGCGCAGTTGCATGAGTACGACTGGGCACCCGCGGACCTCCCTACGATTAGCGCTCTTACCCAGAACCAATGAAACGAAGCTCGGCGTCGCTGCAACATGACCTTATCTACGGGCACCTCGACAAGAACCACGCCCCCGCAGGTCTTGAAAACCCCCGTCTCATCCACAATGACGACTCCAGCATGCTCGCAGCGCTGCGAACAGAGCTAGAAACGGCGGATAGGTTTCTCTTTTCGGTCGCGTTTGTCAGTGAAGACGGATTGGGGATGTTGCGCCAGCAACTGGTTAATTTCCGGGGTACGGGCACGATCGTGACCTCCACCTACCTCGACTTCAACACCCCCGATGCGCTTAGAGACCTCATCGCGCTTCGCAACATTCGGGTACGGGTGATTGAGGACCATGCCCACCACGCAAAAGGGTACGTATTCGACCACGGCGACCACGTCACGGCGATCATCGGCAGTTCCAATCTCACACGCCACGCCCTCATTTCGAATGAAGAATGGAACCTGCAATTCTCCACGCACCGCGACGGGGACATCGCTGACCAGCTCAACCGAGCCATTCATCGACAGATCTCCCACTCTGTTCGGCTCACGCACGAGTGGGTCGATGAGTATGAGAAGTCTCGCCAGCAGCGAGTCATCCTCACCCGCGAGGATGACTCCCTCATTGAGGTTTCGCCCGCGGGAGAGAAGATCCTGCCGAATGCCATGCAAACCGAGGCATTGGAAAACCTTCAGTCAGTCATTGATTCTGGTCATAAGCGCGCGATCGTCATTTCCGCAACGGGTACCGGTAAAACGATTCTTTCAGCATTTGCTGCGCAGAAGTTAAACCCCGGGAAAATGCTTTTTGTTGCTCACCGGGAGCAGATCCTCCGGAAAGCAGCGGAAGAGTTCCAACGGGTGTTCCGTTGTGAAAGCTCCGAGATTGGTATTTTCGCCGGTAGTAGGCGTCAAACGGACCGTCGCTTTGTGTTTGCCACGGTCCAATTGCTGAGTAAGAAGGATTACCTCACGGTTCTTTCGCCGCGCCTTTTCGACCTCGTCATCGTCGATGAAGCTCACCGCGCCGGCTCGGAATCATATCGCGCCATCATCGACCACTTCCGGCCGGGTTTCCTGCTGGGTCTTACCGCCACGCCAGAACGAACTGATGGTTTCAACGTCTTTGAACTGTTCGACTACAACGTTGCCTACGAGATTCGCTTAGAACGCGCCATGGAAGAACGGATGCTTGTTCCGTTCGATTATTATGGCGTCGCTGACTGCACCTCACCGGGTGGCGGATCCCTAGGAGGCTTTTCGGGCTTGAGCGATCTCGTTGCACCGGAACGAGTCCATCACATTGTTAATACTTTGGGGGATTATTCCTTCGCCCGCGGTACCAAAGGTTTGATCTTCTGCACGAGTAACACGGAGGCCACGGCGCTTGCAGAGCAACTCAATCTTCACCGCGTTCACGGCAGAAGGCTTCGTACACTGGCGCTTTCGGGTTCGACGTCCGTCGAAAAGCGAGAAGCCGCGGTACGTCAGCTGGAGGATGGGAAGCTCGATTACCTGCTCACCGTCGATATCTTCAACGAGGGTATTGATATTCCCGCAGTCAACGTTGTTGTCTTGCTACGAAGCACGGAATCCGCAATTGTTTTCACCCAGCAGCTTGGTCGCGGGTTACGCAAAGCCAAAAAGAAAACGTCGTTGCGGGTGATCGACTTCATTGGAAATTACGCCAACAACTACCTCATCCCCATTGCTTTGACGGGAGACCGATCCGGCAGCAAAGACTCGGTACGGGATCGCCTCGCAGCAACCCGCCACAATGCTGTCGCTGGGGGATCGACAATCAGCTTTGACCGCATTTCGACGCAGCGGGTGATCGAAGCCTTGGGGAAGGCTCGCCTGGATGGTCGCCGTGAGAAGCGGGACGCGATCGCACAACTGCAATTCCGCTTGGGAACGATCCCGCGGTTGCTGGATTTTGAAACCCACAATTCGCTCGACCCGGTCGTGCTCGCTGCGACTGACGGGAAGGCACGCAACTACTGGTCATTACTGCACGCCTTGAAAATTGTTGATGAGGCTCCTTCAGCATCTGAAGCGGAGTTCTTAAACCTGGTCACGCAAGAGTTCCTCAACGGTAAGCGTCCGCAGGAATTGCTCCTCTTGCGGGAGTTGCTGGCTCGGAGGACAGTGACACGGTCCGAATGCGACGCGCTGTTCGGCAAGCACGGGGTCAGCGCGAACGAGTTCGTTTGCGACACGATTGCGCGGATCTTTGATCTGTCTTGGTTCCCAGAGACCGGAAGGAAACCATTCGGAAATGAAGGGATCGCTTCGTATGACGGGAAGGCGTTTACAATCAATCCGCATCTTCACCAGCTCTACCTTTCATACTCGCAGGGGCACCCGGAGCCGTCGATAAGCTTCCGAGCGCATCTCGACGACCTCATCGAAACGGGCCTGCATCTGAACCGCGCCCGTTACCAGGCAGGAGACCAGCTAATTCCGGGCTGTATGTACACCCGCAAGGATGTGTGCAGGTTGTTGAACTGGGATAAGAACAACGAGTCGACGATCTACGGGTATATGACAGACAAGAAGACGATGACCTGCCCTATCTTTGTCACGTACCACAAGGACTCCGACCTTCCCGCGAACCTGCGCTATGAGGACAAACTGATCGACACCTCGACGATGCATTGGTTCAGCCGCAGCAAGAGGAAGCTGACTAGCGGTGAAATCCGGCCGATAGTCTCCGGGGAAGCGGACCTTTTCCTCTTCGTCAAACGCGAAGATTCCGACGGGACGAATTTCCATTTTCTGGGTAAAGTGCATGCTAGCGACGCGAAACAAACTACTAAGGTGAGCGGGGACCTCGGACAGGTGGATATTGTCTCGGCCAACCTCATCCTCGAGGCGCCCATCTCACAAGAGTTGTTTGACCGCATCACCACCCCCACGACGGACGCCGCCCCAACGTCTCGTAGCTAACCGGAGATACCACTATGCCAATTCGCACGCTGAGCTTCTTCAACAACAAAGGCGGGGTGGGCAAGACCACGCTTTCGGCAAACGTGGCGTATAACTTCGCGAGCACCGGCAAGCGGGTGCTCTACGTAGATTGCGACCCGCAGTGCAACGCCACGCAGCTCATGCTTAACGACGATCTGACGCAGGAGATCTACGCGTCGAACGATGACGCAGACGCCTCGTTGCGAGACTCTCTGACTAAAACCGTCTATAACCTTTTCATCCCGCTACGGGAGGGTGAACCCGAGATCGATTCTGACGTGCCCGTCTACCGCTCCGAGCGCTTCGGTGTGGACGTGCTCGCGGGCCACCCGAACCTCTCCCAGATTGAGGACGTCATGTCGGCGGCGTGGCAGACCGCGCTTGGTCGGGAGACTGCATCTTTCCGACGCGTGCACTGGGCTGGCCAGCTCGTCTCTGCGATGGAGCGCGCCGACCGCTACGACATGGTGATGTTCGACGTCGGACCCAGCCTCGGCCCCTTCAACCGCACGGTCCTGCTTGGTTGCGACGCCTTCGTCACCCCCACAGCCACCGACCTTTTCAGCTACCACGCCTTCGGTAACCTTGCGCGGTGGTTCGACACCTGGGTGAGGGAGTACCGGAAGATGTCCGATGCGAACATCGAGACGTGGAAGTCGTTCTCTAGCAGCTTCGAGAAAAAGTCCGCTAACCTGCGACTTCCTGGTCACGGCGGTCGCGTGCTCCATTACCTTGGCTACACCACGCAGGAATACATCAAGAAGAAGTCCAACGGCCAGGAACAACTCGTCGGCGCTTTCGAGCGCTTCCGGGGCAAGTTTGCCGACGAAGCCAAACGCATCGCCTCGAGCCTGGGGCAGCCAGAGGAGGATTTCCTTCTCGGCCACGTCCCCCACATGCACTCGATGCCCGCCACTGCGCAAGACGTCCACGCCCCCATCGCCGAACTCACCACCGCTGACGGCGTCCGGGGTAACCAAATTGCCCAGCGAAATGGGTACGCAGAGAGGATTCGGGTGGTCGCGGAGGCGGTGGGTGCGCGGTTGTTGGTCTAAGGGGTTCGCGGAGACAGACTTCGGAGTCTGCTGCCCGGCTAACGCGCCTGGCTGGCCGGCGTTGAGTTCTTCCTTGTTTTAACCTCGCCATCGGCCCTATAACCGGTGCTCTTCACCGCTGCGACAGAGCCGTTCCTCGATCCCCGCATCAAGCAATAGCACCCCGCTTATCGACGCCCCGCCGTCTCCTTCCCAAACGCCACCCAGAATGCTAACGCCACCAGCGAGATCGCACCGCAGGAGGCGAACGCGGCGGCGAAACCAAAGTGCTCCGCCAGCATTCCCACCACGATCGGGGCGAAGATCTGCCCGGCGTCCTGGGTCATCTGGAAGGTGGACAGCACCTTGCCGCCTGAGCGGTCGTTGCCGATGATGTCCGCCAGGCTGGCCTGCGACGCTGGGTTCATCAGTCCGCCGCCCACCCCGGCGAAGGCGGAGAGGATGATGAGCGGCCAGAAGGACGTCGCTAAGCCGAGCGAGCCCGTGAAAATGGTTGTGGCGGCAAGGCCAGCGATGATCATGGGCTTGCGCCCCACCCGGTCGGCGAGCCTTCCCGAAAACTGCAGCGTGATCGCCGTGCCCAGTGCGAACGCCGTGAGCGCCAAACCGGCCGCGGCTCCGCTGTTGGCGAAAACGGCCGCAGCGAACAACGGCAACACTGCGACCCGCGCGCCTAAGTTTGCCCAGCCGTTGGCGAATGCGGAGGTCAGCAGGGCTTTATAGGTGGGCGTGTGCCATGCCGTCGATAAGAGCATGGGCGGGTGGGGCTTGACGCTTTGATGCGGCCTCCCCCGATGAACCGAGGTAACAATGCCAACAATGAGCGCGGCACACCCCACACCTGCACCGTAAACCGCGAAAGGAACGCGGAACCCGAGGAATAACAGTGCCGCGCCGACGATCGGGCCGAAGATATTGCCCAGTAGAAACGCCGAAGCGTAAACCGCGCTTGCATGGCCGCGAATGCTCGGATGCGTCACCCGGATGATCAACGCCTGCGCCGAGAGCGTGAACATCGTCGACCCGAACCCCGCGATGAACCGCAGAACGAAAACCTGCCAATAGGCTTGGGCAAACGCCACGAAGAACGTCGCAGCGGCCACCACGGACAGCCCGGTGAGGTACACGGTGCGGGAACCGAGCTTGTCCACAAGAATCCCCGCACCCGGCGCGCCGGTCAACCGCGCGGCCGCAAACACGGAGACCACCGCGCCCGCCGCGGCCAGCGGCACCCCGAAACTCGCGGTGAACTGCGGCAGGATCGGCGCGATAAAGCCGTACCCCAATGCGATAATGAATGCCGCCGCAGCGAGCACCCACATTATCTGGGGCAGCTTCGGCGCTTGCTGGGTTTCAGTCATTTGGTGATGAGGTTACTCCGGCGGCGCCGGCAAGCGAGCTCACTGTCCCCGGCCTAGTAGTGATACCGGGCCTGGAGAATGACGATCTCATCATCAACAGCCACATAAACCAGGCGATGTTCAGCCGTGATGCGTCGAGACCACGCGCCGGCTAAGGCGTGTTTGAGCGGTTCAGGTTTGCCCATCCCGCTCAAAGGATCGCGCAGCGTCGCCTGTATCAGGGAGTTTATGCGGCGCAGGGTCTTGCGATCCGCCGACTGCCAATGGAGGTAGTCATCCCACGCTGACTTATCCCACGACAGGCGCATACTCAGTCGAGGTCAAGCTCGTGGCTTTCGCGAATACCTGCCGTGGCGCGCTCGTAGGACGCCATCAGGCGGTGGGCGTTGGCCGGAGAGCTCAGAAGATGCGCTGTTTCCTGCAAAGACGCATATTCCTCGGCTGCCATTAAGACTGCGTTCCCGTTACGCGATTCGATTTCAACGACCTCGCGGTCTTGATTCACCCGCGCGATTAACAGGTAGAGCGAGCGCCGCGCCTCGCTTGCACTCATGGACAGGCCAGAACCCCCCTATGTACCACAATACGGTACCACTACCGCTGCGTCGGGATTCTAGCCGACCTCACCCCTCCCACACCCACGCCTCCGGCGGCAACCCAGCCGGGTCAAAAGTCTCGAGCAGCTCGCTTGTCGAGGCCGCCCCCGCGCACCCCACCGACCGCACGAGCTCAGGCCACGCCGCCTCCAGCCCCATGTCACGCAGCGTCACCGCACCGTCGCGCTTGGCCAGACGAACACCCGCGGCGTTCACCACCAGTGGGACGTGCACGTACTGCGGCTCCGCGTATCCCAGCAGCCGGGCGAGGTACCCCTGTGTCGGCGCTGAGCTCAGCAGGTCGTCGCCGCGCACGACCTGGTCGACCCCCTGCTCGCCGTCGTCGACGACCACGGCGAGGTTGTAGGCCCAGTCCCCCGCCTGCGCCTGATTCACGTTCCCGCCGCGCTTGAGCACCACGTTGTCGACGGCGCCCACTACCTCGCCGTGGTAGTAGTCCTGCACAACGTATGCATCGGCGGTGGCTCGCAACCGGATGGACGGGAGGCGGCCCTCGGCGGCGAGCTGGGAGCGTCGAGAAGCTCGCTGCTCCTCCGTGAGATTTCGGCAGGTGCCGGGGTACATGCCCGGCTGGGCGTGGGGTGCGGCGGCGGCTTCGCGGATGTCACGGCGGGTGCAGTAGCACTCGTAGACCGGCAGGCGATCGAGCGCGGCCTGGTAGAGGTCTCCGCGCTGCGACTGGTAGACAACCGGCGGGTCGAAGTCCAAGCCCAGCGCGGACAGGTCCTCGATCTGGCGCGCCGCGGACTCGGGGGAAGAGCGCTCGGAATCGATGTCCTCGACCCGCAGCACGAACTCACGGCCCGACTGGCGCGCGAAGAGCCACGCGAGCAACGCCGTGCGCAAGTTACCAAAGTGCAGGTCCCCGCTTGGGGAGGGCGCATAACGTCCAGCGGTCATACCCATAGAATATGCACCCGTGACAACCGTGAATCCCCGCTCCCCGTTCCCCACCCTCGTCGCCGTGTTCTGCGCGGTGTTCCTTATCTCGAACATCTCCGCCCAAAAAGGCGTCGAATTGGGGCCGCTCATTACCGACGGGGCGTTCTTCCTCTTCCCCATCTCCTACGTGCTCGGCGACGTCCTCGCCGAGGTGTACGGGTTCAACGCCGCCCGGCGCGCCATCATCACCGGCTTCGGCATCGCCGTTCTCGCGGTCGCGTCGTTCTACATCGCGATCTGGCTGCCGCCGGCCTCGTTTTACGACATGCAGGACACCTTCGCCGCCGTCCTCGGCCTCGTGCCCCGCGTTGTCGTGGCGTCGCTGACCGGCTACATCGTGGGCCAACTCCTCAACGCCTGGGTGTTGCAAAAGATGAAGGACCGCTTTGGCACCAAGAACCTCTGGGTCCGCCTGATCGGCTCGACCATCGTCGGCGAGTTCGCCGACACGCTCTTGTTCTGCTCCATCGCCGCGGCCGTAATCGGAGTGGAGACGCCTGGACAGTTCATCAACTACGTCGTCGTCGGCTTCCTGTGGAAGACACTGCTCGAGGTCCTGCTGCTGCCCATCACCTACCCAACGATCGCAGCGGTGCGGCGCCGGGAAGCAACGATCGCTCAGGCGTAGTACCGCCCCAAGAATTCATCCCGGTATTCCTCGTAACACCCCTCGTCGATCGCGGCGCGGATGTTGTCCACCAGCCGGATCATGAACTCCAGGTTGTGGATCGTGCACAACGTCCCAGCGAGGAACTCCTTCGCCTTGAGCAGGTGGTGGATGTAGGCGCGTGAGTAGTTGCGCGACACGTAGCCGCCGAACTCCTCGTCGACGCCCTGCCAGTCCCGTTTAAAGCGCGCACCCGTCAGGTTCAACCGGCCATCGAGGGTGTACACGCCACCGCGGCGGCCGAGGCGGGTCGGGGCGACGCAGTCGAAGGTGTCGGCGCCCGCCTCCACGGCGGTGAAGATGTCGTCCGGCTCGGAAATACCCAACAGATGGCGGGGCTTGTCATCGGGCAACTCGTCAGTGACCCAGCCGACGATCGTGCCCAGGTTCTCTTTCTCCAGCGCACCCCCGATACCAAAGCCGCCGAAACCGCGTTTGCCCGCGTCCCGGGCACGCGCGTCGAGCCCAAGGAGGCCCCGCGTCGCCTGCCTGCGCAGGTCCTCGTACTGCGCGCCCTGCACCACACCCCACAGCGATTGCTTGGGCTTGCCTTCGCGGGCGGTGGTCAGCCGGTCGTGCTCGTCCAGGCAGCGCTGCGCCCAGCGGTGGGTACGGGCAACCGATTGCTCCTGGTAGGCGCGGGTGTCCACCAGGGTGGTCAACTCATCGAACGCGAAGATGATGTCCGCGCCCAGCTGGTGCTGAATTTGCATGGACACCTCCGGGGTGAAGCGGTGGGAGGAGCCGTCGATGATGCTCTTGAAGGTCACTCCGTCCTCGTCCACACGCGCCATGCGGTCCTTCGCGGCCGCGCGGATGTCACCCTCTGCCAGCCCTGCCGTGTCCATGGCCAGCACCTTCTTGAACCCGACGCCCAAGCTCATCACCTGGAAGCCCCCGGAGTCGGTGTATGTCGGCCCGTGCCAGTTCTCGAAGGCCGCGACTCCCCCGGCCTCGTCGACAATGTCAGGGCCCGGCTGGAGGTAGAGGTGGTACGCGTTGGACAAAATGGCCTGCGCGCCGGTTGCCTTCACCTGCTCGGGAGTCAGAGTCTTCACCGTCGCCTTGGTGGCCACCGGGATGAACGCGGGCGTGGCGATGTCACCATGTGGGGTGTGAATGACGCCGGTGCGGCTCTTGTTGCGGCGCGAGTGGATGTCGAAAGTTACATCGCTCACCTCTTTTGAAACTCCTTTTCCAGGCTGGTGCCCTCGATGTCGAGGTCGGGCAGCAACCGATCCAGCCATGTCGGCATCCACCATGCGGAGCGGCCCAGCAGGAACATCGTGGCGGGGACGAGGGCCATGCGCACGAAGAAGGCGTCGAAAAGCACGGCTATCCCAAGCGCAAAGCCGAAGATTTTGATAAACGGCAGCGGCTGGTCAATGAAGGCCACAAACACTGCGATCATGATCACCGCCGCGGCCGTAACCACGCGCGCACCTTGGCTAAAGCCTTCCACCGTGGACCACCCGACGTCACCCGATTCGAGGTAGCGTTCGCGCATGCGGGTAACCAAGAAGACTTGGTAGTCCATGGCGAGGCCGAAGGTGACACCGATGAGGAAGATCGGCATGAAGGACAGGATCGGGCCCGGGGTGTTCACCAGGCCAGTGAAGCCGTACTGGAACACAGCCACGGTGGCGCCGAAGGCCGCACCGACGGAGAGGAGGAAGCCCAGCCCAGCCACCACGGGCACCGCGATGGAGCGGAACACGACGATGAGCAAAACGACGGCCAAGCCCACGACGATGGAGAGGTAGAGAGGCATGGCCTCCCCGAGCTCCTCGGTGATATCCATCTGTACGGCGGTCAGGCCCGTCAGGCCGATCTCGGAGCCGGTCGCGCCCTCCACCTGCGCCCCGATTTCCCGCAGGCTGTGGGCGACCTCGAGGGTGTACTCGTCCTCGGGGCCCGTCTCCGGGGTGGCGACGATCCGCGCCGCCGTTAAGTCATCGTTGACGCCGATGAGCTGCGCATGCGTGATGCCTGTGACGCTCTGGGCTTCCCCGACGGTGTAGAGGAACGAGGCCAGCGCCGCCTTCGCGCTTGTGCCGCCCTCCCCGACAGATTCGTCTGGGATAGCGCTCATGTAGGGCTGCAGAATCTCCGCATCCGCGTTCACCCCGTGCGCGTCGACCACCAGCATGAACTGGCCGTTGACCCCGGGCCCAAAGCCCTCGGATATGAGGTCCGCCGCTTTGCGCTGCGTGGTGTCCTTATCTGCCGTGGAGTCCGACGGCAGCGCCATCTCTAAGCCCAGGACGGGAATGGACGCGGCGCCCAGCCCGAGCACGACCACGGCCATGACCAGTGCCGGGAAACGCTGAACAAAGCGAATCCAGCGTCGGCCCAGCGACTTTCGGTTAAGGTCTTTGGCCGGTCGCTTCCCCGGCCCGGGGTTGCCCGCCACGCCAGGGACCCGCACGCGGAAAGAGCGGTCCCCCCACGCGCCGAGCAGGGCCGGGATGAGGGTCAGGGCGATGAGCACGGAGATGAGGACGGTGATCGCCGCCGCCAAGCCCATCCAGGTGAGAAACTCGATTCCGGCCAGAGAAAGCGCGACGAGCGCTGTGAACACCGTCGCGCCCGCGAACACCACGGAGGAACCCGCGGTGCCCGTGGCCAGCCCCGCAGCATCGGCACCCCCGGCGCGCTGCCTTTCCTGGCGGAAGCGCGACAGGATGAACAGCGCGTAGTCGATGCCCACCGCCAGCCCGATCATGACGGCGAGCACCGGGGTGACCTCGTTGAGCTCAACCCAGTGCGTGGCAAGGAGGATGAGCAGGGCGCCAATCCCCACCCCGATCACGGCGGTGATGACCGGCATCGACGCCGCGATCAGGGAGCCGAACGTGATTAGCAGGACCACCAAGGCGACGGCTAAGCCGACGATCTCGCTGGTGGTTTTGATCTCAATGGGGTCGCCGAACCCGGCCCCGCCGGCCTCGACCTCGAGCCCAGCGGCGCGGCCGCGCTCCATCGCGTGCGTCACCGTCTCGCGCTCCTCCTCCGAAACGGTCATGGAGGATTCCGCGCCGAAGTCGAAGGAGGTGTAACCGATCCGTTTGTCATCGGAAAGAGTGCGCAGGTTGTACGCGTCCGCCCCGGCCGTTTCCTGCGGCAGGCCCATCTGCGTCATCTGGCTGACAACGCTGTCCTGCAGATCGCTGCTGACCGTCACCGGGTTGCCAAAGCGTTCGGTGCCGGTGATATCTGGGAGGTTATCGCGGATGTACCCCACCGTGTCATCCATCGCCTGCATGAACGCGGCTTCGTCCAAGGTGTGGCCCTCGGGGGCTGCGAACACGAGGTTGACCGTCGGGGCGGTCGCGATGTCCCCGGTGCCGGGGAAGTTCTCGTCAAGGGTGGCGAGCGCATCGATCGACGGGGTCCCCGAGATAGTGAATTCGGACGTAAAGGGCTTGGTCAGCGCAGCGGCGCCGCCGGCGGTGGCGGCGAGCAGCAAGATCCACGCCGCGATCACCCGCCACTTGTGCAGGTAGGACCAGCGCCCGAGCCGAAAGAGAAACGTTGCCATCGAATTCCAAATCTCGTGTTGGGGGACGTGTGCGAAGCACATCCGCGTTGTGCGTCCGGTCCATCCTAACGTGTGCGCACGACAAAGCCCCTGACCTGCTGGTCAGGGGCTTTAGCTGGCGGTAGCGGCGGGATTTGAACCCGCGGTGGTTTTACCCACACTCGCTTTCGAGGCGAGCACCTTCGGCCGCTCGGACACGCTACCGCCACTTAGGGTAACGGGTGCGCGCCCGTCGAACCAAATTAGTTCTCGTCGCGCTTGTCTTGGATCTTACCGGCGACCTCGTTCGCCTTGTCCTTGATAGCGTCGCGCGCGCCGGCGACCTTTTCCTTGATGTCACCACCAAGCTGGTCTGCCTTGCCCTCGTTCTCGAGGTTCCTGTTGTCAGTAACGTCGCCGAGAGCTTCCTTGGCGCCACCCTTGATCTGGTCTGCCTTGCCTTCAAAAGCCATGATGCACTCCTTCGCGCTTCGTTTTTAGCTAACGGCCCCCACGATAACCGCCGAGCGTGGGTCCGTGGATAACAATTAGGTCTCGAGTATGGTGCACGTCACCTTAATTGGTCGAAGAACCCCCGCAGCAGCGTCGCGGCCTCGGCCGTCCTCACACCCCCGCGCACCTCGACCCTGTGCAGGTGGTGCGGGTCCCGCAGCACGTCCACAATCGACCCGACCGCGCCCGTCTTCGGCTCCCACGCCCCGAACACGAGGCTGCCCACCCGCGCACCCACCATGGCCCCCGCGCACATTGTGCACGGTTCCACGGTGACCACCAGCTCGCACCCGTCCAGGCGCCACGTCCCCAGCGCCCGCGCCGCCGCACGGATCGCCTCTACCTCGGCGTGGGCTGTAGGGTCGCCTTTCGCTTCTCGACGGTTCACTCCCCACGCCACTTCCCTCCCCTGCCGGTCGTAGACAACCGCGCCCACGGGGACGTCGCCAAGCGGAGTGCTCCGTGCGACCTCAAGAGCGCGACCCATGCGCTCGTGGGCGCGGCGTTCGGGCTCACTCAAGGCAGTCGGCGAGCGCGTCGGCGAAACCCAGCTCGTCCGCGATGCGCTCGATGATGTCCGAGGGGTCATCCCCGCTGTCGATGAGGACTTCCGCCAGCTGCTCCGACAGACCGAGGTCCGCGAGGATCCCGAAATCGCCATCGGCCCAGCCATCGACGTCGTCGAGGTCGCCAGGGTCGATGTCGGGGACGTCGATGCCGGCGGTGTCGAGCACCTCGGCAGCGAAGTCGTCATCAACGGCCATAGTGGCGTCGGAGATGAGGACGCGCACCCCGCTCGGGCCGGGCCGGACGATGACCGCGTACTCCTCCTCGACGTCCAACATGGCGAACGCGGCGCCCTCATTGCGCAGGCCACGCACCGCGGAGATGGCCGTGTCCAGGGTGTCAAAGGGGTCGTCGAACGGGCGCACCACCCAGGTTCCGTTCTGGGCGGCGACGGTGACGGCGAACCCATCAGCGAAATCCTGGCTCATGTCTAGAGAGGATAATGGCGTTGTGTAAGACTTGTCAGCGTGATCGACAATTCCCCGCGCGCGCCCCGGCCCTACTGCCTCATCGGTCTCGGCCTCATCGGCGGCTCCATCATGCGCGATGTCTCCGCGCGGGGCCAGGCGGTGTTCGGGTACAACCACTCCCGGTCCGGTGCGCGGCGCGCCCAGCGGGAAGGCTTCGACGTCTCCGACAACTTGAGCGAGACCTTGCAGCGGGCGGCTGACGAGGGTGCGCTGATCATCGTCGCAACCCCGATGCACGCCGTCGCGTCCGTGCTCGACGCCGTGGCGGAGCACGCGCCGGAGTGTGGCCTGACGGATGTTGTCAGCGTGAAGCGTCCCGTATACTCCCTGGTCAAAGAGCGCGGCTTGGAGTCGCGCTACGTCGGCGGGCACCCCATGGCCGGGACGGAGAACTCGGGGTGGGGGGCCTCCCAGGAAGGCTTGTTTGCCAACGCGGCGTGGGCGGTGACCTACGACTACGCCGCCGAGCTCGACGAGGCGGGGCGTTTCGTGTCCGCGGAGTGGGCCGATCTGTTCAACCAGGTGTGCAGCCTGGCCGCGCTGACCGGCGCTGAAGCCGTCCCCGTCTCGGTGGGACGCCACGACGAGGCCGTCGCGCGGGTGTCCCACCTGCCCCACGTGATCGCGGAAGCGCTGTCCATCGTCGGCGACAAGGGCGGCACCTTGGCCCAGTCCCTGTCCGCCGGTTCCTTCAAGGGTGCCACCCGCGTTGCAGGCACCGACCCCGCACTCGTGCGCAACATGGTGGAGACCAACGCCACCGCACTGGTTCCCACCCTCGACGAGCTCATCGTCTTGCTGCAGGACGCCCGCGACGGCCTCGCGCGCGAAACCCCCGTCATGAAGGATCTCGCCGAGGCCGGCAACCGCGCCTACACCCGCATGGCCGCCCGTACTGGGGCGCGTCGCGAGTCGGTGTCCCCCGTGCGCATCTCCTCGCGCCCGGTCATGCGCATCCACCCCGGCGCGCCCGGCTGGGTGAACCAACTGCGGCAAGTTGAGTCGCTCGGGGGCCGGGTTGAGGTGTTCTAGAGGGGCTGAGTCCCGGCATAAAAAAGTGCGCCCGGAGGGATTCGAACCCCCAACCTTCTGATCCGTAGTCAGATGCTCTATCCGTTGAGCTACGGGCGCATTCCGTCGCCCAGCGCTCTGGGCAACGAAGAATCAGGTTACACCGCGCTTAACATCAGGACAAAACGCCCGGTCATAAGCCTAAAACAGCCTTGGCGATGAGGAAGTAGATGATCAGCCCGCTGGCGTCGCAGAACGTCGAGATGAAGGGGTTGGAAAACACGGCGGGGTCCGCGCCGATTGTCTTGGCCACGATCGGCATGGCGCCGCCCACCGTCGCCGACAGGGAGCAGACGAGAAAAAGGGTCGCGCCGATGACCAAGCCAATGCGGGGGTCGAAGACGATGGAAGCCACGATGAACCCCAGGGTACCGAGGGTGGCGCCCATGGTCATCCCCACGCGCAGCTCTCGGAACATGACTTTGAAGAAGTCGCGCCGGTGGACGTCGTTAAGCGCTAAAGCCCTCGTAACCGTCGTGGCGGCTTGGTTGCCGGTGTTGCCTCCCGTACCTGTGAGCAGGGGAATGAAAAGCGAGAGCACAACGGCTTTTTCGAGGGTGGCCTGGAAGACGTCGAGGACTTTGACAGTGAGCACTGCCGAGATCGCGAGGACGAGCAGCCAGACGATGCGACTGCGGACAATCTGGAGGACGGACGTCGAAAGGTAGGGCTTGCCCAGCGGTTCGGACGCGCCCGTGCGGGCCGAGTCCTCAGTGTTCGCGTGCTCGACGACGTCTTGGGCCTCGTCGTGGGTGAGGATGCCGACGAGGCGGTCGTCGTCGTCGACAACGGGAACCCCAAGCAGCGGAGTGGACATGAGCCAGCGGGAGGCGTCTTCGGCGGAATCCGAGGAACGGACATACACCGGGTGCCCCATGACGTCCTCGATACGCTCCCCGCCCTCGCAGCGGAACAAGCGGCGTAGGTCCGTCACACCGACGACGCTGCGCTGGCCGTCGATGACGGGGATGGCGTAGATAGTCTCCAGCTTGTCCACGTCCCGCCGCAGCTGGTCGACCACCTCGCGCACCGTCATCTCGGCTGTCACCTCAGGGACCTTGGGCGACATCGTCCTGCCGACGGTGCCCTTGCGGTAACCCAGCACGATGTTAGTCGCGTGCTGGTCATCCTCATCGAGCTCTTTGAGCAGGCGGGCGGCGATCTCCGCGGGCAGGTTGTCTAGCAGCGCGACGCGGTCCTCCGCGCCCAGCGCGCCGAAGTAACCGACGACATCATCGTCACCGAGCGCGACGATGACGTCCGCCTGGTGGCGCGGCTTGAGCTGGTCAAACACGATGCGCGAGCGTTCCGGAGGGAGCATGCGCAGGATCTTCGCACCGCGGACGGCGCTGAGGCGCGCCACAAGGGCGGTGATTTCACGGAGGCTGGAGCTCTCTAAGTGGCTTTGCAGTTGCTCAATCTCATCGGGCGTGGCCTTGCGGCGTCGCACCAGGCGAGGCGCGACGTGGCTCAGGGAGCTGGGCTCTGCGGTTCTCATGTCGCTTGAGTGTAAAGCGCTGAGAACCCAAACGTGCGCCCGGAGGGATTCGAACCCCCAACCTTCTGATCCGTAGTCAGATGCTCTATCCGTTGAGCTACGGGCGCGGTGGCGGAGACGACAGGATTTGAACCTGCGGCCCTCCGCAAAGAGGGCAACTCCTTAGCAGGGAGCCCCATTCGGCCACTCTGGCACGTCTCCAGGCCGTATTGGATACTACCCAACCGCCCCCGCCCGACCAAACCGCACCCGGCCCAACAAGCTCACACAGGACACGCTCAGCCAGCACCCTGGATCGATGTGTCCACGTCTTCCATGAGCTGCAGGTGAACGCGCGGTCGCCCAAACCTTGAGGAACGTACCTGGTCAACGGCACCTCGATCACCACCAACACCGCTACCACCGGTGATATAGACCGCGCTAAACCGGCTGCCGGCCGGGGTGATTCGGGCTACCCTCAACAACTATGACGCATCTGCCCCGCCCCGAGATCGACCCCGACGGCCTGCTGGAGTACTCGGTCGTCTTCACGGACCGTTCCCTGAACCACATGTCGCAGCGGTTCATATCAGTTGCGCAGGAGACGCTCCAGATCCTTACCAGCACGTATCGCGCGGATTCAGTCGCCCTCATCCCGGGCGGCGGCACCGCTGCGATGGAAGCCGTCGCGCGCCAACTTTTCACCGGCAAGAAGGTGCTCATCCTGCGCTCCGGGTTGTTCACTTTCCGCTGGTCCCAGATCATCGAGACCGGTTCCATCACCGACCAGGTCACCGTCCTCAACGCCCAGCCCACGTCGAGCGGGCAGACGCCGTCGTTCGCGCCGCCTTCGCTTGACGACGTCTCCGCCGTCGCCGAATCCTTCGCGCCCGACATCATCGTCACCGCTCACACCGAGACAGCGGCCGGGCTGACCCTGCCCCCGGAATACCTCTCCGGTCTCGGTGACATCGCCCGCCGCACCGGCGCGCTGTTCGTCCTCGACTGCATCGCCGCCGGCGCCGACTTCCCCGACATGGCCGAAACCGGCATCGACGTGCTCGTCTCCGCCCCGCAGAAATCCTGGTCCGGCTCCCCCGCCACGGGGTACGTCCTGCTCGGCGAGCGCGGGCGCGACGCCGTCACCTCCTCCAGTTCGACGTCTTTCACCCTCGATCTGAAGAAGTGGCTCGAAATTTTCGACGGCTACCGCACCGGCACCGTCGGCTACCACGTCACCCTCCCCACCGACACCATCGCGCACAACCTGGAGATCATGCGCGAGTCCACCGAGTACGGCCTAGACACGCTTGCCCAGCGACAGCGCGAGCTCGGCCGTCGCGTGCGCGAGGCCGCCTCCGAGCGCGGGTTCGTCTCCGTCGCCGCGGAGGGCTTCGAGTCCAACGGCGTCGTGGTGCTCTACGCCAAAACCCCAGAGCAGCAGAGCGGCGCGGCATTCAAACCGTGCGGGGTGCAGATCGCGGCCGGCGTTCCCCTGAAAATCGGCGAGGGCGACACGTACTCCTCGTTCCGCATCGGCCTGTTCGGCTTGGACAAGTGGGACGACCCAAAGGCCGCGGCGCAACGAGTGATCGACGCGTTGGACCGCACCTAAATTAAGAAATGGAGCGGAGGCGGCGGGATTTGAACCCGCGGAGGTATAACCCTCGCTGGTTTTCAAGACCAGTGCATTCGGCCGCTCTGCCACGCCTCCAGCGGTGTTTGAGTCTAACCTACGGCCGCCGCGTTTCACTAACGTGGTGGGGCATGAAGGCAATCACGATCACCGACCCCCAGAACCCCCGCTCCCTGGAGCTGACGGACGTGCCTGACCCGCAGCTGCGGGCGGGCGAAGTCCTTGTCCACGTGCAGGCCGCCGGGGTGAACCGCGCTGACCTCATGCAGGCGCAAGGCAACTACCCACCTCCCGAGGGCGAGCCAGAGACTCTCGGCCTGGAATGCTCAGGCGTGATCGTGGACCCGGGTGACACCGGACGAAAGACCGGGGAAGCCGTGGGCTGTTTGCTCGCCGGCGGCGGGTACGCAGAACTCGTCGCCGTGCCCGTGGGCCAGCTCACCCCGGTGCCGAAGGGCTTCAGCATGGTCGAGACCGCGGGCATCGTCGAGGTGGCCACAACCGTGTGGTCGAACCTCGCGCTCACCGCCGGCGTCAAGCAGGGCGACCGGGTGCTCATCCACGGCGGCTCGGGCGGCATCGGTTCCTTCGCCATCCAGTTGGGCAAAGCCCTCGGCTGCGAGGTCGCTACCACCGCCGGTAGCGCCGAGAAACTGGAGTATTGCCGCGAGCTCGGCGCGGACATCTGCATCAATTACCACGAGCAGGACTTCGCCGAGGAGCTCAAGGGCTCGTGCGACGTCATCCTCGACGTCATCGGAGGCGACTACCTCGAGCGCAACGTCAAGGCCCTCGCAATCGAGGGCCGGCTCGTGGTCATCGCGCTGCAGGGCGGGCCGAAGGGCACGTTGAACCTGGGCCGGATGATGCCGCGCCGCCAATCGGTGCACGCCACGACGCTGCGCGCCCGCCCCCGCACGTCCAAGGCGCACATCGTTGCGGACACCGTCGCGCATGTCTGGCCCCTGCTCGAGGACGGCTCAATCCGCCCCACGATTTCCGAAACGTTCCCCCTGCGGGAGGCGGCCCGCGCCCACGACCTGCTCGATTCCGGCTCGTCTACCGGCAAGGTCGTGCTAACCGTGGAGAAACCGGCCTAAGCCACCTAAGCCCACCTAAGCCAGAGACGCAACGGCGCGAATCAGCTGGTCCACGTCGTTGGCGGTGTTGAAGGGGCCGAGCGAGACCGTCACCGCGCCGCCGAGGTCGGGGACGCCCATGTCGTCGAGAAGCGGCGTGCTCGGAGCTTCGGTGACGACGATGCCGTTGTCGAACAGGCGCTGGTGCACCGTCGACGACGGCACCCCCTTGACCCCGAACGTCAAGCGCGCCACCCGGTCGACGCTGGCGCCGTCCGCGGCCTCGCCGGACACTCCGACGATGTGGACACTGGGCAGCGTGCCCAGGAACGTGTAGAGGTCGTCGCGCAGCGCGTTGAGATAAGTCGCAGTCTCGCTCATCGACGCCACCAGGCGCGCCCGGCGCGTACTCCTGCCCGCCTGAGCCGATCCCGCCAGTGAGGCATAGTGCTCGACAACGGGAGACACCCCGCCCGCCAGGCCGGTCGAGATAACTGAGGCCACCGACGCGGCACCGCCCGGGGCCAGCCGGGCGAACATAGCCTCGTTGCGGAACACCAACGCCGCCACCTGAGGGCCACCCAGCGCGGCCACATCGACGGCGACGATGTCCGCGCCCCAGGCATCAGCGTCGACGGGGCGGTAGGGGGCGTAGGCGGTGGCGTCGACAAGCACCCATGCCCGAGAGCGGGCGCGCACCGTCTCAACGATCTCCGCCACCGGCGCGACCGTGCCGAGCAACCCGTGCGCGGCGGGGACGGACACGAGACGGGTGGAGCCATCCACCAAGTCCATGTACTGCCAGCCCGGCAGCTCCCCGGTGGCCAGGTCCGCCTGCGCCCACCGAACGTCGGCGGGGCACCGCCGCAACGCCGCGGTGAGGGAGGGGCGGTCGACGTTGTTCAGCACAACCGAGGACGCGGAGCGCAGCAGCGGGGACATCGCGGCGGCGAGGTTGGCGTAGAGCACCTCCAGGCTCGGCCCGAGCACCACGCGGTCCTGGGTCGCGCCGACGAGATCGGCGACGGCCGCTTGGGCGTCGCCAAGAAAGGCCACACCCTCGGTCTGGCCCGCGACCTGGCGGGAATGCGAGCCCCCGCCCGCCTCGGGGCGAACCACGGCGGTGGACATGCGGAAAGAGCGGGCGACGGCCGCCGAAACGCGCTCGGGGATCTGCGGACAATCGTGCGCGTTGAGGTACGTCCAACCGTCCGCGAGAGAGGTATAGAGGCCGCGGACGCTGGCTACGTCATACGCCACAGGCACTACCTCCCTCGCTGACAAACCGGCCACTGTGCAACGCCCCAATTATGCACACCGGCCCGGCCGGGTGCACACTCCCCGGCTATCGGTGTTTTAGGGTGTTAAGAGTGCACAACCAAGAACAGTTGCGGGCTGACGTCGGCCGGATGACGTCGGCGACCGGCGGCAGTACCCCCGCGTCGCGGTCCAAGACTCTCTCGATGGCGTGGCGCGACCTCACCCAAGGATGGGCCCAGCGCGAACTCTGGCTCCAGCTGGGGTGGCAAGACATCAAGCAGCGCTACCGGCGCTCGACGCTCGGCCCGCTGTGGATCACCATCGCCACCGGTGTCATGGCGCTGGCTCTCGGCCTGCTGTACTCCATGCTGTTCCAGATTTCCGTCCGCGACTTCCTCCCCCACGTCACGGTGGGCTTCATCGTGTGGGGTTTCATCGCGGGCTGCGTGAAGGACGGAGCCAACGTCTTCATTGAAAACGAGGGCCTGATCAAACAGCTCCCCTCGGCGCTGTCGGTCCACGTCTATCGACTCGTGTGGCGACAACTACTGTTCCTGGCCCACAACATGGTGATCTGGGTGGTGCTCATCGCTGTCTTCCGGATACCGCTGACCTGGGGAACGCTCCTGGCCATCCCCGGCCTCGCGCTAATCGTGCTCAACGGCGTGTGGGTGACCATGCTCTTCGGCATCATCGCCACCCGCTTCCGCGACGTCGCGCCGCTGCTGGATTCGCTCGTGCAGCTCCTGTTCTACATCACCCCGATCGTGTGGACCACGCAGACCCTGCGCGAACAGGGCGGTGACGTCGCGCAGCGCGCCCGCATCGCCGAGCTCAACCCGCTCTACCACTACCTCGAGATCGTGCGCGCCCCGCTGATCGGCGAGCCCGTCGCCGCCTACCACTGGCTCATCGTGGGGGCCTGCACTGTGGCGGGCATCCTCCTTTCCCTCCTCGCAATGAAACAGTGGCGTTTCCGCGTCCCCTACTGGGTATAGAAAGGGGCAACCATGGTCTCCATTGACACCTACAACGCCTGCGTCGATTTCCCCATTTTCGACGCGAAAACCCGCTCCCTGAAAAACTCCGTCGTCGCCACCGCGGGCGGGGCGATCGGGAAAAACAGCTCCAACACGGTCGTTGTCGAGGCGCTGCGCGATGTCAACCTGCACCTGCGCGAAGGCGACCGCGTCGGCCTCGTGGGCCACAACGGTGCCGGCAAGTCCACGCTGCTGCGGCTGCTTTCCGGAATCTACGAGCCGACCCGCGGCGTGGCTGACGTGCGCGGGCGCGTCGCCCCGGTCTTCGACCTTGGAGTGGGGATGGACCCGGAGATCTCCGGTTACGAAAACATCATCATCCGGGGCCTCTTCCTCGGCCAGACCCGCAAGCAGATGAAGGCGAAGATCGACGACATCGCCGAATTCTCCGAGCTCGGCGACTACCTCAACATGCCCCTGCGCACCTATTCCACGGGCATGAGGATCCGCCTCGCGCTCGGTGTCGTCACCTCCATCGAGCCCGAAATTTTGCTTCTCGACGAAGGAATCGGAGCCGTCGACGCCGCCTTCATGGCCAAGGCACGCGTCCGCCTCGCCGAGATGGTGGAGCGCTCCGGCATCTTGGTCTTCGCCTCCCACTCCAACGACTTCCTCGCCCAGCTGTGCACCACCGCGTTGTGGGTGGACAAGGGCGAGATCAAAAAGACGGGCCTAGTGGCAGACGTGGTGGAGTCCTATGAAGGCCCGGGCGCCGGCCGGTACGTGCGGGACCTGGTGGAGCGGTTCCACGGGATGTGACAAATGCGGTGTGAAGTTTGCCGCTATGGGGAGTTGCTCCTGTATGCTTGGTAGAGACCGATCCAGCCCGGCAGGTTTCCTCGTGCACAATAGGTGGCATGCCTTTAGACCCGCGCGGGAGGACCGCGGCCGTCATCGTCACCCACAACAGGGCTAAGCTGCTGCGTAACTCCCTGAACCAGGTCGCCCACCAATCCCACCCGGTTGAATGGGTCATCGTGGTGGACAACGGGGCGCAAGACGAGGTGCGCGACCTGGTCGAGGGCTTAGGCAACGGCGTCTACCTGCCCTCGCGCACAAATCTCGGCGGCGCCGGCGGGTTCGCCTACGGTTTTCTTCACGCGCTCGCGCTTGGTGCCGACGCGATCTGGTGCGCCGATGACGACGGCCGCCCCGCCGACGAGGGTGTGCTGGCAGAGCTGTACCGCGTTGCGGAAACACACGGTTTAGACGAGGTCAGCCCGGTCGTAGCCAACCTCGACGACCCGTCCAAGCTGGCGTTTCCCATGCGGCAAGGCCTGAGGTGGAAGCGCGAGACGAGCGAGCTCGAGGGTAACTTCCTGCCTTCCTACGCCTCTTTGTTCAACGGCGCGCTCATCTCGGCACAAGCGATGGAGATCATCGGCGTGCCGGACTACCGGCTGTTCATCCGTGGTGACGAGGTGGAGTATCACCGCCGGCTCTCCCGCTCCGGCCTGAAGTACGGCACCGCGCTCACCGCGTTCTACCTCCACCCCGACGGATCCGGCGAGTTCCACCCCATCATGGGCGGGCGAGCCCACGCCCAATGGCCGGACAATGACACGAAGCGCTACTTCACGTACCGCAACCGTGGCTACATCATCAACCAGCAGGGTATGCGCGCGATGAAGCTGCAGGAAGTGGTGCGCTTTGGGTGGTTCTTCCTCCTTGACCGAAAGAGCCCGCGCGAGTTCTTTAACTGGCTGAAACTGCTGCGCATGGGGGCACGCGAGGACTTCCGCAGACCCTAAGCTGGATCGGACTGCTGGATAATCTTCGTTTCCTCCCGGAAGATCACGCGGCGCTGGAGGACGAAGTTCGTGATCGTCGCCACGCCTTGCGCGATGACGAAGGAAGTGAGGTCCTTCCATAGGCCGTGCAGGCCGAGCGCGATGAGTGGCGCATTGGTCAAGCGGTAGAGGAGAACCTGCACAATAAGGGTGCAGGCGTAGAGGAGAAAGACCGCCCCTGCCTTTTTCGCGTTGACCTCTGAGCGGAACGCGAAGCGGGAGTTGAGCACGTATGCCACGGCAGTGCCGACGATCCAGCCGAACACCTTGGACATGTCTCGGGATAACACCCCGGTCTGCGTGAGCGTGTAGGTAACGCCGAAGTCGAGCACCGCGCAACCCACGCCGATCATGACGAAAGGAATGAGCTGCTTTAGGACGCTGGCAGGTAGCTTGGGCACAGGGAGCAAGTCTACCCAGCGACGGGTTTAGGGTTGTCCCCATGAGGAAGCATTACAAGGGCGACGACCCCAACGCCATCCACGAGGCAGCGCAGCGCATCGAGGCGCCGCTGTCCGATTTCATGGCCCGCATGTTCGCCGAAGAGCTCCCCTTCGTCGACTCGACCTCCCGGACGAGGGTGTACGAACTGCTCCGTGAGCACAAGGATGCTGGCAAACCCATCATCACATCCCAGGAAGAACTCCCCGCAGAGGTGAGAGAGATCATGGACTTGTAGACAGTCCACTGCGTCGAACTAGGCTGGGTCCGGAACCTCACAAAGGAGTACTACCGCAGATGGAACTACACACCACAGTTGAATCCCTTCACGGGTGGGGCCGCACCGCCAAGTCGACGGCGCACGTCTTGTCCACCCCGGATGTGTCCGTCATCCAGCAGGCGGTGGCGCAGGTCGCCGCCGACAACGAGTCCCTGCCCGAGCACCGCCGCCGCGGCGTCATCGCGCGCGGCATGGGCCGCTCCTACGGTGACCCCGCCCAAAATGGCGGCGGCCTCGTCGTGGACATGCGCGCCCTGAACCAGATCCACTCCATCGACCCGCAGAGCGCGATTGTCGACGTCGACGCGGGCGTGACCCTCGACCAGCTGATGAAGGCCGCCCTCCCCTACGGGCTGTGGGTACCCGTCCTGCCTGGCACCCGCCAGGTGACGATCGGCGGCGCCATCGGCCCCGACATTCACGGCAAGAATCACCACACCGCCGGCTCCTTCGGCGACCACGTGGTGTCGCTGGAGCTGCTCGTTGCTGACGGCCGCGTCCTCCACCTCACCCCGGAGGGTGGCGCGGACGACCCCGACGGCACCCTGTTCTGGGCCACCGTCGGCGGCATGGGCCTGACCGGCATCATCCTGCGCGCCCGGATCCGGATGACCAAGACCGAGACGGCCTACTTCATCGCGGACACCGACCGCACCAATACTCTTGACGAGACCATCGCCGCCCACTCCGACGGCTCCGAAGTCAACTACGAGTACTCCTCCGCCTGGTTCGACGCGATCTCCGCTCCGCCGAAGACCGGCCGCTCCACCATTTCCCGCGGCTCGCTAGCCACGCTGGCCCAGCTCGAAGAGTTCGCTCCGAAGCTGGCCAAAGAACCCCTGAGGTTCAACGCCCCCCAGCTGATGACGGTGCCAGACATCTTCCCGTCCTGGACCATGAACAAGTTCTCTCTCATGGCGATCGGCGAGGCCTACTACCTGATGGGCGCCCCGGCGCGTAACCAGATAAAGAATCTGACGCAGTTCTATCAGCCCCTCGACCTGATTGGTGAGTGGAACCGCGGTTACGGCTCGGCAGGCTTCCTGCAGTACCAGTTCGTTGTCCCGACCGACGCGGTCGAGCCGTTCAAGGACATCATCTACCAAATCCAGGCGTCGGGGCACTACACCGCTCTGAACGTGTTCAAGCTGTTCGGTGAGGGCAACAAGGCCCCCCTCTCCTACCCGATGAAGGGCTGGAACGTCTGCGTAGACTTCCCCATCCGACCGGGCCTCAACGAGTTCCTCGATCGCCTGGACGACCAGGTGATGGAGTTTGGCGGCCGCCTCTACCTGGCCAAGGAGTCCCGCACGTCGGCTGAGAAGTTCCACGCCATGTACCCGGGCCTGGCCGGCTGGCTCGAGACGCGCCGCAGCATCGACCCGACCGGTGTGTTCGCCTCCGACATGTCCCGCCGACTCGAACTCAACTAAGCCCAAGGAGCCCCATTTCATGCTCAATGCAGTAGGACAAGCCCAGCACATTCTGCTTCTCGGCGGCACCTCCGAGATCGGCCTCGCCATTGTCGACGAGCTCGCCCGCCGCGGCGGCAAGCCCACCGTCACCCTCGCAGCCCGCCAGGACTCGCCGCGTCTCGACGCCGCCGTCGACGCCGTCACCCGCGCGGGGGCGGGTGAGGTGCGCACCATTGACTTCCAGGCCACCGACTTCGCCTCCCACCCCGAAACCATCAGGCAGGCCTTCGAGGGTGGCGACGTCGACGTCGCCATCGTGGCCTTCGGCACCCTGGGTGACCAGGAGCAGCTGTGGCAGGACCAGGCCGCCGCCGTCAGCTCCGTCCAGGTCAACTACACCGCGTTCGTGTCTGTGGGCGTGCTGCTTGGCCAGGCGATGAAGGCGCAGGGCCACGGCAGCATCATCGCGCTGAGCTCCGTTGCGGGCCAGAAGGTGCGCCGCTCGAACTTCGTGTACGGCTCGGCGAAAGCTGGTGTGGACGGTTTTTACCTCCAGCTCGGTGAGGCGCTGCGCGACTCCGGTGTCCGGGTGACCGTTGTGCGCCCGGGCCAGGTGCGGACCAAGATGACGGAGGGTCTCGACGAGGCGCCGTTGACCGTCGATAAGGAAGAAGTGGCACGCGCCGCCGTCGATGCCTCGCTGGGCGGGGAACGCTCGGTGTTCGTGCACAAGCTGTTTGGGCCGATCTCCTTCGTGCTCCAGCACATCCCCGCGTCGATTATGCGCAAGCTCAACTTCTAGTCGACACTGGTAGCCATGCGATTTCTCAGCCGTGTGGCTACCGCTCCCCTCGCGGGTGGCCTCCTGACTCTTCTTTGTTGGCGGGTCCTGCACGCACTGACGCTGCCTGCGGCCAACACGTCGACGGTCCTGTGGGCGTTATCCACGGCCTGCACGCTGCTCGTCCTCGGTGCTGCGGCCGGTGCCCTATGGTGGCGGCGCGGCTGGGTTTCGGAGGCCGTTCTCACCCTCGCCCCAGCCGGGCTGATCGTCACAACCCTGGGTATTCCGCTCGCGGTGACGAAGCTCTACCTCGACGGCGTCCAGGTAGACCAGAGCTTCCGCACCCAGTTCCTCTCGCGGATGACGCAGTCCCTGGGCAACCACGACATGAACTTCGCCGACCTCCCCAGCTTCTACCCGGTCGGGTGGTTCTGGCTGGGGGGCCGGCTGGCCAACCTGCTGGGGCTCGCCGGGTGGGAGGCCTTCCAGCCGTGGGCGCTGGTTTCGCTGGCCGCGGCCGCCTCGGCGCTGGTCCCGGTGTGGCAGAGGATCACGGGGTCGCTGCCGACTGCGGCCGTCATCGCCTTCGCCACGACCGCGGTCATCCTTGCCGAGGCACCCTACGAGCCCTACGCCGCCATCGTGGCTATGTTCGCCCCCGCCGCCGCAGCGGTCGCGTTCCGCGCCGCGTCTGGGTCGTGGCCCGCGACGGCCGCGCTGGCGGTTTACCTCGGCGTTTCCGCCACCTTCTACACGCTCTTTACGGCGCTGTCCGCCCTGACGGTCATCGTCGCGTCGCTCATCGTGTTCTTCAGCGCGGGGCGGAAACTCACCCCCCTCGTGCACCTCGTTGCAGCCGGTGCCGGCGCGGCCCTCATCGCCCTGTTGTCCTGGGGCCCGTACCTCCTCGAGCGCGCCTTCGGCGGGTACGACGCGCGCAGCACCGCAAACCACTACCTGCCCGACGACGGCACCGTCTTCCCCCTCCCCTTCCACTCCGTGCCCATCGCGTTGCTGGCGCTCGTCGGGGTGGCCTACCTCATCCGGCGTTCCCACACTGCGGCCGCGCGCGGACTCACCGTGGCCCTCGCTGTGTGCTTTGTGTGGTGCTTCGCGTCGATGGTGACGCCGCTACTGGGCACCTCCTTGCTCGGCTTCCGCGTCGCCATCGTCGTTGATCTGCTCTTTGTCACCGCTGGGGTGCTCGGCCTGCGCGAGGTGGGCTCGTGGCGCGGGTGGCTGGCCAGCACCGCGGCCATCGCCGCAGCTGTCGGGGTGTTCGCCTACGCGCAGGACATTCCCCGGGCCAGCGAAGACCCCATTAAGCAGGCATACTCCGCCACCGACGGAAACGGCGAACGCGCCGACAGGCAGGACCCGGACGACGAGCAGTACTACCCCGCAATCGTCGACTACCTCCAAAGACGCGGGTACGAACCGGGGCAGGCCGTCGTCAGCACGGACGAGGTGCACTTCCTCTCGTACAACCCCTACTACGGGTTCAACGGCATGACCAGCCACTACTCCAACCCGCTCGCCGAGTTTTCCCAGCGCTCCGACCTGATCAGCGCGTGGGGTGAGACGTCCTACGACGACCCCGGTGCGCTGACGGACGAGGTCGACAGCGCGCCGTGGCGTGCGCCGGACGCCTTCATCTTCCGCGCCGAGGAGGACGACGAGGGTGCCGAGACGTGGCAGACCCACGTGTCCTACGACATCTTCCCCAACCTGCCCAACGTGAAATACGTGGCGGTCGATTTCAACCCGGCTGCTTTTGACACGAGCGAATGGGACCATGACAAGATCGGTCCGTTCGTTGTCGTGGCCAGAAAGTAAGGTGACTTTCCGTGACCGAATCTAAGCTCGAATCCCGCCTGATCGCGATTGTGTCGGGACTGGTGGCCTTTGTCTGCTTCGTCCTCACCCCGTTCCTGCCGGTGAACCAGGTGCAGTCGTCGCTGAGCTGGCCTCAGAACGGCTCGTTGGCGTCGGTCAACGCCCCGCTGATCTCGCTCGCGCCGGACAGCCTCGAGGTCACCGTTCCCGTCTCCGCGATCGGACAGTTGCGGGAGGGGCAGTCGCTGATTCTAGGGACGCTTCCCGAGTCCTCGCAGGAGGCCGCCGACCGCGGTCTCTTTGTAACGTCGCCAAGCGGTGGCATCGTGGTCAACTCGATCAACAAGGTCATTCTCGAGCTCGAGCCCGAAGAGGTCTCGGCGCTACCCGCCGACGCCCGCGTCGTGGTCACGGAGGACGCCGATGGCACGAGCGTGTCCGTCCCCGGCACGAGCTACAGCGAGGAGACGAGCGAGGACCTCCGTCCCCAGGTCACGGGCATCTACACGGAGCTAGCGGGGGGTGAGCAATCGCTTATCGACGCCGGGCTGAGCGCCCAGGTGCAGATCAACTCCCGCTTCACCTCGAGCCCCTCCGCGATCAAGCTCGCCGTGATGATCCTCGGCGCGCTGTCGGCCCTCGTGGCGCTCTACAGCCTGTACCGGCTGGACGGCCCGGCCGAGCGCCGCCGCCTGCACTTCCGCGGTTTCAAACCCCTCGACGGCGTTGTGCTGGGCGTGCTCGGGTTCTGGCACGTCTTCGGCGCCAACACCTCCGATGACGGTTTCTTGCTCACCATGGCGCGGGTGGCCAACAACTCGGACTACATGGCCAACTACTACCGGTGGTACGGGGTGCCCGAGTCACCGTTCGGCTCCCCGTTCTACGACCTGTTGTCGCTGCTGGCGCGCGTCTCCACCGCCTCGATGTGGATGCGCCTACCCACGCTGCTCGCGGGCGTGGCCATCTGGTGGATCCTCTCCCGCCAGATCCTCCCGCGCCTCGGCGAGGCGATCGCTCAACGCCGCGTCGCGTACTGGACCGCCGCCTTCGTGTTTCTTGCCTTCTGGCTGCCCTATAACAACGGCACCCGGCCCGAGCCCATCATCGCGCTCGGACTGATCGGCACCTGGGCCTGTTTCGAGCGCGCCATCGCCTCTCAGCGTCTCTTCCCCGCCGCGGCCGGCACCCTCCTCGCCGCGTTCACCCTTGCGTGCGGCCCTACGGGTCTGACGGCCGTGGGCGTGTTCCTGATCAGCCTGCCCGCGCTTTTCACCATCATGCGGTCGCGGCCCGAGGGCCCCCTGACCTACATCGCGCCCTTCCTCGGTGTGGGCACTGCCGTAATGATCCCGGTCTTCCACGACCAGACGCTGGCCGCCGTTTTGGAGGCTACGTCCGTGCGCGCCGAGGTCGGCCCCGCGCTGAAGTGGTTTGAGGAGTGGACCCGCTACTCCACCCTCTTCGAGCAGACGGTGGACGGGTCGATGGCTCGCCGCTTCCCGATGTTCGTCTTCATCTTCAGCGTCGCCCTCATTCTCTGGGCGCTGACCCGCTACGGCAAGGTGCCCGGCACCTCCTCCGCCCCGGTCCGGCGCCTTGTGGCCATCGTCGCGCTGTCAGCTTTCTTCTTCATGTTCACTCCGACAAAGTGGACCCACCACTTCGGCGTGTTCGCGGGCATCGGCGGCGCGGCCGCGGCGGTGGCCGCGGTTGTGCTCAGCAGGATCGCCATGCGCTCGGCGCGCAACCGCTGGCTGGCCATCGCCTCCGTCATGTTCATCCTCACCTTGACCCTGGCGGGATGGAACGGGTGGTGGTACGTCTCCAGCTTCGGCGTGCCCTGGTGGGATATCACCGTCCAGTATCACGGCCACGAAGCGAACACCCTCATGCTCGCGCTGACGCTACTGGCCCTGCTGTTCGCGCTTCTCCAAGGCACCCGCCCGAGCGACGGCCGGTGGTCGGGAGTGATGGCCGCGCCCCTCGCGATCGTGGCGGTGCTCATGGTCGCCTTCTCGTGCCTCACCTTCCTGAAGGCGTTTATCTCGCAGGCACCCGCCTACTCGGTGTCCATGGGTAACGTCCGCACGTTCGCCGGTAACTCCTGCGCGCTGGGTGCCGACGTCTTGCTGGAGACGAACACAAACGACTCCTTCCTCACTCCGATCGGCGTCGCCTTGGGCGATTCGCTCGACTCCGGTTCCAACCGCGGTTTCGACCCGCAGGGAGTCCCCGGGACCATCATCGCGGAAAAGGGCAACACCACCACTACCGACGCCCGCTCGTCCACCGACAGCACTAGCAGCACCGGCAGCACCGGCAGCACCGATAGCAACAACAGCAGCAATAACACCGTGAAGGACGACTCGACCAACCCGCAGACCGAGCAGGAGCAGTCGACCACCCGCACCGAGACGCAGGGCAACCGCTCGCCCGAGCTGGTCGGGCCCAACGGCTCCATCGTGAGGCTTCCTTTCAACCTCGATTACGCCCGCGTGCCGGTGCTGGGCACCTACGCGGAGAACCCCGCGAACGGCTCCGAGCTCGAGACATCCTGGTACGAGCTGCCGCAACGCAGCGAGGACGCCCCGCTGCTGGTCGCCTCCGTCGCCGGCCGCATCGCGCACCATGACATCGATGGCGTCGAAAAGGGCGGGACGACCCTCAAGCTCGAGTACGGCACGCGTGCCGACGACGGCAGCGTCACCGTCCTCGGCGAGGCGGAAATGCTCGACCAGGGCCCGACCCCGTCGTGGCGCAATGTGCGCCTGCCGCTGGAGGACCTGCCCGCCGAGGCCAATGTGGTGCGCCTCGTCGGCGAGGACTCGTCGCTCGATGTCGACGACTGGCTGGCCGTCACGCCGCCGCGCGTGCCCACTCTCGCCCCGCTGAACAGCGTGATCAGCTCGGACACGCCGGGTTTGCTGGACTGGACGGTGGCTTTCCAGTACCCCTGCCAGCGCACGTTCAACCACTACGCTGGCGTGGCCGAAATCCCGCAGTTCCGCATCATGCCGGACGCCCCCGGCAAGAAGCAGCTGTCGGGCTTCATGGACTTCCTGGGCGGCGGCGCTCTTTCTACCGCCGAGGCGGTGAACTACTCCTACGAGATCCCGGGGTACCTCAAGAACGACTGGCAGCGCGACTGGGGCTCGATTGCGAAGTACGAGCTGCGCACCAACTCCGTCGGCGAAGCCCCCGCCCTAGCCACCGTCGATCACGAAACGGTTTCTCGCTCCGGCCTGTGGAGTCCCGGGCACATGAAAGTCCGCCCCGTCGGGGAAGACATAGATAACTAGAGGATAACTAGAGGATAACTAGAGTGGTGCGCATGAACGACCTGTTTGAAGAAGTCAACGGCCGCTGGGTTGCGGAACACGTCATTCCGGCTGACCGTGGAATCGACGGGGCCTTCTACGCCCTGCGGGACAAGGCGGAGGCCGACGTGCGCGCCCTCCTGAGCTCCGGTGCGGGGCGTGGCGGTGACCTCTACACGTCATTCATGGACACAGACGCGATCAACGCCGCTGGTACTCGGCCCCTCGACCAGGACCTAGACAAGCTGAACGTGAGCACTATCAGCGAGCTGGCCCACAACTTCGGTGTCCTCGAGCGCGAGGGCGTCCACGGCCCCCTGTCGTACTGGGTGGAGAAGGACTCGCAGGGCGAGACGGTGGTGCCCTACGCGTTTCAAAGCGGGCTCGGGCTTCCCGACGAAGCCTATTACCGCTCCCCCGAGCACGCGCAAACGCTGGCCGACTACAGGGTCCACGTCGAAAAGATGCTGGGTTTCATCGAGCCCGCGTACCTGCTGGGGCTGACCCCGAGCGTGGCGGCGCAGCGGATCGTCAACCTAGAGACGCAGGTGGCGGCCAGCCACTGGGACGTGGTGACATCGCGCGACGCCGTGGCCACCTACAACCCCACGGAGGTGTCCTCCCTCCCCCCGATTATCCAGGCGCTGCTTGCGGGGTCCGGAGTTACGGGCGGGCGCGTCATCGACATGATGCCGTCCTTTACCCAGGATCTTGCTGGCATGCTGCGCGCCGAGACCTTCGCGGACTGGCAGCTGTGGGGGGTGTGGGCCGTTCTGCGGTCCCGGGCCGGTGTGTTGACCGAGCAGATCAGCGCCACGAACTTCGAGTTCTTCGGCACGAAGCTGTCCGGTGCAACCGAGCAGCGCGACCGCTGGAAGCGCGCGGTCGGGCTGGCGGAGTCGATGGTGGGCGAGGAAATCGGCCGCCTGTACGTCGAGAAGCACTTCCCGGTGTCGGCGAAAAAGCAGATCGACGACGTGGTGGACGTCCTCATCCGGGCGTACCACCAGCGGATCCAGGAGCTCGAGTGGATGGGCGCGGAAACCCGTGGCCGGGCGCTCGGGAAACTCGCGCGGTTCCGCGCGAAGGTCGGCTACCCAGACCGCTGGCGCGACTTCACAGGTCTCGAGTTCTCTCCGTCTGGGGCGAACCTGCTGGACAACGTGCGCCGCGGCGCCGCCTTCGACCACGACTACCAGCTGTCCAAGGTCGGTGCGCCCGCCGACCGCGACGAGTGGGTCACCACCCCGCAGACGGTCAACGCTTTCTACAACCCGGTGGTCAACGACATCACTTTCCCCGCCGCCATCCTTCAGCCGCCCTTCTTCGACCCGGACGCAGATGCCGCCGAGAACTTCGGCGCGATCGGTGCCGTCATTGGCCATGAAATTGGCCACGGTTTCGACGACCAGGGCTCGCGCTACGACGGCGACGGCAACCTTAACTCGTGGTGGACCGACGAGGACCGCGAGCGCTTCGAAGCGCTAACCTCCAAGCTGGTCGAGCAGTTCGACGGGCTCGTTCCGGCGGGCGCGGAGGGCAGCGTCAACGGCGCGTTCACGCTCGGTGAGAACATCGGCGACCTCGGTGGCCTCGGCATCGCCGTGGAGGCCTACAAGCTCCACCTGCGCGAACACAACCTCAACGACGGCCCGGCGCTCCCCTTCGACGACCTCGACGGGGAGTACACGGGCTTCCAGCGCCTCTTCCTCGCCTGGGCGCGGGTCTGGCGCTCCAAGGCCCGGCCTGAGATGGCGAACCAGCTGCTCGCCATCGACCCCCACTCCCCCAGCGAATTCCGCTGCAACGTCATCGCCGCGAACGTGCCGGAGTTCTACGAGGCGTTTGACGTCGAGAAGGGGTCCAAGGTGTGGCTCGACCCTGCTGACCGGGTGACCATCTGGTGAGGCCTCCCCTCCAGCCCGGCCCCAGCGACGGGGCCTACCCGGAAAACGTGCAGGGTGACCCGGATTTCAACGTCGGCGGGGTCGCTCGCACGCTGCCGGAGGAGCTGCAACTCGAGCAGATCGACTCCTACATCCGCGCGACCTACCCCGAGACGGACCCGGACACCTTCGGCGCGCTGCTTCCCGACCGCCTCACGCACGCGGCGCTGCTCATGCTCGGCACGGCGGTGGACCACACCATGCCCGGCGTCGCCTTCACCGCGGGCGTGACCGTCGAGGCCACCGAGCTGGGCACGCTGTTCGTCCCCTCCCGCCCGACCGGAAAGTTCGCCGTCGCCCTCGCCCCCGGGCTCGGACCCAAGACGCGCGAGTACGCCTGGTACCCGGAGGTCGCCGCGGTGGCGGAGCTTTCGGGCACCACTCTTCTCGACGCCCCCACCGCCCAGGCCGCCCGCCAAACCGGGTACACGACCGCCTGGTTCTACCGCTGCGCTCCCGCGTTCCCGGCCGAGACCTGCGTGCTGACGTTCCCGCCCACCGGCACGTATCCCAGAGATATCTTCGTACAAACCGAGGAGGACTACTTCACCCGCGGCGGGGTCTCCACGCCCGCGCAGGCGCGGCGCCGCGTCACAGACGTCGCAGAATTTCTTTGGTCGAGAGGCTGACGGCGAGCCGGTCGCCCGGTTTCCACGGGTTGAACTCGGCGGCCTCGTCGATGCCCCGCAGTGCGTCCGCGGTATTCGCGGCGGCGTCGCCGTTGGTCAGGGCCGCCGCGACCCACGTCTCCATGCCGCTCGACCCGAAGGACACGCTCCCGGTCTCGGACTCTTCGTCATTGGACCAGCCCGTTTTGGTCCCCTCTGCGTTTTTCAGCAGGGCCGTGCCAAAGACTTGGTGGAACCCGTCGCTGGCCGTCTCGGACTGGTTGCGCATCCCGTCGATAAGTGGCCGGGCAGAGGAATCGCTCAGGATGCTCGCGACGAACTTGGCCACGTCATACGCCGAGGTCACACTCCGCCCCCAGGACTCGTTACGGTACGTATCCTCCAGGTCAAAGTCGGCGGCGACGCTGTCGATTGCCTCGGGGTACGTTTCGTCGAGGATCTCAGCATATCCGTCGTCGGAGTACGTGATCATGTACTCCACCAGGTTCTTTTCCTCGTCGGTCCCGTGGTTCAACACGTAGTAGCCGAGATAAAGCTTGGCCAGGGACAGGGCGGCTCGCTCCTCCTTGGCGGCGCTGGAGCCCGTCCAGGTTCCGTCCGGATGGTACACCGCGAGCGCGGTCCGCTCGGAGTCATAAGCTCCGTCGTATTCACGACCCACCTGATACGCGTGGGCCGTGGGGGCGCTGGCCAGCACGGTGGCCACAACACCCCACACAAGATTTTTCACCCCCCTATTATGCGCTAGAGGTCAAACAGCGATTCCGCCTCGTCCCCTTCTTCCACTGGCGCATCGATCTCGCACAGGGTAACGGTCGCCCCGTTTGCGTCGGCCACCACGGCGAGGGGGCCGAAGGGCGACAGTTCCGGCCCCAGCAGGACCTCGCCGCCCAGCTCGGGCGCCCGGCGCGCGGCGTCCTGCACGTCGGCGACGCCAAAATATGTCTCCCAGAACCCGGTCATCTCCATGTCCTCCTCGACGCGCATGCCCAGGAAGGGCGCGCCGTCGTGAAGAGCGAGGTAATAGCCGTCTTCTTCCCGCACCTCCCAGTCGAACAGCTCGGCATAGAAGTCGATGCACTCGCGGCCCTTGTACCCGGCGACGTACTCGCGCCACACCGGGGTGCCGGGCTCGCCAGCGGCGACGAACCGCTCCTCACCCGCCGGGTCGATGAGGCCGAACATCGCCCCCGCGGGGTCCGCGCACAGCGTCATCCGGCCGAGCGCGACGTCAGTTTCAGCAAGCACTTTTCCGCCCAGCTTCTCGATGTCCCCCGCGCCCCTGAGCAGGAAGTACGTCACCCACACGTCGTCGTCCTGTGGCACGAAACCGGCCACGGGCAACCCGTCCTTGCGAGCAAACAGATCCTCTACCTTCCAGCCCAGCAGCGTGGCGTAGAAGTAGGCGGACTTCGCGGTGTCGGTCGTGGCCAGGTCCTGCCAGTAGGGCATGCCTTCCACGGCTTCGAATGCTGGCATTTACGTTCCCCTCACGGTTGCGGTGGTGCCCAGGGCGGCGACCACGTCGCCGTCGGCAAGCGATTGGCCCCGCGACTCCGCCGCGCGACCGTTGACTGTGACCTCGCCCTCGGCGATGAGCTCTTTGGCTTGGCCACCGGACTCGGCTAGGCCGGACAGTTTAAGGAACTGCCCGAGTCTGATCGACTCGCCTGTGATCTCGACATCCATGGGCGCCAAGCTTAGCGCTCGGCTTGGTCGGTGGGCATGATGCTCAGGGTATCGACGTTGACGTGCGGCGGCAGGCTGGCCACCCAGCGGATGGCCTCGGCGATGTCGGCGGCGCTCAGGTTCAGTTTACCCTCGTAAACGGCCGCCGCTTTCTCCTTGTCACCCAAGCGGTTCAGCGAGAAGTCGGTCTGCACGCGCCCGGGGTCGATCTCGGTGACGCGGATCGAGTTCTCCGCCTCTTCGCGACGCAGTGCCCGCGTCAGCCCCCGCAGCCCGAACTTCGCGGCGTTGTACCCGGACCCACCCTTGTAGGCATCTGTCCCTGCCACCGAGCCAATGTTTACCACCAGCCCTTGCGCCGCTTTGAGCTGCGGGTACAGGGCCTTGGTCACGCGCACGGTGCCGTAGACGTTCGTCTCGTACATCCAGCGCCAGTCATCCTCCTTGGCGTCGCGCAGGTAATCGAGGCCCCTCGCCCCTCCCGCGTTGTTGACCAGCAAGTCAACGCGCTCGAGGCGCTGAGCTAGATCGTCGACGCTTCCCTGGTCCGTCACATCCAACTCAACCGCAACACCTCCGATCTCGCGCGCAACCGCTTCACAACGCTCGACGCGCCGGGCCGCCACGTAGACAGTCCAGCCATCACCCGCTAGCGCCCGGGCCGCGGCCTCCCCGATTCCCGCTGAGCCGCCTGTCACAACCGCAATCTTCTCCATATCACCCGAGTGTAGGGTCTAAGCTATGAGCCGAAACATTCTGACCATCGCGCTCGTGGTCGCCGTAGCGTTCGTCCTTTCCGAGGGTCGCTGGCTGGGGCCCGTCGTGGCGCTGGCCGCTTCGCTTCTGGCCCTGTTCTCGGTCGAAAGGTGAGCCTGCAGCCGTGCCACCCGGGAGTTCAGCAACCTGTCGAACACCGTTCCCGGTCGCTATTCCCGGGCGGTCATGCCCCCGAAATCTGCACCTCGAGTTCGGCGTCATCGCCTCCGGCACCGTAGTCACCCGCGACGTTCCCCCCGATTTGCTCGTCGCCGGGCCCCCGGCCTCGACAAGCACTCGCCTATCGCCGCTCCCTAGAAATAATTTTCGAATTGTCCTTGACGGACGCTCGTGTGTTCGATTAGTATGGGTGATGTCAGGAGGGGTCACGACATTCTTGGGGGAGATCCATGGATCCGTACTTCGCTACACAGCGCCAGGGAGACGGCCGTTGTGCAGCAACTCTACTAATCAGACGGGGAGAATACGCGCTTTACTCACGCTTCGCGCAGGATGACTACGACCTCACCGATTTCGAGGTAGCCGTCACCCACCTCTGCCAGGCGACGGGGTCAACCAAACACTATATCGAACGCGCAATCCTGGGTTACGCCCGGTTGCGGGACCTGCCCCGCCTGAGGCACATGCAGGCGCGAACTCACTTGCTGTGCGTCGATCGCCTTGCCGCAATCGACGCAGCGCTGGCCATCATTCCCCCCGACTCGGCCGAGGACATCCTCGCGGGTGCCGACGACCTACTTGCCGCACTCTTCACACCCTCCCGGCCCGCCCAGGAGCTGCCCTCCGCCAGGCAGATTACCCGCCGGCTCCGCCAGCACGTCGCGGCGAGAGATCCCGGCGTTGCCTACGACCCTAAGAAACGATCAAAGCGGAATTCAACAGACCCGTCGCAGGATTCGGCGACCTTCTTCGACGTCAACGACGGCGGCGTCGACCGCAAGGGCGTCGAGCTCGTGACCGACGCCGCCTCGATGGCGGCCATCCGAGACACCGTCGCCGCGACCGCCCGCCAGTGCCAGGTATCCGAGGCCGAGGCGGCGGTGCGCCTCCTCTCCGGAACCGCCCAGCGCCCGGGCCGGACAGTCATCACGGTCTACGCCCCGTACGGCCGCCGCCCAGGCGACCCCGTTTTTATCCCCGGCTCGGGCTGGACGAACGCGCCCGCCACCGACACGGTCGACGCAGGGGAAACCACGCAACGCCCCCTCGACCCAGACCAGCACACCCCCTCCTACACGCCGACGCGCGAAATGCGCGACGTCGCCTGCGCACGCGACGGCACATGCGTCTTTCCCGGCTGCGGGCGCCTCGCGGAGGACTGCCAGCTGGATCATCGCATTCCGTTCGAGGAGGGCGGCGAAACCACCCCGGCAAACTTGTATTCGCTATGCCAGCGCCATCACAACGTCAAGACGGACCGCCGCGCTTTCTACATCCCGGACCCCGTCACAGGCGACATCGTCTGGCTATTCCCGGACGGCACATACTTACTGTCCCGCCCAGACGGGCCCCTACATGGCCAGGTCACCCCAGTCGGTCCGCACTGGCAGTCCAGTCTCGCTCAGGTCCGCGCGAACCGCGACAACGCGGCGCGCTTTTACGCCGCCTGCCATGCGGCCTGCGACAAATACGAAACGACCGACCCCGCTACCCTCTCGGCGGCACTTGCCAGCCTCGAGCAGGAATATGGTCTGGCTTTCGATTACACCAGCCGGGAACCACAGACACCTCCAACCTCGCCGGAAAACCCGTTGCGCAGCAGAGCGAAGCCCTCGTCCAGGTTTTGATGCGACTCCACGGCGATGCTCGCCGCGGTAAGAGCGGAAAACAGGAGCAATGTCGCGCCCTCGCGCGAGAGGTTATCGGACTGCAGCGCCTCGATGAGTGGTTCATGTAGGTGGCGAACGCGGCTGCGGTCTCGGGGGCTGAGCACGCAGCTCAAGTGATCGCAGATGGTCATCAGGTTCACCATGAACTCGGGATTCTGGATGAAATCGGCCATCAAGCGGTGCAAGGTATCCACGGGTTGTTCTTCAGGCGGAGCCTGGCGCACCTTGGCGGTGAATTCGGCGACGTAGCGCTCGAGAAGATAGAGCAGCGAGTCTTCGCGGCGCGGAAAGTAGTTGTGAAACGTTCGGGGGGACACGCCTGCGCGCTTTGCGATCGCAGCGACGGTCATCCCCTCCTGGCCCTCGGCCAAAAGCAGCTCAGCCGCGGCCTGCGCAAGAGCTCGCCTGGTGTTTTCCTTCTTCCGCTCGCGACCCATCAAAGAGACTCGCCCTCAACGTCCACGCGAGGCAGGATTTTGTCAAGCCACCGGGGCAGCGTCCAAGCCCGGTCGCCGAGGAGGAAGAGGGTGGCGGGGACGATGGTCATGCGCACGAGGAAGGCGTCGAAAAGAACTGCCATGGCAAGCGCCGAGCCCATGACCTTGATGAATGGCTCGTCCATGAGCATGAACGCGGCGAAGACAGAGATCATAATGAGTGCCGCAGCGGTGACGACGCGTGCGCCGTGCTTGAAGCCGTTGGAGACGGCGTTGCCGGCCGTCTTGCCGTGAACGTAGCCCTCGCGCATGCGCGTGACGAGGAAGACCTGGTAGTCCATCGCGAGGCCAAACACAATGCCGATAAGCATGATCGGCAGGAAGGACAACAGCGGCTGCGGGTCATTGTTAATGCCCAGCCAGCCCTCCTGCCAGATTCCGACGGTCACGCCGAACGTCGCGGCAACCGAGAGCGCGAAACCCAGGGCGGCAATCAGCGGCACCCAGATCGAACGGAACACAACCATGAGCAGGACGAACGCCAGCAGGACGACGATCGCGATGTAGGGGATCAACACGTCGGAGAGTCGGTTGGAGATGTCGTCGTAAATCGGGGTGACACCGGTGACTTCGTAACCGCCGTCGCGAAGGGACTGCAGGGTGCCGCTGGTGCGTTCGTCGGTGGCGGCGTACTCGGGCGTGATGAGCAGCTGGGCGTACTTGCCGTCCTCGGTCGCGGCGATGAGCTGTGCGTGCTTGACGCCTTCGACGCTTTGAACATCGGCCAGCGCATCAATAAAGGAGCCGTCCGCGGAGTCTAGGAGGGCCGTCATCGGCGCGTTGCGGCCTGGGCCGAAGTCCTCGTCGATCCACTCGGCGGCGGTGCGCGTCGGGGTACCCAGCGCGGAGGTGCTGTCGGTGGGCATCGCCAAACGCATCTGGAGGGCTGGCAGCGCCAGAAGCCCCAGAACAAGGACGGCACCGACGAGGAACGCAGCCGGGCGTTTACGCACCTGGCGCACCCACTTCAGGCCCATCGTCGGTTGTTCGTTTTCGGGGTCAGGAGCTTTGACGACGGGCACGCGGCCCGCAAACACCTTCGTTCCAAAGGCCCCAAGGACTGCCGGCAGGAGAGTCAGAGCGACGAGCACCGCGATAGCCACCGTGAGCGCCGCGGCTAGGGCCATCGCCGTGAGGAACGGGATGTTGATGATCGATAGCGCGGCGAGCGCGATCAGCACGGTGAGGCCGGCAAAGGACACGGCGGTGCCCGCTTTGCCCACGGCCAACCCGGCAAGGTGAGCCCGCTCGTCACGGCTGAGGCGCTTCAGCTCCTGGGCCAGTTCTTTCGGTTCCATTTCGGGGCGCCCGATATAGGCCACCAGCTCGTTACGGAAGCGCGAGACGATGAACAGGGCGTAGTCAATGCCAACCGCGAGGCCGACCATGCTGGCCAGGGTGGGGGTCAGTGAGTTGATGGAGTCGGTAAACGAGGTTCCGGCAAAGATGAGCCCCATTCCGGTCCCGACTCCCACGACGGCCGAAAGCAGGGGCAGGCCCGCGGCGAGGAGAGAGCCAAAGGTAATAATGAGCACGAGCGCCGCCACAAGTAGGCCGATGACCTC
Organism: Corynebacterium capitovis DSM 44611; assembly: GCF_030440535.1. Taxonomy (NCBI): domain Bacteria; kingdom Bacillati; phylum Actinomycetota; class Actinomycetes; order Mycobacteriales; family Corynebacteriaceae; genus Corynebacterium; species Corynebacterium capitovis. The sequence goes on along the minus strand of NZ_CP047117.1, from coordinate 61,150 downwards.
GGAGGCGCCGCTGATTTCCTGGGCCTGGAAGACGTTTCCGCTGTAGGCGATCTCCACGTTACCAGTGGAGTGGCGCTCGAGGGTGGCGGTCAGGTCGTCGCGGTCCGCGGTGGACACATCCTGCGAGCTGGGGGCATCGAACGTGATCTGGAACGTTCCGGTTCGACCGTTTTCGCTCAGCGGCGAGACAGCGGCGAGGTCGTCGCCGGAAAGCTGCTGTTGCATCCCTGCTGCAGCCGTGACCGGGTCCACAATGGACTGGGTGTCTTTCAGATAGGGTTTCGACTGCACATCTTGGATGAGCGACGCGAGGTCATCCTGGGATTCCGCGAGCGTACCGTCCGTGGCTCGTACGACGACGGTGCCGGACGGCGTCTGCATCGGGTTGTCGCCGCCGAAGATCTCTTGGATTCGGTTGCTCGTTTCCAGGGATTCGAGCCCCGGGATTGTCATATTTGTTGTGGTCGGTTTCATCAGCGTGGCGGCAGCGGTGCCGGCGCCGATGAGGATCAGTAGCCAGACGGCGATAAACCGCCAGCGATGCGTGTACGCAGACCGGCCGAGCCGGTAGAGCAGGTGTGCCATGGCGCATATTTTTGCACAGGCAGTGCAACTTTGCACATCGGCTGCAAATTAGGAAAAGGAGCCCCCCCAAGTATCTTTACCGTCATGACAACCGCGCAGCAGACGCACACCGTGTCCATGTGGACGCTGGTCTCCCTGATCATCGGCTCCACAGTTGGCTCGGGGATCTTCGCGCTGCCCCAGAATGTGGCGTCCGTGGCCAGCCCCGGTGTCATGCTAGTCGGATGGGCCATTGCGGGCGTGGGCATGCTTTCGATCGCCTTCGTTTTCCAGATCCTCGCGCGCCGCAAGCCTCTTCTCGACGCCGGCGTCTACTCCTACGTCCGCGCCGGCCTCGGAGACTTCATCGGCTTCATATCCGGTTTCGGGTACTGGCTGGGTTCGGTCATGGCGCAGGTCGGCTACGCAACCCTGTTCTTTCGCACAATCGGTTACTACGTTCCCGTGCTGCGCAATCGCTGGGTCCTGGCGGTAGCCGTCTCCGCGCTGACGTGGGTGATCTTTATTGGGCTGTCGCGCGGGATCAAGCAGGCGGCGGTGATGAACCGAGTCACGACGATTGCCAAACTCGTGCCCATCCTCTGCTTCATCGTGCTTGTCGCGTTCCTAGGTTTCTCCTGGGATACGTTCACGCTGGACTTCTGGGGCACGGGTGTTAGCCAGCAGCTCAAGGGCATCATGCTCTTCACCGTGTGGGTATTCATCGGCGTCGAGGGGGCATCCGTGTACTCGAAGCAGTCGAAGACGCGTGGCGACGTCGGCCGCGCGACCGTCGTCGGGTTCCTCTCCGTGCTCGCCCTACTCGTCGCGGTGTCCACCCTGTCCTACGGTGTGTTTTCCCGCGAGGAGCTCGCCGCCCTTCCCGACAACTCGATGGGCGCCGTGCTCGAGGCCGTCGTCGGGCCGTGGGGTGGGGTGTTCGTGTCGCTTGGGTTGTGCCTGTCTGTGCTCGGCGCCTACGTATCGTGGCAGATGCTCTGCGCGGAGCCGCTGGTGATGATGGCCAGCGACGGGCTGCTCCCGCGCAAGCTGGCGGCGACGAACCACCTCGGGGCGCCCTGGCTGGCGCAGCTGGTCTCCACGCTGGTCATCCAGGTCTTTGTCATCATCTTCTTCGCCAACGAGACCTCCTACAACGCGATGGTCCAGTTGGCCACGATCATGTACCTGCTGCCCTACATCTTCTCCGCCCTCTACCTGGTGCTGCTCACCGCGCGCGAGGGAGGCGCCCATCTCGCGGTGGGGGCCATCGCCTTCATCTACTCGCTGTGGCTCATCTACGCGGCGGACCCGGTCTACGTGTTGTTCGGGGCGCTAGCTGTCGTGCCCGGGATGGTCATGTACGTCTGGGTGCGCGTCGCGCAGGGCACACGCTGGTTCAACCCGTTCGAGTGGTGCGTGGTGGCGCTCGTGGTCGCCGGGGCTGTGGCCGCGGTTGTGGGCTTAGTGAACGGGACGCTCTCCCTCTAACACGGGCCACAGGAGCTCGGCGATCTGCCGCGCGTGGAGTTTCGGGTCGCCGTACTGGAACGCGGAGCGCACGAAGATGCTGCCCACCACCATCGACACGAGGATGCGCGGGTGGACGCGGGGGGCGAACACCCCGTTCTCGATGCCCTTCTTCACGTAGTACTCGAGACCCTGCAGCACCTCCTTGGACAGGCGCTCCCGCCACTCGTCGACGTAGTCGTCGCGGCTGGAGAGCAGGGAGCCGATCAGCCGGATTCCGATCTCCTTTTCCAAGTGGTCCTGGAGCTCAATCAGGAACGCCTCAAACTCGTCGAAGGTGGCGGGGTACTGGAGCGGGATGGCGATGACCACGTTGGAGAGGGCGTCGGAAAGCATGTCCTTGCGGTTGCTGTAACGACGGTAAATGGTGGTTTTGGCCACTCCCGAGTGAGCCACGACCGCGTCGATAGTGACAGCGTTGAACCCCTCTTCCCGGGCGATCTCCAGCACCGAACGGTAAATTTTCTCCTCTGTCGCCCGCTTCCGGCGCTCTCCGCGTGACGTCATTTATCTACTATGACACGAGGCGCGCGCACAGCACCACAACGAGGACCAGCAGGGCGCCACGCACCAGGCGCGAACCGCCCCGCAGCACCGTGCGGGCACCGATCTGGGCCCCAACGAGGTTGGCCACCGCGAGCGACAGGGCGAGGCCCCACGCAACGTGGCCACCGATGATGAACACGACGAGCGCCCCGAGGTTTGTCGCGGTGTTGATTACCTTCGCCATCGCCGCGGAGTTCAGGAAGGACTGCGCAAACAGGGCGGTGAACCCCATGGTGAGGAACATGCCGGTGCCGGGCCCGAAGATGCCGTCGTAAAAGCCGACACCCGCCGCGAGCGCGACCCCCGCGAGGATGCGGCCGCGGGTCAGCGTGGGGGTGGCCTCCGAGGTGCCGAAGGAGGGTTTAAGTGCCACGAACGTCCCCACCGCGAGCAACAGCACGATAATGGCGGGACGAATGACTGAGTCGTCTATCAGGGAGACGGCCAGCGCACCGCAGGCCGAAAGTGAGCCTGCGGCGACGGCGTAGGCCCAGGTGGCGCGGGGCACGCCGACGCGCCGCACCATCGTCAGCCCGGCGGAGGCGGTTCCCGTCACCGCCGCGACCTTGTTGGTGGCCAGAACGGCCGCCGCGGGCATCCCGGTCACCGACATCAACACCGGGATGAGGATCAGCCCGCCACCGCCAATGACAGCGTCAACCCACCCCGCCACGAGGGAGGCGCCCAGGAGGAGAGCTAGTGCGCCCACGAATCTCCGAGCAGGTCCATCGGCATCGACCCCAGCCTCAGCGCGCGATCCAGGGAGGCGCGGCCGCGCAGCTCGCGCCAGGCCCGGTAGCCCACGGCGCCCGCGGCGGCCTGACCTGGCCAGCCCATCGCGCGGTCGAGTTCGAAGCCAAGACGGCTTTCCGACGTCGCGGCGTTGTCCCGCAAGAAGGCCTTCGCGTACTGCACGTCCCACGTTCCGGTCTTGTCCGGTGTCTTCTTGCCCAGGTGCACCCCGATGTCGAGGAGGACCTTGGCAAAACTCGCGCGGCGGCTGTCGTAGAGGCCGAGTCGTAGCGCCGGCTCGTCGAACATCCCGAGCTCCTCTAGCAGGTCCTCGGAGTAATGTGCCCAACCTTCGCTGTGCGCGTAGTTGACGTTCACGGACCGGCGCCACAGGTTGAGCCCGCGCGGCATGATGGTCTGCAGGTGGTGCCCGGGCGCGCCGTCGTGCGCGAGGCGGGCGGCAGCCCACCAGGTGTGGAAGCAATCCTTGGGGGTGGTCCACCTCACGAGAGCGGGGCGCGCCAGGTCATCGCTGGGGGGCAGGTAGGTCACGCCCTCGGCACCACTGTCGTCGACGCTGCAGCTCACCGAGCACGCGGGCACGGCGGTGAACTCGCTGCCGAGCCGGCCCAGCGCTTCTTCGGTGAAGCGCTCCATCCACTCGAGTAGCTGATCCGAACCGTGCAGGGTGTACCGCTCGTCCTCGTTGAGGCGCCGGTAGGCCTCGTGGATCGTTATCCCGCGCCCGAACATCGACTCAGCGAGGGCACGTTGCTTATCGACGACCTCATGCAAACCGTCCAGGGCCCAGGCGTAGGTCTCGTCCGGGTTGATCTCGCTTCCCACGAAGGACTGGGAGAACAGCTCGAAGCGGTCGCGTCCCACGGCATCGTCGTAGGGTGCGCGCGGCGAGAGCTCCGTGGACAGCCAGTCCGCCATCTCCTCGAAGGCGTCTTTTGCCTCGGCCAGCGCGGCGCTGTCTGCGGGAACGCCGAGGGTGTCCAGGACGGACCCGATCGCCTCGCACTGGTCGATCACGGCGTCGATCTGCCGGTGCGGCGCGACGTCGCCCTGCGCCGCGGCCTCCGTGAGGGATTCGCGGTAACCGTGCAGTGACTTTCGCACGATGGAGAGGCGTTCTTCGAGGCAGGCGGGGTCCATCATCAGCAGGCTGTCGCGAATGTGCTGGACGGGCGAATCGACGTTGTTCAGTAGGCGGAGGTTCTCACCATGGTGGTGGAGGTCAAGCTCGGTGGTCATGCGCTCGCGCAGGATGGCGACGGTTAGCAGATCCGCCTCGTCGAAGTCGTCCTCGTCATCGGAGCAGTCGGTGCAGTCGTTGAGGGCGTCAACGTCGGCAATGAGGTCGCGGGTCCTGTCGGCAACAGCCTCCCAGTATGACGGGCTGTAGTCCTGCAGCTCGTGGTCGTGGCCCGCCAGCCCGAGCCGGGTGGCCAGGGTCGGGCTCAGCTGCGCCAGGTCGTAGACGTAGTTCTCGCAGGTTGCGTCAAGGAGTGAGGGGGATCGGTCCGTCGCCAAAGCGGACAGATCCGTGTCTGTCGTCATGTGGGCGCAGTGTATCACTACCGTTACTATTCGGCTTATGCCCGACTCCTTTTCCCACCCTCAAACGCCGGCGGCGAAGTGCTTGCACTTGATCCGGTTGCGCGAGTTGACGTCGAGAAGTGAGCTGGTGGAAGCGACCGGCTTATCGCAGCCGACGATCACGCGGGCGGTGGCGGCGCTGGGGAGGTTTGGGTACGTCGCGGAGCGCACCGATCTGACGCGGTCGAACGGCCGCGGCCGCCCGACGATCCCGCTTGAGCTTGGGGAGCCTGCGGCGATCCACGCGGGCGTGTCCGTGGGCACGCTGTCGACGTACATCGCGCTGTTCGACCTGAAGGGCCACACGCTGCGCAGCATGGACCTGGATATCGAGGTGGCGCGCGTGAGCGAGGACGACTTCATCCAACACATCATGGCCGGATTGAACCGGCTGACGGCCGGAATCAACCGGCCGCTGGCCACGGTGGGAGTGACGACGTCGGGCACCGTGACGTCAGGAGGCGTGATCTTCGCGCCGAACCTCGGCTGGCGAGGGGTCGACATCGGTGCCCAGTTGCGGGAACAGTTCTCGGTTCCGGTGATGGTCACGTCGGCGGCGGCGGCCATCGTCGGGTCGGAGGTTCAATCACACGACCACCTCGATGTGCCCCGCATCATGGCGCTGTTCGCGGACGACTCCCTGGGGTGCGCCGTGTTCACCGGCGAGGAGGTCGTGCCCGTCGCCGTGGACCGCGAGGACCTCACCACCGCGGGGTTGCTCGAGGCGCTCGAGGGCATCGACACGCTTGCCGACGCCGTCCGCGCCGCCCAGGACACGCCCACCGTCCGCGCCTGTCTGGACGACCGTGCGCGCGGGCTCGGCGAGCTCACCGCGCAGCTGTGGGCCGAGCACCAGCCGAGCGTGGTGGTCGTCGCCGGTTCCGCCTTCATCGACGACCCGCGAGCCCCGGCAACGTTCGCCCGCACCGTGCTCAAGCAGGTGCCGGACGTGGACCTGCGCATGATCCCCACCCACCGGGAAGTCGTGCGCGACATCGCGCGGGCCGCGGCGCTGGATCTCGCGCTGCGCGAGCCGCTCTCGGTGGCCACCTCCGACTTCGACATATAGACCAGCCTGTCTATTTTTGCTTCGGGAATGTTCGGGGAGCATTATGCGTAGTGAATACACGTAAGCATTTCCCATGTAGACCGATCTGTCTACACGCCAAGGAGTTCCCATGAAGAAATTCGGGTTCGGAGCCCAAGTTATCACCGGCCTCATCGTCGGCCTCGTGCTCGGGTTCATCGCCCGCGCCGGTGATGTCCACTGGCTCTCCGGCATCCTCACCTGGACGGGGTCCACCTACGTCCAGCTGCTCAAACTGCTCATCCCGCCGCTGGTGTTCACGGCTGTGGTGACGTCGATAGCAAACCTGCGAAAGGTGACCAACGCGGCGCGCCTGGCGGGTCAAACCCTGCTTTGGTTCGCGATCACCGCGTTCTTCTCCGTAGTCATCGGCATCGTCGTGGCACTGGTACTGCAGCCGGGTGTGAACTCGTCCGTTGATGCATCGGCGGCCGCCGATCCTTCTACGACCGGGTCGTGGCTCGGTTTCATTCAGTCCGTGGTTCCGGCCAACTTCCTGGGGTTGGGCACGAACGGCGAGACGGTCTCCTTCAACGTCCTGCAGATCTTGGTGGTGTCGCTGCTACTGGGCGTCGCCGCCGTCAAGGCCGGCAAGAAGGCCGAGCCGTTCATCGAGTTCTCGGCATCGTTGCTGTCCGTCGTTCAGGTGGTGCTGTGGTGGGTCATCCGCCTGGCACCGATCGGCAGCGCCGCGCTGATCGGCAAGGCCGTGGCCACCTACGGCTGGGACGCCCTCGGCTCCCTGGGCATGTTCGTCCTGGCCATCTATATCGGCCTGGCGCTGGTCATCTTTGCCCTGTACCCCGCCGTGCTGGCACTCAACCGCCTGCCTGTGCTGGACTTCTTCCGCCGCGTCTGGCCGGTCACGACCCTGGGCTTTGTCACGCGCTCCTCGATGGGCGTCATGCCCGTCAACCAGCGCACGGTTGAAAAGTCGATGGGCGTGCCCTCCGAGTACGCCTCCTTCGCCATGCCGCTCGGCGCCACCACCAAGATGGACGGCTGCGCGTCAATCTACCCGGCCGTCGCCGCGATCTTCGTTGCCCAGTTCTATGGTGTGCCGCTGAACTTCACGGACTACCTGCTCATCATCATCGTTTCCGTGCTGGGTTCCGCGGCGACCGCGGGCACGACAGGCGCGACCGTCATGCTCACCCTGACGCTGTCTACGTTGGGCCTGCCGCTGGCCGGCGTTGGCCTGCTGCTCGCGGTCGAGCCGATCGTGGACATGGGCCGCACCGCCGTCAACGTCACCGGCCAGGCTGTCGTTGCGGTAGTCGTGGCGAAGCGCGAACACATTATCGACGATCGCGTCTGGGAAACCTCAGAGCCCGAGCTGGTCAAGCAGGCTGTCTAGGGCGTCGCCGACGCTCGAGCGCCACAGCGTGCTGACCTTCGCATCGGCGCGGCCCGGACCGCCGTTGATCACGGCAACCGGTTTTTCCTGCTTGAGCGCGTCGAGCACCAGCTTGTAGCCACTCATCACCGCCAGCGAGGTCCCCAGGGCAATCACGCTTGTCGACGCCTCAAGCCACGCCCCGGCCACCTCCCGGCGGCCCCGGGGCACGTTCTCCCCGAAGTAGACCACGTCCGGTTTGAGGCGCTGCCCGCCGCAGCGCGTGCAGGAGACCATGCGGAAGCGCTCGACGTCCTCGGGCGCGAGCTCGACGTCGCCGTCCGGGTTGATCATGGGCCCGGTGATGGTGACCGACTCGAAGTAGCTGGGGTTGGCGGCGGCCAGGCGGGCGTCGAAAAGCGGGCGTGCCTCGACGTTCCCACAGTCCAGACACACCACGTGTTCCATGTCTCCGTGCAGCGCCACCACGTTCTTCGTGCCGGCCTGGCTGTGCAGCCCGTCGACGTTCTGCGTAATGACCCCGGTGAGCAGCCCGGCGCGCTCCAGTTCCGTGACGGCGAAGTGGGCGCGATTCGGAGTCGCGGCGCGCATGAAGCGCATGCCCACAAAGGCGCGCGCCCAGTACCTGCGCACGTGCTCGGGGGCGTGCGCGAACTCCTGGTAGGTCATGGGCCGGCCCTTGGTTAGCCGCCCGTTTTTGGAGCGGTAATCGGGGATACCCGACTCCGTGGACATGCCCGCGCCGCTGATAACCAGGACTTTCGGGTGCTGCAGTTGGTCGACGACGCGCTGCAGCGCCACCTCGGGGTTCGTGGGGGTGGCGGTTTCTTCTACGACGCGCTCAATGGAGCGCAGCGCGCTTCTGTGGGCCAGGGCGACGGCCGGATCCTCAAACATCAGCGGAAGGGTACTTCGCCGATGGTGCGGCGCAGCTTGCGGGTGCGCAGGCGGCCGGGGTTCTTGGCCAGGCGCTCCATCGCCTTAACCGCGCACATCACGTGGGCCTCCTTCGAGTTGGAGTAGAACGCCTGCGCGGCGGCCGGCAACTTGGGTACGGCGTGCAGCGGCAGATCGGACACTGCCAGGAGCGTGCCGTAAGGGATTCGGTATCGGTACCCGTTCGCGGCCAGGGTGCACGATTCCATATCGACGGCGACGGCCGTCGACCCGCGCAGCCATTCCCACAGGTCGCGGCGGGTTTTCCACTCCCAGTTCCGATCGTCGGTGGACAGCACCGTGCCGGTGCGCAGGAGGGAGGCGTCCTCACCGTAAATCTTCGCGACGGCCTTTTCCAGCGTGCGTTGGATCTCGGGGACCGCGGGGATGGGGTGGTCGCGGTTGATGTGCTCGTCGAGGACGTGGTCGTGGCGCTCGTAGGCGTTGCCGAGGATGAGGTCGCCGATGCGCATGCGACCGTCGAGGCCCGCGCAGTGCCCAATCATGATCCAGGCCTCGGGGCGCAGCACCGCCAGTGAATCCGTAATGGTCTTGGCGTTGGAGGGACCGACACCGATGTTGATCATCGTGATGCCGTCGCCGGAATCGGTGACGAGGTCATAGCGCGGCATTTGATAGCGCGACGCGAGGTCCAAATCCTCGACGGCGACGGTGTCCGACACCGTTTCCCCATTCGGCAGGCGCAGCGCGCTGTAGCGCGAGCCCTCCCGCGACAGCTCGGCGAGCCCGAAGCGCACGAACTCGGTGACGTGCATCGCGTAGTTGGTGAACAGGATGTATTTCTGCAGGCTGTCCACCTCGATGCCGGTGTAGTGCTCGAGGCGGGCGCACGCAAGGTCGAAGCGCTGCGGCCCGAAGTGGAACAGGGGCTTTTCGGGTCCGTGGAAGGCTTCCCAGTCAGCATCGATGATCGCGTCGTCGACCGCGTCCAGCGAGGGGCGCGGGGCCAAACCATCCGCCGGGCGTGTGGCACCGCGAATGTATTCCGGCGGAATCGGCACGTCGGAATAGCCCACGTAGAGCTCGCACTCGTAGTTGCTACAGAGGGCGCCCAGTTGCGTCCTTAGGTACGGCGCCATGAGATCGGGCCGCGACAACACAGCGGAGTACGTCCCAGCCTCGTCGACGTACCCAAAGGGGGCGCTGCGGTCGATCGGTTCCCACCGCGGAATCCTCACCACAATTTTCGGGTACAAGACCTCGGAAAAGTCGGAAGCAAGCGCACGCTCGCACGAACCCGCATAAAGCTCAATTAGCTTATCGACGGCCCCCGCAACGCTTGTCACCCTGTCCATGGGCCCCACCCTACTAACGCTCTAGCCACTCCGAGCGGAACTCGCCGTGGCGCGAGCAGGTCGCCTCCCAACCGACGGGGTTGATCTTGACCACCATGCGCCGCCCGCACAGCGGGCAGATGCGCGGGGCGTCATAGGATCTGCGGTCGAAGGTGGCCGACCCGGACAGGATGGCGTCGGCAAGCTCCGTGCTCTGAGGCGTCCTCACAGCGCCTTCAAGGTGGAATACACGGAAGGAATCCCCAGGCTGGTTACGCGGTCGACGGCGTCGCGGTCGCGCTCGATCGGGCGGCCCAGGGTGGTGAGGTAGTTGCCACCAATGATGGCGTTTGCGCCGCCGAGGAGGCCGGCTTCGGTGCCGTCGTCGCCAAGAGCGAGCTCGGTGCCGCCCGCGAAGCGCAACTGGGCGGTGGGCATGGCCAGGCGGAAGGCGGCAACCGCGCGCAGCGCTTCGCCCTGGGGGACAAGGGGCCTATCGGCGAAGGGGGTGCCGGGGCGAGGGTCGAGGAAGTTTAGGGGAACCTCGTGCGGTTCAACCTCTGCGAGCTGGACCGCGAACTCGGCGCGCTGCTCGAGTGTTTCGCCCAGCCCGATGATGCCACCGCAGCAGGTCTCCATGCCCTCGGCCCGCACGAACTCGAGGGTGTTCTTGCGTTCCTCCCACGTGTGGGTGGTCACGACGTTGGGGAAGAAGGAGCGCGCGGTTTCAAAGTTGTGGTTGTAGCGGCTCACGCCCATGTCCCGCAGCTGCGCAGCCTGGTCGCGGGTGAGGATGCCCAGCGAGGCGGAGATAGAAATGTCTACCTCGGCGTCGATCGCGGTGACGGCCTCGCGCACCTGGTCCAGCAGATTCTGGGTCGGTCCCTTCACGGCGGCGACGATGCAGAACTCGCTGGCACCCATCTTCTCGGACTGCTTCGCGGCCTCGACGAGTTCCGCGATGTTGAGCGTCACGGCGCGCACCGGGGACTCGAACAGACCAGACTGGGAGCAGAAGTGACAGTCCTCGGGGCACCCGCCCGTTTTCAGCGAGATGATGCCCTCCAGGCTCACCTCGACGCCGCAGTGGCGGATGCGCACGTGGTGGGCGAGATTGAGCAGGTCCTGCAGGTCCTCGTCGGGGACGGTAAGCGCCTGGTAGACCTCGTTTTGGTTGAGGCCGATTCCCTCCTCGAGGACTTTGTCACGGGCGATGTCGAGAATGTTTGCCGGCATAATTGAACTCCGTTCAGTTGGGATGGCCTCACTATAAACGGTTGTAGGGTTGGTCACTATGAGTGACCTCGCCGCATCGACCATTTCCCTGCTCGAAGAGCTGATCCGCAACGCCTGCGTCGGCGAGGGCGAGGTGCGCAACGCGGACACCCTGGAGAGGTTCTTCGCCGGCAGCGGTGCGAGGGTGCAGCGCTTCGAGCCCGAGCCCGGCCGGGTAAGCATCGCGTTTACCGTCGAGGGCGGTCCGAGTGAGCCACTCACCCTGCTCGGACACACTGACGTCGTCGCTGTGGATCGCCCGAAGTGGACGGTTGACCCCTTCGCCGCCGAGGAGCGAGACGGGCGCATCTACGGTCGCGGCGCGACGGACATGCTCTACATCACCGCCGCCATGGCCGCGGTGACGCGCGAGGTGGCGCGGGCCGGGAAGCCCTCCGGCACCCTCACCTTCGTCGGGTGCGCGGACGAGGAGGCCCGCGGGGGCCTGGGCGCCGGGTGGCTCGCCGAACAAAACCCAGCGCCGTTCAGCTGGCAGAACTGCCTTTCCGAAGAAGGCGGGTCGCACCTTCCTGTCGACGGTGACGCCCTCGTCGTGGTCGTCGGCGAAAAGGGCGCTGCCCAGCGTCGCCTCGTCGTGCACGGCGACGCTGGGCACGGCTCCACCCCGTACGGCAAAGAGCTTGCCGTTGCGCTCATCGGGGAAGTTGCGCAACGCATTGCGGCGATCGAGCCCGCGGTCCAGCGCAGCGACCTGTGGGAAGGCTACGTCCGCGCCTTCCGCTTCGACCCGGCCACGGAGCACTCGCTTCTCGACGGCCACGGGTACGACTCCCTCGGTGAGCTCGCCCGCTATTCCCACGCGATGAGCCACCTCACCATCGCGCCGACGGTGCTAAGAGCGGGCTCGTCGATCAACGTGCTGCCGTCCACCGCGTGGCTGGAGTTGGATATCAGGCCCCTGCCCGGGCAGACACAGGAGGAGATCGACGATATGCTGCGCGAGGCGCTCGGCGACCTAGCGCCGGCGGTTGAGATCGAGCACCTCATCACTGAAGACGCCACCGTCTCCACCACCGATAGCTCCCTGTACCGCGCCATCGTGGACACCTACGCCGAATTCTTCCCTGGCGCGCCCGTGGTTCCCATCCTCTCCGCCGGCGGCTCCGACCTGCGCTTCGCCCGACGCCGCGGCGGCGTGGGTTACGGCTTCGCCCTGCACGACCGCGAGCGGACCTTGGGCGACGTGTTGGATCAGCTGCACAGCCACGACGAATACGTGGACGTGCGTGATGTAGAGCTGACGGCGCAGGCGTACCGCTCGCTCGTGGGCCGGTTTTTAGGCGTCTAGGTCACCCCACTCGTAGGCAGTCTCGTCGCCCGCCGAAATGCGCACGCCTGGGAGGGGCGCGAGGTGGGCGTCGAGAAGAAGCTCGTTGCTCGCGCCGAAAGTGCGCAGCGAGATGGACTCGTTGGTCTTTTTAAGGACTTCGACGCGGGCGTGGGTGAGCCACGAGTTGCGGCGGCGCAGGCCGATGAGCGCTTGGTGCTCGCGGAAGATCCACCCACCACGTGGCGAAAGGTCGGCGGGCGTGGCGGGAAGGGCGGGGCGCACCGCGTCGTCGGCTGCGAAGCCCTCGGCGCGCAGGCCCTCGAAGCCTTGCTCGTCGCCGTAGTAAATGCTCGGCATGCCGGGCAGCGTCATGAGGATGGCCAGCGCGATGATCTCACCATCCTGGCCAATTGTGCTGGCGATGCGGTCGACGTCGTGGTTTCCGATGAACGTGTTGGGCACAATGGCGTTCGAAAGTCGGCCGAGCGCGTGGTCGAGCTCCCAGAAGTTCACGTCCTTAATGGAGGACCACAACGCCTTCCACAGCTCGTACTGCGTGACGGAGTCGAGCGTGCCGGCTTCGGCGATTCCCGCGTAGTCGCCGTGGATGACCTCACCAAGGAAGAAGGCTTCGGGGAATTCGGCACGGACCCGCGAGAGGACTTCGCGCCAAAACGCCAGGGGCACGGCGTAGGCAACGTCAAGGCGCCATCCGGCGATGCCGCGGCGCAGCCAGTGCAGCATGATGTCCGTGACCATGTCCGCCACACGGGGGTCGTCATGGTGCAACGTGGCCAGCTCGCCGTGGCCCTCCCAGTCGGTATTGCCCGCGAACCCCGCCGCGACCGCTGGGTGGGTACGCGAGACGTGGTTGAACACGCCGTCGAGCATGACGTTGATTCCGCGGGCGGAGCACTCGGAGATGAGCCAGTCGAAGTCGGAGTCGTCGCCAAGACGAGAGTCCACTGTGTAGTGGTCGAGGGTGTCGTAGCCGTGACCGATAGACTCGAAGATAGGGCCCAAGAGAAGGCCGTTGCAGCCCAGCTCAATGAGGTAGTCCAACCAGGGTCCGAGGTTGCGGAGACGGTGGCCGGCGTCGTCGCTACGGCGGTCGCGCACGGGCGCTCCCGTGGCGCCCAGCGGATAGACGTGCCACCAAATCGTGTCTGACATCACCGCGCCCAGCCTACCGGGTCACATTGTGCAACTTGCCTACGATGCGCTGCCGGAGGTTCTCCATCATCTCGGAGCTGGGCTGCCCGTCAAACGTAAGCGTGACGCGGGTGCCGCCACTCGAGGCGTCTTCGAGGTCAAAGACTAGCTCGGAATCACCCAGATCCCACACCAGCCGATCTTGGCTCGCCGACGTGCAATCGGCTTGCTCCCAACCTCCCGGGTTGGCAATAGCCTCGTGAACCTTAGAGAGCGGAGCACCCACGACAAAAGAGAAGTCTTTGCTCGCTTGCACGCGGGTGCCGTCGGAAAACTCATAATCCGGCATGGCACCTTCGGGATCGAATACGCGCACGTGCCCCATCTTCGTCAATCCCCCCATGATTAACGTCAATCCGGCGCGGTTGAAACTGGTCACAGCGGAGACATCAAGAAGCAAATCGCGCGTGACACCCATCTTCTTGAGGTCGTAGAGGATCTTCTCGGCGGCAACAAAGTTGATCGTGCCCTGCAGCTGGACCAGGGTTTCCTCTCCGCAGCGCTCGACGGACTTGATGCACGGCGCCGCGTAATAATCAGCTGCCACGAGGTTCAACCCCAGAGAGTAGGACAGTTCGCGGAAGATTTTCACCCCGCGCACCGAGTTTCCCTGGCGGTCAAGCCGCGGACTTAGCGACGCCATCCCCAACTGCCCCGGCATCGTCCCGATCAATCCGCCAGACACCCCGGATTTCGCGGGAATGCCTACATTGACCATCCAGCGACCGGAGGCGTCATACATTCCAGCTGAGATCATCACCGCCTGAGTGACCCGTGCGGACGGCGTGCCGATGACGCGTTCACCTGTAACTGGCTGAACGCCTCCGTTGGCCAAGGTCGCGGCCATGACGGCAAGGTCACGCACCGTGACCAGGATCGAGCATTGCTGCGTGTAGCTTTCGACGGCATCTTCTACTTCATCCTGCAGCATTCCGTATTCGCTGAGCAGGTGCGCAATTGCTAAATTGCGATGTGCGGTGCCCCTTTCGGTTTCTGCTAGGCCATGGTCGATTGTCAGTTCGCGCCCTGCTAAGCGGGACATGAAGGCCCGGATCTTCTCCACCCGCTCGTCGACGGTGGAATCAGAGCCGTTGATGAGCTGGTTCACCGTGATCGCGCCAGCGTTGATCATTGGGTTCGCGGGGCGGTGCGTGTCCTCCTCCAGGGAGATGTCGTTGAATGCCTCGCCAGAGGGCTCGACACCGACGCGGCTGTGCACTTCTTCCGCTCCGAGCTCTTCTAGCGCGAGGGCGTAGACGAAGGGCTTGGATATGGATTGGATCGAAAACTCGCAGGTGTCATCGCCTGCAGAATAAAGGTGTCCCGTGGTCGTGCACACCGCTAACCCCAGCTTGTTGGGGTCGGCCATGCGCAGCTCAGCGATGTAATCCGCGACCTGCCCGGAGTCATCTGCCCGCACGTGGTCCAAGATCCGGTCGAGGTATTGGTGAACTGGTGTCGGCATATGGGCAAGCCTACGGACGGGCCAGGGTTTGTGCGTGGCGTAGCTTTATCCAACGAAACAGCGGGCCGAAGCTTTTGATTCAGCGTCTCCATACCCCCATATTGGGGTACTACCCGCTACCTATTGATTAGTCGAAACTGCGCCATCGGCTGGCGATTTTGGGCTCGGCGACCTCTAGTTATGTGTCGAAAACTATTTACCCGAGAGCTCAAACACAGCGATTTTTTACAATTTTTTGAGGGTTAGTGTCGGGAATTATGCGATATCTCCCAGCCTTCGCCGGCGGTGAATTAAAATGGAGCACGCTCGATCCACTACCCGAAAGGAAACAACATGAGCTCTTTCGTCGATGCCCTCCAGGAAATCATCAACTCCGTTTTCAGCGCCCTCCTCGCAGCTCCGAACGGCCTTCTTGACGCCCTGCAGGCGCTGTCTTCCAAGGTCGCTCAGTAAGACCGGTGCACGATCCCGCACCCGCTGGGTGTGGGATTTTTTATGCCGTCGTCAGGACAGACATGCCCACAACAACCATCATGATGAGGTCAATCGAGTGCGCAATCCCCGGAATGCCGCCAAGTAGCACCCCGACGGCCACCATAAGGACAACCCAGCCCACCGCGCCCGTGAAGCGACGGTAGGGCATGTCGGCCGTCCCTGCGGCGAAAGGGACGTAGGTGCGCACGATCGGAAGAAACCGGCCCAGAACCAGCGCGATTGGGCCGCGCTGCGCAAAGAAGGCTTCTGCCGCCTCGAGGCGGTCGGTGCGCAGGATTGCCGCCGTAACTAGCAATGAGTCGCCTGGCACGAACGGAAAGAGCACCCCCGATTCGATGAAGACAATCGCAGCGAGGCCAAGGAGAACGTAGGGGCCCATACCAGCTAGGAGAGTCTCCGCGTCCATCATGGTACTCAAGGTGGAGAGTGGGGATCAGGAAGGCCCTACTCTCGGCGAGGACGCCGCTACCCATCGCTCCGGGGGTGCCGGGCCGAAAAATGACTAAGCATATTCTCCGGACTTTGGGTTGCCCTGGAAGAGCCAGAGGCTAAGCACGCAGAACACCAACGCTGCGACGGCCAGCAGGCCGACAACCGACTGGTAGGCCATCATCGGCAACAGCGAACCCGTCACAGCGACGGTGAGCAGCGTTCCCAGCTCGTAGGAAACCTCCTCGACACCTGCGGCCATCCCCGAACGGTAGCGAGGTGCCGAGCCGATGATCGCCGTCGAGGAGACCGACATGACCGACCCGGTGCTCCACCCGAGCACCGCCAGGGCGACAAGGGCCGTCGACAGGCTGTTGTGCTCGGTAGCCCAGGACAGCAGCGTGGCGCCTGCAGCCGCGCCCGCGAAACCGCCAGCGATGAGCGGGAGAAAGCCCCAGCGATGCAGGTTTGCTCCCCCAATCGTTGAAGCCGGAAACGCCGCGACAGCCATAACGACAACGATAAGACCGGCGTGCAGGGGCGAGAGGCCGTCGACAAGCTGCAGCTTTTGCGTAGTCATGAGCTCAACGCCCGCGGTGACAAACATTGCCCCCGCCGCGGCGATGATACCGCCCGAGAAGATGCGGCTGCGGAAGACGTCCAAGGTGAGCAGTGGTTGCGCCAGCCGCGGTTGGCGGCGGGCGAAGAGCACCGCGCCCACGACACCCGCCACTACACCTCCAGCGAGCAAAAGCAGGGTGCGATCGGGATTCACAGCCTCCTTGATAGTCATGGTCAACCCGGTCAGGGCAAGCAGCGCCCACAACGAAGAAACCGCGTCCCATTGCTTTTCCGGATTCGGAAGGTTTTCCGGCGCCAGAACAAAGGTCAACGCCAGGGCGATGACCACGATGGGCACGTTGATGAGGAAGATGGACCCCCACCAGAACATCTCGAGGAGCAGGCCGCCCAGCACTGGGCCGAGGCCGGCGCCCACCACCGCCACCGAGCCCCAGATGCCGATGGCGGTGTTGCGCTCGCGCTCGTCGTCAAACGTCAGCCGAATGAGCGCCAACGTGGCGGGCATCATTGCGGCGGCACCCACCCCCAGAAAGGCCCTCGCAGCGATGAGCGCACCGACACCCGGCGCAAACGCGGCGGTCAGCGAAGCAAGGCCGAAGACGGTCAACCCCACAACAAACATGAGTCGGTGGCCCACCTTGTCCCCCAACGTGCCCGTACCTAGCAACAAACCCGCCAGAACGAGCGGGTAGGCATTGATGATCCACAGGCTTTGTGTCGACGTCGCGCGAAGCTGCTCGGTGAGCACTGGGAGGGCGGTGTAGAGGATGGAATTGTCCAGACCTACCATGAGCAGGCCGAGCGAAACGACAGCAAAGAATCCCCAGCGCTGGCTAGCGGTCATAAAGCTCCCTTGGAAAGCAGATCGTGGTTTCGTTTTGAGCTACG
This sequence comes from Corynebacterium capitovis DSM 44611, assembly GCF_030440535.1. Classification (NCBI taxonomy): domain Bacteria; kingdom Bacillati; phylum Actinomycetota; class Actinomycetes; order Mycobacteriales; family Corynebacteriaceae; genus Corynebacterium; species Corynebacterium capitovis. Next base: position 43,861 of record NZ_CP047117.1, on the reverse strand, counting down.
TTTAGCTCAACGTCCCCGCCCACGGGGAAAGTGAGCAAGGGGTTCGTGTGCCCGAAGTCAACATTAGCCACGACGGGGATGCCCTCCAGCAACGGAATGGAATCGATGGTGGACTCCAGCTCCTCCCGCGTCACGCCGCTACCGGTTTGGAAACGGCCGATCACCACAGCTCGAATGCCTTCACCACCAGGCTGCTGGATGACGGACATGAGGCGGCGTCGGAACTCCGTGATGTCTGAGTTCATCGTCACCTCCGCAAACAGCACCGCGCCGTCTAAGTCTGGGATGTAATCCGTGCCGTGAAGCAGGGTGAAGATACTCAAGTTGGAACCCACGGCCGTTCCCGTGGCTCGTCCTTCGCGAATAGGCCACCAGCCTGTCGTCTCCAGCGTGGGGCGGTTGTCCTGCTCGACGTACCAGTCGTCGTCGGTGTACCAAGGGCTTGCCTCCCACACAATCGGCTCGGTTGTAAAAGCCGCGTTGGCAAAGGACTGGCGCGTCAACTCACTGTGATCGCGCATACCGAAGGTGGACCAGTGTGGACCCGAATACGTGACGAGCCCAGTGCGGGCGTAGAGCGCATTCTGCAGCGCGGTGACATCGGAGTGCCCGCAGAGGAACTTCGGGTTCGCAGCAATTAAGTCGTAGTCGAGGAATGGCAGCAATTCATTACTGTTGAACCCACCGATGACGGACATGATTCCGTCGACCTCAGGGTCCGCGAACGCGGCGTGAATGTCGCGCACCCGCGATTGCACCTCTGACGTGAAGAACTCATCTGATTCGTTGACGTGCTCGCCGAAAGTGACGGTCAGCCCCAATTTGTTAAGGCGTCGGGTTGCAAGCTGTGCGAGGTAATCTCCCGTTGTGCCGTCCACGACGAATGGAAGGGACAACGACGGGGTGACAACTCGAACGGTAGAGCCGGGGGTCAAGGGCGCTGGATAAACAGTCATTATTCTGAGGAGCCTAGCGGGAGCTACCTGTCTTCCTCCCTGAGGTAGACAGGTATGGAGTGCACCGGCGCAACCACCACGTCGTGGACCCTAAAACTCAGCTGGTGCAAAACATTGCGCAGCTCGCGGATCTGCTCGACGGTCGGGTCCTGGCCTTCACGCGGCACCGCGAAGAGCTCGACGTGGAAGACGTGGCCCTCGTCGCGCACCCTGGCGGCCGCTTCTTCCACCCAGCCAACGTTGTGGGCGGTCTCTTCGATCGTGGCAATGCACGGTTCTTTGTTGCCGTCCAGATCGGTCGCGCGGGCGTCGGTAAGGTCTCTGATCGCGGTGCGCAAGTTGGACACCCCGTCGCGCACGATGGACAAAGCGACGATGATGGCGGCAACCGCATCCATCCACCACCACCCCACCCCGATGCCCAGCACACCGATGATGGTGGACAGCGATGTCATCCAGTTCGCCTTGTTCATGTCGGCATCTGAATAGAGCACTTTGTCGTGCAAAGGTTCGGCCAGGCGCTGCTTCAGGCGACCGATAAAGATCGGCGGGATTCCCGTGATGACGAGCGCCGCAACCATGAGCCATCCCAGCCACACGCTGTGACCGAACAGCACGACGGTCCCGATCGGCGGTTTTTCCTGGTTGATCAGGTTGCTCACCGCGCCGAGGATGAGGAACGTACCCATGGCTAACAGTGCCGAGGCCGCCACGACGTGCCCCACCCCGATCGCACGGTGGTGGCCGTAGGGGTGTTCGGCGTCCGGTCGCCGCTTGATCACGCGTGTAGCGACGAGAAACGCGATCGGCGGGAGAAACGAGAGAAGATCCTCGTACCACGCGGTTTTCATGGCCTGGGACTGGCCGGCAACGACGCCCACCAGCGCAACGGTCAGGGCCAAGACGAGGATGCTGATCCAGTTCAGGCGCACTGCCTTGCGCATCGCCACAGCTTGCTCGTCGGGGAGGGCCTCGGTGCCGGAACCTGTGCTGGCCTCATTGACATCCGCCATCAAATCTCCCCCTCCTCGCGTGCCAAGAAGCGCTCAAGCTCCACGAGCAGCTTGTTCTCTCCCATCGGCACGGCCATGACCATCTTTTCTTTCTTGCCGTCCTCGTTGTCAACGGTGGTGTACCCCCGCGTCAGCGCAATCTTGGACGACCACGGTGACGTGGAGGTCAGGCCCCCGATCATCACGTCAACTTCCCCGTGGTCCATCCAATCGACGAGGACGCTTTCAGAGGCCGTTTTCCACTCGATGTCCGCGTCGATCGACTCCGCGAAACCCCGCACTAGGTCGGCCTCGGTACCGCTGACCGAACCGGAATCATCGACATCGGTCCACGGGTTGTTCTCGGAAACGCCAACCACGAGCGTCCCGTTCTCCGCCCGGTTATACGTCCCATCCGGATCGGCGGGGATTGACCCGCAGGCGGTGAGTGCCACGGTGCTGAGGGAGAGCGCCACCACCCCCATGAAGTTGCGCACCTACGTCTACCTCCGCTCGCTCATTTCCAATTGTTTTTCATTCCGACACTACACAAGCACCGACCGGGTTTGTGTGGGGTTCGGGGCCTCCGGCGCGGCCCAGCACCCGTCGCAAACTCCTATTACCCTAGGGCTCATGAAAGCACTCACCTGGCAAGGAAAGCGATCCGTGAGCGTCGAAAACGCCCCGGACCCCACCATCGTTGACCCCACTGACGCGATCGTGCGCATTACGTCCACCGCTATCTGCGGCTCCGATCTGCACCTCTACGAAGTCCTCGGCCCATTCATGGACGCCGGCGACATCTTAGGCCACGAGCCGATGGGGGTCGTGGAAGAGGTAGGCGCCGACGTCACCAACCTGAAACCCGGCGACCGCGTCGTCATCCCCTTCACTATCTCATGCGGCGAATGCTTCATGTGCCGCAACGGCCTCCAATCTCAGTGCGAGACGACGCAGGTGAAGGAGTACAACAGCGGCGCCCGGTTGTTCGGCTTCTCTCGCCTTTACGGCTCGGTGCCCGGCGGGCAAGCCGAGTATCTCCGTGTTCCTTTTGCCGACTATGGCCCCATCAAAATCCCTAGCGTCGGCGAGGACGAGCGTTTCCTCTTCCTCTCCGACGTCATCCCCACCGCTTGGCAGGCCGTCCAATACGCCGCCGTGCCGGAAGGTGGAACGCTCGCCGTGCTGGGTTTGGGACCGATCGGCCAGATGTCAGCACGCATCGGTCGCCACCTAGGCTACCGAGTCATCGGCGTCGAACCGCTGGAGGAGCGCCGCGAGATGGCGCAGCGGCATGGCATCGAGACGATTGAGGAGGGCGACGGTGTCGTCGAGAAGCTTCGCGAGATGACGCAGGGCCGCGGGCCCGACTCGGTTGTCGACGCCGTGGGCATGGAAGCGCACGGCTCGCCCGTCGCGGGTGTGGCGCATGCAGCCACCAATCTGCTCCCGCCCGCTTTGGGGCGCGCGGCAATGCAGAACGCGGGCGTCGATAGGCTCAATGTTCTCTACACTGCGATCGACGCGGTGCGACGCGGCGGCACGATCTCGCTCAGCGGTGTTTATGGCGGGATGAAGGACCCGCTGCCCATGCTGACGATGTTCGATAAACAGATTCAGCTGCGCATGGGCCAGTGCAATGTACGTCGCTGGGTCGATGACTTGCTGCCGCTTGTCGACGACCCCTCGGACCCGCTCGGGGTTCTCGACTTGAAAACCCACACTGCGCCACTCGATGACGCGCCCGCTATGTACGAGAAGTTCCAGAAGAAGGAGGACGGCTGCATCAAAGTTGTGCTCAAGCCGTGACGTGGCGGTGCCTGTCGGTGCCTGTCGGTCGTTACTCGCACGCGCGCGGGAACCCGGCCGCTTGCCGAGGAGACTAGGAGGCAGCCCGGCTAGCACGCGAGATTTATAACGGCGTCGGACCCCGGAACCTGCTGCGGTTCCGGGGTCCGACGTGTCTCGCCTTTAGGCGAACGGGATGAAGCTCTTGACGATCTTGACGATGGACGAGATCACCTTGGTGATAACACCGGTGACGTCCTCGAACTTCTGCTTGCCGGTGGTGTCATCGTTCCAGCCGAAGAAATCTTCGCTGGAGCCGGAAGCGGACGAACCATTCTCGTCCTTGGTGTCGGAGCTGGAGGAGGTGGTGCCCTTGTCGTCGGAGGAGCTCAGAGCGGAAGAACCCTGATCCTCGGCGGGAGCGGTGGTGGTGGTACCCGCAGCGGGGTCGGTGGTCCCTTCGGCAGCGGACGCGAGCCCAGCACCGGAGAGAGCAACGAGGGAGGCGGCGGACAGGGCCAAGAGGGAATTCTTAATCTTCATGACATCTCCAAGTAGGTCGACGGGTGGGGAGAACTGCCGTGGCCTTCGGTGCCGTGGCATGCCAAGAAGCTACCGCCGCCCGAAACCGCAGGGGAAGAGACGTAACCATCTGGTAACGTTCTGTTTACCTTTGAGGTGTGCACGAAAGTAGAAACAAGTAGACTCGTTCTGAATAGAAGCACTTCACGGGGATTCGGCCCTCTCGGCGCTGTGACGTGGCGGGTGTAGCGCTTTTGCTGGGGGGATGCGCGAGTCGTTGGGGCCTTTGACCTAGGCAAATGGGTTTCGGGGCGTATCTGTGCGCCGTGCTATGTGAACTGTTATTCAGCGGGGGAAAGGGTTTCGAGGGCTCTCGGTCCGGGGGTACGCAGTTAGTCGCAGTTAGACGCAGTTAGACTCTGCCTTCAGGCTAAGAACCGAAAACCGCCGCCGGTAGGCGTCGAAAAGCAAAAAGCTCGAGCCCCACGAAGAAGCTCGAGCAAGGTGTGCCCGGGGGGGGACTTGAACCCCCACGTCCTTTCGAACACTGGCACCTGAAGCCAGCGCGTCTGCCAATTCCGCCACCCGGGCGGGCGACTTGATAAATATAGCACCGCCCTTAATCGCAACACCAAATCCCGTGGCCAAAGCCATTTTTAACCGCAAACGCGCACGTGAGACGTCTCTGGCGTCTAGGTTCAGAGGGTTCGCACACTTATACTGTCCTAGTTGTTAAGAACTATCAACCACGCCGACAGCTGGATCGAAGGAGAGGAGGTGCAGGTCAATGGCTCTCATGGACAGGTTGGCGCGTCTAGACAGCGCGATGCAGCGCGGGCTGGATAACAGTATGGCCGCCGTCTTCGGCGGAAAAGTGGTTCCCGCCGAAATTGAAGAGCTGCTCAAGCAGGAGGCCCAAGACAGCCTCGTCATGACTGACCACAACGAACTCGTCGCGCCCAACGTGTTCGCGGTGGGTGTCTCGTCAAAGGACCTCGAGAACTTGTCGCGCAGCCCCGGCCTGCCCACTGAGCTCGCCGACCAGCTGGGGCGTTACATCCGGAACCAGGGCTGGCACCTCGGCGCCACAGTTGTTGTGCGCGTTGCTGAGGAATCGGGGTTGCGCACCGGGCAGCTTCGCGCCTCGTCGTACATGGACGCGGCGCCAGACATCGAGAGCGGGTTTGACGCGATCGACACCGCTGACGCGTCCCCCCGCCCATCCAAGCAGGAGAGTTTCATGACACAGTCCACGCCGACCACCTCGCCCGCAGAGCGCACAGTGAGCCTCCTCCTGCAGGACGGTTCCTCGCGCACCTACCTCGTGCACGAGGGATCAAACATCCTGGGCCGTTCGAACGACGCGGACTTCCGCCTCCCGGACACCGGGGTCTCCCGCAAGCACGCGGAGATCACGTGGGACGGCGACGTCGCCGTCCTGGTGGACCTCCAGTCCACGAACGGCACGACCGTCAACGACGAGCCCGTCGAGAACTGGTTGCTTGCCGACGGCGACGTCATCACCGTCGGACATTCCCACATCGAGGTCCGTATCGTTGAGCCGCACCCAGAGGGTCGCCTGCCCGATGACATCGCTCGCCCGGAGACGGAGATGTTCCCCGGCCAGCGGCCAGTTGACTAACCAACGTAAGGAGCCTGATGGATTCCGCACTCATCCTGAGCGCACGCTTCGGCCTGCTAATCCTGCTCTGGCTGTTTATCCTGCTCGTGCTGTGGGCACTGCGGCGGGAGGTGGTCGCGGCGGCCGGTGTGCGTCGACAAGCGGTGGCTCCCGCTCCCATCCGGCATGAAAAGGCCCAGCAACTAGTGGTCGTGGAGGGCCCGCTGCAGGGCTCGCACATGGACATCACCTCCGTGGAGGACCTGTCCATCGGCCGCGCAGAGGGCAACGACTTCGTGCTGGGGGATGACTTCGCCTCCGCGCGGCACGCCCGGTTGTTCCGGCGCGGCAGCGACTGGTTCGTGGAAGACCTCGACTCGCGCAACGGCACATTCGTCCAGGGAAGCCGGATCGACCAGCCCGAACGGGTGGCCGTGGGCACGGATATCAAGATGGGTCGGACGATCGTGAGGCTAACCGCATGAGCTTGACTCTGAATTTCACAGCAGCCTCGGACCGCGGCCTCGTGCGCGGCAACAACGAAGACTCCGCCTACGCGGGCCCTCACCTGCTGGTTTTGGCCGACGGGATGGGTGGCCACGCCGCGGGCGAGGTCGCCTCCCAGCTGATGGTGGAGCACCTCGAGCACCTTGACCGGGACCCGGGTGACGCCGACATGCTCGCCCTGCTCGGCGCTGCGGCAGACGACGCGAACGCCGCGATCAGCGATTCCGTGGCGCATCACCCGGACCAGGAGGGCATGGGCACGACGCTGACGGCCCTGATGTTCAACGGCTCCGAGCTGGGACTGATCCACGTTGGCGACTCGCGTGGGTACCGCCTGCGCGACGGCGCCCTGACGCAGATCACCGTCGACGACACCTTCGTCCAGTCCCTCGTCGAGGAGGGCAAGCTCGACCCCGCGGACGTGTCCAGCCACCCGCAGAAGTCGCTCATCCTCAAGGCCTACACCGGCAGGCCGGTCGAACCGGGCTTATCGCTTCTCGACGCCCACGTCGGCGACCGCTACCTGCTCTGTTCGGACGGACTGTCCGACCCCGTGACGGCGGCGACCATCGAGGAGACGCTGAGCCAGGGCACCCCCGACGTCGCCGCCCAGCGCCTCATCGAGCTCGCGCTGCGCTCGGGAGGGCCCGATAACGTGACTGTCGTCGTGGCCGACGTCGTCGAGGCGGGTGACTCGCCAGCCCCGCACGCGCCCGTCGCGCCGGTTGTGGCCGGTGCGCTGGCACCGCCGTTTGAAAGCACCCCCGCCACCTCGGCCGGGCGGGCGGCTGCGCTGATGCGAGCCTCCGCGCAGCGCGAAGCGGAGCACTCCCCCGCCGCCGCGGAGGACGCCGAGCCCGAACCGGAGCCTCGACGACGTCGCTCTCTCTGGCCGTGGCTTGTCGCTGTTCTCCTGCTCGCGATCGCGGGCGTCGGCGGTTACGCCTGGCTGGACAGCCGGGCAACCGATACGTACTACGTTGCTGCCGGTGACAACAGCGACATCACCATTCAGCAGCAGAAGGGTTCCGTCCTGCGCTCCCACGACCGCGTGGGCATTCAGGTGGCGTGCATCAACGAGAGAAACGAGCTGCGCATCATCGGCGCAGATGAGGACCGTGCCGGGTGCCACGTGTTCAGCGTCAACGACCTGCCGCCCGCGGAGCAGTCGGCGCTGGAGAACTTCGGCGGTGGCTCCTACGAGGACGCCGCCGCTGTGATGAACAGGCTGGCGGAGCGCGCGCTTCCCGTGTGCGTCGACCAGCAGAGCAGCAACTGCAGGACGGTGAAGTGACGTGACGAGGATTCTCGCCCGCAAGAAAGAGCTGGTCCTGCTCATCGCAGCGGCCCTGCTCTTCCTGCTCATGCTGTTCAGCGTGGAGATGTCCCAGGGACGCACCCTCTCGACGGAGATGCTCTACCTTGTCGGCGGGTTCGTCGGGGTCTACGCGGTGGCACACCTCGCTTTGTGCATCTTCGCCCCGTACGCGGACCAGGCGCTGCTGCCGGTCGCCGCCACGCTCAACGCGATCGGGCTCGTAGTGATCTATAGGCTCGACCTCGCGGAACGCCCAGGCTACGGCGCCCTGGCGGAGCGCCAAGTGATGTGGTCCTTCGCCGGTATCGTCTTGCTTGTGGCCACCCTTGTCGCCGTCCGCGACCACAAGTCGTTGGCGCGGTATTCCTACCTGCTTGGCGTGGCGGGGCTCGTGCTCCTCGCGCTGCCGCTGGTGTGGCCGCAGCCGCCGGATTTCGCCGACGCGCGGATCTGGATCTGGCTCGGGCCCTTTTCCATCCAGCCGGGTGAGTTCTCCAAAATCCTCCTGCTCATCTTCTTCGCACAGCTGCTGGCCCAGAAACGGTCCCTGTTCACCGTGGCGGGACGCCGGATCCTGGGTGTGTCCTTTCCCCGCTTGCGCGACCTCGCGCCGATCCTCGTGGTGTGGGCCATCGCCATCCTCATCATGGCGATTTCCAACGACTTCGGCCCGGCCCTCCTTCTTTTCGCCACGGTGCTTGGCATGGTCTACTTTGCGACGGGCCGCACGTCCTGGCTGCTCATCGGGGTCGGCCTCGTCGCCGTCGGCGGCTACGCGGTGTACCAGGTGTCCAGCAAAATCCAGGAGCGCGTGAACAACTTCATGGACCCGCTCGCCCACTACGACACCACAGGCTACCAGCCCTCCCAGGCGTTGTTTGGGCTGAGCTGGGGTGGGGTCACCGGCACCGGCCTGGGCTACGGCCACCCGGACCTAGTGCCCGTGGCGCACTCGGACTACATCCTCGCCGCCGTGGGTGAGGAGCTCGGTTTCGTCGGCTTGGCCGCCGTGATCATCTTGTTCGCCGTTTTGACCACTCGCGGCTTCGCCGCCGCGCTGCAGGTGCGCGACACCTACGGCAAGCTGCTCGCCGCCGGGCTGGCCACCACCATCGTCATCCAGATCTTCGTCGTTGCCGGCGGCATCTCGGCCCTGCTGCCCATGACGGGCCTGACAACTCCGTTCATGTCCGCCGGTGGCTCGTCGATCATGGCGAACTACATCCTGCTCGGGATCCTGCTGCGCATTTCCAACAGCGCGCACCGTCCCGCCGAATACGACGCTGCCGCAGCGCCCGACACCCCCGTGGAGGTGGCTCGATGAATAAAGCAATCCGCTTAGGCGCGGTTCTGTCGCTCCTGCTCACCGTCGTACTTCTGATCAACTTCACCGTCATCCAGGGGTTCCGCGAGGAGCGGTACGCGCAGAACCCGTTGAACTCGCGCACCTTCATCGAGTTGAAGCAGATCAACCGCGGCAACATCAACGCCGGCGGCCAGGTCCTCGCCGAGTCCTACCGCGACGCGGACGGGCTCTACCAGCGCACCTACCCGAACATGCCCTTCTCCTTCGCGCCCGTGGTGGGGTACGTCTCGGACCAGTACGGCACCGCGGGTTTGGAGTCCGGATTGAACTCCGAGCTCATCGGTGAGGGGGCCTTGTCCAACCGCTTCACCCGCACGGGTAACGACGCCTCCGCGGTGGGCAATTCCGTGGAACTGACCGTCGACCCGCAGCTCCAGGCGCTGGCGTACGACCAGCTTGACAGCCGCGGTTACGACGGCGCTGTGGTGGCGCTGCGGCCGTCGACAGGCGCGGTGCTCGCGATGGCCTCGACCCCCTCCTTCGACCCGAACTCGGTAGTCAACGCGGACACCGCTGAGTCCGCGTGGGCCACGCTGACCTCCGACCCAGACAGCCCGCTGCTCAACCACGCCACGCAGGAACAGCTGCCGCCCGGTTCGATCTTCAAGATCATTACCACCACCGCTGGCCTCCGGGGTGGCTACACCCCGGACTCACCGCTGACGGGTGCGTCCCAGATCATGCTGCCGGGCACGACTACGTCGCTGACCAACTACAACGGGCAGACCTGCAGCGGTGGCGGCACCGTCACGCTGCGCACCGCCTTCGCGCTGTCGTGCAACACCGCGTTCGTGCAGATGGCCCTGGACGTGGGCACGGATAAACTGCGCGAGGCAGCCATCGCGTTCGGCGTCGGCGAGCAATACGACCTGGGTCTTCCCACCGCGGCGGGTTCTCTTGGCGATATCCCGGGCCAGGCCGAACTGGGTCAGTCCGCCATCGGGCAGCGCGACGTGACAATGACGGCGTTGCAGGCTGCCGTGATGGCCGCCGTCGTCGCCAACGACGGCAAGCGCATGGAACCTTACGTGGTGTCCCGCGTCGTGCGCCCCGACCTGACCACCGTCAGCGAGAACCAGCCCCACCAGCTCAACGAGGCCCTGAGCAGCGATGAAGCCGCCACGATCAAGGACCTCATGGACGGTTCGGAGCGCTCCACCTACGGCTACGACGGCAACTCCTTCGCGTCCAAGACCGGTACGGCCGAGCACGGCGACGGGGCGGCCCCGCACGTCTGGTACGTGGCCTTTGACCCGTCCAAGGATGTCGCGGTGGCCGTCGTCGTGAAGAACGGCGGCGGTCTGGGAACGAGCGCAACCGGCGGCCAGGTGTCCGCGCCGATCGGCCGCGCCGTGCTCAACGCGGCCACCGCAGGAGGGAACTAGATGAACATTTCTAACAGGGACGACCTGCAGGAACTCGTCGGTGAGGATTACCGCCTACAGTGGATCATCGGCCACGGTGGGATGTCCACCGTGTGGCTGGCCGACGACACCCGTCACGACCGCGAGGTGGCCATCAAGGTGTTGCGCGCCGAGTTCTCCTCCAATGAGGAGTTCCTCACGCGATTCCGCAACGAGGCCCTAGCCGCCGAAGGCATCGCGTCCCACAACGTCGTCGCTACGTACGATTACCGGGAGGTCGACACCGGCGACGGTTATGCCATGTGCTTCATCGTGATGGAGTACATCCGCGGGGAAGCACTCGCGGACCTCATCGCGCGCGAGGGCAAGCTGGAGGAAAGCTACGCCCTCGATATTCTCGAGCAGGCCGCGCGGGGTCTCGCCGCGATCCACTCGATGGGCCTCATCCACCGCGACATCAAGCCCGGCAACCTGTTGATCACCCAGAACAGGCAGGTCAAGATCACCGACTTCGGCATCGCCAAAGCCGTCGCCGCGGTGCCGCTGACCCGCACGGGAATGGTCGTGGGAACCGCGCAGTACGTCTCGCCGGAACAGGCGCAGGGTGCCGCGGTGACGTCGGCAAGCGATGTGTACTCGCTCGGCGTGGTGGGTTACGAGATGCTGGCCGGGCGCCGGCCGTTTACCGGGGATTCTTCGGTGTCGGTCGCGCTCGCGCACGTGTCGAACGTGCCGCCGGCGCTCTCCACCGCGGTCTCGGCGCCCGCGCGCGAGCTCATTGCCGTGACCCTGCGCAAGGAGCCGACGAGGCGCTACGCGGACGGCGACGAGCTCGCCGCGGCCATCGCGCAGGTCCGTGCGGGTCACCGCCCGCCGCAGCCGAGCGGCTCGCGGACAACTCAAGTTGCTACGCAACGTATCGACGACGCGTCCCCCACCGCCTCCACCCGGGTCATAAGCTCCGCGCCGGTGCCGGAGCGAACGCCCACGCCGGTGCCGACCCCCGCACCCGCCCCCGATGGGATGGCAGAGAAACGCGGCGGGTTCGGGCTGGGGGTGGCGCTTGCCGTGGGACTGTTGCTCCTGCTGGGCGGCCTGGCGTGGGCCGTCGTCGCCGGTCCGCTCAGTGGTACCTCGGAGCCGTCGACGACGCAAACCCCGACCGTCGTGACGCAAACGCGTACGGTTGCGCCGAGCACCACCAGTCGCACAACAGTGACAAACCCGTCCACCACCAGTGTTGCCCCGCGCTCCACTTCTGTGCCACCGGCGACGATCAGCGTGGAGCCGACGCCCTCGCAGACGGCGAACCCAACGCAGGCGCCGACGCGCACCCCCACCCCAGGTGCGACCGGGTCGAATGCAGCCACGCCAAGCCAGACGGCCAACCCAGGTGCGCCGGTGACCAGCGCAACCTCTAACCCGGGGGACCTCATCGATTCATTTCCCCAGATTGGCGGTAACTAATGACTCTTATCGCTCACCGATACGAGCTCGGGGAGATCATCGGCACCGGCGGGATGTCGGACGTCTACGCCGTAACGGACACCGTCCTTGGCCGGCGCGTCGCGCTGAAGATGCTCAAGATCGACATGGCGCGCGATGAGAACTTCCGCGAGCGCTTTCGCCGCGAGGCCCAAAACTCCGCCCGCCTGAACCACCCGAACATCGTCGCTGTCTACGACACCGGTGAGGTGGACACGGAGGGCGTGGCGGTTCCCTACATCGTGATGGAGCTCGTCCACGGCCACAATCTTCGTGACATGATCCGGGGCGACGGCCCCTTTGACCCGCACAGCGCCGCCGAGTTGCTGTGCCCGGTGACCCAGGCGCTGCAGGCCAGCCACGACGCGGGGATCATCCACAGGGATATCAAGCCGGCGAACATCATGGTGACCAATACCGGCGAAGTGAAGGTCATGGACTTCGGTATCGCCCGGGCGCTGAACGATTCGACCTCGGCGATGACGCAGACGTCCGCGGTGATCGGCACCGCCCAGTACCTTTCGCCGGAGCAGGCACGGGGGAAACCCGCCGACGGCCGAAGCGACGTCTACGCCCTTGGCTGCGTGATGTACGAGATGGTTACAGGCCGCCCTCCATTCGAGGGTGAGTCCCCCTTCGCAGTGGCTTACCAGCACGTGCAGGAGGACCCCGAGCCACCGAGTTCGCTGATCCCGGGGTTAGCGGAAAACGAGGCCGTCAACGTCGATGCCGTCATTCTTACCGCGATGGCCAAGCACCCGGCGGATCGCTATCAGTCCGCCGCGGAAATGGGTTCCGACCTCGAGCGACTCGCGCGGGGCGCCGTGACGCAGGCAGCGCGCAACCACTTGGCCTTCGACGATGCCGAGGACTCGACCGTCGTTGTCGACGCGCCGCCCACGCGCTACGAGCAGCATCGCGCTGTGACAACCCGCAAGTCCAACCTGGGCAAGTGGCTTGCCGCTGGCCTCGCTCTGGTGTTGGTGGGTGTGGTGACTATCGCGGCCGTTGAGTACTTCTCGGGCAGACCCAGCCCGGAGCAGACGGCGGAGCAGATGGTCGAGGTCCCCGACTTGCTGGGCCAGCCGCGCGACTCGGCCGTCGCCACGCTCGAAGGCTTGGGTCTGAAGGTCGCTGTCAGCGACGCGCCGAGTCCCGACGTCGCACGTGGCAGCGTGATCGGTTCAAACCCGACAGCCGGTTCCCAGCTGCGCCCCGGCACGTTGGTGACCCTGACGGTCTCATCGGGCCGCGAGCTTACCGACGTCCCCGACGTGGCCGGGTTGACTGCCCAGGACGCGGCCGCCGTGTTGGCCGAGGCCGGCCTTGAGCTCAACACGGATATTCAGCGCGAGGCGAGCGACACCGTGGCAGAGGGCGTCATTTCCTCCCAAAACCCCGCGGCGGGATCCCAGATCTCGAAGGGTTCCAAGGTCTCCGTTGTTGTCTCCACCGGCCGCGAGACCGTCACCGTTCCGTCGCTTGCCGGGATGGACGTCAGCCAGGCGACGTCGACGTTGACGTCGTTAGGCTTGAAAGCGACAGTGACCACCGTCGACTCCGCGCTGACCCAAGGCCAAGTCGTGGCGGTGGCGGGTGAGAACACCGAGGTGGACAAGGGCACGGCCATCGAGGTCCAGGTGTCCAACGGGATGCTGATGAAGATGATCGGCATCACCCGCATGACGCCCACTCAGGCCGAGCAGGCGCTGCGCACCGCCGGCTGGAACGGGCGACTCGTGGCAGGGCCCGTCGTGGGCACGGGCTCGCTCGTTGACCAAGGTTTGATCGGCAACCAGGACGTCGCCGCCGGCCAGACAATCCGCAAAGATCAAACGCTGACGTACAACCTCTGGCAGTTCGACGCCCTGCAGCTCGTCCCGCGGGGTTAAACGGCCCGGGTGGTAGGATGTGCCGCATGCCAAAGGCAAAGGTTTCAAAGGACTACCGCCCGGCTCCCGCCACCGAGACGGCGGCGTCGCGCACCCCCGTCAAGATCAACACAGGTGGCACGCCCCTCTGGTACAAGATTCTCATGTTTGGACTGATGGTCCTGGGCCTGGCCTGGCTGATCGTCTTCTATGTTGCCGGTGACAAAATCCCGCTCATGATGGACCTGGGCCCGTGGAACTACCTCGTCGGTTTCTCCGGCCTCGTCCTCGGCCTGCTGATGACCATGGGCTGGCGCTAACGTCAACCGCTGCGGCAACATTGGGTACTAAAGTACCACGATTGGGAACGAAAGTACCGAGTTACCCAGAATCCGTTGAACCCCCTCTCAGGCGGTCGTACGTTTTTGTGCGAACCAATTCCCGCTTCCCTCCTGAGAAAGGTCCGGATATGTCACTCAGCCGTTTCGGCCGTACGGCCGCTACCCTCCTCGCCGCTGTGGCGCTCGCAGCACCCGCCTCCCCTCACGCGATCGCGCAGACGAACGAGGAGTCCCAGCCGGAGACCCCGGCCACGAATTCCGCACTGCCGATCATCCACACCTACCGCGGCAGCGACCACCTCAAGGCCAACATCCTCAACCCCCACCCGGTGTGCAACTCCACCGAGGACTACCGCACGGTCGTGTACAAGGTGACGGACAACTTCCTGCCGGTCGGCACGATCTCCACGACGAACCTTTCCGACAAGCCCGTCAACCTCACCCAGGACCTCGCCCGCACCGCGTCGGTGAGCGCCTCCATCAACGGCTCCAAGACGGAGACCCTCAACATCGGCGGCTCAGGCTCGAAGGACGGCCTGCAGGGCAGCATCGGCTACGCCCTGGCCAAGTCGCTGGGCTTCAGCGTTTCCGGCTCTCTGTCGTGGACCGTTGGCCAGAAGATCGGCCCCTACGAGGTCCCGGCTGGCAACACCGGGGAGGCGACCTACGGCTTCCGCACCATCACCATGACCGGCACCCAGCAGCGCTGCCGCCCGAATGGCACCTGGGCAACCCCGACCGCGTGGATTGCCAACATGCCCATCAAGAACGAGGTGCGCGTGAAGAACTACGCCACCCCGGCCGGTTCGTGGGCCCCGAACAAGGGCGCGCAGGTCACCGAGACCAAGGAGATCCCGAACACCTCCTACAGCGCGGACGTCGAGGAGGCCACGAAGGGCGAGTCGCTTAACGACGTCACCCCCGTCCCCGACGACAAGGCCGCCGACGTCTCCAACCGCGACGATTCCTTCAAGGCCGACGCTGCTGCCGAGAAGACCGTGAAGACCCTCGCGGCGGACAGCACCGCCCCCAAGCTTGACCTTGAGCCCTACTTCACGACGTCCGGCGCCAAGCACCCCGGTTTCGCCGGCTCGGTCGCGCTGCGCGTGAAGAACAACGGCACCCAGCGCTACTGGGCCGAGTTCCCCGTGGTCTCCTTCCGCGTGGAGATCAAGACCGCGGAGGGCCCCCAGGGTGTTGACCGCCTGATCACCGCCTACGGCGCCCACGGCTCCTACGTGCGCGACCTGGGCTACAACTTCGACACCAACGCCCGCATCTTTGAAGTCACCCTGTCCAACCCGGTCAACGCAGGTGACGACCTCTTCCTTGGGGCCTTCAGCTTCGGCGACGGCAACACCTCCGAGGGCCGCCTGAAGAACTACATGACGGTCACCCAGGTCGGCCGCATCGCAGGCGACACCTCCGACAACAACGACCAGAACGTCGACTCCCGCCAGCACACCGTTACCGACTTCGGCCGCCCCAACCCGGGTCTGTTCTAGGCCTCCCCGCTATATAACGCCGGCTCCCCGCGCGGGGGGGCCGGCGTTGTGGCATTTCCCCCCTTCTTGTGACCCGTCGGAGTTGTGGGGGACGAGAGGAACTTATCCACAGCGGTGGATAACGGTGTGGAAACAGCACTTATCCCCGCCTGTGGATAACTCTGTGCACTATTCGGAGGAGTGCGAATGGGATCCCACCTACATCCTCGAATTGCCCGGCACGAGGGCGGGCTTTCGGACCTCTGTTCACTAATCACACGGCTGTAGTTATCCACAGTTTCCACACCTGTTGTGTACAAGCCACCCTGGGGACAAACCCGTGAACAGGACTCCACAGCGCATGAAAAACTCCCCGCCGGTTCAACCGCGGGGAGTGAGGAGCTTGCGAATTACTTCTCGATGTCAATGGACTCGATGATGACGTCGTCAACCGGGCGGTCCATGCGGCCGGTGCGGACGTTCGAGATCTCCTCCACAACCTTCTGGGATTCGGGGTCGGTGACCTCGCCGAAGATGGTGTGTCGGTTGTTCAGGTGCGGGGTCGGCGCCACGGTGATGAAGAACTGCGAGCCGTTCGTGCCCGGGCCAGCATTAGCCATGGCCAGCAGGAACGGGCGGTCGAACTGGAGCTCCGGGTGGAACTCGTCGGCGAACTGGTAACCCGGGCCGCCGGTACCGGTACCGGTCGGGTCACCGCCTTGGATCATGAAACCGGAGATGATGCGGTGGAAGATCGCCCCGTCGTAAAACGGGCCCTCGGTCGTTCCGCCGGCGTTCTTGGTGGAGTAGTCGGCTCCACCGGTGGCCAGGCCGGTGAAGTTCTCCACGGTCTTCGGCGCGTGGTTGCCGAAGAGGTCGATGCGAATGTCGCCGTGGTTCGTGTGCAGAACAGCAGTCTCAGTCTTTTGAGTCATGCGGCCAATCCTAGTGATGATGTTCATGCTCGTGTCACGGCGGCGTCGGCAAGAGTTCATGCCCCGGCGCTACCGTCACGGCATGCATGTAACAAAAGCCGCCTGCCTGGCGTTGTCCCTCACTTTTTCCTACGCAGTCAACCCTGTCGCCCACGCGGCGACCGGCCCCGTCGTGATCAACGAAGTCGAGTCCAACGGCGACGCCGTCGGAGACTGGGTCGAGCTGGCCAACACCGATAAGAACAACAGCATTGACATCTCCGGCTGGTCTATCCTCGACAATGACGATACGCACACGCCCATCACCTTCCCCGCTGGCACCACCATCGAATCGGGCGGCTACCTCGCCGTGTACACGGACACCGACGGCGGGTTCGGGCTAGGCAGCAACGACGCAGTTCGGCTTTTCGACGCCACCGGCGCCCTCGCCGACTCCACCTCCTGGCAGGCCCACGCGTCCACCACCTGGGGCCGCGTGCCCGACACGACCGGCGAGTTCACGGGCACCGCCGAGCCGAGCCGCGGCACACGCAACCCGGGCGGTGACACGCCCGCGACGACCGCCGAGGCGTGGCCCTTCGACCCAATGGACATCACCGACCTCCACGTCGACGGCCTAGCCTCGGAGGACTTCTCGGGCCTCGACTTCGACGACGCGGGAAACCTCTGGGTAGTCAACAACGGTGACGGCTCCCTGCTCAAGCTCGCTGAATCGGGGCAGCGGTGGGGCGTCGAGAAGAAATGGACGCTGCATTACGCGGACGGCCCCGGCAAACCCGATGCCGAGGGGGTGGCAGTGGGTCCCGACGGGCGGATCTACGTGGCCACCGAGCGCAACAACGCTGCGAAGAGCACCTCCCGGCCGTCGATCCTGACGTTTACGCCGGACGAGGCAACCGACGAGCTCGCCGCGAGCCAGGAGTTTAACCTCTCCGACCTGGTGGGGTCCGTCGGCGCGAACGCCGGCCTCGAAGCAGTCGACTACGTTCCCGGCGCGTGGGGCGGCGTTTTCGCCGTCGGCGTCGAGGGCACCGGGGACGTTCTCTTTGTCAGCCTGGGTGAGACCGCCGAGCTCAAGCAGCGCTACGACTCCCCCTTCGCCGGCGTCATGGCCCTGGATTACCGCCCGCAGGACGCTCAGCTGCGCATTCTTTGCGACGAAGCCTGCGACGGTCAGTCCCAGCTCGTCTCCTTCAACGGCACGGAGTTCACCGCCGCATCCGAAATCCAGGCGCGCCCGGCCGCGATGAACAACGTGGCCAACGAGGGCTTCGCTTCCCGCACGACGGAGTCCGCGTGCGTCAACGGCTCGAAGACCACGCGCGAAACATTCGTCTGGGCCGACGACGCGTACACGGGCGGAGTTGCCCTGCGCCAGGGAGCGCGCGAAACGAGCACGTCGTGCTCTGCGGCACTGAGCTCCCTGAGCAGCTTCTAGTGTCCGCGTTGCTCTACTTTCACGCCAGGGTCGCGCGGGCAAAGTAGAGCAACTAAAGCCCCGCAGCAACCTCGTCGCGCGCGGCGACCAGGTTGCGCAGCGAGGGCTCGACTTCGGCGTAACCGCGGGTCTTCAAGCCGCAGTCCGGGTTGACCCAGAGCCGGTTCGCCGGCACGTTCTCGAGGGCAGCGCGGATGAGCTGGGAGATCTCCTCCGTCGACGGCACGCGCGGGGAGTGAATGTCCCAGATGCCGGGGCCGATTTCGGAGTGGAAGGTGTCGTCGATGTCCTCCAGCAGCTCCATCCGCGAGCGTGCGGCTTCGATCGATGTCACGTCGGCGTCGAGACCTGCGACGGCGTCGATGATTTGGCCGAATTCTGAGTAGCAGAGGTGGGTGTGGATCTGCGTCTCGGGCCGAGCCTGCAGCGCGACCAAGCGGAAGGCGCGGACGGCCCAGTCCAGGTAGGCCCGCCGGTCGTTGGCGCGCAGAGGGAGAAGCTCGCGCAAGGCGGGTTCGTCGATCTGGATGACCTTGATGCCGGCATCTTCGAGGTCGCGGACTTCGTCGGCAAGAGCGAGCGCGATCTGGTCCGCGGAGACGGACAGGGGCACGTCGTCGCGCTTGAAAGACCACGCGAGAATGGTCACCGGCCCCGTGAGCATGCCTTTCACCGGACGGTCAGAGAGGGACTGGGCATAGGTGGCCCACTCCACCGTCATCGGGCGGGGGCGGGAGACGTCGCCGACGACGATCGGCGGGCGGGTGCAGCGCGAACCGTAGGACTGGACCCAGCCGTTTTCGGTGACGACGAAGCCGTCAAGAAGCTCGGCGAAGTACTGCACCATGTCGTTGCGCTCGGCTTCGCCGTGCACGAGGACATCGAGGCCGATCTCTTCCTGCAGCTCAATAACGTTTTTGATCTCCGCGCGCAGCGCCTCGGTGTATTGCTCGTCGGTGAGCTGGCCGGCCTTGTGGTCGGCGCGCGCCTTGCGGATCTCCGGGGTCTGCGGGAAGGAGCCGATCGTCGTGGTCGGCAGGTCGGGCAGCCCCAGCGCCTCGCCTTGGACGCGCTTGCGCTCGGTGAAATCGGGGGCTCGCGTGACGCGACCGGCAGGAAGCTTCTCGACGCGCTGCGCCACCTCCGCATTGTGAATGCGCTCCGACTCCGCCCGGGTGCGCACGGCGCGGTCCGAGCGGGCAAACGCCTCGGCGGCGGCGTCCGGGCCTACGACCAGCGCGAGGACCTCGCCGACCTTTTCGTCGGCGAAGGAGAGCCAGTTCGCGGCGTCGATGGGCAGGTTCTTTTCCACGTTCAGGGAGTGCGGAACGTGCTGGAGGGAGGTGGAGGTGGACACGGAGGATGCAGTGCGCCCCAAAGACTGCAGGACGTCTGTACGCTCCCGGAGGTTTGCGGCCCAGACGTTGCGGCCGTCGATAAGTCCTGCAACGAGGTGGGTGCTGGCTGGGATGGCGTCGGCGACGCGCTGCGGATAGTCGGGGGCAGCGGCGAGGGTCCAGGGAGAGAGGTCGACGTGCAGGGCCTCGGGCGCGAGGCGGCCCAGCACCGGGAGGGCTTCGCGCGCGGCGCCGTAGGGGGTGGTCAGGTACACCGAGGGGCGGTCCTCGCTGGCCAGGAGCTCGGACCAGGCGGTCTCCAGGTGGCGGGCGATCTCCGCGTCCGGGGTGGTGAGGTCGGCCACGACCGCGGGCTCAGCCACCTGCACCCATTCCACGCCAGCGGCTTTGAGCGCCGAGAACACTGCGGCGTAGGACTCGACTAGCGCCGGGAGTAGGGACCACTCAACAGGCTTGGCCAGGGCAAGAAGCGTTACCGGGCCGACCAGATAGGGGCGCACGGTGTGCCCCGCGCCGGCGGCCTCCTCCACTAGGCGCAGGATCCGTTCCGGGGCCGCGGTGATGTCTTGACCGGCGGACACCTCGGGGACGAGGTAGTGGTAGTTGGTGTCAAACCACTTCGTCATTTCCAGCGGTACCCGCGTGGCGGTGCCGCGGGCGAGGGCAAACTCCTCGTCAAGGTCCGTGCCACCCGCGATCAAGCCAACGGTCAACGCGGTTTCCAGCACGTGGTCGTAGTAGGCGACGTCAGCGGGGATGGCGTAGTCCTCCGCCAGGCCGAGGTCGCGCAGGTGATTATAGGTGTCGATGCGCAGGGCCCGGGTCGTGGAGCGGAACGTCTCAGCGTCGATCCGCCCCGCCCAGTAGGACTCCAACGCTCGCTTGAGCTCGCGGTTCGCGCCAATACGCGGGTAGCCCTCGATCGTGGCCGCGGGGAAAGTCGTGGTCATGAAGGGTCCTTTCAGGAAATATCGATGCGGCGCAGCAGGTCCTGCGTCACCGCCAAGTTGTTGTGGGTGTAGATGTGCAGGCCGCCCGTTCCGGCGTCGAGGATTGCGCGGGCGAGCTCGGCGGTGGCCGCCATGCCCGCCTCGTACTCCTCCTCGGGCCCGCTGGCTGCGGCGAACCGGGCGGTCACGTGGTCGGGAACCGTGATCCCGGACAGCACGCCCATGCGCTCAACCCGTTTCAGGCTGGTCATAGGCATGATGCCCGGGATCAGGGGAATGCGTACGCCGGCGAGGCGGGACTTTTCGACGAAGCTCAGGTAGTCATCCGCCTCGAAAAAGAGCTGCGTGATGGCGAAGTCGGCGCCGAGGCGCTGCTTAGCCAGCAACACGTCGAGGTCCTCGTCCTCGTTCCTGGACTCGGCGTGGCCCGAGGGGTAGCACGCCACGGACAGGGCGAGCTTTCCCGCCGCCAGGCGGAACTCCTCTTCTTCCTCCACCTCGTGGATGAGGTTGAGCAGGTCCGTCGCATGCTGCAGGTACCCCTCGGGAAGCTGGGTCTCGCCCGGGGGAAGATCACCGCGCAGGGCGAGGAAGCCGCGCACGCCGGCGTCGATAAGTGTGCGAATCCACCCCGTGAGTTCGGCGCGGGTGCCAGCGGAGCACGCCAGGTGGGCGATGGGCCGCAGGTCGGACGTCTGGGCCACCCGCGAGATCAGCGCCGCCGTTCCCGCGAGCCAATCGGAGCGGCGCGAAGACGTCACCGCGATGTAGTCTGGGCGGTAGAGGGCGAGGCCGGTGACGAGGTCGTCGAGGAGCGCGAAGTCCGCATCGTGGCGGGGCGGGATAAGCTCAAAGCTCAGAGCAGTCCGCGCGCGGCGCGCGCTGGGCCGGGTGCGGTTGGTGTCTTCGTCGAGGCGATCTAGCGGAGCGGAGGCAGAAAGCCGCGTCGAAGGGTAGTTCCCACGCAAGAGAATTAGCCTTTCGTCGTGCGGTTTTTCCGGGCCGGGCTCGGCGCTTACAGATCAACGTTGGTTATGAAACTTAAGCCGGGAAGCTTTGCGTGGACAACGGTCCAACCGAACGCAGGTACGTTCCCGCAGCTCACCGCGTTGCGAGCGATGAATATAAATGAACCGCTCTGTCCATTAGCGAAACGCTCACATCGGCTAGGCTGGTGCCCACGGTCCCCCATCAACCACCCGAGGAGCGACGATGAACCTCACCACCGCAAACCTGGCCCTCAAGGGCGCGAAGTCCGCCTACAACTACGTCCGCAAGCTTGACGACGAAAAGCAGCGCGACATCTACGACGCCATCATCGGCGCGATCAAGGACAACAACATTGACCGCGTTCACGGCGTTGCCAGCCTCCCCGAGCTGGAGGAGCTCTACGGTGCCGCCCGCGCTCAGGCCGGCGATGTCACGCGCGCCGCGCACGACCGGTTAGACCGCCGGCGCGCCGCATTCACCGCCACGGCGCCCGACCGCGCCGCCCGGCGCGCGGCCCTGAAGAAGGAAGCGAAAGGTAAGAAGAGGGGGTTCGGCGCACTCGGTGTCCTCGCCGCTCTCGCCGTAGCTGGCGGCGCCGCGTGGGCCGCGTATACCTACCTGAGCAAAAAGGGCAGCACTGGCATCTCGGACCTACCCACGCGGCCGGCAGCCCCACGCGAGGAAACCGACGAAGCGGGGCGGGCGACCCTGGTCTACTCCACCAAGACGGAGGACGACCGCGCCACGGGGCGACACGCCGCGGGCCCGCTTGGGGAAGAACCCGCCGAGCGTGACGAGGAGCTCCTGACCAGCCTGGAGGAGCAGCTCACCACACTCGACACCCTCGATAAGGACCAGCGCAGCTAGGCCTGTCGCCACGCCGCGAGCAGGTGCCCGACCAGCCTTTTCTGCACGTCAGGGAAGAGCTGGTCCATGTGCTGCCCCTGCGGGCGCGTCACCACTATCAGCTCAGACGCCATCTCCAGTGGGCCGAGTGCGGGGTTAACAAGCCCGTGGTCGCTGGCCTTGTCCAGCAGGACTTCCACGTCCGCGAAGAACTGGTCGCGTTTGTCCGTTACCTCCGGCCCGACGCCCTGGGATTGCCCGTCGACGAACGCCCAGACGAGGGCGCCCACCCCGTAGTCGACGAGGCGCCAGACGAACCCCTCCCAGTGCGCTTCGGGGTCATCGTCGAATGTCTCCAGCGTCTCGTCGAGAAACCCCCGCAGGGTGTCGATGAAGTTGAGCGCGCACGCGAGCCGAAGGTCAGCCCGGGAGGGAAAATGGCGGTACAGTGTGGCGATGCCGACGCCGGCGTCCTTGGCGATGCCTTCCAGTGTCGTCTCGGAGCTCGATCGCCTGCGAAAGCGTTCCGTGGCCGCTTCGATGATCTGCTGACGCTTCCGCCTCGCGTCCGCCCGCACGCTGCCCTCTTTCATTGTTGACATCCAGGTATCAGCTGAGCAGAATACCCCTTGGTTAACTGATAGTCCACCCTACGTTTAGCGATGGGGATTTTATGACTCCACTTCTCACCGTGCGCGACCTCACCCTCACCAAAGGGGCCACGTCGTACACCTTCGACGCCGGCACAGGTCTCACCCTGCTCAAAGTCGCCCGCGAATCGGGCGCGTCGACCGTGAGCATGGCCATCGCCGGGCGCTACAAGCCGGTCGCGGGAACCATCGCGGTTGGTGACGCCGAAACCACCCGGGAGCGTTTCCGCAGCGTGGCACTCGCCGGCGTGACCCTGATCGACTCCTTGGAGCGCTCCGTCAGCGTCCGCGAGGCCATTCGCGAACAGGTGGCGTGGGCGCAGCCATTCTTCTCCCGCGTGCCGAAGGACATTCTGAGCCACCGGTTGGTCGAGCCCTGGCTCGAACCGCTTGGGCTCGCGGACCTCGACCCCGCCGTACCCGTCGGCGACCTCCACGCCCTCGATCGCCTCCGGCTGCGTGTCGTGCTCGCGCTCATCTCCCGGCGCGACGCCCGCCTGCTCGTCGTCGACGACCCCGACCAGTTGCGCAGCATCTCGCTTCGCGACGAGTTGCTGGCAAACCTCCACGACCTCTCCGAATTGATCCCTGTGGTGGTCTCTTCCGTGAATCCCGACCACGCCGGAATCGCAGACGCCGTCATCGACCTCGCACACGGAAAGAGAGCCACGAAGTGATCTCTGGTACTCACCTCGGCACGAACTTCCGTAAGTTCGGACACGGCACGCTGCCGCCGCTCGCGGCGCTCGTCATCGTGCTCCTCCCGCTGCTCTTCGGCGGTCTTTTTGTCTGGTCCTACTACGACCCCCTGGGGAACCTGAGCAAGATGCCCGTCGCGCTGGTCAACTCTGACGAGGGAGCCGTGGGCCCAGACGGCTCCCCCCTCAACGCCGGGGAGCAGGTGACCCAGCAGCTGCTGGAGAAGCGTCCTCTCGACTTCCACGTCGTCTCTGCTGAAGAGGCCCGCCAGGGTGTGGCGGACGGGACCTACTACCTAGGGGTGGAGATTCCCACCGACTTCTCCCAGGCGGCGGCGTCCGTCTCCTCCGACAATCCTCACCAGGCGAAACTCAACGTCACCCTGAATGAGACCAACGGTTTCATCCCGACGATGCTGGGCAACCAGGCGACCGTCGTGATGAGCAACGTTATCTCGGACACCGTCGGCGGGAATGTGATCAACCAGCTCTTCGTGGGCTTCAACACGCTTGGCGATGGCCTCGACCAGGCGGCCGACGGCGCATCCCGCTTGAACGACGGGACCGGGGAAGCCTCCGACGGCGGAAAGCGGCTCAGCGATGGTGCCAACGAGCTCAACAGCGGCGCCCACCAGCTCGACAGCGGAATCGGCCAGCTCAGCGATGGTGCCACCCAGCTCGACAACGGGATCGGCCAGCTCCAAGACGGCGCAAACCAGCTCGACGCGGGCATCAACTCCGCGGCAGACGGCGCGAACCAACTTGCCGACGGCATGACACAGCTCCAAGGCGGAACCGACCAGCTCGGCAGCGGCGCGTCGCAGGTCGCCGGGGGCGTCGACCGCATCGCGTCGGTAGCCGACCAGCTCAACGTCGCGCAGCGCACCCTGGACAGCATCAACGCCTCGATCGACCAGGTCATCGCGGGCCTCGAAGCCGCCCCGGTCCCGGGTACCGAGGGCCTCATCGCCCAGGCCCGCAACATCCAATCCCAGCTGGGCAGCAGCGAGCTGGCCTTCGCGCTCAACCCGGAGGTGGTCAACCAGCTCCTCCTGCTGCAGTCCGGCGCCCACCAGGTCGCTGACCAGCTCAACGACCCGACAGCCCAGTACCGCTCGGGCATTGACCAGGCAGCCGCCGGTGCGCAGCAGCTCGCCCAGGGCCTGGGGTTGCTGAAGGATGGGTCGGGGACGCTGGTTGCTGGCGTCGCCAAGTTAAAGGATGGCTCCTCGCAGCTCGTCGTGGGAGCGCGCGCGGCGGCGGACGGGTCGTCTAAGCTCGCGGCCGGCACGGATCAGCTGGTCGTCGGGGTCGGGACGCTTAACGATGGGCTTGTTCAGCTTGACGACGGCGCCGGGGAACTGTCCCTCAAACTCGGTCAGGGCGCGCAACAGGCGCCGCGCTGGGAGGGTGACCGCTTGACCGCGGCGACGAACGCCGCCTCCACGCCCGTGGTGCAAAACCAAGCGGGAGACGGCCTGACGTTCTTTGGCAAGGGGTTGTCGCCCTTCTTCCTCTCCCTGGCTCTGTGGGTCGGCGGCCTCGCTTTGTCGATGGTGCTCAGCCCGATGTCCCGGCGCGCGGTCGACTCCGGAGTGAACCCGGTGCGTGCCCTGCTGACGGCCCTTCTCCCCGCCTTCGTCTTCGGCGCGGGCCAGGCGTTGCTGCTGTGGCTCGTTCAGGTTGTCGTCATTGGGGTGGAGCCGGCGCACCCGCTTCGCATGCTCGGCGCCCTCCTGCTCGTGTCCTGGTCGTTCATGTCCTTGATCAGCGCCATCAACGTCATTTTCGGGGCCGCGACGGGCCGGTTGCTCACGATGGCGCTGATGTCGTTGCAGCTCGTGGCCTCCAACGGTTTGTACCCGCCCGAAGTGCAGCCGAAGTTCATCCAGTGGGTGCATGCCGTCGACCCGATGCGTTTCTCCGTGGATCTGCTGCGGCACGCGATGTTCGGTGCGAGCGCCGACGACCCGCGCCTTTTTACCGCTATCCTGGCGTTGGTGGCGTTCGCAGCGGCAGGCATTGTGGCCTCCGCGCTGGGCAACTTTAAGCATCGCGTCATCATGGGTAAAGACATCCACCCGGAGTTGTCCGTCTAGGGGTTGCGATTCTCGTGGCCCCGCGTAGAATGTTGACACATCATCAAAACTCTCGAAGGAGCCCCCATGTTCAACCCCCTGAAGCTCATCCCCACCGGCGTATCCACCAAGCAGGATAAGACCGACCTCGGTTTCGCCTCCGCGGCACTGCGTGTGCCTACCGGCCTGTTCATCCTCAACTCGGGTCTAGGCAAGTTCAAGGCTGACAAGCAGACGGCCGAGTTCCTGCAAGGCATGGCCGCCTCCGGCATGCCTTTTGTGAAGGAAATGGACGCGGAGAACTTCGCCAAGCTGCTCGCCACCGCCGAGACCGGCCTCGGTGCCGCGCTGCTTCTCCCCTTCGTTCCCAACCGCCTCGTCGGCCTGGGTTTGATCGGGTTCTCCGGTGGCCTGCTGTCGATGTACTTTGCCAACGACGCGATGACCGAGTCCGACGGTATCCGCCCCAGCCAGGACGGCACCTCCTTGGCCAAGGATTCTTGGCTCGCCGGGATTGGCGCCGCCCTCGCCGCGCTGCCGAAGAAGTAACTACGGCCTCCCTCTGGTACCCCCTGGTCGTACCCGGGGGGTCTTTGTCGACCCTGCGCGGTCAATACTCCTGGCGCCTTGGTCGCAAAGCAGGTCTCCACAACATCAGCAGAGCTGCAGCAGAGTTGGAGCTCTAGGAGCGCACGAGCCTGGCGATGGCCTGGCTCGCCTCCCGCATTTTCTCCTCCGCCTCCTCGCCGCCCGCCTTGGCAGCGTCGAGGACGCAGTGCTTCAAGTGGTCATTCAGCAGGGCCGTCGCAACGCCCTGCAGCGCCCGGGTGAGCGCGCTGACCTGCGTCAAGATGTCGATGCAGTACGTGTCTTCCTCGATCATCTTGGAAATACCACGCGCTTGGCCCTCGATGCGCTTCATGCGCCGCAGGTACGCCTGTTTGTCGCTGATGTACCCGTGCTGGTGGAGGGTGTCGGTCATGAGTGCGGACCTTTCGCAGAGTGAGGGATGACGCTTCTAAAACGGCGGAGGCGGAGACTGTTGCCCACCACGAAGAGGCTGGACAGCGCCATCGCGGCGCCGGCGAGCATCGGGTTGAGCATTCCCAGCGCGGCTAAGGGGATAGCCGCAACGTTGTAGGCAAAGGCCCAGAACAGGTTGACTTTGATCGTCGACAAGGTGGCGCGGGAGAGACGGATCGCGTCGGCGGCGGCGCGAAGATCCCCGCGGACCAGCGTGATATCGGAGGCCTCGATGGCAGCGTCCGTTCCTGTTCCCATCGCGAGCCCGAGGTCCGCCTGCGCGAGAGCCGGCGCGTCGTTGACGCCGTCGCCGACCATCGCTACGACCTTCCCCTCGCTTTGCAGCCTCTTCACCTCGTCCGCTTTGTCCTTCGGCAGGACCCCCGCGATGACGCGCTCGATCCCCACCTCAGTGGCGATCCGCCGGGCCACTGTCTCGTTGTCTCCCGTGAGCAGGATGGGTAACAGGCCGAGGCGCGTGAGCTGCTCAACCGCCTCAGCGCTCGTCGGTTTGACCGTGTCGGCGACGACGAGAACGCCGCGTGCTGCCCCTCCCCAGGCAACGGCCACCGCGGTCTCGCCCCGCTCCTCCGCCGCCGCTTGTGCCTCGCGGACCGCGGTGGGCAGATCTACCGACTCCTCGGTGAGGAAGCCGCCCCGGCCGAGGAGAACCTCCGCCCCGTCGACACTGGCGCGGACGCCCTTGCCTTCGATGTTGCGGAACCCACATGGCTGCGGAAGTGTTCCCAGCTCGCGCTCCGCCCCGCGCGCGATCGCCCGCGCGATGGGGTGCTCAGAGGCGCTTTCCACAGCGCCCGCGTAGCGCAGCAGCTCCGCGCGGTCGACCCCGGGCGCTGGGATGGCGTCGACAAGCGTCATGCTCCCGCTTGTGACCGTGCCCGTCTTATCCAGCAGGATCGTGTCGACGCGGCGCGTAGATTCAAGCACCTCCGGCCCCTTGATCAGCACACCCAGCTGGGCGCCGCGGCCGGTTCCCACCATCAATGCGGTCGGAGTTGCCAACCCGAGCGCGCAGGGGCAGGCGATGACCAGCACGGCCACGGCGGCCGTGAACGCGCTGGAGGCAGGGTAACCGGCCGCGAACCAAGCGAGGAGCACGGCAACCGCGATGGCGATGACAACCGGCACGAACACCCCGGAGACTTTGTCCGCGAGGCGCTGCACGCTCGCCTTACCCGCCTGCGCATCAGCGACGAGCGCGGCCATCTGCGCCAGCTGCGTGTCCGCCCCGACGCGAGTCGCCCGCACGACGAGGAGCCCGCTCGTGTTGATGGTCGCCCCTGACACGGCATCCCCCTCAGCGACGCTCACTGGCACGGATTCCCCCGTCAACATTGACTTATCGACGGCCGACGCACCCGACACCACCACCCCGTCAGTGGCGATCTTCTCCCCCGGCCGGACGACGAACTCGTCGCCAACTCGCAGCTGGGAAACGGGGATGCGCACCTCGGACCCGCCGTGGTGGCGAACCGTCACGTCCTTCGCTCCGAGCTCGAGAAGGCTACGCAGGGCCGCTCCCGCCTGGCGCTTCGCCCTATGTTCGAAGTACCGGCCGGCGAGGATGAACATGGTCACGCCCGCGGCGACCTCGAGGTAGATGTTGTCGGATCCGTCGGAGTGACCCAGCTCGAAGGTGTGTTTCATTCCGGGTGCCCCAGCCGTGCCGAAAAAGAGCGCGTAGAGCGACCAGAGAAAGGCTGCGAGCGTGCCCATTGAGATGAGCGTGTCCATAGTCGCCGCGCCGTGGCGGAGGTTGACCCAGGCCGCCCGGTGGAACGGCCACGCTGCCCACACGACCACGGGGGCGGCGAGTGTGAGGGAGGCCCACTGCCAATATGTGAACTGGAAGGCGGGGACCATCGCCATGGCGATGACCGGCACGCTAAGCACGATGGAGCCGACGAGCCGGTTCTTCAGCGGGTCTGGGGTCTCGCTTGGCTCGGGGGCCTCTTCTTCCCCGCGCGCCACGCTGGCGGAATACCCGGCCTTTTCGACTTCGGTGATGAGCAGGTGGGGGTCGTACCCGCTGGGAGCGAACACCCGGGCGGTCTCCGTGGCGTAGTTGACGCTCGCGCTCACCCCTTCGAGCTTGTTGAGCTTTCTCTCGATGCGGTTCGCGCACGAGGCGCACGTCATCCCGCTGATGTCGAGGTCAATTCCGGTGTGTGCCGCCGGCAGCGTCTGCATAGTCCGTGTGCTCACGACGCGCCTCTTCTCCTCACGTCACTGCGACGATTCCATTCGCACCAGTGACCATCCTATACCCCCGGGGGGTATAGGATCAACGGCTAACACCGTGTGGTTATGCCCGCCGCTACCGCGTTTTCGTATCCATCGACGTTCCGGAACTGCTTCTCCTCGTCGGAATGAAAGGTGCCCCTCCGGCCCTTGAGCTCGTCCCTGATGCCCGGATCGTGCGTGCTGTCGCTCATGGTTGATAGGCTGAGCACAGCGCCTTCCCCGTCTACTCGGGCAAGTGATAAGAGAAAGGGCTATGGCAGAGAAAGTGA
Source organism: Corynebacterium capitovis DSM 44611 (assembly GCF_030440535.1). Taxonomy (NCBI): domain Bacteria; kingdom Bacillati; phylum Actinomycetota; class Actinomycetes; order Mycobacteriales; family Corynebacteriaceae; genus Corynebacterium; species Corynebacterium capitovis. The sequence goes on along the minus strand of NZ_CP047117.1, from coordinate 14,746 downwards.
ACGCTGAGGAGATAGCCGGGGCCCGCGCGGCTTTCCAACACGCTTCTAATTGTGGAGGATAGGAGAATCGAACTCCTGACATCCTGCTTGCAAAGCAGGTGCTCTACCAACTGAGCTAATCCCCCATGGTGGGCCTAGCAAGAATCGAACTTGCGACCTCATCGTTATCAGCGATGCGCTCTAACCGACTGAGCTATAGGCCCTGGGAACGAGATAGAACATTACCCAGGGCCCTCGACAACTCCAAATCTGCAGCTCAGAATGCGTTTTAGGTGCGGGGACGGTTGGCCATCGTCACGCCGAGCCCGCCGGCCAGGTCCGCCACGGCGTTGTAGATGATGGCCGTCAGCGGCGCCACCACCGCCACGAACACCACCCAAACGAGACCGAGCAGGGCCGCCGCGGACAGCAGCAGCGGGAAGTCGACAACCTGGTCCCCGCCGACACCGCCGATGAGGGAGTTGATGTGGTCGATCACCCCTGCGGAAGCCAGCCCGAGGTAGATCAGTACGGCTGCCAACATCCACACGATAAACCCGATTCCGGCCAGGCTGGTTGCCAGCTTGAACACGGAACCCGCGCTCACGTGGGTGATCGTGACGTTACGCGCGGCCATATTTACTCCTCGTCCCCATCGTCGCCGGTGTCGCCATCGTAGCCCGCGGCGGCGTCATCTGCCTCCACGCTGTTGACGTTGACGGGTTTCAGCGGCGCGGGCGGTGCGGTCTCCATCGCCTCCATCGCTTCTTCGACGGTCTTCTCGCCCTTGGCCACGGCCGTGGCTTCGACCTCGCCTTCGTCCTCGACGTTCTTATCGATGGCCAGCAGCTCCACGCCGTCGTTAAGATCGACCAAGCGAACGCCCATCGTCGCGCGTGACGACGGTCTGATCTGGCTGACCTCCGTACGGATCACCCCACCCGCGGAGGTAATGGCCAAGATCTGGTCCTCTTCGTCAACGGAGAGCGCGCCGATCAACTTGCCGCGCTTCGGCGTGTACTTGAACGTCATGACGCCCATTCCGCCGCGCCCCTTCGTCGGGTACTCCGCGATCGGGGTGCGCTTGCCGTATCCCCCGGAGGTGGCCACGAGCAGGAATTCGCCGTCGTGAACGACCGTCATGGCCAGCAGCTGGTCGTCGCCGCGGAAGCGCATGCCTTTCACGCCCGCGGTTGCGCGACCCATCGGGCGCAGTTGGTCGTCGCTGGCGGTGAAGCGAATGGCCTGGCCCTGCTCGGAGACGAGCAATATGTCCTCGTCTTCCGCGGCGAGCGACGCGCCAATCAGCGAATCCCCCTCGTTGAGGTTGATCGCGATGAGCCCGGCGGAGCGCGCCGACTCGTAGTCCGTCAACCGCGACTTCTTCACGCGGCCCTCCCGGGTAGCTAGCACCAGGTACGGCGCATCCCGGTAGGACTGAATCTGAATGACCTGCGCGATCTTTTCTTCCGGCTGGAACTCCAGGAGGTTGGCCACGTGCTGCCCGCGCGCGGTGCGCCCGGCCTCGGGCAGCTCGTAGGCCTTGAGGCGGTACACGCGACCGAAGTTGGTGAAGAAGAGGATCCAGTCGTGCGTGGAGCAGATGAAGAAGTTCTTCACCACGTCGTCCTGCTTCAGCTCCGCACCGCGCACGCCCTTTCCACCACGCTTCTGAGCCTTGTAGGAGTCCACCTTGGTGCGCTTGGCGTAACCAGTAGACGTGATGGTGACCACCACGTTCTCGCGGGCGATGAGGTCTTCCTCCGTCACGTCGCCGGTCGCCGCGACGAGCTGGGTCCGGCGGGCGTCGCCGTACTTGGCCACGATCTCCCGGAGCTCGTCGCCAACAATGGCGCGCTGGCGCTCGGGGCTGGCCAGGATGTCCTTGTAGTCGGCGATTTCCTTTTCAATCGCAGCAAGATCGTCGACGATTTTCTGCCTCTCCAGGGCCGCGAGCCGGCGCAGCTGCATGGCCAGGATGGCGTCGGCCTGGATCTCGTCGACGTCGAGGAGAGACATCAATCCGGAGCGGGCCTCGTCGACAGTCGGAGACCGGCGGATCAGGGCGATGACCTCGTCGAGGGCGTCGAGAGCCTTGACCAAGCCGCGCAGGATGTGGGCGCGCTTCTCTGCTTCATCCAGGCGGTACTGGGTGCGCCGGACGATGACGTCGATCTGGTGCTTAACGTAGAAGCGCAGCATCTGGTCGAGGCGCAGGGTGCGGGGCACTCCGTCGACGATGGAGAGCATGTTGGCGGAGAAGTTCGTCTCCAGCTGCGAGTGCTTGTACAGGTTGTTCAACACCACGCGCGGAACGGCGTCGCGCTTGAGGCTGACTACGATGCGCATGCCGACACGGTCGGAGGATTCGTCGTCAATCCGCGAGGCCCCCGGCATCTTGCCGTTGTTGATCTGGTCGGCGATGCTCGCGATGAAGTTGTCCGGGTTGACCTGGTAGGGCAGCTCGGTGATGACGATGACTTGGCGGTTGCCGATCTCCTCAATCTCCGTCACACCCCGCATGCGGATTGAACCGCGGCCCGTGGTGTACGCATCCTTAATGCCCTGGTCACCGACGATCAGGCCAGCCGTGGGGAAATCAGGCCCCGGTATGCGCTCCATCACCGCATCGAGGGTCGTCTTTTCGTCGGCCTCGTGGTGATCCAGGATCCAGTAGATCGCCTCGGCCAGCTCGCCGAGGTTGTGTGGCGGGATGTTCGTGGCCATGCCGACGGCGATGCCGCCGGAGCCGTTCATCAGCAGGTTCGGCACGCGCGAGGGCAACACGTCCGGTTCCCGGGTCTTGCCGTCGTAGTTCGGGGAGAAATCAACGGCGTTTTCACGGATGTCCCGCACCATTTCCATGGCCAGGGGGGTCAGCTTACACTCGGTGTAGCGCATGGCTGCCGGCCCATCGTTGCCTGGGGAGCCGAAGTTGCCCTGGCCGTCGACAAGCGGATAGCGCATCGCCCACGGCTGGGCCATACGAACGAGGGTGTCGTAGATCGCGGAGTCACCGTGCGGGTGGTAGTTACCCATCGTGTCCGCGACCGGCTTCGCGCTCTTCACGTAGGAGCGTTCCGGCCGGTAGCCGTTGTCGTACATCGCGTAGATAATGCGGCGGTGGACAGGCTTCATCCCATCGCGCACGTCCGGCAGGGCGCGACCAACGATCACGCTCATCGCGTAATCGATGTAGCTGGTCTGCATCTCCTCATTGATGTCAATGGGATGAATGCGATCGTAATCGTCGCTCATAGTCACCTTTCTCAGAAGCGTTCTGAGCCATTCTAGCGGCCTCTACCCCGAGGCCGTGGTATCACAGTGGTATGGCCATGACCCTTCGCCTCACCGCCGATGAGGATAAAGCGCTCGTTCTCCTCGCCTCCGCGTGGAGTTGCTCCAAGCATGACGCCGTGCGCCGGGCGGTCATCAGCGCCGCATCGCGCACGCTTGACGACGCCACCGTCACGGCCCTCGCCCGCACCCGAGTGGAGGAGTACGCCGCCACCGAGGCTCGGATCCGGCGGACCCGCGGCCAGTGAGAGCTTTCAGCAACGAACAACTACTCGCGGTGGCCGACGAGGTGTGCGCGCAGTATCAAGTTCGCGTGCGCTCTTTTTCGGCCCTGGCAGCCTGCGCGGCGGTGCCGGGCGCGCGCATCCACGGCGTGCCGGTGTTCGATTCCGTCGAGGACGCGGCCGCCGCGCTCGCGCGCACCGTCGCGGCGCTTCGCCCGTTAAGCGGCGCGAATCAAGCGCTGGCGGCGGTGGCTGAAGATGTGTTCCGCGCGTGGGCTGAGGCGAACTGACCGTGTCTACTGGGCTTACTGGGCGAGGATATTGCCCTCGCTGTCGTAGGTGTAGAACCCCTTCCCGTCGCCTTGGCCGGAGCGGCCCTCCTCAATCATCTGCTTAGCGATCTCGGTAAACCGCTTCTTCCACTCCGGCTGTTCTTCCTTAGATGCCTCGGCGACGTTGACGATGGAGCGCAAACCGATCATGTCCATGATCTGGAACGGACCCATGTCACTTCCCATGGCGATGCGCCAATCCTTATCGATCTGGTCGACGCTCGCTACGTCGTTGACGTAGAGGTATTGCGCGGCCTGCAGGAACGGGACCATCATCGTGTTCAAAAGGTAGGCACGCTGCTCCTTCTTCATCACGACGGGCTCCATCTTTGCCTCGTTGAAGAACTCCACCACGACATCGCGGTACGTCCGATCCGTCTCGGGGTTCGGCATGATCTCGACGATGTTGTACAGCCACACCCGGTTGGCAAAGTGGGTGTTTATAAAACGGGAAGCGTCACCGCAGGCGTCGGCAATTTCGCTGCCTAGGAAAGAGGACGTATTCGAGCAGAAGATGGTGTGGGACGGCGCCACCGCTCCGACTTTCTTCCAGATCTCGCGTTTGAGCTCCAACTTCTCAGGAGCGGCCTCGATAACGAGGTCCGCCTCGGCTACGGCGGCGTTGAGATCCGTAGTGAGGGAAATGTTGTCGCGGCCCGTGGCAACCGAGCTTTCGGTCACATTCTCTAGGTCGGCGATCATCTTGTTGCCGATGGATTCGAACCGGCCCTTCGCTGCTTCGACTGCGTCATCGTTGATATCCCAAGCGGTGACTTTGAAACCAGCGTGGGCGATAACGAAGGCGATCTGTGCCCCCAGCACCCCAGAGCCGATGACGGAAACATTCTTGATTGCGGTCATATCATTCCTTTCGCGGGTTCCAAACGCGGTGGGCCCCACAGCAGCCAGGCAGGCAGGGCGCCACCGATAGCACCCACTCTAACTGCGTTGACACCCTGGGCGCAGAAGAAAGCCCCCGAGGCAACCGCCACCTCACCGCCACCTCACCGTCCCACGTGTTACAGTTGTGACTCGTGTGGTTGCAGTGACTGGAGCGCGCTGCGGTGGAAGAACCACAGCACAAAGCGGCCCGAGGGTGAAACCCGGGCCGCTTTCTTCAAGTTGCGGAGACGTGGGCGCCGTGAACCCCCCTCAGTGAGCTGCGCGCACGTCCATCAGCTCCGCGTCCGTCCCTCCACATGTGAGCCAGGCGCTCCCCCGCCGATGACGATCCGCTGCAGTGTAGCCAGAATGTGCTGCCACAGGAAGTAACCCTGCACGCCACATGGGATTCCTGCCCCGCGCGCGACGCATCGGTTCGCATCGACGAGGTGCGCCGAAGTCAGGACCCACCACGTTGCAAGGAACCCCGCGAAAACGGCACGTTGGAGCGCCCGCTTGATCCACGGTCCCCCGTCGCGGCTGGCTCCTCTCTGCGGCGTCTCATCATGAGTAGACTAGTCGGTCTATCCCGCCCTCCGCACGTCGATTTCTGCTGAATTTATGCAGGTTGTACCTTTTGAATTGGCCTGAATATAATGACGATACCGCTGCTGCGAATAGACATATCGGTCTATAGTGAGCTCATGACGGCTCCCACCGCAGTCAACAACTCCGTCGCACCCCTGCAATTCGAGGTGCCTTCCTCTCCCCTGGCTCGGGTCCTGCACCAGATCCGGGTGTCACCCGGAACCACCCGCTCCCAGCTCAAAAACGACCTGGGGCTCTCCCAGCCAACGGTTGCGCGCCTGGTCACCCGCCTGAGCCAACTGGGATTGGTAGAGGAACGCCACCCCGGTGTTGACACCACCCAGACCGGCCGCCCCAGCGCACGTCTGGAAGTCGACGGGCGCCACATCGTCACGTGGGGCGCCCACGTCGGGGTGCGCCGCTCCGTCATTTTGGTCTGCGACGGCGCCGGCCGCACCATCCGCCAAGCCCACCTAGATCTGGACGCCACGCGCGGCGCACCCGAGACCCTCTCCTCCCTAAGCCGATCGATGTTCTCGCTAGCAGCGGGATTGCCCGAGCCCGCCGCAATCGGGGTGGCGTTTTCCTCGCCTGTGGACCACAACGGTCACCTCACCTCGCCCGAGTTCGGCTGGCCGGACGTCCCCGTCGGGGCCCTACTTGCCGACGCCTACGGCCGCCACGTCGACGTCGCCACCGGGGTGACCGCTGTGGCAGCAACCGAACTCCTCTCCCGCCCGCTGCCACCGGAGGGAGCCACGGAAACGGCAACCTTGTTCTTCTACGCCCGCAACGTAGTCACCCACGCCTGGATGTTTAGCGGCGCCGTCCATCGACCCCGCGCGCCCCGCCACCGCCCTGACTCCAGTGTCCCCCTGACTAACGGGGATGTCGTGCGCAATGCGCAGAAGGACGGGTTAGACGTATCCTCCTTCGGCCAGCTCACCGCCTTAGCGTCATCCTGCCCCCACGCGGAGGCGATTCTGCAGGAACGCGCGTACGAGCTGGCGCGCACAATCCTCACCGCTGTGGATGTGCTGGATCCAGGAACGCTCGTCCTCGCCGGGGAAGCCTTCACGGCCCACCCCGCTACTCTCAAAACGGTTGTCCGCCACGTCCGCGGCCACCTGGAAGGGCGCTGCACGCTGCGCATCCAGCGCGCTAGCCCGGGTACTCTGCCCTCCGCGGCGCGGATGATGGCGGTGTACCGGTTGTGGAACGACCCGGCTCGGGTCGTCGCTTAGGCCAGTACCTCCTCGTAAAACCGGATAAAGCGCCGTCCTACGATCTCCGGCTCCCGCGCCCAGCGGTTATGGCCTAGGTCGCCGGGAATTTCTTCGACAACAGGGTCCGCATCAGGGAAGTGCTGGGCCAAGGCCTGCGCGGAAGCGATTGTGCAGTCGCCGTCGTTGGAGAAACGCGTTAGTAGTACGGGCGTTCTTATGCCGGGCAGCACATTCTCATAGTCTGCACCCGCGAGGTGGGTGAACTCATTCGTCCGGGACAGCTGCGCCCATTCGCGCACGTGCCTGCCCGCCTGGCGCCCATAGCCCGCCAGATCAATCCGGCCACCCGGCCAGTAACCGAGGACTGCGGACACCGCTCCCATCATGGGCGCACCAACGGTGAGCTTGAGTTTGTCCCGTCCACGAAAAGCGTTGCGGTACGGGCTCCCCGTCCCAACACCCATCATTCCCACGACGTTCAGCTCGCGGGCAACCGGATTGGACAGGAACAGCACGCCGATCTGCCCACCCATCGAGTGAGTTAACAGCACAACCGGATGATCATCACCGAGACCACAGGCTCCTTTGGCGACGCGAATGGTCAGAGGGTAATCCTGCGTGACCATCTCGTGGTACCCCCACTGGTGCGAGCGGGTGGGAACTGCCGTGTTCGTCCCCTGGCCGCGGAGCTCACCGATCGCCACCGGGAAGCCATGGTCCGCGAGGAAACTAGCCATCGGCTGATAATAACGACCACCGATCCCGAACCCGGGCCAGATGACCACGAGCGGTGCGGAGGACGTGTGAGCGGGGTCGAAGAGGAGCACGGTTGTGGTGGAACCGTCGGGAAGCGAAAGCTCTAGGGAACGCGGTTGACCTGTGATCGTCATCTCACTGAGTGTAGACGGGCACAGGAACGGTCGCTCGGAATGAGCTTCGCTTTTTACACGTCGAGGAAGCGGACGTCTTTGGCTTTCCGGGTGATGAAGGAGCGGCGGGCAGAAACGTCGTCGCCCATGAGGACGGAGAACAACTCATCGGCGAGCTGCGCATCCTCGAGGTCCACGCGGCGCAGGATGCGGTACTCTGGGTCCAGCGTGGTCTCCCACAGCTCGCTCGGGTTCATCTCGCCGAGACCTTTGTAGCGCTGGATGCCGTCGTCGGTGTTGATCTTGCGCCCCGCCTCGAGGCCCGCCGCGAGCTCGCTGTCGCGCTCGGCGTCGGAAAACGCGAAGCCCGGCTCTCCCTTCGCCCACTTGAGCTTGTACAAAGGCGGGTTCGCCAGGTAGACGTGGCCCTGCTCGATGAGCTGCGGCATGAAGCGGAACAACAGGGTGAGCAGCAATGTCGCGATGTGCTGTCCATCCACGTCGGCGTCCGCCATGAGCACGATCTTGTGGTAGCGCAACCGGGAAATATCGAACTCGTCGTGGATACCCGTGCCCAGCGCGGTGATGATGGCTTGGACCTCGGCGTTTTTCAACACGCGGTCCATACGTGCCTTTTCCACGTTGAGGATCTTGCCGCGCAGAGGCAGGATCGCCTGGTACATCGAGTCGCGGCCCTGCTTGGCTGAGCCACCGGCGGAGTCGCCCTCCACGATGAACAGTTCAGACTTCTTGGGGTCCTTCGACCGGCAGTCGGCGAGCTTGCCGGGCAGCCCGCCCATATCGTTCGCGGACTTGCGCCGGACGAGGTCGCGGGCCTTGCGCGCCGCCTGGCGAGCCTGCGAGGAGGACACCGCCTTGTTCACAATCGCCTTGGCCTCGGCCGGGTTGGCGTCAAACCAATCAGAGAGGTGCTCGTTCACGGCGCGCTGGACGAAACCCTTGATCTCGGTGCTTCCCAGCTTAGTCTTCGTCTGCCCCTCGAACTGCGGGTCGGACACGCGCACAGAGACGACGGCAGAGATACCCTCTCGGCAATCGTCACCCGTGAGGTTCGGGTCTTTGTCCTTGATCATCTTGTGCTCGCGGGCGTACCGGTTCATCAAGGAAGTCAGCGCGGCGCGGAACCCTTCCTCGTGAGTGCCACCCTCATGGGTGTTAATGGTGTTGGCAAAGGTGTGCACCGACTCCTTAAAACCGGCGTTCCACTGCATCGCCACCTCGGCCTCGTGGTCGGTGGCCTTTGCTTCAAAGCCAATCACCGTGGGGTGGACGACGTTCTTATTGCGGTTCAGGTAGTCGACGTAGTCGATCAACCCGTTCGGGTAGTGGAAGGTGACCTTCTTTTCGCGCTTCTTCTTCGTGGCGGGGGCGACCTGCTCCGCGGCGTCGGTGGAATCGGCTGCCGAGTCTGTGATGGCCGTGTCGTCGAACGAATCGCCGTCGACAAGTGCTGCCGTCTCGCCCTCTTCCGCGATGGCTTCGAGCTCGAGCTCCTCCTCGGTGACCCTCTCGTCTTTGAGCGTGATGGTCAGGCCCTTGTTCAGGAAGGCCATTTCCTGCAGGCGGCGGGAGATGGTGGTGTAGTCAAAATCGACCGTTTCGAAAATCTCCGCATCCGGCCAGAAGCGAATGGTCGTCCCAGTTCCGCGGGCGTTGCCCCCCTCCTCAAGCGGCTCCGGTACAGCATCGGTGAACCTTTGGTACCAGTGCTTGCCATCGCGCTTGATATCCGCCTCCACTCGCGTGGATAGGGCGTTGACCACAGAAATACCCACGCCGTGCAACCCGCCAGAGACGGCGTAAGAATCGGAATCGAACTTGCCGCCGGCGTGCAGCTGCGTCATCACAACCTGCACCGTGGGGGCACCGGACGGGTGCATGTCCACGGGGATACCGCGGCCGTTATCGATGACCTCGATTCCCCCGTCTTTCATAATGGTGACGTCAATGCGATCGGCGCACCCGGCCATGGCCTCGTCGACCGAGTTATCAACGACCTCCCACACCAGGTGGTGCAGGCCGCGTGAGCCTGTGGAGCCGATGTACATACCCGGCCGTTTGCGCACTGCCTCGAGGCCCTCGAGGATCGTGATCGACGACGCATCGTAGTGCGGTTCTTGAATAGCCACGGTGGATGGTCTCTCCTGTTGCGCTTGGCGGGGTTGTAACCTGTCCTAGTTTACACCTAGTGGGGACCACCACCGGCACCCGCTGCGCTCGCGAGACGGCGTTGCAGGGCCGAATTTGGGCGTGCGGCCCGCAGCTTAACCGTACGTGTCGCGCGGGCCGCGCCCCTTGACGTGCAGCGGCCCGTACCGCCAGTTCTTTGTTTTCGGCGGGTACACGTGCAACTTCGTGATGATCCCCGGCCCAACCTTCCTCGCGATCTCCCCCAGCACGGTCGACTGCATGTACTTCAGCTGCGTGGCCCAGGCGGTTTGATCGCAGGAGACAAACACCTCGCCCTCTTTGATCATCTCCACCGTCGTGTGTTGCGCGATCTTTTCACCCACGAGGCCGGCCCAGTTTCCCATTACCCACCCCGCGGCGAGGTTGTCATTCCACTCCCTCTTCCGAATCTCCTTGCGCACCAGCTGTCCAAACCCGCTGACCTCGTACCCAGGCACGCGCGCCCGTCCATCTGGCCCGGTCGGTCGACCCGGGCCGCGCCACTTCTTCTCCTCGCCCCCGAGCTCCAGACCCGCAAGACCAGGCACTCGAGCCCCGCTTTTCGACGCGCTACGCCGCGGCACCACACCTCGGCCCTGCCGGCTCAGATCCGGTAACCGGCCCGAACGCTGGCCGGCCTGCGCGCGCAGACTGTCAAAAGTCGACTTAATCAGGTCGCTCAATCTGGGACACCCCCTCCTCCATCACCACCGAGTACCTGGCGCTCACCGCATCGGCGAGGTTGGGGGGAAGGTCATCACCCACCGCCGCGGTGACAAGTACCTGCTCGGCCCCCTCCGTGACGGCGACGAGCCTCTCGCGCCGCTTCGCATCGAGTTCCGCGAACACGTCGTCCAAGATGAGAACCGGCCCTGGCCCTTCCGCTGCCAGCAGAGCGTACTCCGCGAGGTGCAACGCGAGCGCAAAGGACCACGTTTCTCCGTGGCTGGCGTACCCCTTGGCGGGTTGCTCGCCTAAGAACAACACCAGGTCATCGCGGTGGGGGCCGACAAGTGTGATGCCGCGGTCGATCTCGTCTCTCCGGCGGCGACCGAGCTCAGCTAGGACCGCCGCTTCGATCACCTCCGGGTCCCGGCTTGCTTCGCCCGCGAGGGAGAAAATCGCATCGTCCACCGTGGACTTGTACGTCACGGTGGCGGGGCGCGACTCGGGGGCCACAGCGGCGTAGGCCTCGGAGATGGGTGACGCGAGGGCGTCGATAAGCGATAGTCTGCTCGCGATTACTTGGCCTGCTGCGCGCGCGAGCTGCAGATCCCACGCGTCAAGGGTGCTCAAAGCCGACGCCCCACCCCCGTCGTTGTAACCACGCCGCAGGTCGGAGGAGGAATGGCGGAGCAAAGCGTTGCGCTGCCGCAGGATCCGCTCGTAGTCGGCGCGGGCGCCACCGAGACGGGGTGCGCGCAGACCGACGAGGTCATCGAGGAAACGCCGCCGCTCCCCGGGCTCACCGTTGACAAGTCGCAGGTCCTCGGGGGAAAACATCACCGCGCGCAGTACCCCTGCTATCTCGCGCGGGGACTTAAGCCTGGTTCTATTGATTTGGGCCTGGTTCGCCCCCGCCGAGTTGAGGAGCAGGTGGGTGGTGAGCTCGCGGCCGTCGTTAACAACGGTCGCGGAGACGCGGGCGCTTGAGCAGCCGCTTCTAATCAGGGGAGCATCGCCGGAAACTCGATGGCTGGACAGCACCGAGGTGTAGTGCACCGCCTCGACGATGTTCGTCTTACCGTAACCGTTCCGGCCCGAAAACACCGTCACCCCCGGCGTCAGCGACAGAGACAACTCCGGCCAAGAACGGAAGTTGCGCAGGTCAAGTTCGCGGACGTACACGGTTGTGGGTAGGGGACTAACCGGGCAGGCGAACGGGCATGAGCAGGTAGGTGAAGTCGGTGGCGGGAGTTGGGAACGTGCCGTCCGCTTCTGCCTCGGGCAGCTGCTCGGGCTCGGGGATCATGATGGCAGGCCGGGAGGGCTCGGTGAAACCAAAGACCACGCGCTCAGTCGGGATCACACTCAAGCCGTCTTTGAGGTAGCCGGAGTTGAACGCGATCAGGAGCTCGTCGACACCGCTGAACACGGCGGGAAGGGTTTCGGTCGCCTCGCCCGAATCGACACCGGAGGCATACAGCGTCACCTCACCGTCTTTGAAGTGCATGCGTACCTGCGAGTTTCTGTCCGCGACCAGGCTGACGCGGCGGATCGCGTCGACAAGAGGGGCAATCTCCACGGTGGCCATCGAGGTGTGCGTCTTGGGCAGTAAGGGCTGGATATTCGGGAAGTCTGCGTCGAGCATGCGGGTTGTTGTTTCGCGATTCGCGGAGTGGAGACCAAAAAGCCCTTCCGCACCCACGTTGGTGTGGCCGCCTACGGCGATTTCCACCGGGTCATCTACGTGAGTATCCAAGGTGCGGGCGTTGTCTACCAGCGTCTTCGCCGGGACGAGGAGTTTGGCGCGCACGGCCTCCGCGGTGGGTTGCCAGGCGATAGTCCGCAGAGCCAAACGGAAGCGGTCCGTCGCGGTGAGCTGAAGAGAAGAACCATCAATCTCGATGTGGATGCCTGTCAGCATGGGGAGAGTGTCATCGCGGCCTGCGGCGGAGGCGACCTGGGTGACAGCTCCGACGAAATCTGCCGGTGAGATCGTGCCCGTCACTTCGGGCAAGGTGGGCAGCTGCGGGTAGTCGTCGAGGGGCATGAGGGGGAGCTCGAAGCGAGCGGAGCCTGCGAGGAGCAGCATGCGGGAGCCGTCGGTGGAAACCTCGACGGGCTTGGTGGGCATGCTGGCAACGATGTCCGCCAGTAGTTTGCCCGCTACTGCGACGCGACCCGGCTGGTCCACCTCTGCTGCAATGCGCACACGCGAGGAGACCTCGTAGTCGAAACCAGCGAATTCCAAACCCGCGTCATCTGCGGTAATCACCGCGGCGCGCAGGATTGGCTGCGTGTTTTTTGTCGGCAGGCTCCTGGCCACCCATGACACTGCATCAGCGAGATCGTCCCTATGGACGCGAAACGACACCCGGTCGTCCTCCATGCCTGCTCCCTTGCACCATGAGGCGCCTCCCCGGGGTTCCCCGGAAGCGCGAACGGAAATTGCAAAACTCGGCTCCACTTTAGGCGGGGCGCCAACTCTTGTCATTTGCCGGGGTAGCCCTCTCGGAGACGGAGCGCACGGAGATTTCACACGCTCTCTTTCTTCTCGTTGAGTTACAAGAAATGAGTCGGGAACTGCAGTAGGTGGTGTGGAAGGTGTGGAATGCCCCGCAAACAGCGTGCTTATCTCGGCGTTTCGCGCTGTGCCCAGGCTTGTGGATAACCTGTGGATAAGAGAACGCTCCTGTGGATAAAAAAGATAGCCTGTTCTTTGTCCACAAGGGTGCGACTCTTATGCACTGGGATTTCACGGCGCCAGGAGGGTTATCCACACTCAGTCGACGGTGTGGTACAGGTCACTAATAATAGGAAATCTCCAAAAACGTGCCGTGGAATTACACGGTTGTGATTAATGCTGTGGACAAAAAACCCGGCCACCTTCAGGAGGCCGGGTTCGTACAGGAATGCAGTGGTCAGCTCATTCTCGCTCTGTTTTTGATCATCTGTGTGAGCTGTTGAATCTCATCGTAGGTGCCGCGGTTTTCGGTCATTTCCTTGCGGATCTTGCGATCGGCGTACATCACGGTCGTGTGGTCCTTGCCACCAAACTCATTCCCGATGCGAGGAAGTGACAGCTCGGTCAACTCTCGGCAGAGGTACATGGCAAGCTGGCGGGCGTGCGCAACCTGCCTGGTCTTGCCCGCTCCTGTGAGCTGCTCGACTGTCACGTTGAAGTACTCCGCCGCCGCCTCTTTGATTGCAGACGCGTCGATGTTGACGTCGCCTTCGTCGGGGAGGATGTCGCGCAACGCAACCTGCGCGACCTCCAAGGTCACCGGCTCGTTGATGAGCGAGGAGTACGCGGAGACGCGGATTAGAGCGCCTTCGAGCTCTCTAATCGACGACTCAAACTGGCTGGCGATGAGCTCGAGGACCGACCTGTCCGCCTGAGTCCCATCCGCCGACGCTTTCTTCATTAGAATCGCGATGCGCGTCTCCAGGTCGGGGGGCTGAACGTCGGTAATGAGCCCGCCCTCGAAACGGGTGCGCAGCCTGTCCTCAAGGGTGGTGAGCTGCTTTGGCGGGCGATCGGACGACAAAATGATCTGTTTATCCTGCTGGTGCAGCGAATTGAACGTGTGGAAGAACTCCTCCTGGGTGCCTTCCTTGCCCTCCAGGAATTGAATGTCGTCGACCATCAAGATGTCGAGATTGCGATAACGCCGCTTGAAGGATTCCTGCCGGTCATCGCGCACGGAGTTGATGTAGTCGTTGGTGAATTCTTCGCTGGAGACGTACTTGATCCGCAGGCCGGGCTGAAGCACCTGCGCGTAGTTACCGGCGGCGTGCAGGAGATGTGTCTTGCCCAGGCCCGAGCCACCCCAGATGAAAAGGGGGTTGTATGCACGAGCCGGGTTTTCCGCCACGGCCACGGCGGCCCCATTGGCAAAGCGGTTCGACGAGCCGATCACGAAGTTTTCAAACGTGTATTTGGGGTTGAGAGACGTCTCGCGGTCGGGGTCGTGGGCCGGTTTTTCCCGGCGGATGCGCTGGGCACGTTCTGCACGATCAGGCGTGCGCGTCCGCTCCGCCTGCTGCTGGGAATGAAGGCGGGCCAGCTCGTCTAGGCCCATGGGGATTTGTTCACCGGGTGCGGTCACCACGTCCTGGTGCGGCGTGGATCGCGTCGAGAACCACTCGTCACCCGCGGGAGTGTGCGCCATGGGTGCGACGGGCTGGGGTGTGCTCTGTGTCGGCTGGGGAACCGCTGGCTGGGTAGAAACGGCAAGGGAAAAGGGTTTCCCCAGCTTCTTGAAAAGAAGATCCGTGATGTGCGGAGCGAGGCTTTCCTCGATGACTGTTTTCGCCGCCGCGTGGGGCGCGGCAAGGATGGCATAACCCTCCACGATCATAACGGGTTTGACCAGCTGAAGGTACGCCCGCTCCTGATGGGTCAACGTGGGGATGCTCGAGCTGGGCCGCTCCGAAAGGGCGAGGAGCTCTGCGACGATATCGCGCCACAATGCTTCGATGTCTTGGTTTGCCAC